>NZ_CALFCW010000030.1:0-742174 GCF_937950555.1 uncultured Pigmentiphaga sp. | reverse complement strand
CGATCTCGACGCGCTTGGGGGCGCGCTGGCTGGTGCGTTTCGACAGGGCATTGGCGGAGCTGCGCTATCTCGCCCAGGACTTGGCCGCCCTGGACGGCAACATGGCGGGGGTGATCGCAGTGGGCGCGCTGCCGCTCTCGCGCACGCGCCTGTTGCCTGAAGCCATCGCAAAGCTGCGCGCGGCGCATCCTGACTTGCGCGTACACGCCCGGGAGAGCCCTTACGAACAGCTCTGCGCCGACCTGCTGAGCGGTAAGCTGGATTTCATCATCGGCGCGCTGCGTCCGGATACCGACCAGGCACTGCACCACGAACTGTTGTTCACCGAAGAGCTCTGCGTCATGGCGGCGACGACTCATCCGCTGGCGCGGCGCGAGCGCCTGGGGCTGGCGGACTTGCGCGGGCAATCTTGGGTGCTTTCCCGGCCCGGCACGCCGCTGCGCGAATCCTTGAGCGCCTTTTTTGCGGCGCACGGAGAGCCCGCGCCGGTGCCGGCCGTCGAGACCGGAGACCTCGCCCTGGTGCGCGGCCTCCTGATCACGGCGGGCATGCTTACCGTGCTTTCCACCCACCAGCTCCAATACGAAGTCGAAGCGGCGCAATTATGCAAGTTGGCCGTACCGCTCGACGGGTTGCAGCGCCGGATAGGGATCACCACGCGCAGCGGTGCGCAATTGCCTGACAGCGTCCGGGCGTTGTTACAAAGCATCCGGGAAGCCTGCGGCAACGCCGCTGGTACACCGTAGGAGACGCTGCCTGCGCCGGACCGCCTCGTCCGGGCGTGTAAACTCCGGGGTTTTGTTTCAACCCGGTTTCATGGTGCACATGTCCCGGCCCACGGGCGCCAGCGGTCCGGCATTCGTCCGCTTGCTCGCCCGCCTCGGAGAGCTTCCGGTCCCGCAGCCCCGGCAGGTGCTTGCCGAGCGCCTGAGCCTTTGGCTCGGCTGGACCGACGCGATCGCGTTGTCCGCGGTCTTGAACGGCGGCGCCAAGATGGCGGCTGCGGCAGCGCTGCCGGCCGAGACGGCCGAGGAGGAGTGCGCGCGGGTCCGCGCCGAGCTGGCCCGCTCCATCATGCAGGACAAGGTGCTTCACCCCCCGCGGGGCAATGCCCGGCGAGGCGCGGCGGCGGCCGTCGATCCAGGGGTCGAGGAGGACTATTCCCGCTACGGCCAGCGCTACGCGTCCAAGCAGCAGATGATGGAAACGACGATCGCCGCGCTGCGCGGGCGATTGCGGGCGCGGCTGGCCGCGATTTCCCCGGAAATGGCCAGGTTGGCGGGGGTGGATGCCGTGATGGAGCGGGTACTGGGAGCACAAGAGCGCACCTTGCTCGCGTCCGTCCCGTCGCTGCTGGAAGGGCATTTCGGACGCCTGCGGCGCAGGGCGCAGGCTGCCGCCCCGGCATGGCTGGACGTGTTCCGCAAGGACATGGAGAGCGTATTGCTCGCCGAACTGGACTTTCGACTACAACCGGTCGAAGGGCTGCTCGCGGCCCTTCGCGTGAGCTGACGAGCCTCGATGAGCAGATTCTTATCTTTTGTCGTTTTCCTGGCGGGCCTGGCGGTGGTCGCGTGGGTCGCCTTCGGTTATCTTGGGTCGAACCCGCTGGCGCTGACCATCATCCTGCTCATTGCAGGGTTCTACGTGGCGGGTGGCCTGGAACTGCGTCGCTTCCAGGGTGCCACGGCCTCTTTGGCGCGGGCGGCGGGAGAGCTCGAAAGCGTACCGCCCAGCCTCGCCGCATTCCTGGACAGGCTGCATCCCTCCCTGCGCAATGCCGTGCGCCTGCGCGTCGAAGGGGGGAGGGTGGCGCTGCCGGGGCCGGCATTGACGCCTTATCTCGCGGGCCTCTTGGTGTTGCTGGGGATGCTCGGGACGTTCTTGGGGATGGTGGCGACGCTGCGGGGAACCGGCGTTGCGCTCGAGAACGCCACCGATATTGCGGCCATCCGCGCCTCGCTCGCGGCGCCTGTCAGCGGGTTGGGGTTTGCTTTTGGCACTTCCGTCGCCGGTGTCGCGGCGTCGGCGGCCCTGGGCCTGCTCGCCGCGCTGTGCCGGCGCGAGCGGCTACAGGCCGGCCAGCTGCTCGATACGCGCATCGCCACTACCCTGCGCCCATATTCCCTGGCACACCAGCGCGAGGAGTCCTACCAATTGCTCCGGCGCCAGGCGGACTTGATGCCGGCGCTGCTGGACCGCTTGGAAGCCATGACCGAGGCGCTGGCGCGGCAGCATGAGGCCCTGGGCGAACGGCTCTCGGTGGGGCAGGAGCGCTTTCACGAGAAGGTCGACGCTGAGTATCGGCGCCTGGCTGCGTCCGTCGAGGCCTGCGTGAAGGAGAGCCTGGAAGAGGGCGCGCGGCGCGCGGGCGCCGCCATCCAGCCGGCGGTCGAGACCGCCATGTCTGGCCTGGCGCGCGAGGCGGCGGAGCTACGCGAGGCCGTCGCCCAGGCCGTGCAGCGGCAGCTAGATACTTTGTCGGAGCGCGTGGAGGCCGGTACCACCGCCGTAACCCAGGCTTGGCGCGCCGCCCTGGACGAACATCGGCTGGCCGGCCAGGTGTTGGCGGGTGAATTGGGGTCGACGCTGGCTGGCTTCGCCTCGAGTTTCGAACAGCGCTCAACCGAGCTGGTGCACGATATTTCGGCACGCCTGGAGCGCATGACCGCAGCCGTGTCCGAACGCTGGGGCGCTTCGCTAGCGGGCCATGAGCGCGCCAGCGCCGCCCTGGCCGGAGAGATCGGCGCCTCGTTCGATCGGTTTGCACAGGGCTACGAGCGGCGTGCCTCGGAACTGCTGGAGGGGCTCGCCGGTCGCCTGGATGCGACGGCCGCGACGGTTTCCACTGCGTGGAACGAGGCGCTGCAGGAGCATCGCCGCACGGGCGAAGCGCTGGCAGGGGCCGTGCAGGCCTCGCTCGACGGCTTTGCCGAGCATTTCGAGCGAAGGGCCGCCGGGCTGGTCGACGGGGTGGCGGGGCAGCTGGACGCCGCGGCGCAGCGACTGGCCGCCGCCTGGGATGGCGCGCTCGAGCGTCACCAGCAAGCCAGCGGGAAGTTGCTGGACGAAACGGGGCAGGTATTGTCCGCCGCCGCAGGGGCCTTCGAGCGGCACGCCGCGGGATTGTTGGAATCCGTTGGCCAGGCGCACCAGACGCTGCGGACGGAACTGGCTTCGCGCGACGAGGCGCGGCAAGCCGCCTGGACGCAGGCCCTGGAAAGCCTCTCGGGTACCCTGCAGCGCGAGCTGCTGGAAACCGGGGAGAAGATCACGTTCCGGCAGCAGGAGGTCTGCGAAGCGTTGGCGCAGGCGGCCGGCCAGGTCTCCGCGGAAACGCAGGCCGCCGCCCGGGCGACCATCGCGGAAATCGAGCGCCTCGTGCAGGCTGCTTCCGAGGCGCCACGTGCCGCCGCCGAGGTCATCGGCGAGTTGCGCCAGAAGCTGTCCGACAGCATGGAACGCGACAATGCCATGCTAGAGGAGCGCGAACGGCTCCTGCAAACCGTGGCGGGCTTGCTCGACACCGTCAATCATGCCAGCACCGAGCAGCGGGCCGCCGTGGATGCGCTGGTTGGCGCGTCGGCGGAAATGCTCGAACGCGTGGGGGCGCGCTTCACGGAACAAGTCGCCAGCGAAACCGGTAGGCTGGAGTCGGTCGCGGCGCAGGTGACGGGCAGTGCGGCCGAAGTGGCCAGCCTGGGCGAATCCTTGGATCATGCCGTCAAGCTTTTCAGCGAGTCCACGGACAAGCTCATGCATCACCTGCAACGCATCGAAGAGGCGCTGGGCCAAGCCATGGCCCGCAGCGATGAGCAGCTTGCCTACTATGTTGCGCAGGCCAAGGACGTCATCGAACTCAGCATGATGTCGCAGAAGCAAATCGTCGAGGAACTGCGCTTGCTCGACGCGCAACGGACGCCGGCGGGCGACGCGTCGTGATGGCGAACGAGATCGAATCCGAGCTGGAGCCGGCTGCGCCTGCCTGGGCCGTCTTCGGCGACCTGATGACGGTGATGCTGGGCGCCTTTGTACTGATTTTGGTGGGCGTGGTCGGCACGCAGCTGGAGCTTTCGGTCAAACTGGAGGAAGAGGTCCGGCAGCGCCAGGCAGAGACGCAGCGTCGCGAAGCCCTCGAGCACGCGCTGGCAGGCCCGCTGGCTGCCGGCCGCGTGACGTTGACCGACGGGCGCATAGGCATACGTGGCAGCGTGTTGTTTGCGCTGAACTCCGATGCCCTGCAACCCGAGGGACGCCAGCTGCTCAAGAGCTTGGCCGGACCGCTGGCTGCCTATTTGGAAGCCGGCGATGAAATCATCATGGTGAGCGGTTTCACCGACGACCTGCAGATCACTGAAGGTAACCGCCGCTTCGCCGACAATTGGGAGTTGTCGGCGCAGCGTGCGCTGACGGTGACTCGGGCGCTGATCGAAGAAGGCATACCGTCCTCATCGGTGTTCGCCGCCGCATTCGGTTCCGAGCATCCCGTTGCGCCGAACACCGATGAAGAAGGGCGTTCGCGCAACAGGCGGGTGGAAATCGCTCCCATGCCACGTTCATCGCGCCAGGCGGGCGCCCAAAATCGTGAGTGATACGGTTCCTCCCGGCATCGAGGCCAGGCTGGCGCACCTGCGCGAGCAAGGCCTGGATCGTTGCGATCCGGTGCGCTTTCACTTCATCGCGTCTTTGAGCCGGCGGGCGCTGGGGAGTGCAGGCGAGGCGCGCCGGGTCTTGGAGGATAAGCTGGCGCAACTGCTCGAGGCGTACGAAGCGCAGGCTCGCACGACCGTTGCCCAAGCCGCTGCGCGCGAACGGGGCGCCGGTGCCGCCGCGAAGCAGGAACGGGCGGGCGTGGCTGATCTCGTGGCGCGGCTCGAAGCGGGGCGTGCGGCGATCGTCCAGGCGTCGGGCGGCGCTGACGTAGCCGAGTATTTCCGCAGCCTCTGGGCCGGCTTGCGCGTAGGAAGCGAGCTTCGGCAAGCCATGCAAAACGTGCCGGAGAACGCCGGGCCGCTCAACTCCGTCCACCTTGTGCACCAGTCCCTGCAACTCATGCAACGGCTCGCGCCGGCTTATCTGCGGCATTTTCTTTCTTATGCCGACGCGTTGTCGTCGATGGAGCGGATGAACGGGGCGGACTCGCTGCTGGGCAAGGGTGCACCGTCGCGCGGCGAGGCGCCGAAAAAAACCGGCAAGGGCCGCTCCGCCTGAGGCATTCAACGCGGCCCGGGGGGCGCCTGGCGGCGTCCATGCGCAGGTGGTGCCGTCTACGCTATCATTTCCGACGTTTCTTAGTGGAACCGACTGACGCAAGTTCGTTTGCCAATGCTTCGTCTGTACGAGGAGGATTTGCCAATGAAGATTGCCCAGATCGCTCCGCTAATGGAGCGCTGTCCGCCCCGGCTGTACGGGGGGACGGAACGCGTCGTTGCCTACTTGACCGATGAGCTGGTTCGCCGCGGCCACCAGGTGACGCTGTTCGCCAGCGGCGACTCCGTGACCTCGGCCTCCTTGGTGCCATGCTGCGACCAGGCGTTGCGGTTGAATCCCGACGTGCGGGATCCCGTTCCCTACCACGTCATGATGCTGGACCAGGTCCGCCGCCTGGCCAACGAGTTCGATATCCTTCACTTCCACATCGACATCCTGCATTTCCCGTTGATCCGGGACATTGCAGACCGGACGTTGACCACGCTCCATGGGCGGCTGGACCTGCCTGACCTCAAGCCCTTCTACACGGCTTTCGCGCAGTTCCCGCTGGTGTCCATCTCCGACCACCAGCGCAAGCCCATGCCGCCGGTCAATTGGGTTGGCACCGTCTACCACGGGTTGCCGTCGGACCTGCTGCCATTCCGTCCGAATCCGGAGGGATATCTCGCCTTCCTCGGCCGGATATCGTCGGAGAAGCGTCCCGACCGCGCCATCCAGATCGCCGCGGCGGCCGGCCTGCCGCTCAAGATCGCGGCCAAGGTGGATAAGGCGGACCAGGCCTACTGGGAGCAGGTGATCGGGCCGATGGTGGCCGAGCACCCGAACGTGGAGTTCATCGGCGAAATCAACGAGCATGAAAAAGCCGAGTTCCTCGGCAATGCTTCGGCGCTGCTCTTCCCCATCGATTGGCCGGAACCGTTCGGGTTGGTCATGATCGAAGCCATGGCCTGCGGCACGCCGGTGGTGGCCTTCCGCAGCGGATCCGTGCCGGAGATCATCGAAGACGGCGTTTCGGGCTTCATCGTCGAATCGATGGAGGAGGCCGTCGCGGCCGTCGCGCGCATCGATCAGTTGCCGCGCGCCCAAGTGCGGGAATGCTTCGAGCGCCGCTTCACGGTAGAGCGCATGGCGGAAAACTATGTGTCCATCTATCGCCGGCTCGTGGAGAGCAGGCGCGAGTCGCGCACACTCTCGCGAGTGGGTGTCAATGACGGAGAGTTCCGCGTGATGGCGTAAGGGGAGGAGAAGAATGGGTGGGCCAGCCAACGGCGAGGAAGTGCGCGTGTCGGTGGCCGAAGTCCGGCCGGCCACGCCGGTTGCCCAATTCTTCATTCCCGCCAGCGCGTCGTTGCAGGAGCGGCGCCCGCGCACGCTCAAGCACGGCGAAACCTTCGCCGTGTTCGACCACAACGGCGACGCGCTGGCCGGGCCGGGCAGCCCGGAGGGCATTTACCACCGCGACACGCGTTACCTCTCGCATCTGTACCTGACGCTGGATGGCACGCGTCCCATGCTTCTCAGCTCGACGCTGCGCGACGACAACGCCATCCTCACCTGCGACCTCACCAACATCGGCATTTGCGACAGCGAAGGGCGCCTGGTGCTGGAGCACGACCTCATTCACGTGCGTCGGTCGCGGTTTCTCTGGGACGGCGCATGCTACGAGCGCCTCATGGTGCGCAATTACAGCACGGCGCCTCACAAGGTGAGGGTGGAAATTGCCTTCGCCGCAGACTTTGCCGACTTGTTCGAAGTGCGCGGCACACGCCGGAAGCGGCGCGGCACGCTCAAGCCGCCCGTGTTCCAGGAAGACGGCGTGACGCTCGGCTACGTGGGCTTGGACAAGCGGCATCGCCATACGGCGTTGCGCTTTTATCCCCAGCCCTCGCAGCTGACGCAGGAGAGCGCCGCGTTCGACTTGGAGCTGAAACCCGGCGCCACGAGCCGCATCTTCATGGAAGTGCGGTGCGATTCGCCGCCTTCGTCCGATCCGCCCCCGAGAGCCTTCTTCGTCGCGCTGAGGGAGGCGCACCGGGCCTTGCGCACGTCGTCGTCGCGCGCAGCGGCGGTGGTGACTTCCAACGAAATCTTCAATGAAGCCGTTCGTCGCAGCGTGTCCGATCTTTACATGCTGATCACGGATACGCCGCAGGGCCCGTATCCGTACGCAGGGGTTCCCTGGTTCAGCACCCTGTTCGGGCGCGACGCGCTGATCACGGCATGGGAGACCTTGTGGTTCGATCCGGCCATCGCGCGCGGCGTCCTGCGCTACCTGGCCGCCAACCAGGCCACTGACATCCTTCCCCAGGCAGATGCCGAACCGGGCAAGATCTTGCATGAGGTGCGGCATGGGGAAATGGCGGAGCTCGGCGAGGTGCCGTTCCGCCGCTATTACGGGAGCGTGGATGCCACCCCGCTGTTCGTCATGCTGGCCGGGGCCTACCTCGCTCGCACGGCGGATCTCCAACTGATCCGCAGCATCTGGCCCAATATCGAGGCCGCACTCAAGTGGCTGGACGAGTACGGCGACCGGGACGGCGACGGCTTCGTCGAATATGGGCGGCGCAATTCCGATGGCCTGGTCAACCAGGGCTGGAAAGACAGCCACGATTCCGTGTTCCATGCCGATGGCTCGCTGGCCAAGGGGCCGATCGCCCTGGCCGAAGTCCAGGCCTATGTCTACGGGGCGCGTTGCGCTGCGGCCAGGATCGCGAGCCTGCTGGACCGCCCCAAGGTGTCCGCCGAGCAGGCGGCCAAGGCGCAGGCCTTGCGGGCGCGCTTTGACGAAGCGTTCTTCGATGAGGCCTTGGGCACGTATGTGCTGGCGCTGGACGGCGACAAGCGGCCCTGTCGAGTCCTCACGTCGAACGCCGGCCATGCGTTGCTGACGGGCATTGCCTACCCCGAACGGGCGCCCAGCGTCGCGGCGACCCTCATGGCCGAACACTCCTTCTCGGGCTGGGGAGTGCGCACGGTGGCGGCGACCGAGCGGCGCTACAACCCGATGAGCTATCACAATGGTTCGGTGTGGCCGCACGACAATGCGCTGCTCGCCGCCGGGTTGGCGCGCTACGGTTTTCGCAGGGAGGCCGCGCGCATTTTCGAGGGGCTGTTCGCAGCATCGACCTATATCGACCTGCGCCGGCTGCCGGAGCTTTTTTGCGGTTTCGCGCGGCGAGTCAGCCAAAGCCCGACCTTTTATCCGGTGGCCTGCACGCCCCAGGCCTGGGCGGCCGCCGCGCCGTTGTCGCTGATCCAGTCCTGCCTAGGATTGGATTTCGATACTGCCGCACGCGAAATTCGCTTCGAGCGGCCGGTACTGCCTGAATTCCTCGACGAGGTCGTGTTACGCCGCCTGTCGCTGGGCGATGAAACGGTGGACGTGGCGCTGCGCCGTGCAGGCAGCGAAGTGGTGGTGACCGTGCTCGAGCGCCACGGCGATTTGCGGGTGGTGACGACCAATTGACCCGGCGGAGGCGGGCAAAAAGATCTATGCTTTAGCGTTTTCCGCGCGGCACCGCGGTAGCCGCCCCAAGCATAGTTCTTCCGGTCCGCATCATGCCCTTGTTGTACCTACGCAGGCTGACCTCCGTCGAGCGCAGCCCGCAGGCAAATCGCCATCTTGCCTACTACTTGGCTTTCGTTGCCGGCGCCGTCAACGCCGGCGGTTTCTTGGCCGTACAGCAGTACACCTCGCACATGTCCGGCATCTTGTCGTCCATGGCCGATTACCTGGCGTTGGGCGCGATCGCCGTTTTCCTGCAAGGGCTGGCGGCGCTCTTGTTTTTTGTGCTCGGGGCGGCGACCTCCGCCGTCCTGGTCAATTTCGGACGCCGTTCTCACCTGGCGAGCGAGTTCGCCTTGCCACTGCTGCTCGAAGCCGGGCTGCTGCTGTGCTTTGGCCTGTTGGGCGGTAACCTGGAGCAATTCCGATGGCTGGCCGTTCCCGCTACCGTGATGCTGCTTTGCTACATCATGGGGCTGCAAAACGCCATCATCACCAAGATGTCCCGGGCGGAAATCCGCACCACCCACGTGACGGGCATGGTGACCGACATCGGCATCGAGCTCGGCAAGCTGTTCTATTGGAACGTCTCGGCCGATGCCGGTCGCGATCACTTCGTGCGTGCCGACCGCAGCAAGCTCGCCATACTCGGCACGATGGTGGGGTTGTTCTTCGTCGGCGGCCTGGCAGGCGCGCTTTCGTTTTCCTACTTCGGCTTTGTGTCCACTGTGCCGCTGGCCATATTGCTGGCGACGCTTGCGGCACTGCCCGTCATCGACGACATCCAGGGCTATCTGCGCCACCATTGACCGGTGCTGGCTCGCGGCGCGGACGTGGAGGATGCCGTGGCGGGACTACCCCTGTGAAAGGGCGAGGCGCGGCCTCGCCCGGCTGGCCGTGCGGGCGGGACCCGCTCACCGGCCGAGTATCGACTGCAGGACGATGCCCGTGGCAACGCCGACCAGGAAATAATCCGCGCCGACATTGATCCAGTGGTAGTGCTTTGGCGGAGGCGGTAGGTGGTGGCCGCGCCAGTCCACCACGACATACTGGGGGCCCCGGTACGGCAGCGGGACACGCTGGCCTTTTGCCCAGGGCCGATAGTGCGGGTCGGTGTGCACGTGGACGTGGACATGGCCGGGAGGAACGGCGTGAGGCCTATGGCCCGGGGGCTTGTGCTTGCCGGGGCCGCCGTGGTGGCTCATGGGGGCTCCATGGCCGCCGGGGCCTTTCGGACCCCCTCGGCCCGGCCCGTCGTGGGCGAAGGCTGATCCGGAAACAGCGACGAATGCGCCCAACACCATACTTGCCAGCAAACGTTGGTACTTCATGACGATCTCCTGATACGCCCGCCGGTCGACCGGCTTGTACCGGCCTCGGGCTGGCATGGTTAGTAGACCGTATTCGCTGGGCAAGGTGCGGTCCCGGGCTTGCGGAACTGTTTCAGTCGACTTCAGCGTGGGCGGTCACTCGACCGTCACGCCCGCCGCCTGCACGATGCCTTTCCATTTCTGGTAGTCCGTCTTGAGCAGTTCGCCGAATTCCTCGGGCGACATCGCCAGGGCCTCGGCGCCCTGGGCGTGGATCGCCGCGCGCGTCTCGGGCATGGCCAAGAGTTTATTCACCGCGGCGTTGACCTTGGTGACGGCGTCACGAGGCGATCCTGCAGGCATGAAAAGCCCGTACCAGGTACTCACGTCGAAGCCTGGATAGCCGAGCTCGGCGATGGTCGGCACGTCGGGAAGCGAGGTGCTGCGCTTGGCACTGGTGACGGCCAGAGGCCTGAGCTTGCCGGTCTTGATCTGTGCCATGGCGGACGGCACGGACGACACCATCAAGTCCACGTTCCCGGCGAGCACGTCCATCATGGCCGCATTCGAGCCTTTGTAGGGAATGTGGCGGATGTCGATCTTGGCGGCGTCCTTGAAAATCTCTCCGGCCAGGTGAATGGTCGTGCCGCTGCCGGGGGAGCCGTAGGTTACCGAGCCGGGCGCAGCCTTGGCGGCGTTCACGACGTCAGCGAGCGTCTTGAAACGGGACCCTGCCTGCGTGACGATGACGATAGGGGTGTAGCCCACGTGCGCGACGGCAACGAGGTCGCGCGTCGGGTCGTAGGCCACGCTCTTGTACAGCCAGGGCGCAACCACGAGGTTGTCCTTCTGGCCCATGACCATTTCATAGCCGGTGGGGGCAGCACGCACCGCAGCCGCGATGCCTATGGTGCCACCCGCGCCGGCGCGGTTTTCGGCGACGATGGTCCAGTTTTCGCTCTCATTGAGCTTGTTGGCGATGAGGCGCGAGAGGATGTCGGTCCCGCCGCCGGGAGGAAAGGGGATCAGAAGATGGATGGGCTTGGAGGGGTAGGCCTGCGCATGTGCGCCGCCGGCAGCCATCGCCAGCGCGGCAACGGCAATATATTTGCGGAACATGGGATGTCTCCTGTTCTGAGGGCGTCAAGCATACCGGAAAGCAGGAGATTCGCGGGTGCGGGCGCGGCTCGGCCGCCGGCCCGCTCCGCGCCGTCAGGCCGGCTGTAGCGCAGCGTCGACGAAGTCGGCGGCATCCGCCATGGCCTTGCCGGCGATGTCTGACTGCCGCGTATACACGGTGAAGCCGTGCGGCATGCCCGGGTACACGTGCAGGCGGTGGGGACGCTTCGCCTCGTGCAGGAGCCTCGCGAACTGGAACGAATCCTCGATCAGCGGATCGGCGTCGCCGACGCCCAGCCAGACCGGAGGCATGCCTTCGGGGTCGACCTTGCACGGCACGGCGGCCGGGGGCGGAGATTCCCACGCCGGTCCCAGATATTGGCGCCACACCCATTTGGATTGCGCTCGCAGGTTTTCCCGGGGACCGCCCAGGTTGCCGTAGAACAGCACCAAGGCGCGAACGCGCGCGCCATGTGCCTGGCGCCGCATTTGGTCCCAAGCCAATACGCATAGCGAGGCGCCGGCAGACTCGCCCCACAAGAGTGCCTGGGGGGGCAACTGGAGCTGGGCTGCGTGTTCCAGCAGCCAGGCGACGCTGCTCGTGACGTCGTCGCGCTGCGTGGGGAATACGTGCTCGGGGGAGCGCCGGTAGTCGACGGCGACCACCGTCCGCCCGGTGGCGAGTGCGATCGCCCGGCAGATGCCCTGGTGGGAGTCCAGGCCGCCCGCCCACCACCCGGCGCCACGCACGAAAACGATGAATGCGTCGCTCTTGGCGCCGCCAGGCCGATAGATGCGTGCGGCAAGCTTGCCCCTGCCGGCATCGATCGTGATGTCTTCGACCGAAGCGACATCGGGCAGGTCGGCATTGACGGCAGCGAAGTACCGGTCTTGCTGCGCGCGGGCCTCGGCGAGCGGTTGGGAGGTGGGGTCGGCTTGGCCGGCCCCCTGGCTCTTGAGCCTGTCCTGGAGTTCCGCCACGACCGGATCGGTTTTCGCCTGGGGCGGCATCGGCGCCGTGCCGTCGAGCCAAGTCCTGGAGGGGGCGTTTTCTTGGTTCATGCTTGGTTCTCTAGCGACTCCGCATTGCGCATGCTGCGCGGCACGAGGGAGAAATCCCAGCCGTTGGCTTCCATGTTGGCCAGGACTTGTTCGCCGTATTTGTCGATGATCTTCTGGCGGATGGACGGCAGGCGGCCGACGTCATCGAAATCTTCCGGCTGGCCCTGAATGATAACCAGCAAGTGGGCATCCTGGTCGGAAATGTTGATGAACTGGCGGGCGACCCGCGGCGGCATGGCAATCATGTCGTACGGCTCGAGTTCCACGCTTTCCTGGCCCTCGTCACCCCAGCGGATGAGCCAGCGCCCGGAGAGTGCCATGAACGTTTCGTGGGTCTTCCAATGGACGTGCAACTCCGGTCCGTCATTCGGCGCGGCGACGGCCAGGCCCACGCGTATCACTCCCTTGTCACCATCGACGATGGCCGGGTTGGGGGAAAGCCGTCCCGGCAGCGAAGCGGGCGCCATCAACACGTAATTGGCCTTGGGATTGAACAGTCGGAGCGCTTCGGCCGGGATGCCGAGGTTGTCGTTCCAGTGCGCAGCACGCGGCTTGAGATTCTTGAAGCGGGCGATGCGGTGCTGCATGTCGGCCAGCGATGGGCATTCGGTTTTCATGGGTTTCCTTGGGTCTTCAGTTTTGAATGTTGATGGCTGCTTCAGTGACGACTTTTTTCCAATCCGCGTAATCGGCCTTGATGAAAGCGCTGAATGCTTCCGGGCCGGAATAAGCGAAATCGATCCCGTTGTCGGCCAGTTTCTGGCGCACCTTGGGCGCCGACAAGCCGCGCTCGATGGCGCCGGCCACTTTGTCGACGATGGCCTTCGGCGTTCCCTTGGGCGCGAGCACGCCATACCAGGTGGTGATGACCATTTCAGGCAAGCCCACCTCGACCGCCGAGGGAACGTCCGGAAGCAGCGGCTGGCGTTCGCGCGTCAATACGAACATGGCCTTGAGCTGCTTTCCTTTGATCAGCGGTACCGAGTTAGGCAGTCCGTTGATCACCATGTCGATCTGTCCGCCAACTGCCGCCGTGACGGCTTGCGAAGCCCCCTGATAGGGAACGTGCAGAATGTCGGTGTTGGTGAGCGCCTTGAATTTTTCGAACGCCAAGTGGTTCGACGAGCCGGCTCCTCCGGACCCGTAGCTGAACTTTCCGGGGTCGCTCGTGATTTGCTTGCGCAAAGCGTTGAAGTCCATCTGCCCGAATTTCTGGGGATTCACGACGAACACGTTGGGAACCTCGGAGACCTTCGCGATCGGGGCGAAATCCGTGAGGGGGTCGAACCGCAGGTTGGAGTTGATCGCCGGCGTGATCGTCAGGGTCGGGGAGGTCAGCAGCAGCGTGTAACCGTCCGGCTGTGAGCGGGCGACGTGTTCCATGGCGATCCGCCCGCCTGCGCCGGACTTGTTCTCGATGACGACGGCTTCGCCCAGTTCGCGCGTCAGAGTTTCGGCTAGCATCTGTCCCACCACGAAGGTAGCGCCGGTCGGGAAAGGCAGCACGAGTTTTACGGGTTTGACGGGGTAGGGCGTGTCGGCGGCCGCCGGGGCGGCAAAGGCTGCCAGTAACATTGCTGCAGCCCAGACTCTCTTCATGTTCGTCTCCTTGGTACTGTTTTGATCTTTCGGCGCCGCACCATCTCGAAGGGCGGCACGGCATGGCAAGCTGGGCGCATGTTACGCCGGGCAAGGCGCTTTCGAAGGAGGCGGTGGCTTATGACGAAAATAAACGCCGGCTAATAAAGGCTTGGTTGCAGGGGGAGCGGCCTCTGGCGGGTGAGGATTTCATGCATCAGTTGACCAATATCGACTTTCGGACGCTGCAGATTTTTTTGACGTTGATGAACGAGCGCAGCGTCACGCGCACCTCGCTCGTGGTCGGGGTGTCGCAGCCGGCGATCACACATGCGCTCAACAAACTCAGGCAGGTGTTTGGCGACCCACTGCTGGTCCGCGGCAAGGACGGCATGCTTCCGACCGAAAGGGCGCTCGCGCTCGAACGGGAAGTGAAACGCTTCCTCGATGGCGTGGCCGATTTGCAGGCGCCGCTCGACACGGTCGACCTGGAAGGCCTGCAGCGCGAGATCGTCGTGACCGCGCCCGAGTATCTCGAGCATTTGCTGCTGCCCCACCTGGCGCGCATACTGCGTGACAAGGCCCCGGGCATCACGCTGACCGTCCGTCCCCCAGACCAACGGCGCATCGCCGGGCTGCTCGCGTCCGGAGAAGTGGATTTCCGCCTGGGGTGGGTGCGCGATCCCCAGCACTCGGTTCGCGCGGTGCCTTTGTTCGACGACGAGATCGTGGTGATCGGCGGGCCGGACAATGCGGCGCTGACCGACCCGCTCGCGCTATCGACTTACATGGATCTGCCCCACGCCCGCTTGCAAGGAAACGGAAGAACGACCTCGGGGCGCGTGATCGATGAGTTCGTTCGCCAGCAGGGCGGCGAATTGAACGTGCGCATCCACGTTCAGGGGCTGATGTCCCTGCTCGGGACGCTCATGGTGTCGGACGTCGTTGCCACGGTTCCTCGCCGCATGGCGCTCAGGATCCGGGAGAGTTTTCCCATCCGCATCGTGGCATTTCCGGGCGCCTTGCCTCCAGTCCGGAACTACCTGTATTGGCACGAGCGAACGCAGCGCAGTGCCGTGCACAAGTGGTTCAGGGCATTGGTGGGAGAGGCGGCCGCCCTGGTGGATGCGGGGGCATCGAACCGGGCAGCCTGAGGTCGCGGGCTAGGCGAGCGGCGTGGAGCGCGCCGCTTGCTTGGTCTTGGCGTTTCCGGGACTCAGTCCAGCGTAATCTTCAGGTCCCGGATGAGTTTTTGCCACAGCGCGCTTTCGCGCTTGATGAGCTCTGCATAATCCTGAGGCGTGCTTCCCACGGGCTCGATGCCGAAATCGACCAGCTTGTTATGCACCTCGG
This sequence comes from uncultured Pigmentiphaga sp., assembly GCF_937950555.1. NCBI lineage: Bacteria > Pseudomonadati > Pseudomonadota > Betaproteobacteria > Burkholderiales > Alcaligenaceae > Pigmentiphaga > uncultured Pigmentiphaga sp. The sequence goes on along the minus strand of NZ_CALFCW010000030.1, from coordinate 727,036 downwards.
GCGTCTTGATGGCGGCCGCGACGTGTTTTTGCAGCTCGGCAATGACGTTCGGCGGCGTGTTGGCCGGCACGACCATGCCTACCTGCGCCGAAGCCTCGACGTCTTGGATGCCGAGTTCGGCAAACGTGGGAACGTCGGGCAATTGAGCTAGGCGGGTTGGATTGGCGACTGCGAGCGGACGGACTTTCCCGCCTTTGATAAAGGCATTGCCGGCTGCGAGGTCCGTCATCATGGCGGGGAGCTGTCCGCCGGCTACGTCGACCAAGGCCGGGGCCGCGCCGCGATAGGCAATGTGAAGCATGCGCATGCCCGTGCGCTCTTTCAGCAGCTCCATGGCGAGGTGGTGGGGGCTACCGGCTCCCGCGGAGGCGTAGCTGTATTTGCCGGGCTGGCTTTTGACCTTGGCGATGAAGTCTTTGGCGTCTTTGAAGTCGGTATTGGGCCCCACGATGAGGATCATCGGGAACTTGCCCATGAGCGTGACGGGCGCGAGGTCACGCGCGGGATCGTAGCTCAGGTTTTTATACAGGGCCGGATTGAATACCAGCGTGCCGTTGTCGGCCGACAGCACGGTGTAGCCGTCGGGCGCGGCGCGTGCGGTTTCGACAGCCCCGATGGCGGTGTTGCCGCCCGGCTTGTTGTCGACCACGACCGGTTGCTTGACGATTTCAGAAAGCCGGGCACCGATGGTACGGGCCAGGAAGTCTGAGCCGCCGCCCACGGCGTACGGCACGATCCATCGAATGGGCTTGGACGGATAGGTCTCCGCCGCGCACGCGATGCCGGCAGAGAAGGCCAGCGCCGTTGCGACCAGGGGCGTCGTCCACGTGTATTTCATGTTTGTCTCCTTGGTTGGTCTGCGGGCCGGAACCGACCGGATCCGGCCGGAGAAGGCTTCAGACGGCGATGGGCAGGGCGGGTAATACGACGCCAGAGCATGAACCGAAACCGACTCGGTAGCCTGCGCCCTGGCACCAGCCGGTGAGAGTGACTTCATCGCCGTCTTCGATGAAGGCGCGGGTGGCCCCTCCGATGTCTACCGGTTGTTTGCCGTTGAGCGTCAGTTCCAGCAACGAGCCGTAGGACCCTGGCTCGGGACCGCTGATCGTGCCCGATCCCATCAAGTCGCCCACGCGGGTGTTGCACCCGGAAACGGTGTGATGGGCGAGCTGCTGGGCCATCGTCCAGTACATGTACTTGAAGTTGGTGCGCGCCAGGGTGGCGGGTTGGCCGCCTTGGGGGCGCAGCGAGACCTCGAGGTGAATGTCGAAGGCGTGCGGGCCTTCATGGCGCAGGTAAGGCAGCGGTTCCGGGTCTTGGCGCGGTTGCTGGGTCCGGAAGGGTTCGAGCGCATCGAGGGTGACGACCCAGGGCGAGATCGTCGTCGCGAAGCTTTTCGCGTTGAAAGGCCCGAGCGGGACGTATTCCCAGGCCTGCAGGTCGCGCGCGCTCCAGTCGTTGAGCAGCACCATCCCGAAAATGCGTGACTCGGCTTCAGGGCATGGCACGGGATCGGCAAGGTCGTTGGGCACGCCGACGAAGAAGCCGGTTTCGAGTTCGAAGTCGAGCTTCAGGCACGGCGAGAAAACCGGGCGCTCTTGGTTGGGCAGCTTGATCTGCCCGTTGGGACGACGCACGGGCGTGCCGCTGACGACGACCGATGACGCGCGGCCGTTGTAGCCGATCGGGATTTCAAGCCAGTTGGGCATCAGCGCGTTCTTGGGGTCCCGGAAGAGCGCGCCGACATTGGTCGCGTGCTCCTTGGAGGAATAGAAGTCGGTGTAGCCCGGTATTTCCACCGGCAGCAGCATGGTGGCTTGCGCCTGGGGCACGAGCGCGCGCGACCGCAGTGCGGCATCGTCGCGCAGCGTGGCGGTGCCGGCGGAAAGCAGGTGGCTGACCTGCTTGCGTATGTCGCGCCAGGTTTCGCGGCCGCAAGCCATGAAGGCGTTCAGGCTCGCACTGGAGAACAAGGGCTTGGGCGTGCGCAGCAGGCCGGCCTGCTCGAGGCAGGACAAGTCCAGGACCTGGTCGCCGATGGCTACGCCGACCCGCGGCGGCGCGTCGGCCGTGGGCTTGAAGACCCCATAGGGCAGGTTCTGGATGGGAAAGTGGGTGTCGGCCGTGTTGGCGGATTCGACCCAGCTTTTCAGGGTAGGGTCGACGGTCGGGTCGGAATGGCTCATCGGGTCTCCGGGGAAAAGTTTTTCTTGAGATTCTGCCAGCACTCGTAGTACCGGCTTTGCAATTGGGCACTCTCCAGCGCGTAGCGCGTGGGCTTGATGAGGGTGCGGGTTTCGAACATGAAGGCCATCGTGTCGTCGACCTTGTGCGGTTTACTGGTGTCGGCCCGAGAGGCTTTCTCGAAGGTATCGCCATCCGGCCCGTGGCCCGACATGCAGTTGTGCAGGCTGGCGCCCCCCGGCACGAAGCCTTCCGCCTTGGCGTCGTATGCGCCATGCACCAGGCCCATGAACTCGCTGGCGATATTGCGGTGGTACCAGGGCGGACGGAAGGTGTCTTCGGCCGCCAGCCAGCGGGGCGGGAAAATCACGAAGTCCAGCCAGTCCACGCCCGGGGTGTCGCTTGGCGCATGCAGCACCAGGAAGATGGACGGGTCGGGATGGTCGTAGCTGATCGAACCGATGGTGTTGAAGCGGCGCAGGTCGTATTTGTAGGGCGCATAGTTGCCGTGCCAGGCGACGACGTCCAGCGGCGAATGATCGATTGCGGCGCGCCAGAGCCGGCCGCCGAGCTTCGCGATGAGCTCGAAGCTGCCTTCCCGGTCTTCGTAGCGTGCGCGGGGGGTGAGGAAGTCGCGGGGGTTGGCCAGGCCATTCGAGCCGATGACGCCGAGGTCGGGCAGGCGCAGCAGCGGTCCGAAGTTCTCGCAAATGTAGCCGCGTGCCTCGCCGTCCGGCAGGCTTACCTGGAAACGGCAGCCGCGCGGGACGACGGCGATTTCCTGGGGGGCGAGATCAATGACGCCGAACTCGGTGGCGATGTGCAGCCGCCCTTGCTGCGGAACGATCAGCAGTTCGCCGTCCGCATCGTAGAAGTAGCGATCCTGCATGGGACGGTTGGCCGCGTAAAGGTGGATGGCGCAGCCTTGCATGGCTTCGGCCGATCCGTTGCCGGCCATGGTGATCCAGCCTTCGATGAAATCGGTGGGCGCCTGCGGCATGGGCAAGGGATCCCAGCGCAATTGATTGGGGGGAGTGGCCGGCACCTGCGCAAAATCACCCACCAGGAGGGGACTCTCCATGGGTTCGAAGGGCTGGTGTACGGCAGCGGGCCGGATGCGGTAGAGCCACGAGCGCCGGTTGTGGCTGCGCGGTGCAGTAAATGCCGTGCCGGATATCTGCTCGGTGTACAGCCCGTAGGGTGCGCGCTGCGGGGAGTTGCGCCCCACGGGCAGGGCACCGGGCAGGGCCTCGGTGGCGAATTCGTTACCGAAGCCGGACATGTAGCCGGAATCGACTTCGACGAGGTGAATGGGTGCGTTCATGGCGGTCCAAGAAAAGGAGTAGTGGTTGCCGCTATTACGGAAGAAGTAATTTACTTACGATAAGCGTAAATTTGGTCGGTCTCCACGTCAAGTTATTACGTTGAGCGTGTTAGCATTACGTTAAACGTAATTCCGACCGGGGTAAACATGGCAGCCGGTGACAAGACGGCAGAAACCGCGCCCGAAGGCGCAGCAGAAACCGCCAGTCGGGGTAATGGCGTGCAGGCCCTCGAGACGGGATTGGCCGTCCTGGACGTGTTCGCGGACGCCCTCCGCCCGCTCATGCTCAAGGAAATCGCGCAGGCCGCGAACATGCATCCGGCCAAGGTGCATCGTTATCTCGCCAGCTTCGTCAGGTGCGGATACGTCGAGCAAGATGCCCAAGGACGCTACGCGCTGGGCCGGGCGTCGCTGCGCATAGGCTTGGCCAGCCTCGCGTTGCTCGATGCAGTACGCCTAGTGTCGCCGCTGCTGGACGAGCTCAGCCTATCGCTGGGCGAGACCGTGCTGGCGGCGGTGTGGGGCAACCGCGGCCCCACTGTCGTCCAATGGCGCGATTCGCCGCGCCCGGTGATGGTGAACGTGCGTCCGGGGTCCGTCCTGCCGCTGTTGTCTTCCGCCACGGGCCGGGTATTTGCGGCCTTCATGGAACCCCACCTGACGGCGGGCTTGATCGAAGAGGAGTTGCGCGAACGGGCGGCAGGCGGCGCTTACCCCCAGACCATGCACGAAGTCCAAGCCCTGCTCGATCGCGTAAGGGCCACGCGCGTGGGGTCGGTGGCGGGCGACGTGCTTCCCGGCGTCAACTCGGTGAGTTCGCCAGTGTTCGACTACGACTCGAAGATGGTGTTGGCCGTGACCGCCTTGGGCAATGGCGCACGCTTTGACACGGCTCCAGACGGCCCGATCGCGACGGCGGTCCGGGAAGCGGCCGACGCGCTGTCGGCTCGGTTGGGCTATCGCGGACGGGCCGCGTAGGCGGCCTTCCTGCTATCGGGGGCCGATGGGCCTTCATGCACCCAGCGCACGCGCCAACGTCGTGAAAATTCGTTCGTCGGTGGATTGCGCGACGTTAAAGCGCAGGAAGTCGCCTGCGAGCTGCGATTGGCTGAATGCATTGCCAGGCGCAAGCACCACGCCCTGCCTGAGGCAGAAACGCGCGGCCTCCGCGGCATCGGCGCCTGCGGGGAGCCGGCACCATACGAACATGCCCGCCTCGGGAACCAGCCACGGCGTGATGCCCAGCTTGCCGAGGCGGGCGATGGTTCGCTCGCGGGCCTCGCCCAGCCGCGCGCGCACGGCCTCCATGTGGCGGCGATAGCCGCTGGCGGTCAGCGCGGCGTAGAGGACGTCGGCAGCGAGGCGCCCACCCCCGAAGCTAGTCGCGATCACGTTTTGCGGGGTGAACGCGGCGCGCCGTACCGGCAACTGGGGAAAAGGGCTGCCGGTACGGGCCAAACCCGGTCAGTACTCGACGTCCAGGTTGATTTCGCCGCGGATATCCTCGCCGTCATCGATCACGACGCGCAAGGTCTTCGCCTTGCCGTCCCGCTTGGGCCGGTAGGTCACGATGTACCCGCTGGCGGCCACTTCCGCGATGGGCAGGTCGATCAGGCTGAAGGTGCCGCTGCTCCAGGCATAGTACGCACCGCCCGTGCCGTCCGCGCCTGCGAAGACCTTCATGTCCGTATACAAGCCGGGGGAGGCGACGAACTCGGGCGAGACGACGTGCACGACGGCCTTGCCCTTGAGCTTGGCGATGAGGTCTGCGGCAGCAGGCGGGATCCAGCGTCCGCTGATGTTCGCGCCCCCGTAGGTGACGTCGTTGTGGGCGTACACGTCGGTGATCACGATGATCACGCGCTGGGCGCCCTCGCGCCAGGGCAATTCGTCGAAGGCGTATTGGAGCGCGCCCATGGCATTTTCGGCATTGTCGCCACCACCGAGCGCCTGTTCTTCCGAAATGAATTGCCTGAATTTCGCGAAATCGTCCGTCGGCGCGAATACCTGCCGGTCGATATTGTCGAAGGAGGGTGGCGCCGTGCTGCCAGTGCCGAGTCCGGTCGAGGAGGGCGTGCGGGTATCGAAGGCGTCCCCGAATGTGACGGCCCCCAGGCGCACGTCGAGCCCGCTTTTCTCCAGGAAGTCCGCGAACTCGAGGATGGACGCCTGCACGCTGGCCAAGGCGGAGGACATGCTGCCCGTCGTGTCAAAGACGAACACCACGTCGGCCTTGGCCCGCGCCTCGGATTCCCCGATGCGGACCATGGTATGTCCCTTGACTACGCCGTCCTCGACGATCACGAAGTCGTCGGCTTCGAGGTCGGGCACGCCGGCACGCGTGAGGTTGGCGCGGGCGGCGGCAGACTTGTTCGGGCCGGACCGCATGGACAGCTGGCGGGCGGACAGAATCTTGGACGAGGGGGAGGCGAAACCCGCGATATTGATGTCGAAGAGCCCGCTGTCGTCGTCGCGCGGCGCAATCGTCGCCGCGGCAGTAATGGTCGGGTCGACGATGGGCGCCGGCGGCGTGGCCGTGCTGTCGGCATAGGGATCTGGACCAGGTTGCTCCGTGACAGGGCCACCGCCACCACCAGGGGTACCGCCCGTTCCTCCGCCGGAGCCTCCGCCGGCGCTGCCGGTCGTGCCTCCCCCATCACCGCCACAGCCGGCCAGGAACCCGGCCATTAGCAGGGTCATCAGCCAGCGCTTCGAAAACACTTTCATTGCTTGTTCTCCCTCTCGCGTCCTTTGGGACCGCATTGACAAAGGCCGCATCGAGGGCGGCCTGCACAAAGCCGCTCTCGATACGGCAGAGCGCGGAGCGACGCCTGGTTAGCGCGTCGCTCGGGGGAAATGGTAGGTGGGCGCGGCGCATTGATAAATACGCCTAAAGCCATGTGTCGACGGCCTAGGCCAAATGGCCAGGGGGGGCGGCGGGGCGAGGCAGCGTGGCAGGGGCGGGCGCCCCCCGGGGTGTCAGTCGATTTCGTAGTCGACCATGCATCCCGAGCTGAGGTAACGATCGACCTTGGCGCGGGTTTCCAGGTGCACGGGATGGGTGTGATAGGCGCGCAATGCTTCGCGATCGGTGAAAACGGTATATACGACGACATCCATGGCCTTGCTCGAGGTGCTGAAGTTCAGCCCCGCTTCGGATTCGAGCAGGCCGGGGATGCGGCCGCGCTGCGCGGCGATGGTCGAGCGGATGACTTCGAAGGCGGCTTCGCGGGTTTCGCCTTCATCCAGTTTCAGCCGCCACATGGCAATGTGCTTGATCATGCAAGTCCTTGGTGCAAAGTGAGGGGGTAACGAATTTCTCCGGTAATCAATGCTTGGCGAGTCGCCAAAGCGCAGTCGTTTCCGCAAGCCGTGCGGCATGAAGCGGGTCCGCCGCGGCTTGGGCCTTGGGGTGGCGCGGCCGGGTTTCCAGGCGGTCGATCACGCGCAGGCCCGCACGGTCGACCAGGTCGAGCAGGCTGGCGCGCGAACGGAGCCCAAGGTGCTCGGCGAGATCGGAAAGAATCAGCCAGCCTTCCCCGTCCGGTTCCAGGTGATCCGCGAGACCCGCCAGGAAACCCCGTAGCATGCGGCTGTCCGGGTCGTACACGGCGCGGTCGAGGTTGCCATGCGCCGGGCCAGGCACCCAGGGCGGATTGCACACGATGAGTCCCGCCCGTCCGTGGGGGAATAGATCAGCCTGCTCGATGCGCACGCGGCTGGCCAACCCGAGGCGGTCGATGTTCTCGCGGGCGCAGGCCAAGGCGCGCTCATCGGTGTCCGTGGCGATGATGCGGCGCACGCCGCGGCGGGCGAGCACGGCGGCGAGCACGCCGGTGCCCGTGCCGATGTCGAACGCGCAGTCCGCGCGGGGCAAGGGCGCCTGCGCCACGAGCTCCACGTATTCGCCCCGGACCGGGGAAAAAACGCCATAGTGCGGGTGGATGCGGGCATTCAAGGCGGGGACGGGCACGCCTTTCTTGCGCCATTCGTGGGCGCCGATCACGCCTTGGAGCTCACGCAGCGAAACGACGGCTTCGGAATGAAGTTCGCCATAGGCTTCGCGGCAAGCCTGGCGCACGTCGGGCGCGCGCCGCAGCGGAATGGCGAAGCCGGCCTCGATGGGCACGAGCAGCATGCCGAGCACCCGCGCCCGCTGCAGTTGCGCCTGGCGGTACAGGTGGAAAGTTTGCGTGATCGTCTCGCCCGGCTTGAATGGCTTGCGATCCCATCGCCGGGCCATGGCCTGCAGTAATTGCCGGGCATTCTGGAAGTCGCCCCGCCACAGCAGCGCCGTGCCTTCGCATGCCAATCGATAAGCCGTGTCGGCCGGCATGCCGTCATCGGCTTCGACCACGCGCCGTGGCACCGGATGGCCACTGGCAGACAGCCATGCCGCCTGTCTCGGCCCAGGGGCGTTCCATTGCAAGTTGTCGGGGGCGGCTGTCACGGTGTGGCACATCCAAGGGCGGAAAGTCGGTCGAGTCTAACCCAAGCGCGAGCGAGAATGCCGGCAGCGATCGCCTCGCGGCGTTATCATCCATGCCCATGTATCGATGACTCAGTTGCCGGGGACGTGCCTCATGCCAGCCTTCGACTATGACCTTATCACCATTGGAGCCGGATCGGGCGGCGTGGCCGGTTCGCGCCGCGCGGCCTCGTACGGCGCGCGCGTGGCAATCTGCGAAGCCGACCGCGTGGGCGGCACGTGCGTCATTCGCGGCTGCGTGCCAAAAAAACTGCTGATGTACGGCACGCAGTTCGCCGAGGCGTTCGAGGATGCCGCGGGCTATGGCTGGAGCATCGAGGGCGCGAGCCTGGATTGGGGCGCCTTGGTGGCGGCCAAGGACCGCGAGATCGACAGGCTCGAGGGCGTGTACCGGCGCATGTTGGATCAGGCCGGGGTCACCCTGCTCGAAGGCCGGGCCACGCTGGTGGATCCGCATACCGTGGAGATTGGCGGGCGGCGCTATACGGCCGAGCGCATCCTGATCGCCACCGGCGGCCATGCGGTGTTGCCCGAGATCCCGGGCATCGAGCTGGCGATTACGTCCAATGAGGCATTGTCGCTCGCCCAACGGCCCGATGACGTCCTCATCGTTGGAGGCGGTTACATCGCCCTCGAGTTTGCCGGCATCTTCCGCGGCGCCGGGGCCAACGTGACTTTGGCCATACGGCGCGACCAGGTGCTGGGAGGATTCGACCACGACGTCCGGGAGGCCGTGGCAAGTGCCCTGCAGCGGCGCGGCATCGTCATCCGCCCGCGCACGCGCGTGGCCAGGCTCGAGCGTCGAGGCCACCGCATTGCTGTGGAGCTGGACGGCGGCGAAGTGTTGGAGGTCGACCAGGTGTTGATGGCGACCGGGCGTGCGCCCAATACCCGCGGGCTCGGGCTCGAAGCCTGCGGCGTAGAGCTAGGGGAGAACGGGGCCATCAAGGTCGACGCTTCATCCCAGACCAACGTGCCGGGCATTTATGCAGTCGGCGACGTGACCGATCGCCTGAACCTGACGCCTTGGGCCATCGCAGAGGCGAGGGCCTTGGCCGAGACGCTGTATAACGCCAACCCCATGCGGGCGGATGCGGAAAACGTACCGGCCGCGGTATTCAGCCAGCCGCCCGTTGCGACGGTCGGCCTGACGGAGGAGCAGGCCCGGGAGCGCTATGGCAAGGTGCGCGTTTATCGCTCGCGTTTCCGGCCGATGAAGAACACCGTGAGCGGCCGGGATGAACAGACCATGATGAAGCTAGTGGTGGACGACGCCAGCGACCGCGTGCTGGGATGCCACATGGTCGGGCCCGATGGGCCCGAGATCATCCAGGGCTTGGCCATCGCATTGAAATGCGGTGCGACCAAGCGACAATTCGACCAGACCATAGGGCTGCATCCGACGGCAGCCGAGGAGTTCGTCACCATGCGCGAACCGGTTGGAGCCTAAGGGGAATACCATGCAAGGAGCAGCACCTGCAGAGCTCGATGCCCCACTGATTTTGACCGTGGCGCCCAATGGTGCCTATAAGAAAACGTCTGATCATCCTGCCGTGCCCGTCACGCCCGGCCAGCTGGCCGAGACGGCGAAGCAATGCCTGGATGCGGGCGCCGCCATGCTGCACATGCACGTGCGCAAGGCCGATCAGTCGCACAGCCTGGAGCCGGACACATACTTGGCGGCCACGCGAGCGGTCAGGCAGGCGGTCGGCAACGAACTCGTGATCCAGATCACGACCGAGGCGGCCGGGGTGTACGCCCCCGACGAACAGGTAGCCGCCGTCATGGCGGTCAAGCCCGAGGCCGTATCGGTCGGGCTGCGCGAGATTGCCCTGGGGCCGCAGGCCGATGCGCGCGTCGAGTCGCTGTTTTCGTGGCTGGCTCGGGAACGCGTGATGACCCAGGTGATCTTGTACGACGTAGGCGACGTGGAGCGCTGGATGAATTACCGGCGCCGTGGCGTGGTACCGGATGCCCCCTGGTTCATATTGTTCGTCCTGGGGCGCTACAGCGCCGGACAGGTTTCGTCGCCGACGGATCTCCTGCCTTTCCTCGAAGCCTACGACCACGCGTATCCGTGGGCCATGTGTGCGTTCGGCCGCCACGAGCACGCGTGTGCAGCGGCCGCCGCGGCGCTGGGCGGCCATGTTCGGGTTGGGTTCGAGAACAATCTCTATCTGCGCGACGGCTCCACGGCGCCTGATAACGCGGCGCTCGTGCGGCAAGTTGCCGAGGTGGCGGCCGCGCTGGGGCGGCCCCTGGCGACGGCCGCGCAGGTCCGCGCCCGGTTCCACGGAAGGGAGTAGCCGGGCCGGGATATCGTCGATGCGGTGCGGATCAGTCGAGTTTGATGCCCGCCGCCTGGACGATTTTTCCCCATTTGGCCGTTTCGGCGTCCCGGTAGCGTGCAAAGTCGGCTGGCGTGCCACCCAGGGGCTGGGTGCCCGATTTCGCGAGTTCCTCTTTGTATTCCGCGCTGGCGAGAACCTTGTTGATCGTCTTGTTCAGCAAATCGACCGTTGCCTCGGGCGTTCCGGCCGGCGCGACCAGGCCGAACCACGCTTCCGAAGCGAATCCGGGCAAGGTTTCGGAGACGGAGGGCAGATCCTCCATGCCTTTCACCCGCTTTGGCGACGCGACGCCCAAGCCGTGCATTTTGCCAGCCTTGACGTAGGGCAGGGTACTCGGCGAGTTGTCGAACATGACTTGCACCACGCCTGCCATCAAGTCGGTCGCCGCAGGCGCGCTACCCCGATACGGGATGTGCTGGATGTTGATGCCTGCCTGGGTCTTGAGCAGCTCCATCGTGAGGTGGCTGGTCGTGCCGTTGCCTTGTGATCCGTAGGAAAGCTTATTCGGGTTCTTTCGCGCGTAGTCGATGAGTTCGGCGACGGTCTTGAACGGGGCCGACGGGTTCGCCACGAGCATGATGGGCACGGCCGCCAGGAGCGCGACGGGCGCGAAGCTCGTCACCGGGTCGTACCCAGGATTCTTGTAAAGATGTTGGTTGATGCTAAGGGGGCCGGCAGTGGACAGCAGCAGCGTGTAGCCATCGGGCTGGGCACGCGCCACGCTTTGCGCGCCTACGTTGCCACCTGCTCCCGGACGGTTTTCGACGATCACCGTTTGTTTCAGCTCCGCGCCGACGCGGGCCGCCAGCGTCCGCGCAATGATGTCGGTAGTGCCCCCGGGCGGGAAAGGCACGACGAAGGTGATGGGCTTTTCAGGATAGGCCGCATGCGCGCAGGCCGAGGCGGCGACTAGGGCAAGAGCGGTAAGCGCGCGTGGATGGAAATTCATGTGTAGTCTCCAGGGTATGTCGTGATCGATGATGTGAGGGCAGGCGTCGGGTCACTCGGGCAGATCGGCCGGGGTGAACCCATAAAGCGTCACCGGGTTGTCCACCAGCATTTGCCGGCGCTGCTCTGAGTCGGGTACCCACAGGGGGATGAGGTCCACGAGGTCTCCGTCGTTGGGCATGGGGCCGGTGTGTATGGGGTGCGGCCAGTTGCTTCCCCAGATCATGCGATCCGGCCGCGCTTGCACGACGCGGTGGATCATGGGGAGCATGTCCTCGTGGGGGTAGGGTTTGCTCGACAGGCGATACAGGCTCGCCAGTTTGATCCAGCAGCGGTCTGTCTCGAGCAGCGACATGACCGTGGCGAATGCGGCCGATTCGATGCCTTCGTCGGCGCGGATGCGCGCAAGGTGATCCAGTACGTAGTGGCATCTGAGGCGCCGCAAACGGTCGGCCACAGCAACCAGCTCTTCGGAGCGATGGAAATGGAGGAGCAGGTGCCATCCCATTTCTTCGGCCTCGGCAGCCAGTGCTTCGAGCTGGTTGAAGCCCACGCCGCCCGACACGACCGTGGACATGCGGAAACCGCGCACGCCTTTCTGGTGCAGGGCTTCGCGTTCACGCAAGGGAGTACCGGGCGGCAGCACGGCAATGCCCTTGATGCGCGGACCCAGTTTCTCGAGGGCGTCCAGCATGGCGGAGTTATCCGTGCCATGCGCGCCGCCTTGGACCAGGACACCTCGGTCGAAGCCCAAGGTGGCAAGCAAATCCCGGTATTGATCGACGGTGCAGTCCTCGGGGGTGTAGCTGCGCTCCGGCGAAAAAGGAAAGCGCTCCCGCGGGCCGAAAATGTGCGCATGGCAATCGCATGCGCCCCGCGGGACGGCAAAGGATGGCTTGCGGGTCGCCCGGTCAGGGCCTTGGCAAGGTTGCATGGCGGTCTCCTCCCAGTCAGTCTTGAGCGGACAGTTCCCGTTCGCGCTCTGCGATGCGTATGAGCATTTCCGCGCCGCGATTGGCGGCTGACACCCCCCGGAAAACGTAGGCCAGGTTCACCACCGATTGCAGCTCCTGCCAAGTCGCGCCGGCCCGGCGGGCGGCGACGCCATGGATGATGGCTGCGTCGCTCAATTCGACGACCAGCATGCCGAAGATCAGCAATTGGACTTGCTTTTCGTCGAAGACCGAGGACTCCAGGGCATGTGCGCGGACTTTTTCTTGGAGGTCGACCATGACGGGGTCCAGCGCACCGGTGACGTCTAGGCGTGCCTCGACACGGGGGGGAAGGAACCCTGCCATTTCCCGGTAGCTTTGCGCGCGCTGTTCCTTGCTGGCCTGCGGGTCGGCGTAGGGGCCGAACGTATCTTGGACAAATTGAGGATCGGGTCGGGCCATCTCATCTCCTTATCGATCATGCAATAGTAATCGATTATTTTTGAAAACTCACGTTTTTAGGATAAATCGATTATTTGGGGGAGACGGCGTGGAACCGGCTAGAATGTGAACTGCACTTCGCTCCTTTTCTGTTTGAGTTCAGCATGACCACACTCCTTGATACGACACCCGCCAGCGGTCCGACCTTGTCAACGACTTTGGTTGAAGCGCTGCGCAATGCGATTCTGGGAGGGGAGTTGTTGCCGGGCAGCAAGCTGCGCCTGGACGAATTGCGGGAACACTACGACGTCAGCCTGAGTCCGCTGCGGGAAGCATTGACCCGATTGGTCTCTGACGGCCTTGTCGTGACGACCGACAAGAAGGGTTATCGGGTCGCGCCAGTGTCGGCGGACGACTTCCGCCAGGTCACGGCTTTGCGGTTGAACCTCGAAGTGATGGCGCTCGCCGAGTCGATCAAGCGGGGCGACGAAAAGTGGGAAGATGCCCTGGTGGCGACGTATCACCGCTTGAGCCGACTGGAGGCCGTCGACCGCAGCGGCGACAAGTTGCCTGCTTGGGAGCGGGCTCACCGGGCCTTTCACATCACGCTATTCTCGGCTTGCGGGATGCCGTTGTTGCTGCGCTTTTGCAATACCTTGCATGACCTCGGGGATCGCTACCGGCGTTTGTTCTTGGCGACGAACTCGCCAGACCGCAATGTGCCAGCCGAACACGAGGCGATTTTTAATGCGGCGCTCGACCGCGACGCCGAGCGTGCATGCGAGATCCTGCGCCAGCACTTGTCGCGTACGGGGGCCAATCTCTTGAGCGTGTTGCCCGAGGCCGGTACGCCGTCCGGGCAGGCAACCCGGCGCTCAACCCGCCGGCGGGTAAGTCCGGCAGCCCAGCAATGAAGACAGGTCGCGCGCAGCTTCGATGACGACCCGTTCCGCAAGCGCGCGGGAGTCCTCGCCTGCGCCGAGCGCATTTTCCGGGCCGGCGACGCTGATGGCGGCGGTGACATCGCCGAGCGGACCGAACACCGGTGCGGCACAGGAGTTGATGCCCTGCTCGAAGCCGGAAAAGCTCCAGGCGCAGATGCGCTCCCGGTCAGCCGTGATTTGGGCTTTCAGCTTGCGGGCATCGGCGGCGGCAAGCGGTTCACCGGACAGGAGGACCTCGAGCGCGGCCTTCGGTTGCCAAGCCAGCAAGACACGGCCCGGGGTCGTCAGGTGCGCGGCCACCCGGCTGCCCACCTTGATGTTGCTCACCAGGCCTGCTTCGGGCATGTCACGCAACATGTAGACGACATGGCCGCCGTCGAGCGTCGCCAAGTAAGCCGAGGCGTTCAACCGCGAGCGAACGGTCGACAGCACGCGTCGGCCGAGATCGAGCATGTCGTTGGCCGCCGTCGCGGCCGTGGCCAGCTTGAGGAAGGCCAGGCCGATGCGGTGGCCTCCCTGGGGAAGGGGCTCGAGCACGCCTTCATGCTCGAGCGTGGCGATCAGCCGCATGACGGTCACCCGGTTGACGTCGATGGAGCGTCCGACCTCGCTCAAATTCGACGTGCTGCCGCCTTCGACGACATAGCGCAGCAGGCGGAACGCCCGCTGCACGGGAGAAACCAATTGGGTCTTGGCGGGAGTTTCGTCGTCGAGCGCTTCGGCGGTACGGGGCATGGGGATCAGGCCAGGGGGACACCCCAGGCATTGTATTCGTAGACCCAATCGGCATTTCCGCCTTCCTTGAGCCAGTTGTTGCTGCGCGAACCGATCTGGATCTTCGCCGTGCGGTCGAGGCGGGCCGCTTCGTACCGCTTCAGGGCTGCGGCTGGATCGTCCGGCGTATGCGCGAGCTGGCGAGCGAGGACGACCGCGTCTTCAATCGCCATGCCGGCGCCTTGCGCCATGAAGGGCATCATCGGGTGGCAGGCGTCGCCCAGGAGCGTAATGTTGCCGCGGGACCAGGAGGGCAGCGGGTCGCGGACGTACAAGGCAGACTTCAGCACCTCGTCGCAGGCATCGAGCAGCGCGCGTGCTTCGGGATGGAAGTTCGCGTAAGAGGCACGCAGCTCGTCGACGCTGCCGGGCATGGTCCAAGATTCGTGGCGCCAGCTGTCTTGCGGGATGGTGGCGAAGATGAAAATGTCGCGCCCACGGTTGAGCGGGAAAGTGACGATCTGCGTATCGAGGTTGGGCCCCCACCATTTGGTGAACGCGCCGAGGTTGGGCAGCCCTTCCAATTTCGATGCGGGAACGACAGCCCGGTAGGCGACGACGCCGGTGAACTCCGGATACTCGTCCCCCAGCAGGTATTTGCGAACGGTGGAATGGATGCCGTCGGCTCCGACCAGCACATCGACCCGCTGGGAGGTCCCATCTTCGAAGTGGACGGTAATGCCGTCTGCGCCTTCTTCTATGCGCGTGGTGCGTTTGCCCAGGTAGATGGTGTCGGCCGGCACCGCTTGTTCGAGCGCGGACAAGAGGTCCGCGCGGTGCATGGTGAGCTGGGGCGCGCCGTAGCGTTTCTCTGCGGCTTCCGACATTTCCAGGCGCGAGGTTTCCTCACCCGTATCCCAGGTGCGGCTGATGCGATGGGTGGGGCGTGCAGCGGTCTTGCGCAATTCATCCCCCACGCCGAGGCCGTCCAGGGCAAGCACGGCGTTGGGCGTGAGGTTGATGTCTGCGCCCACGCGCGCAAAGCGCGGCGCCTGCTCGAAAACCACGGATTCCAGGCCGAGCTTGCGCAAAGCGATCGCCGCCGCCAATCCGCCTATGCCTGCGCCACTGATACCGATGAGGGGCGATGCCATGGGAATACTCCTGAAGGATGTATGTACAAAAATGAACAAGTAGTTCAAAAAATTCTATTGATGGATTCCGTAGCTGTCAATGGGGTGTGCGCGCCGTGCCCTGTCTGGGCCGACGGCGACGCGGCGGAAACCTTGGGGACGGATCTGCAAACAAGTGAGCTCTTGCGCTTTGGGCGGCCGTGGCCGGTGGTACAGTCCTGCCAAAACAGCAGGGTTGGTGTCATGTCTGGAAGCAGGCCAATTTCGTGGGGGCATTTTTTGTTTTGCTTTTTCATCCATGCCGGGCTGTTGCACGCGGTGGGCGCCGGCGGGAAGCTGGGCAGCGACGCGTTCAGCCGCATGGGAGGCCGCGCATGAGGATTTGGCTCTCGGCGCTTTGCTGGCTGTTCTTGGCCGTGGGGCAGGCGTGGGCCGACGAGCGCATTCTCGAGTTCTTCAGCGACATCAAGGTCGAGCAGGACGGCGATTTGCTGGTTACCGAGAATCTGCGCGTGCGCTCCATCGGCAAGCAGATACGGTACGGCTTGCAGCGGGATTTCGCGCAGCTCTACCGGCGGGCAGATGGCAGTTGGATCAACGCGAGGCTAGATGTCGTGTCGGTGAGGCGGGACGGGCGCCCCGAGTCGTTTGCCGTCTCTCGCCTCAAAGACGGCGTGCGCATCGCGACGGGGCGCCAGGATGTGGTGTTCCGGCCCGGGGAATACCAATATACGCTGACCTATCGGGTGACGCGCCAGCTGCAGGCAGCGGGCGGGCAGGACCGCCTCGCCTGGGATGCCACGGGCGGGGCCTGGAACCTGCCCATCGACAAGGTGCGCGTGCGCGTCGTCCTGCCGGAAGAGGCTCCCATCGAAGACGCGAAGGTGGCGGGAGAGGGCGGGGGCAGCCCGGGCGAGCTCGTGGAGCGGGAGCCGGGCCGCGCAGTGTTCGTGTCTACCCGCGGACTGGCTCCCGGCGAGAACATGGCCGTCGAATTGGCTTGGCCGGCCGGGTTCGTCCAGCGGCCTGGCCCGGTCCGCGCCTGGTGGCACGGCGTCCAGGACCGGGCCGAGATCTGGGCGGCCGCGCTGGGCGCGGTGCTGATCTTGCTCTACTACGGGGCAACGTGGCTGCGGGTCGGAGCCCGGGTGCGGCGCAACCAGGCGCCGGTTTCCGAACCTCCGGAAGGCCTTTCCGCGCCGGCGCTGCGCTATGTGTACCGCAAGGAGTATGACCGCTGGGCTTTCTTGTCGGGGATGATGGAATTGCTGGCGCGCCGCTCGGTCAGGCTGCGCGTCCAGGAGGATGGCCGCTACCTAGAGCGCCTCTCCAACCAGGCCGGCGGCGATGCCCGGCAGGACGGGCTGCTCCACGGCATGCTCAGTCGATTCTTTTCGGGCGGGCGCAGCCTGCTGCGGCTGGACGGTCTCTACCGTCATTGCTATGACGAGGCACAAGACGCGCAGCGCAAGCGCCTGGAGGAAACTTACGGACGCGTCCTTTTCTACAAGGCCGACGGCTGGGCACGCAAGGCGTTCTATCTCTGGTTGCTCCTGGCTGCCGGCCTCGTGGGGTTGGCGCTCGTGCGCGAGGGTAGCCTGCTTGCATGGGAGGCGTGGAGCATGCTCGTGCCGTTGCCGGCGGTGCCCGCGTTGTTCGCCGTGCAGGCGCAATGGCGCTCTGGCGCCACGAGCTTTCCAAGCAGGTTGGTCCTGGGCGCATTGGCGGTAGCGTGCTTGGTCGCTGGCGTGGTGCTGATCCACAGGCACGCGGAGTCATGGCCCCTGCTGTTCGTGGGCCTCACGCCGCTCGTGCTCCTTGCCGTGGTGTGCATGGGTGCAGCGGGGCTGCAAGGCTATACCGACCAAGGTCGCGCGCTGCGCGCACAAGTGGATGGTTTCCGGCAGTTCTTGGCGCATCCTGAGCCAGCCTCCGACACCCTGGCCCCGGACGCCGTGCTTGCCCGGTACGAGCGCTACTTGCCCTATGCGCTTGCCTTGGACGTGGAGCGCCGTTGGTCGGCCGCGCATGCGCAGGCGCACTCGGCGACCCCGGCGACGCTTGCCGACATGCAGGCTCGGTACGGTGGTTCGCTCGACGTGTTGGTCCGTCCGCATCGTGTCATGGCCTCGCTCGATCGATGGGCGGCGACGGCCGTGCGTGGGGCGGGAGGCGTGCAGGGCGGGGAAACCGCCGGTGGGCGGCGCTAAAATCGAACAAACATGGAGTCTTCCGCATGGCCATTACGATCAAGTCCCCGCAAGAAATCGAAGCAATGCGCGTTGCGGGCGCCATGGCGGCCGAGGTCCTCGAGATGATAGGTGAGTACGTGCAGCCCGGCGTCTCTACTGAAGAACTGGACCGCCGCTGCTACGAATACATCACCAAGGTGCAAAAAGCGATCCCGGCCAACGTCGGCTACCACGGGTTTCCCAAGACGCTGTGCACCTCCATCAACAATGTCGTCTGCCATGGCATCCCCAAGCCCCAGGATGTGCTGCGCGAGGGCGACATCGTCAACATCGACGTGACGGTCATCAAGGACGGCTGGCACGGCGACACCAGCAGGATGTATTTCGTCGGCAAGCCTTCCCCCGAGGCCGAGCGCCTCGTCAACGTGACGTTGGAGAGCATGATGCGCGGCATCGCCGCGGTCAGGCCCGGCGCCACGCTGGGCGACGTGGGGGCCGCGATACAGGCCTATGCGGAAGATGCCGGTTTCTCGGTGGTGCGCGATTTCTGCGGCCACGGCATCGGCCGCAAGTACCACGAGGCGCCGCAGGTCCTGCATTACGGCAAGCCCGGAACCGGACTGCGCCTCAAGAAAGGAATGGTGTTTACCATCGAGCCCATGCTCAACGCCGGCCGCCATGAAGTCAGGGTCTTGGACGACGACTGGACCGTGGTGACCGTGGACGGCTCGCTCTCGGCCCAGTGGGAGCACATGGTCGCCGTGACCGACGACGGCTACGACATTCTCACCGCGTGGCCGGGCAAGAGCGTTCTATAGTTACGCTTTTGCTTTTCCGGTCCTTCCCTCCTCATGTCGTCTCCTTCCCCCGTCTCCCGTCCCAACGCGCAAAGCCCGCTCGCGCAATGGCTGGCTTATCTCGAATCCATCCATGCCCGCCCCATCGACATGGGGCTGGAACGGGTGCGGGCCGTGGCCGATCGCCTCGGCCTGAAGCTCGACGCGGTCACCATCGTCGTCGGCGGCACCAATGGCAAGGGATCGACCTGCGCCATGCTCGAGGCCATGCTGCTGGCGGCGGGCTATCGCGTCGGGCTGTATACCTCCCCGCACCTGCTCGATTTCAACGAGCGCGCGCGCATCAATGGCGAGCCCGCGAGCGACGCGGCGTTGGCCGAGCAGTTCGCTGCGGTGGACGAGGCGCGCGGGGAGGTCTCGCTGACCTATTTCGAGCTCACGACCCTTGCCATCCTTCGGTTGTTCGCCGGTGCCGGCCTCGACGCGGTCATCCTCGAAGTCGGCCTGGGAGGGCGCCTCGATGCCGTGAACGTCGTGGATGCCGATTGCGCCATCGTGACGAGCGTGGACTTGGACCACGTCGAGTGGCTGGGCGATGACCGGGAGAAGATCGGCTGGGAAAAGGCCCACATCTACCGGCCCGGCAAGCCGGCCATCTGCGCCGACCCGGTGCCACCGCAATCGCTGATCGATTATGCCGAGAGCATAGGCGCCGACCTCTGGCGCTTCGGGCGCGATTACAACTATGCGGGCGACAAGCAGCAGTGGAGTTATGGCGGTCGCGCCCAGCGGCGCAATGCGTTGGCCTATCCGGCCCTGCGTGGCGCAAACCAGCTTCTCAACGCCTCGGCGGCGCTCGCTGCGCTCGAGGCGCTGCGCGACCGCTTGCCGGTGCCCCAGCAGGCCGTGCGGCTCGGACTGCTGCAGGTGCAGCTGCCAGGGCGTTTCCAGATCCTGCCTGGCCGGCCGACGGTGATCCTGGACGTGGCCCACAATCCTCATGCCGCGGCGGTACTCGCCCAGAATCTCGACAACATGGGCTTTTTTCCCTACACCTACGCGGTGTTCGGGATGCTGGGCGACAAAGACGTCGATGGCGTCATCGCCAAGCTCGGCGGACGCGTCGACCATTGGCTGTGCGCCGGCTTGCCGGGGCCGCGCGGCTTGGGCGGGGAAGAGCTCGCAGCGCGTTTGCGCGCGCTCGGGGTCAAGGAAGACAAGGAGTCGTCCATCCAAGTCCATGCCGATCCGGCCGCGGCTTTTGCCGCAGCGCAAGAGAGGGCGGGAGAGGGTGATAGAATCTTGGTCTTCGGATCTTTCCTTACCGTGGCGGGTGTGCTGGCATCCATGCGCACGGCCAAGGCTGCCCACGCGGGCTGAGCCCGGCCTTGCAGGCGCTACCCGAGGCACCGCCGCGTGTTTTAGCCGGACGTATCAATGGGATTGCTCGAGCGCAAGAAAAAGGCGGCCTCCACGACGGCCAAGTCCAGCCGCGCCGGTTATGCAGCCGGCGGCGAATCGCAGGATCCCGCACAGGAAGCGCGCCGGCGTGCGCGGCGCCGGCTGGTCGGCGCCATCGCGCTGGTCTTGGCAGCGGTAGTCGTGCTGCCCATGGTGCTCGATTCCGAGCCGCCCCTGTTGCCCGACGATATCCCCATCCAGATTCCCGACCGGCATGCCGCCCCGGAAGTGGCCAAGGCGCCCGAGCCGGAGCCGCCCGCCGAGGAAAAGCCGGCCGCGCCTGTGCCCGCCGCCCCCGTACCCGCTAAGCCCGAGCCCGCCAAGCCGGCGCCGCAACCTGAACCTCCAAAGCCGGCGCCTGTCCAACCTGAGCCGCCCAAGCCGGCGGCGAGTGCGCCCACGCGTCCGTCGCAGAGCGATGCCGCCCGGGCCGAGGCGGCGCGTGCCCGCGCTTTGCTGGAGGGTGGGGCCCTGGCCGAGGCGGCACCCAAGTCTGAAAGCAAGGGCGGCTTTGCCGTGCAGATCGCGGCGTTTTCCACCGAGGAGCGCGCCAACGACATGCGCGACCGGTTGAGCGCCGCGGGCATCAAGAGCTTTACCGAGCGCGTCCGGACCAGCAAGGGTGACGTGTTCCGCGTCCGGGTCGGTCCGTTCGCCACGCGCGAGGCTGCCGATGCAGCGCGGGCGCGCATCACGTCGGCAGGCTTTAGTAGTTCCATCGTGCCGCTGTGACCCATTTCGACTACGGCGTCTTGCTGATACTTGGGGCGTCGGTGGTAATCGGCCTCTTTCGCGGATTCGTCAAAGAGGTGCTGTCCCTGATCGCATACGTCGCGGCGTTCGTTGGCGCCGTGCGCTACGGTCCCGCCGCGTACGACTGGCTGGCGGGCTTGGTCGAGAATTCGGGCCTGCGGGCAGTGGTTGCCTATGCAGGCGTGTTCATCGCGGTGCTCCTCGCGGTAGGTGTCGTCAATCTTGCGTTGGGAATGCTGATCAAGGCGACGGGGCTGTCCCTCGCCGACCGCGGCATGGGTGCGTTGTTCGGCCTGGTGCGCGGCGTGGTCATCGTGCTGGTTCTGGTGGTTGCAGCGGGGTTTACGCCTTTGCCCAAGGAGTCGTGGTGGACCGAGGCGGTCTTGTCGCCGTACGCCGAAGAGGGTGCGCGTGCGGTCAAGCCGTACCTGCCGGAACAGTTTGCGGACTGGATCCGCTATTAAGTTTGTGCTGCTGAAAAGAGGCTCTCATGTGTGGAATCGTCGGTGTCGTCTCGGGCGCACCGGTTAATCAGTTGCTCTACGACAGCCTGCTGCTGTTGCAGCATCGCGGTCAAGATGCGGCGGGCATAGCCACGTCGCAGGGCAATACGTTCAATATGTTCAAGGCGCATGGCCTGGTGCGGGACGTCTTCCGCACGCGCAACATGCGTGCGCTGCCCGGCAATTCGGGCATCGGCCAAGTCCGCTATCCGACCGCCGGCTCAAGCTCCAGCGCGGAAGAGGCCCAGCCCTTCTACGTCAATGCGCCATTCGGCATTACGTTTGCCCACAACGGCAATCTGACGAACTGGGAGTCGCTGCGCGAGGAACTGTTCCGCGTCGATCGCCGGCACATGAACACGAACTCCGATTCCGAGGTGCTGCTCAACGTGCTGGCGCACGAGCTGCATCGTTCGTCCACCGGGGTGTCGCTGGACGAAGACGCCATTTTCAAGGCGGTCGCGGCCGTTCATCGCCGCGTGCGGGGGGCCTACGCGGTGGTGGCCGAGATTGCCGGATACGGCATGCTGGCGTTCCGCGATCCGTTCGGCATCCGGCCGTTGTGCCTCGGCAAGCTCGAGACCGACTCCGGCGTCGAGTGGATGATCGCTTCCGAGTCGGTCGCCCTGGAGGGCATGGGCTTCAAGCTCGAGCGCGACGTGGCGCCGGGAGAGGCCATCTTCATCGACCGCGACGGCCGGATGTCGTCGCGCCAGTGCGCCGACAACCCGCAGCTGAGCCCGTGCATTTTCGAGTATGTCTACTTCGCCCGTCCGGACTCGCTGATGGATGGCGTCTCGGTGTACGGTGCCCGGCTTCGCATGGGCGAGTACCTTGCGGACAAAGTCGCCCGCAACCTGCGCCTGGGCGAGGTGGACGTGGTCATGCCCATCCCGGACTCGGCCCGTCCCGCCGCGATGCAGCTGGCCGCGCGACTGAACCTCGATTACCGCGAAGGCTTCATCAAGAACCGCTACGTCGGCCGGACCTTCATCATGCCCGGCCAGGCGGTGCGCAAGAAATCGGTCCGCCAAAAGCTCAACGCCATGAGCGAGGAATTCAAAGGCAAGAACGTCCTCATCGTCGACGACTCCATCGTCCGCGGCACGACCAGCGGCGAGATCGTCGAGATGGCCCGGGCGGCCGGCGCCAACAAGGTGTTCTTTGCTTCTGCCGCGCCACCCGTGCGTTTCCCCAACGTGTACGGCATCGACATGCCCACGCGCAGCGAGCTGATCGCACATGGACGCACGGATGAGGAAATCGCGCGCGTGATCGGCGCCGATGCGCTGGTCTACCAAGACCTCTCCGCCATGCGGCAGGCCGTAACCGACATGAATCCCAACCTCACCCAGTTCGAAACCTCGTGCTTCGATGGTCACTACATTACTGGCGATGTGACGCCTGAGTACCTGGACCACATCGAGCACGTGCGCAACAACCGCGACAAAGTGGCGCCGGGGGGCTTGCAGGTCAATCTGGGATACGCCCCGAACGACGTTTGACCGAAGAGTCTGGTGTGAACGTTGGTGCGAAGGCGCGCATCGTCAGGTGCGCGCTTTTTTTCGGCCTGTCGGTAATCCTGGCCAGGCATCACAGCCGGGCGTCGAATATAAGCGCTTGTTTTGCTGTCGCGCGCTTCTTAGACAAATTCCGATATATGCACATTACGAACCGGTCGTTTTAATCATCACGCGGTATTTGTAAGCTGCGGTCTGGGCGTGTCCTAAGCGCATACCTACGCCCGCCGCCGGCAGAGCGCCGGCCTCCGCCTTCCGCCATCCGGCCACCTCTAGAGGCTTGCTGCATGTATCAGTATCAACCCATCGACCAACTGCTGGTCGATCAGCGCGTCGCGCAGTTTCGTGACCAGACGCGGCGCTTCCTGAACGGGCAATTGAGCGAGGACGAATTCCGCACGCTGCGGCTGCAAAACGGCTTATATATCCAGCGGCACGCGCCCATGCTGCGCATCGCCATTCCCTATGGCATGCTGGCGTCCCGCCAGCTGCGCACCTTGGCCTATATCGCGCGCAAATGGGACCGCGGGTATGGCCATTTCACTACCCGGCAGAACATTCAGTTCAACTGGCCGCGCCTGGAGGACGTGCCAGACATCCTGGCGGAACTGGCGAAGGTGCAGATGCATGCCATCCAGACGAGCGGCAACGACATCCGCAATACGACGACGGACCAGTTCGCGGGCATCGCACCTGACGAAATCGTCAATCCGCTGGTCTGGTGCGAATTGATACGCCAATGGTCCACGTTTCATCCTGAGTTTGCTTTCCTGCCGCGCAAGTTCAAGATCGCGGTCAGCGGCGCGGTGACGGATCGGGCCGCAGTAGGGGTCCACGACATCGGACTGCAGGCCGTCGAGCAAGACGGCGAAGTCGGCTTCCGCGTCTGGGTCGGCGGTGGCCTGGGCCGCACGCCGCTCGTGGGGCATTTGGTCAATCCCTTCGTCCCCTGGCAGCATCTGTTGACCTACCTCCAGGCCATTTTGCGCGTCTATAACCTCTACGGACGGCGCGACAACAAATACAAGGCGCGCATCAAGATTCTGGTCAAAGACTTGACGCCCCAAGGGTTCGCCGAGGAAGTCGAGCGCGAATGGAAAGCGATCAAGGACGGTCCGGAGACGCTGACGGCCGAGCAGGTGCAAGCCATTGCCGAGCGCTTCACGGTCACGCCTTACGAAGCGGATCCGGGGCCAGACGTTTCCGCCGAATACGCGAGCCGCGACCCGCGGTTCGCACGTTGGCTGCGCCGCAATACGCACCCGCACAAGGTGCCGGGCTATGCGGCCGTGACCCTATCGCTCAAGCGCACGGGGGTTCCTCCTGGCGACATTACCGCGGACCAGATGGATGCGGTCGCAGACCTCGCCGATCGCTACAGTTTTGGCGAAATGCGCGTGACGCACGAACAAAACCTAGTCTTCGCCGACGTCTCGCGCAGCCAGCTCTACGACTTGTGGAAAGCGCTCGACGAGCTCGGCCTGGCGACACCCAACGTCGGGCTGCTGACCGACATCATCGCGTGCCCGGGCGGAGACTTCTGCGCACTCGCGAACGCTGTCTCCATTCCCGTGGCCGAGGCCATTCAACGTCGCTTCGACGACCTCGACTACCTGTATGAGATCGGCGAGCTGGACCTGAACATTTCGGGTTGCATCAACTCCTGCGGGCACCACCATGTCGGGCACATCGGCATCCTCGGGGTGGACAAGGCAGGGCAGGAGTGGTACCAGGTGACGCTCGGCGGCCGCCAGAGTGGTTCCGCCAAGCCTTTGCCGGACATCGAATCGACGCGGGGAGGCGGCGCGGCGATCGGGCGGGTCATCGGCCCCTCGTTCGCGCGAGAGGAGGTGGCGGATGTCGTCGCCAAGCTGGTGGAAACCTACCTCACGCTGCGCGACAGCGAAGAAGAGCGCTTCATCGATGTCGTGGAGCGGGTGGGCATCGAACCGTTCAAGGAACGGGTGTATGCCGAGCGCAAGGCGGCCAAGGCCGTTGCGGAGGTGGCCCATGCCTGATTCCAAGACGCCCACGCTCATTCGCCATGGCCGGCTGGAGGTCGACACCTGGCAGCGCTTCGAGCCGACGGAAGGGCAGCCGCTGCCGCCGGAGGCCGGCGATTGGCTCGTGCCGCTTTCGGTCTGGCAAGCCGCTTCCGCCCAGTTGCGCGAACGCGCCCGGCCGGTTGGGGTGCTGCTCGGCCCGGCTGATGATCCGGCTGCGCTGGCCGACGGCGGCCGCATCGATTCCCGCGGGTTGGCGCTGATCGCGATCGATTTCCCGGCCTATACCGACGGCCGGGGATATTCCATCGCCTACCTGCTTCGTACGCGCTACGGGTGGACGGGCGAGCTGCGGGCGGTCGGCGACGTCATGATCGACACCGTTTATTACCAGGCGCGTTCGGGGTTCGACAGCTTCGCCGTCAAGCCGGGGCATGATCCGCAAGCGGCCCTCCAGGCGCTTGCGACGTTCTCGGCAGCCTACCAGAAAAGCTATCCGCTTCCAGAGGCTGTCGCATGAAGGGTACCCCCGCGATCCGCCCCAGCGTAGCGGGCCGCC
This sequence comes from uncultured Pigmentiphaga sp., assembly GCF_937950555.1. Lineage (NCBI taxonomy): Bacteria > Pseudomonadati > Pseudomonadota > Betaproteobacteria > Burkholderiales > Alcaligenaceae > Pigmentiphaga > uncultured Pigmentiphaga sp. The sequence continues at coordinate 701,788 of NZ_CALFCW010000030.1, read as the reverse complement.
TGGAGCGGTGGAGCTGACGATGGGCAAGGTATACCTGGTGGGCGCGGGCCCCGGTGCCGCAGACCTGCTGACGTTGCGGGCGGCCCGCATCCTCGCGCAGGCCGACGTCGTCTTCCACGACGCCCTGGTCGATGAAGAGGTGCTGGCCTTGGCCCCTCAGGCCCGGCAGGTCGCCGTGGGCAAGCGGTGCGGCCGGCTCTCCACGGCCCAGCACTTCATCAACAAGCAACTGGTCGATGCCGCACGACGCCATGCCTGTGTCGTCCGCCTCAAAGGCGGGGATCCGATGCTGTTCGGCAGGGCGCAGGAAGAAATCTCCGCCCTGGCCGAAGCCGGCATCGAGGTGGAGGCCGTTCCGGGCATCAGCGCCGCCTTCGGGGCGAGCGCCTCCGTGGGCATTTCGCTTACGCGGCGAGGGTTGAGCCGCAGCGTCGTATTCCTGACGCCATCGGTGGGACAGGGAGAGCCCGGCCATGCCTGGGCCGACGCCGCGCGTGGGGCCGATACGGTGGTTTTGTACATGGCGAGCCGCCAGGCCGAGGCCATCGTCGCCGGCCTGGCAGCGGCCGGAGTGCCGGGAAGCCGGCCCGCCGTGCTGGTCGAGAACGCCAGCCTGCCTGGCGAACGCATTTTGCCGACGACGGTGGCCAGGTTGCCCGAGGCGGCCCGCCAATTGGGCGGCGGGCCGGCGCTGATCCTAGTTGGCGACGTGTATGCGGAGCTGATCGCCCAAGCCCCGCCATGGCGCCTTGAGGATGCGCCGCGGCGAAACGCTGCGGCCTGAAGTCATTTCCCATACACTTCGATCATGTTGATCGAAGCTTATGGGCTGGCGCTGGGCAAGAGCTTTCTTTTCGCCCTGGCAACTTTGGTCCCCATCTTGAATCCCACGGCCACGGCGCCGATCTTTTTGTCCCTGACAGAGGGCGCAACCCCGGGCGTGCGGGAGGTCTTGGCGCGCAAGATCGCACGCAACGTGTTCATGCTGCTGCTCGCCGCCATGCTCATCGGCTCCGTGGTGCTGGATTTCTTCGGTATTTCGCTTGCCATCGTGCGGGTCGGAGGCGGCCTGCTGGTCGTGGCGAGCGCCTGGAGGCTGCTCAATTCCAGCGACGGGGACGCCGAGCGTTCCGCGCGCATGGCCGAAGGCTTTACCGCCGAAATGGCCAATCGCCGCGTCTTCTATCCCCTGACTTTTCCCATCGCCTGCGGCCCCGGTTCGATCGCAGCGGCCATTACGGTCGGCGCCAGCCTGCACGATCCAACCTCGATCGCCATGAGCGCCACCGGCATCGTCGGCGCTGTGTTCGGACTGGCGCTGGTGGCCGCGTCGGTGTTGCTGTGCTTTAGGTATGCACCGCAGCTACTGCGTCTGCTGGGAGACTCGGGAACGGCCGTTTTCCTGCGGCTTTCCGCGTTCATCCTGTTGTGCCTGGGCGTGCAGATCGTATGGGAAGGCGCTTCGGAATTGATGTTGGGTCTGCTGCGCCAGGCTGAGTTACGTCTACCTTGAGGAAGCTTCGCGTCATCCATGAGAACATTGTCCGTTGATCGACTGCTCGCCTTCGTCGCCGTCGCCGGTTTGGCGGCAGTCGCCGTCGCCTTGGTGTCGCAACACGTTTTCGATATGCAGCCTTGCGCCTGGTGCGTCCTGCAGCGCGTGATTTATTTGGCCGCCGCGTTGGCGTCGCTCGTAGGCCTGGCCTTGCGCAGGATTGCGGCGGCGCAGAAGGTATGTGCCGGAATCGCGTCTGTGCTGGCGCTGGGCGGCCTGGCTGCCGCGGGGTACCAGCACAACGTGGCCTCGCAGTCGCTCAGTTGCGCGCAGACGTTTGCCGATCGCTTCATGACCGCTTCCGGCCTGGAGGCGGCCTGGCCCTCCGTGTTCGGGATTTACGCCACTTGCGCGGACGCCGCCGTGGAATTGCTGGGCGTGCGCTATGAAGTGTGGAGCGGATTGCTGTTCGCCGTGCTGGCGGCGGCTGGGGTGGCGGCCCTGTTCATGCGCCGGGGCGCGCACGCGCAGGCGGCAGGCACGGTTTCCTGATTTCCCGCGCGCACGGCCATGAGCTTCGCACCGGCTACCGTTCGATTCCAGGAAGTCGCCGCCACCGGCGGGTGGCGCATCGGCATTGCCACGCTCGACGCGCCGGCCACGCTCAATGCTTTGTCCCTCCAGATGGTCGATGCACTGTCGGAGCGATTGAAGGCATGGGCGGTCGATCCCACCGTGGCAATCGTGGTGCTGGAGGCCGAGGGCAGGGCATTGTGCGCCGGGGGCGATCTGCAAAGCGTGTATCGCGAAATGCAGGCATGGGACGGCCAGGGCATCCCCGCCAACATCGCCCGCTTTTTCGAGCGGGAGTATGCGCTCGATTACCTCATCCACACGTACCCCAAGCCTTTCCTGTGCTGGGGCAACGGCATCGTGATGGGAGGCGGGATGGGCCTGATGATAGGCGCCAGCCACCGGGTGGTGACCGAAACCTCGCGCCTGGCCATGCCCGAGATCGCCATCGGCCTCTTTCCCGACGTAGGCATGTCCTGGGCCATGGGCCGGATGCCGGGAAAAACGGGGCGCTTCCTCGCCTTGACCGGCGCCTCGATTCATGCCGCGGACGCCTTGTATGTCGGCTGGGCCGACTACCACATCCCGCAGGCGCGCAAGCCGCAGGTGTTTCGCGACCTGGCCGGGCAAGCGTGGAGCGGCGATCGCCGGCGGGACGACTCGCTGCTGCATGAGGTCCTGGACTCCTGCCGATGCCTACCGGAGCCGGCTTCTGGGCCCTTACGCCTCAACCTCGACCTCATTGCCGAGCTATGCCGGGCGCCGGCGCTCGATGACGTCTTGGCTGCCATTTTGCGCTACGACGGCGAGGATTCCTGGCTCCAGGGCGCGAAGGCGAGCCTGGCGGCCGGGGCGCCCAGCACGGCGCGCCTGGCCTGGGAATTGCAGCACCGGGCGCGCCACCTGTCGCTGGCACAGGTGTTCGCGATGGAGTACCGGGCCGCTATCTGGTGCTGTACCCGTGGAGATTTCCGGGAAGGCATCCGCGCTCTGCTGATCGACAAAGACAAATGCCCGGCCTGGAAGCAGGCGCACGGCGCGGACGTCGGTCCAGCCTGGGTGGATGCCGTGTTCCGGGAGATGGAAGCCATCGGCGTGCCGCCGTCCCTGCTGGCCTTGGGGGCCTGATTCGCTTCGGGGAGCGGGGGCAAGGGCGCCCGCCCCTGGTTCACGTGCCTTTCGCCAAAGGGGCGTACCCCGGGCGCGGCGTTCGCTCACAAAAACAGGTTGATTTATATAAACAAGCTTTATATAGTATGTCTCACGAGATCAGTATCGTTTCAACTCATCGAGGAGACATCTATGACGACCAACAACACCACCTCGCAGGCCAATGCCGATAAGCCGCCCGTCCTCGTCGATTTCGAAGACGGCATCGCCTGGGTCACGCTGAACAGGCCCGAGAAGCGCAACGCGATCAACCCCGGCATCGTCTACAACATGGTGCGCATCCTCGAGGAGCTCGAGTCCGACGACCGCTGCAAAGTGATGGTGCTGACCGGTGCCGGCGACTCGTTCTCGGCGGGGATGGACCTGCGCGAATATTTCCGCGCGACGGACAATGATCCCAAGGAGCGCACGCGTCTTTTCCGCGCCAATGCGCTGTGGCAGTGGCGCCAGCTGCGCTTCTATTCCAAGCCGACCATTGCCATGGTCAACGGCTGGTGCTTTGGCGGCGCATTCACGCCCCTGGTGTCGTGCGACCTGGCCATCGCAGCGGAAGAGGCAACCTTCGGCCTGTCCGAAATCAACTGGGGCATCATCCCGGCGGGCGTCGTGAGCCGGGCGCTCGCCACCCTGGTGCGTGAACGCGAGGCGATGTACTACGTGATGACGGGCGAGACCTTCAACGGTCGCCGCGCGGCCGAAATCGGGTTGGTCAACGAGGCCGTTCCCCTTGCGAAGCTGCGCGAGCGCACCAAAGAGCTGGCCAAGGTCTTGATGCAGAAGAATCCGACCGTCCTGCGCCAGGCCAAGATCGCCCACCGCTATGCCGCCGAAATGACCTGGGAGCAGGCCGGTGACTACCTGATGGCCAAGGTCGACCAGGGTACCTTCCAAGACCCCGAGCGCGGCCGCGAAACCGCGATGAAGCAGTTCCTCGACGAGAAAAAATTCAAGCCCGGACTTGGCCCGTATCAACGCTGATCGATCAGGAAATCCGCATGTCCTCTTTTGCCTTGGACCGCTTGTTGCGGCCCCAGTCCATCGCGGTCGTCGGCGCTTCCCCAGATCCGGCTTCGGTCAGCGGCTTGCTGCTGGCCAACCTGAAGCGCTTCGGCTATGCGGGCCAGTTGCACCTGGTCAGCCGCAGCCGCGACGAAGTCAATGGTATCCGCTGCTTTAAATCCATCGACGAATTGCCGGAAGGCGTCGATGCGGCGGTATTGGTCGTGCCGCAGGCTGCGGTGTGTGAATCCATCGCCGCCTGCGGGCGGCGCGGGGTGGGCGGCGCTGTCGTCTTTGCCTCCGGCTTCGCCGAGCTGGGCGAAGCCGGGAAGGCCGCACAAGACGAGCTCGCCGCAATCGCCCGGCACCATGGCGTCGCCGTGCTGGGCCCCAATTGCCTCGGTTTCATCAACTTCGCGGACGCTGCGCCGCTGACGTTCGAGCCGGTGCGGCCGGTTTCGGCCAAGGGCGGGCCGCGCATCGGCATCGTGGCCCAGAGCGGCGCGATGAATGGCAACCTGCGCCAAGCGTTCCATGGCAGGGGGCTCGGCGTTTCGTTTTCCATCTCGACGGGTAACGAGGCCGTGCTGGGAGCGGAGGATTTCCTGGCGGCGTTGGTCGACGCGCCCGACGTGGATGCATTTGCGGTATTCGTCGAGATGTTGCGCCAGCCGGCCAAGTTCCTGCAGGTGGCCGCGCGGGCCAGGGAGCTGGGCAAGCCGCTGGTGCTGATGCATCCCGGCCGCAGCCAGCGCGCGCGGGAAGCCGCGAAATCCCATACCGGCGCGCTGGCCGGCGACTTCGAAGTCATGCGCACGCTGGTCGAGCGCGAAGGCGTCGTGGTGGTCAACACCATGGACGAACTGTTCGACGTGACGGCGATCCTGGCCAAATACCCCGAGCCGGTGGTGGAGGGGAAGGCTGCCGTGGCGTCCAACTCCGGCGCGCTGCGTGGCGTCTCGCTCGATTTCTGCGAAGACGTCGGCCTGCCGCTGGCGGAGTTCTCGCCCGAGACCATGAACAAATTGTCGGCGATTCTTCCCGACTTCATGGCGCCGGACAACCCGCTCGACTTGACGGCGATGGGCATGCAAAAGCCGGAGATCTTCGGCCAGTCGGCGCAGGCCATCCTGGACGACCCCGGCGTCGGCAGCCTCATCATGCCGCTCATGGGCGGCTCGCCCGAGCAGCAGGTGGCCAAGGCCGATTCGCTGCTGCCCGTGATGCAGAAGTCGCGCAAACCCGTCTGCTTCGTCATCATGGGCGACAGCTCGCCGCTGGGAGAGGAGTTCCTGGCCAAGGTGCGTGAAAGCGGGATGCCGTTCCTGCGCTCTCCCGAGCGGGCGATGCGGGCGATGGCGCACGTCCACCGCTATGGGCAATTGCACGCCGCGGCGGCGGTCCGCGCCCAGGGCGGTGGCCTGCGCCTGCCCGGGCTGGCGTCGGGCCCGATGGCCGAGTACAAGGGCAAAGAGGTACTCCGCAAGCTGGGCATTCCGGTTCCCCAGGGAGGATTGGCGCGCACCCTCGATGAGGCCCTGCAGCGGGCGGCCGAGATTGGCTACCCCGTCGTGCTGAAGGCACAGGCCGACCAGCTCATGCACAAGAGCGACGCCGGCGGCGTGGCCGTCGGGCTGCGCGACGCGGCTGCCCTGGAGGCCGCCTGGCATGCCATGACGGCGGCGGTGGCCAAGCATAGTCCAGGCCTGGAGCTGGATGGCATGCTGGTCGAAGCCATGTCGCGGCCCGGCCTCGAGCTGGTCGTCGGCGGCCGGCGCGACCCGAATTGGGGCGTGGTGATGATGGCTGGCCTGGGCGGGATCTGGATCGAGGCGCTGCACGACGTGCGCCTGCTCGCGCCGGACCTGACTGAAGCACAGATCGCCGCGGAGCTGGGACGGCTCAAGGGAGCCAAGCTGCTTTCGGGGCTGCGTGGAAAGCCGCCCGTGGACGTCGCGGCGGTCGCGCGGGTCGTGCGCCAGCTCGCTGACCTGATGCTCGCCAATCCGGAAATCGCCGAGATCGACGTCAATCCGCTCATCGCCTTGCCGGCGGGAGAGGGTGTGGTCGCGCTCGACGCATTGTTCGTCAATCAATGAATGGAGCGGAATTCCATGTCGGCATTCGATCAGGAAACCTTTCCCCAACTGCTCGACGCCATTGACCGCTTCATCCGCCAGCGGCTGATGCCGCTGGAACGGCAGGTGGAGGAGAACGAGGAGGTCCCCCCCGAGGTCATCGAGGAAATGAAGCAGATGGGCCTCTTCGGCCTGGGCATTCCCGAGGAGTACGGCGGGTGCGAGCTCGATTTGATGCAGGAGCTGCAAGTACAGATGGCGTTCAGCTACACCTCGCCGGCATTCCGGCTGGTGTTCTGGCCCAACGTCGGCATAGGCAGCAAAGGCATCGTGCTTGCTGGGACGGAGGAGCAGAAGCGCAAGTATTTGCCAGGGCTGGCGAGTGGCGAGCTCAGGGCAGCTTTTTGCCTGACCGAGCCCGACGTGGGCTCCGACGCCGCCAACCTGAAAACCCGGGCTGAGCGTGACGGCGACACCTTGGTCATCAACGGCACCAAGCGCTTCATCACCAACGCCACGCGCGCCCACGTCTTCACCGTCATGGCGCGGACGGACCCATCCACCCCCGGCGCGGGCGGGATCAGCGCCATCATCGTCGAACGCGATACCCCGGGGCTGCACATTGGCAAGGCCGAAAAGAAGCTGGGGCAGCGGGGCTCTCCCATCAGCGACGTAATCTTCGAAGACGTCAGGGTGCCGATCTCGAACGTGATCGGGGGCGAGCGCGGGCTCGGGCAGGGCTTCAAGATCGCCATGCAGGTGCTCGACAGCGGCCGCATCAGCGTCGCCGCCTCGGCGGTCGGCATGGCGCGCCGGCTGATCGACGAGGCCGCCCGTTACGCGGTGCAGCGCAAGCAGTTCGGCCAGCCCATCGCCAACTTCCAGCTCATTCAGGCGATGCTGGCCGACTCGGAAACCGAGTATCTGGCGGGGCACTCCCTGGTGATGCAGGCCGCCGAGACCTTGCAGCGCGGAGGCGATGCGCGCTCGCTGGCGGCCGCGGCCAAGTATTTCTGCTCCGAGGCCTTGTCCCGCATCGCCGACAGGGCGCTGCAGATCCACGGCGGATCGGGCTACGTTGCCGAGCATCACGTCGAGCGGCTCTATCGGGACGCACGGGCGCTGCGCATTTACGAGGGCACCAGCCAAGTGCTGCAATTGGTGATCGCCCGGGCCATGTTGAAGCGCTATCAGGACTGATAGAAATTGCTTGTTAACCCATCGCAATTAGGTGTTTCAGCCCAGCGACGGTTTCTTCTACATTAGTGGGCGATTCGCTCAGGCCGGGCAATCCCCGGCCTTTTTGCAATAAGAGAATGGAGACTGTGTGTATCCCCTGAGCTATGTGAGACCGGCTTCCCTCCAGGAAGCGCTGGACTGGTTGGCTCGCGAATCCGAGGCTCGCCCACTGGCGGGAGGCATGACGCTGATCCCCACGCTGAAGCAGCGCCTGGCAGCACCGTCGCACCTGGTCGATGTGTCGCGCTTGCCCGAGCTGCAAGGCGTGTCGCTTTCCCAGGGCGTCCTGTCCGTGGGCGCCGGAACGCGCCACGCCGAGATGGCGGCCTCGCCGCTCGTGCGCGATGCGATTCCCGGCCTGGCGGGGCTCGCCGGCGTCATCGCCGATCCGCAGGTGCGCAACCGCGGCACCATAGGCGGGTCGGTAGCCAACAACGATCCTGCCGCGGATTATCCGGCGGCCGTGTTGGGGCTGGGCGCCACCGTCGTTACCAGCAAACGCCGCATCGCGGCGGACGACTTTTTCCTCGGCATGTTCGAGACCGCGCTCGAACCGGATGAGCTCATCGTCGGGTTCGAGTTTCCTGTGCCGCGGCGCAGCACCTACGTGAAATACCGCCACAAGGCCACCGGCTACGCGGTGGCCGGCGTTTTCATCGCGGAAACCGATGCCGGCCCGCGGGTGGCGGTGACCGGCGCGGGGGCGTGCGTATTCCGCTGGCGCGAGGCAGAGCGCGCGCTCGCCGAGGGCGGGTCGGTGGACGAAGCCCCCCTGGAAGAGGATGGCCTGAACGACGACCGCGCGGGCAGCGCCGCATATCGCGCGAACCTCGTTCGCGTATTGACGCGAAGGGCATTGGCGGACCTCAAGCCCGCCGCCTGATCGAGCAGAACCTAGGGCGCCGGCCGTGCCGGCGCCGCATGAGTCGGAGACAGCATGGAACTGAAGGGATCGCATCGGCTGCAAGCGCCGCGTGAGGTGGTGTGGAAGTATCTGAATACCCCCGAGGTGCTGCAAGCCTGCGTGCCGGGGTGCGAGTCGTTTACCGAGACGGGGGCCGACGAATACGCGGCCGTGGTGGTTGCCGCCATCGGTCCGGTCAAGGCGCGGTTCAAAGGCACGCTGACCATCACCGACAAGCAGGCCCCGGAACAGTACAAGATCGTGGGGCAGGGCGATGGTGGCATGGCCGGGTTCGGCAAGATGGTGGCAGACGTCGTGTTGGAGGAGGACGGCGAGGGTACTGTCCTGACCTACAACGCCCAGGCCCAGGTGGGCGGCAAGCTGGCCCAGATCGGGTCGAGGATGATCGGATCCGTCGCGGGCAAGCTGGCCGAAGAGTTTTTCCGGCGCTTCAGCGCCACGGTGGGTGAGAAGGCGCAGGCATGATCAAGGTTGAACTTTGCGTGAACGGTCAACCGGTCAGCCGGGAAGTCGATGACCGCACGCTCCTGGTGGAATTTCTACGTCGTGAACTGGGTTTGACGGGTACGCACGTCGGCTGCGACACGAGCCAATGCGGCGCATGCACCGTCAAGCTTGATGGCGTTGCAGTCAAGTCGTGTTCCGTGCTGGCCGCGCAAGCGAGCGGCGGCGAAGTGGTGACCGTGGAAGGGCTCGGCAGCCCCGAAGCCTTGAGCGAGGTCCAGCAGGCTTTCGTTGCCTGCCACGGGCTCCAATGCGGTTTCTGCACTCCGGGCATGATGATGGCCATCGATTACTACTTGGATACCGACGGATCGTTGGAGGACGAAGACATCCATCGTGCGCTGGAAGGCAACATCTGCCGCTGCACGGGATATGTCAACATCATCCGCGCCGTCAAGCACGCCGCACAGGCGCGCATCGCAGCGGGCAAGCCGCTGGGGAAGGCGCGCCATGGATAAACTGGTCGGCAAACCCTTGCCCCGGGTCGAAGACATCCGCCTCGTCAGCGGAAAGGGGCGCTACACCGACGACGTGAATCTTCCGGGCCAGGCCTATGGCGCCTTCGTGCGCTCGCCGCACCCCCATGCGCGGATCCGCTCCATCAACATCGAGGCGGCCCTGCGCGCGCCGGGCGTCATCGCCGTGTTGCGCGGCCAGGATTACCTCGACGACGGGCACCAGGGCATGGACCACATACCCAATCCTGCCGCGGCCGTGGAGTTCAAGGAGCGGGCCTTCACCCATTCGCTTACCGGTTCCATTTTCAACCAGCGGCACTTGCCGTTGGTCGTGGACCGGGTTCGGCACGTCGGCGAGCCGGTGGTGCTCGTGGTCGCGCGCTCGGTGCGCGAGGCCCGCGATGCCTGCGAGCTGGTCGACATCGATTATGAGCCGCTGCCGGCCGTAGTGGATGCGGTGCGTGCGATGGAAGAGGGCGCGCCCCAGCTCTGGGAAGGCGCGCCCCGGAACCTGTGCTTCCAGTCGCGCATCGGGGACGACGAGGCCGTCCGCAGTGCTTTCGCGCGCGCCAAGCATGTCGTGCGCCGCGAGTTCCGCAACAGCCGGATCGTCAACTGCCAGATGGAGCCGCGCTCCGTGCTGGCCAGCTATGACCCGTCCACCGGGGAATACCTATTGATCGCCGGCAGCCAGGGCGTGAACCGCCAGCACATGTGCATGGCCGACGCCTTGCGCATTCCCCCCGAGAAACTGCGGGTCGTGTCGTACGACGTCGGCGGCGGATTCGGCCCGCGCAGCTGCGTCAATCCAGACCAGCTGGCGATACTGTGGGCCGCACGCAGGGCGGGCTGCCCGGTCAAGTGGACGAGCGATCGCAACGAAGCCTTCCTGGCGGATTACCAAGGCCGGGACCAGGTCATACGCGCGGCCATGGCCTTCGACGAAGAAGGCCATATCCTCGCCATCGACAACGAAATCATCGGCAACGTAGGCGCGCATACGGTCTCGTACGTGCCGCTGGCCAACGGATCCCGCATCATGACCACCGTCTATCACGTTCCCGCCGCGGCGGCGACGGTGACGGCGGTCCTGACCAATACGCCGCCCACCGGTCCGTACCGCGGGGCCGGCCGGCCCGAGGCCACGCACGTGATGGAGCGCATGCTCGACATCGCGGCAAGCGAGCTGGGCATCGACCGCATCGAATTGCGCCGCCGGAACCTGATCCGGCCCGAGCAAATGCCGTATCACAGCCCGATGGGCCTGACCTACGACAGCGGGCAGTTTGCCGCCAACATGGAGCGCGCGCTGCAGGTGGCCGAGTGGCAGGATGCGCCGGCGCGCAAGCAGGAAGCGCGAGCGCGCGGCAAGTGGCTCGGCATCGGTCTGGCGAACTACGTGGAGTCTCCCGTCGGTGCACCGCGCGAACGCGTGGAGCTCACCGTCGAGCCGGGCGGGTCGATCGACTGCGTGATCGGCACCCAGAGCACCGGCCAGGGGCATGAAACCACGTTCCGCCAGGTGTTGGCCGACGAACTGGGCGTTCCGCTCGAGGCCATCGTCATACGCACGGGAGACACCGACTTCGTGAAGGTGGGGGGGGGCTCCCATTCCGATCGCTCCATGCGCTTGGGCGGCCAATTGCTGGTCGAAGCCTCGGCACAACTGCGGGATGCCGGAAAGCCCGTCGCGGCGAAGCTGCTGGAATGCGACCCGGCGAACGTGCGCTTCGAGGAAGGGCGGTATGTCGATGCGGCGAGCGGCCGCACGGTCGGCCTGTTCGAGGTGGCGGCCCGCATCGAGCAAGACGGCATGCCGGGCAACGTGGACGCGCGCAAGTATCGCGCCACCGCCGAGTTCAACGGCCGCATTCCCGCCCATCCCACCGGCTCGGCGATCTGCGAGCTGGAGGTGGATCCGGAGACGGGCGATGTGGAGATCGTCCGCTATACCTCTATCGACGATGTCGGACGCCCCATCAATCCGCAGATCGTCGAGGGCCAGGTCCACGGCGGATTGGCGCAGGGCATCGGCCAGGCCTTCTTTGAGGACTATCACATCGACCCGGACACCGGCCAGGTCTTCAGCGGTTCGTACATGGACTACGGAGTGACCCGCGCCGGATCGATGCCGGCGAGGCTGGACGTCGAGCTCACCGAGGACCCGACCCGCGGCAACGTCCTCGGGGTGAAGGGCGGGGGAGAAAGCGGCATCACGCCGGCCACGGCCGCCATATTCAACGCCCTTTCCGATGCGCTGGCGAGCGCGCTGGGCGAGCGCTGGAAGGAGGAGCTCCCCATGCCCGCGACACCGCCGGCCATCTGGGAGGCCATACGGCGTGCGCAGGGAGCGCGGCAATGAGCGCGCCCGTGTTGATCGAGCGCAGCGGCGGCCTGCTGGACATCGTCCTCAATACGCCTGAGAACGGCAACCTGATGAGCGCGGAGATGGGCGGCATCATCATCGATGCCGTCTCGAACCTGGATGAGGACGTGCGCCTCGTGCGGCTCTCCGGCAAAGGGGAGGATTTCTGCGCCGGGCGGGTATCGCCCATGCCCAAGCCCGGCTCGGCCCCGACGGGGGAGTTCCTCCGCCGGCAGGTCGCCTTGCCGGCCCTGGCGCTTTATGACGCCCTCAAGAATACGCCGGTGCCGGTGCTGGCCGTCGTGCAGGGACGGGCCTACGGGGTGGGATGTGCGCTCGCGGGTGTCTGCGACATCACCTTGGCGGCCGACGATGCGCAATTCCAGATTCCGGAAATGGAGCGCGACATTCCGCCTGCGCTGGTGATGTCTGCGCTCACGGGCCGGGTGCCGATCAAGACCATCGCCCGCATGGTGTTGACTCGCGACGTAGTCGGTGCCCCGCAGGCGCTGCAGGCTGGGCTCGCGAGCGAGGTGGTGCCGCGCGATGCCCTGCAAGGACGCGCCGATGCGATCGCGGCGACCGTGCTCGGCTGCAGCGCTGTCACGGTACGGGCCGTCAAGCAATTCCTGGAACTGGCGCCGGGACTGTCCCCCGCTGCGTCGAGCAGCCTTGCCGGTCATCTCTCGGGGACGGCGCTGTCGGCAAAGTTTGAACGCTGAGTCGCGTGCGGGGCGCGCCCCGCATGGCAACGAGACACAACAAGGAGACGATATCTATGGTGAAAAAGACCTTGGCCTCGCTGGCTATGATTTGTGCTTTCGGAGCGGCCATGCCGGCTGCCGCCGCCGAGTATCCGACGCGGCCGGTGCGCATGTTGCTCGGCTATCCCGCCGGTAGCGGCATCGATAACGTCGCGCGCCAGGTGGCGGCCGGCCTGGAGAAAGAACTGGGGCAGCCGGTGGTTGTCGAGAACAAGGCCGGCGCGCTCGGGAACCTGGCGGCGGATTTCGTCGCGAAGTCCACGCCGGATGGCTACACCATCCTGTTCACGCCGAATTCCACGCACGCGGCCAATATTCACCTTTTCAAGAAACTGCCGTTCGACCCGATCAAGGATTTCATTCCGGTCGGGACGGTGGCCAGCCTGGGTTTCGTGCTCGTGATCGCGCCGGAACACACCAAGGTCAATTCCGTGGCCGAGCTGACGGCCATGCTCAAGGCCGCGCCGGGCAAGTACTCGTGGGGCAGCGGCAATGCGACGGGGCAGGTTGCGGGCGAGCTGTACAAGACGCTGGCCAAGGTCGACGCGGTCAACGTCCCTTATAAAGGCGTGCCGCCGGCCATGACGGACCTGATCGGCGGGCGCACCACCTTCATCTTCGCCGACGCGACGCTGGCTGTTCCGCAGGTCAAGGGCGGACGCATCAAGGCCCTGGCCGTGACGGGCAGCAAGCGCTTGACCTCCCTGCCGGACGTTCCGACCATGGCCGAGGCCGGCGTGGAAGGCTACGACCTCTCCGGCTGGTTCGGCATCTTCTTGCCGGCCAATGCGCCTGACAGCGTGCGCGACAAGTTGAGCACCTCCCTGCACAAGGTGATTTCCAGCCCGCAGATGGCGAGCTTCCTGCGCGGCATCGGAGCCGAACCCTATCCGGGCGGGCCGGACGAGCTCGCGCGCGTGGTGGCGGTCGACACCGAGAAGTGGGGCAAGATCATACGCGCCGCCGGCATGACCGCGGAATGAATGACCTTCGGCGTGCAAGTCTGCACGCCGTTTTTTTGCATGGGGAGAGACTTCGTCATGGTAAGCCTCGAAGGCAAGGTGACCCTCGTGACTGGCGCCAGCTCGGGTATAGGCCGAGCGATCGCCATCGCATTTGGAGAGCTCGGCGCCAAAGTCGTGGTGGCCGCCCGTCAACGGGAGGCGCTGGAGGAAACCGCCAACCGGGTGCGGGAAGCGGGGGGCGAGGCATTGGTCTGCGTCGCGGACATCAGCCGCGAAGATGACGTGCGGCGCTTGTTCGCGAGCGCGATGGAGGCGCATGGCCGCCTGGACGTGCTCGTGAACAACGCGGGGGTGACGACCAGCCAGCCCATCGAGGAGATGAGCCTGGAGACGTGGCGCCAGGTGGTGGACGTGAACCTCACGGGAACCTTCCTCTGCAGCCGAGAGGCCTTCCGCATCATGAAGCCTCAGGGAGGTGGGCGCATCATCAACATCGGCAGCGTCGCCGCCAAGGTACCCCGGCCCAATTCGGTTCCGTACACTACGACCAAGCACGGCCTGTCGGGCATGACCCACGCCCTGGCGCTCGACGGCCGCGACCATGGCATCGCGGTCAGCATTCTTCATCCCGGGGTGACCGAATCGGCGTTGGCTGCCAAGTCCGGCCGCAAGTTCGAACCGGGCGACCTGATGAAGGCTGAAGACGTGGCGCGCGTGGCCGCGGTGATGGCGACGTTGCCCCACGACGTCAATTTGTACGAGAGCACGATGTTTCCGCTCTCCATGCCGTTGCTGGGGAGGGGATAAAATTCGGGGGCATGAACGCCCCGTTCCCCATCCGCAAAGAGTGTCCGCCGGGCGCATGCATCTGCGACCGCGATCGACTGCTGGCCGATCCGAATGCAGACATCCGCATCCTGCGCTTGACCCGGGAGGAGGAAAAGCGCCTGGTGGCGAGGCTGGAGAGCATCTCCAGCTTCGAAGACCTCAAGCACATGGAAGCGCGCATGCACGCGCTATTGGGCATCGTGCTCCATATCACCCCGAGCGTCCGCGGCGTGCGCACCGTGCGCGGGATCAGTATCGAAGTCGAGGCGCAACCGGGGCTTTGCCGCAAGACGCGAGAAGCGATCCCGGCCGCCATACGCCGCTGCTTCGAAAGAAAGCCTGAGATCGTCTATGCGCTGCTGGACTCCTACGACCTCCTGGGCGGCGGGCAGCTCGCACCCTAAGTCTGTTGTAGCGCCCGACGTTCGGCGTCGGCAGGGCTCAATCCTTCGATCGCCAGTGTCAGCAGGGACCGCAGCGACGCCAATCCCGCCGAGGGCTTGGGAGCGGGCTGGCTGAGCCACCGCCGAACCTCGGTCAGGTAGATTGTGACGAACAGCGCGGCAATCAGGTCCGGGTCGGCTTGGCTGCCGATGTCACGTTGTTCCTGCTTGCGGCGCACGACGTCGGCCAGCAAGGCGTAAATATTGGCCCGGCGCGCGTAAAACCGGCGGGTCTCGTCCCCCCGGTCGGGATTGGTCGAGAGGAAGTCCGACGTGGCCTGGACGGCCGGCCGCGATATTTGCGGATGCTTCGCCCAATAGCGGTAGCGCAGGCCGAAAAACGCCATGAGCAGGTCGATCAACGGTTCGTCCCGCCGCAATAGCTTGGCCCCTTTCTCGGTGATCGCGTCCAGGTCGTTGTTGACGATCATCATCAACAGATCGCGCTTGTCCTCCGCGTACACGAAGATGGTGCCGATGGCGACCTCGGCCCGTTGTGCAATCTCTCGCGTGGTGGCGGCCTCATATCCCTTTTCCAGGAATACGTCCCGCGCGGCCTGCTTGATGCGACGAAGCTTGTCGAGTTTGCCGCGTTCTCGCAGGCCGAGTTCGGAAGCAGTTGCGGGCGCTACAGACGGGTTTTTCATGAAGAAAAGGACGCGACGTGGGAAGCCAAAGGCATGTGTAAACGGCCGCTTATTCTAGAAGAAAAGGTGCGCGCGGCCCCTATGGGGACTTGACTAAGTAAGGCAACCTTATATAAGGTTAAATGATTAAATCAAGAGGTCAATGGCCGGAGGAGGCTGATTTGGATGCAAGCGTCGTAGACCCGGAGTCCCTGGCTACCGTCCACGAGGTAATGTGCGGTGGAAGGCGGATGACATGGCGGCAATGGGGAACGGGCCCTGTGCTCGTGCTGATACACGGCACGGCTGGTTCGTGGACCCACTGGAAGCGCAATGTGTCGGCGCTTGCCCGGCATTTCACCGTATTGGCGCCCGACCTACCCGGCCACGGCGATTCCGAATTGCCGGAGGGAGAGGTTTCCTGCGCACGCTTCGCGGCGCTGCTGTGGGAAGGCATCGATCAACTGGCCGGAGAAGGGCCGGTCGCGATTGCCGGATTTTCCCTCGGGTCGGTGCTGGGTGAAAGCATGGTGCTGCAGCAGCCCGAGCGCGTGCGGCAGATCACGCTCCTGCGCGGGACCTTCCGGCCCATGGTGCCCAAGGGGCCGGAGCTGCTGCGTTGGCGCGGCATCGACGATCCCGTCGAACGAGCTCACATTCACCGGCACAACTTGGCTGTCTCGATGTTCGGGAATCCTGACCGGATCGACGACGAAGCCGTGGCGATCCAGGCCAACAATGTGGAGCGATGCCGGCTGGATGCGCGGCCGTTGCTTGCCAGCCGCCAGCTCGAAGCCTTTTCCGCGCTGCGCTGTGCCGTGCATGGAATCGCCGGCGAGCACGACGTGTACGGGGGCGGCGACGTGGAGGCGCAGGGGCGGGCGCTGCGGGAAATCCTGCCGCATGCCACCTTCGACATGGTGCGCGGCGCCGGGCACTGGGCGATCTACGAGGCAGCCGATGAAGTCAATGCGATGATGGTAAATGCCCTAATGCGTAATCTGCAGGGATGATTCATCATGGTTGCTCAAAGTTGAGCTTGATCAAGATAAAGGGAGAGTCTCGGCGGCATGCTGCCGGATGAGGCCTCTAGTTCTACAAGGAGACAATGGTGAAAAAGAGCATTCTTTTGGCCGCGGCCGTCGCGGCGGCGTTCGCCGCATCGGGCGTTCAGGCGCAAAGCGATTTTCCTAATAAACCGATCAGGATGGTGGTGTCGTTCCCACCCGGTGGCAGTACCGACCTCATCGCGCGCGTCATGGCTCCCATCATGACCAAGCATTTGGGGCAGCAGGTGGTCGTAGAGAACAAGGGCGGCGCGGGCGGCAACATCGCCGTGGAGTACGTGGCAAGGTCTGCCCCGGACGGTTACACGGTCGTCTTCAGTGGGGCCGGCGCGCTTGGCATCAATAGCGTGCTGTACCGCAACCTGTCGTTCGATCCCGTCAAGGACCTCACACCCGTTAGCCTGGTCGCCTCCTCGCCGTTCGTGCTGGTCGCACCGGCCAACTCTCCCTACAAGGATATCCGGGAGGTGGTGGCCGACGCCAAGGCCAATCCCGGCAAGCTGTCCATCGGCCACGGTGGGCAAGGCACCGTCATGCACTTGGCGAGCGAACTCTTCAACGAACTGGCGGGCGTCAAGACCGTACTGGTCCCCTACAAGGGCACGGGCCCGGCCACGAACGACGCCATGGCCGGCCAGATTCCGCTGGCAATGAGCGATACGCCGAGCTCCGTGCACCTGATCAAAGAGGGGCGGCTCAAGGCCCTCGCGGTCACGACCACGGAGCGCTCGTTCTCGCTGCCTGACGTGCCCACGCTGGAAGAGGTCGGGATCAAGGGGTATGAAGCCATGGGATGGTTCGGCATTGCCGCGCCGGCCGGCACCCCGGAGCCCATCATCAAGCGGCTGAACGAGGCGATCACGGCCGCGCTGAAAGACCCCGAGGTGATCGCGAAGGCCCGCGCGGCGGGCGCCGATGCGACGCCGACCACTCCCCAGGGCCTGCGGGACCTCATTGCACGGGACATGGAGAAATGGGGCAAGATCGTCCAGCGGGCGGGGATCAAGCTGGACTGATGTGAAAAAGTGAAATAATTGGCGCATGAATATTTCATTGCGCCAATTACGAGCCTTCCTGGGCGTTGCGGCATCCGGAAATTTCACCCGTACCGCCCAGCGGCTGCACCTGAGCCAGGCGGGGCTGAGCGCCACCATCCGCGAACTGGAATCGCAGCTCAATACCCGCTTGTTCGAACGCACCACGCGGGCCGTGGTGCTGACCGAGGCCGGCAAGGCGTTCTTGCCTTCTGCCGAGCTGGTCGAGCGTGAACTGACTGCTGCCGCCGCCCGCTTGAAGGAAATGGGGCGCCAGGAGGGCACTACGCTGCGGCTGGCCTTCACCCCCCTCATGGCCGCCAACGTCGTGCCGGAAACGCTCAAGCGCTTTCTTGCCGAATATCCCGGCGTGGAAATCGAAATCGTGGCTGGCAGCCCGCTCGAAATCCAGCAACTGGCAGAAACGGGCGAAGCCGATGCGGCGTTCGGCGCATTCTTCACCAAGGTATCGGGCCTGGTGCGCAAGCCCTTGACCTCATCCGGGCTGCTGGCGGTGTACGCGCCGGGGCGGTACCAACCCGTTCCCTCCACCCCCGGCGCGGACGATACGACCTGGGAGATCCTGCGCGGCCAACCCTACATCGGGCTCACCGAGGACAGCCCGATCCATCAATTGACCGAGAACGCGCTATACAAGCGCCAGATCGACGTCGGTTCGCGGATGGCGGTGCAACACCTCGATACCGCCCTCGGGATGGCCGAACAGGGGTTCGGCATTGCCATCGTTCCGGCATTTTCGCAAAGCGCGTGCGCGCGTTATGCGGTCGAATCGCGCCGCATTACGCCGGAGGTGTCGTTTGACTTCAGCTATGTGATGCGGGCCGGCGCCCCGCTTCCGGAAACGCTGGCCCGCTTCGCCTCGATCTTCAAGGTCGTGATGGAGGGGGAGTGATTCCCCCGCGGCTGAGTTGCTCGCTTATACGGGCACGGTCTCCACGTCATACGTGAAGAGCCATTCGTAGCGCTCCTTGACGCGATCTTCGCTCCATTCGCGGTCTACGTAGGCCGCGGCGCCCTCGGCATGGGCCAGTTCCCGGTTGTGGAAGCGCACGGCGTTGGCATTCGAGCCGTTGATGACGGCCGCGGTGCGGTCTTTCCGGGCGTCTTCGTAGCGCTGCAACGCTTCTTCCGGATCGCCATAGGTGCGTAGCGCGCGCGCCAGGATGTAGCCATCCTCCAGGGCCATGCCTGCCCCTTGGGCCAGGAAGGGCAGGGTCGGGTGGCAGGCATCGCCCAAGAGCGTGACGCGGCCGCGGCGCCACGTTTGCATGGGGTCGCGCACCATCAGCGCCCATTTGTAGGGGATGTCGATGGCCCGTACCAGGATGTGCACGTCCTCGTTCCAGCCCTTCAAGTCGTTCAGGCATTCTTCCGTCGTGCCTTGCTGGGTCCACGACTCGACCTGCCAGTCCGAACGCTCCACGGCAGCCACGAAGTTGACCAACTTGAAGGCATGCAGGGGATAGTGAATAACGTGCGCACCCGGTCCCACCCAGTTCACGCCCAATGGCCTGCGCAGCCGTTCGGGCAGCTTCTCGGCCTGGATTACGCCGCGCCAGGCCACGAGGCCCGAGAAGCGCGGGCTGTCGGCCCCGAATAGCTGCTGGCGGACCTGGGAATGGACCCCGTCGGCGCCCACCAGGACGTCGCATTCGAAGCTGCGACCGTCCGCAGTGTGAACCACGATGTCCTTGCCACGTTCTTCATAGCGCACGAACTTCGCGCCTAGGACGATCGCGTCGGGGTCGGCGCGCCGCACGCCCGCGGCGATGGCGCTGTGCAGGTCGGCACGGTGCACGGTCAGGTACGGATAGCCGTAGAGCTCGCGCGAAACATCGCCCAAGTTGAAAAGCGTCCACGTCTGGCCCGTGTTCCACAGGCGCACGATCTTGCCTTCGGGTTCGCACGCCAGCGGCATGAGGTCGTTTTCCAGCCCTAGCGCGAACAGGACGTGGACCGCGTTGGGCCCGAGCTGGATGCCGGCACCGACTTCCTTGAGTTCGGGCGCCTGCTCGAGGATGCGTACCTGAAAACCTTGTTTGAGGAGGGAGAGGCCGGCGGTGAGTCCGCCCAGGCCGCCCCCGGCGATGACGATGCGCATGAGTTCAATCCACAGAAGTGTTGGTGCGTTTGATCAGCTCGGCCCAGCGACGCGTGTCGTTGGTGAGGAACTGCTTGAATTCGGCGGGGGTGGTCTTGATGACGTCCTGTCCTCCGGCTTTCATTTGGCCGACAAGTTCGGGGTCATCCTGGGCGGCGTGCAGCGCGGCATTGAGCTTGCGGACCACGTCGGCAGGCGTGCCAGCCGGTGCGACGAGCCCCGTCCAGGAATAGGACTCGAAGTCGTGCCCGTAAATTTCCCGTACGGTGGGAACGTCCGGCATGTCCGGGGAACGCGTGGCGCCTCCCGTGGCCAAGACCTTGGCGCGGCCTGACTCGAGGTAGGGACGCACGACGGTAATCGTTTCCAGCGTCATCTCGATTTGTCCGCCCAGCATGTCCGCCAAGGCCGGCGCGCCGCCTTTATAGGGCACGTGCAGCAGCTTGGCACCCGAAACCTCCTTGAACCATTCGCCGGTCAGGTGATTGATCGAGCCGTTCCCGGCCGAGCCGTAAGACACCTTGTTCTTGGCCGAGTAGGCTGTCAGCGCCTGCAGCGAATCGACCTCGAGGGACGAGCGCACGACCAGGAGAATGGGGCTGCGCGCGACGAGGCCAATGTGTTCGAAGGATTCCAGGGGCGAGTAGGAGAGATTGCGGTACAGGCCGGGCGCCACGGCCAGGCTACTCGTGCTCGCCCAAAGCAAGGTATAGCCGTCGGGCTTGGAGCGCGCCACGTGTGTGGATCCGACCGTGCCGCCGGCGCCGGCCCGGTTCTCGACCACGACGGGCTGTCCGAGCTGCTTGGCAAGCGCCTTGCCCACCAACCGCGCCGTCGTGTCGGTGGGGCCCCCGGGCGGGAAGGGGACGACGATGGTAATGGGCCCGGTCGGGAACTCGGCCGCGCGGGCAGGCGCAGAGGCGCAAGTGACGGCCAGCGTCGCGGCAGCCAGTGCGCCCAGGTACATGCGGCGGGACGGAGATGCCGCTTTAGTCCGTGCGTTCATCAGGGTCTCCTCGGTTGTTCTTGCCGAGGGGCACTATAGGATGAAGCGCGGAGCTAAATGAATCACATAATAATTATGGAATCACAACCGTTTTCGATAGAAAAATGGCGGCCCCGCGAAACCGCGCGCCGGACGGTCATGGCAGCTCGTCCCATCGGCTGCGCAGGTCGCTGATGACGGTGCGCAGCAGGCTGCGCAGGGTCTTCAGTTCCTTGGGACTTAGGCTGCGGAAGGCATCTTCCTCCAGCTTGGCCATGTCGCGGGTGCCGGTCTCGACCACCTCGCGGCCCGCAGGCGTGAGGGTGATGCGCAGGATGCGCCGGTTGTTGCTGTCTTCCCGGCGTTCGAGCAGGCCGCGCTCTTCGAGCGTCGTCAGAAGCTGCCCCATGGATTGCGGGGTCACGTAAAACCGGCGGGAAAGATCTGCAGACGACAACCCTTCCCGATGCGCGACGACGGAAAGCACCGTGAACTGGAGGCCGGTGACGCCGTAGCGCCTCAGGAGCGCGTCGCTGAAATTGCGCAGGGGGTGGTGAACCTGAGAAATCAGGTAGGTGGTGCTCGGACCGCCGAAAGGGTCGGATGAAGCCTCGGTGGACAAGAAATGACTCCGTGGAACGACGAATTGCCGCCAGTGTAAGGCAGACTTATATATGCGGACCAGCGGAGAGCACCGAAGCCGGCAGGCTTCGATGCAATGTTCCGACGCTTACTTGACGTCGACGGCGTCCTTCAGGACTTTGGCAGCGGTAAAGGCGGGAGCCTTGCGGGCGGCGATCTGGATGGCCTCGCCCGTACGGGGGTTGCGGCCGGTCTTGGCGGCCTTTTCCTTGACCGAGAACTTCCCGACGCCCGGCAGCACGACCTCATTGCCCTTGGCCAGCGACTCGCGCAGGGCATCGCCCAGCGCATCGATGAAGGCCTCGGAAACATTCTTGGGTTGTTGGGTGCGCTCGGCCAGAGCGTCGATCAGTTCCTTCTTGGTGCGCATGCGTACTCCTTAAAAAATTATGGCAGACCGGACCGATGGACCGCTGCCAATGCACAGAGCCGGCATTCAAGCAATCTTGGAGAAGAAATGCAAGTCCGGCACGGGGGAGACGTCGTCTTGCGCAGCGCGCGCAAGGGCACGTTCCCCGGGAGGGTAACGCGCCCTCGATACATCTGGTGAACAAAATTGCAACGACGGTTTAACGTCGAAATAGCTGCTGCTTGGCCAAAATTCGCGGGGTTGGAGGCAAGATCGCCGATCTTCGCAGAAAAAGACGGAGGGTTTCCGTTTGAAGCCCCGGCTGGCTTTGCTTACCATGTGTCGCTTCCGGCTTTGCCTCATGCGTCACTCGAGGAGTGCTTCATGCAAATCGATCCCGTCCCTGTCCCGGCTTCCTCTGCTGTTCCATCCCGCCGCAATGGCTCGGCCTGGAATGTGGACGAGGTGATGGCGTTGTTCGAGATGCCTTTCGCCGACCTGCTTTTCCGGGCCCAGGACGTCCACCGGCGGCATTTCGACGCCAATGCGATCCAGCTGTCCACCTTGCTATCGATCAAGACAGGGGGGTGCCCGGAGGACTGCGGCTACTGTCCGCAATCCGCCCGGTACGATGCCGGTGTCGAGTCTGGGAAGCTCTTGCCGTTGGATGACGTGCTCACGGCGGCGCAGGCGGCCAAAGACAACGGTGCGACCCGCTTCTGCATGGGGGCGGCTTGGCGCAGCCCCAAGGCGCACCAGGTCGAGGCCGTATGCGAGATGGTCCAGGCCGTCAAACAACTGGGGCTCGAAACCTGCGTCACGCTAGGCATGTTGAAAGACGCGCAGGCCCAGCAGCTGCGCGAGGCCGGACTGGACTATTACAACCACAACCTCGACACGGCGCCGGAGTTTTACGGAAGGATCATCACCACGCGGACCTACCAGGACCGGCTGGATACGCTGGAGCGCGTCCGCGAGGCTGGCATCAAGGTCTGCTGCGGGGGGATCGTCGGCATGGGCGAGTCGCGCCGGGAGCGCGCGGGCCTCATCGTCCAGCTGGCGAACCTGGACCCGTATCCGGAGTCCGTACCCATCAACCATCTCGTCCGCGTCCAAGGCACCCCGCTCGCGGACGCTCCGCCCCTGGATGCGTTCGAATTCGTGCGCACCATTGCAGTGGCCCGCATCACGATGCCCGAGGCCAGGGTCAGGTTGTCGGCCGGCAGGGAGGAAATGAACGAGGCATTGCAGGCGTTGTGCTTCTTGGCAGGCGCGAACTCGATGTTTTATGGCGACCGCCTGTTGACGACTGGCAACCCGCAAATAGAAGCCGACCGCAACCTGCTGCACCGCCTGGGCATGCGGGTGGATGCAGGGTAGGCCTCATATCCCGAGTTTCTTCCAGCCTTCGTGCCCCAATGCGCGCAGGGTGGCGATGTTGCGCTCGTAAATCCGCTCAGCCTCGGGAAACGCTTCCACCGCGCGTTCCACGCTGGCCTCGCGCAACAGGTGAAGAATGGGGTAGGGGGAACGGTTGGTGTAGTTTGCGATGTCGTCGGGATCAGTGTCGGCGAACTGGTAGTCAGGATGGAAACTGGCAACTTGGATTTCGCCTTCCAGGCCTAGCGCTGCCACCGCCGCGTCGGCGGCGTCGAGAAAATCGTTGTAGGCATGGAAATCGGCCAGCGCCCAGGGGTGGATGAGCAGCACCGTGTCCACCTGCTCGGGATCGGCTTGGGCCAGGGCCTTGAGTTCCGCGGCCAGGTCTTCCAGGAGTGCGTCGGCGTCGCGCGCTTCGCTGACCACGTAGCGGATCTGGTTTCTGACATGGACAGCCTTGGCGAACGGGCACAGGTTCAAGCCGATGACGGCTTTTTCCAGCCAGGAGCGCGTGGCGTCGATGACGAGCTGGCGGGAAAGCGTTTCGGGCGGGGGAGTAAACATAATAATGATGTCAGCCGGTAAGGATGTCGCGCGAGGCGGCGTGGGAGGATGCCGGCTCCAGGTGAATGACGATGGTGCTGCCTTCGACATAGGCCTCGATGGCGGCTTCCAGTCGGTCGCAAATGTCGTGCGCCGTGGCCACCGAAATCTCACCCGGAACCACGAGGTTGAACTCGATGAAAACCCGGGCGCCCGAGCGACGCGAGCGTAGCGAGCCAGGCTGGAGTGCCCCGCCTCCGACAGTGCGTATGATATGGCGGATGCCTTCGAGGGTTTCCGCAGGCAACGCTTCGTCCATGAGGCCACCTAGCGAATCCCGCATCAATTGCCACCCCGACCACAGCACGTGCAAGGCCACCAGGCCGGCAATGATGGCGTCCAGGCGCTGCCATTGCGTGAGCGCCGCCAACCCGACGCCCAGGGCGACGCCTAGCGAGGATGCGACGTCCGTCCAGAGGTGCTTGCCATCGGCGACCAGGGCCGGAGAACGCCACCGGCGGCCATAACGTATCAGCATGGCGGCCCACAGCCCGTTGAGCAGCGTCGCTCCTAAGTTGATGGCCGTGCCCAGCAGCGGGGTCTGCAGCGGCCTGGGATGCATGAACGCTTCGTACGCTTCGCGCAGGATGGCCAAGGCCGCGATCAAGATCAGCGTGCTTTCGAGTACGGCCGAGAGATACTCGGCCTTGTCGTGGCCGTAGGGGTGATTGGCGTCGGCTGGCATGGCGCTGACCGACACGGCGATGAGCGTAATGACGGCCGTGGCCACGTTGACGATGCTCTCCAGTGCATCGGAGTACAGCGCGATGCTGCCCGTGACCCAATAGGCCGTGAACTTCAGGCCGAGTACGACGACGCCGACGGCAATCGTCACCAGGCTGAAACGCGTGGCGCGGGTCATCGGGAAGCTCCCTCCCGCAGAGCGGCGAAATGGGGCATGCAGTCAAGGCAGGGTGGGCTGGTCTTGGCATTCTAGGCCTTGTCAGCGGCGCCTGCATTGCTGCCTCATGGGCGGCCGAGGCCAGGGACGATGCTACGCAGGTCTGGCAGTTGGAAGGATTCGCGGGGCAGCTCGAAGCGGGCGCCTTGCGGCGTGCGGGCGTCGAGGGATTCGACCTTCAAGCGGTCGCCGAACCGGAGCAGCCCCAGGCGCTCGCGCTGGAGCCTGCTCGCCAAATCGTCGGCGCCGGCGGGCAGGACCGTGCCCGCGAGCCTCGCGAGATTCTTGCCGAGCTTGAGCGCAGCGGAAGTCAGTTCGCCTGCGGCCGGGTCAGGAGCTAGGACCAGTTCTTCTGTTCGCCGCCGCCGCTGGCCGTCCTCATAGGTGAGTAGGTAGATCGTCCCCCGCACGCCGGCGACCACCTCGGGCCGCTCAGTGGGCTGTAGGGAGACGATGGCGCTGACTTGTTCCAACGCCGCGGTGGGGCTGGGCATCAAACTTCCCGCCATGCGCATCAAGTCTTCGGCCTGCATGACCACCTGGCGGCTGCTTACGCGGGTGACCGCATAGATTCTCTCGCCGCGGGCCAGCAGATAGCCGTCAGGGCCCTGGGGCGACGAAGCGCGTACATTGCCCCCCGCAAATTCCACGGAGGCCGAGAAGGGGCGGCCGCGGTCGTCCACCCCGGCAAGCTTGGCAACTCCGCCGGCATGGGCCAGCAAGGGCAGGCAAATCAGCGCCCCGAGGGCGATGCGTGACATCATGGCGTCCAACTCCGTCCGTATTCGTATGTAGTCGTGCGAAACGGTTGGACCGCGGGGGCGGGATGACGTTGCGTAAAAGTTGTTGCGCGGCGGGCAATCAAGCCTGAGCCGGCTCGTCGGTAACGGGGTGGAACGCTCCGGTGGCCGGGTCGCGCACCATCAGCACGCCGGTTGCCACGCCGAAATAAGCACCGTGCAGCTGCAGCTGCCCTTGTTCGACCTGGGTACGCACCCAGGGAAAGGTCATGAGATTGGCGAGGCTGTGTTCAACCGTGGCCAATTCGAGCTGCCGGATGTATTTGCCGGGGTTTTCCCCGGGTGGGACGATGCGTTCGACGACCGGGGCGATTTGCTGCATCCACTTGCCGATGAAATCTCCGGCCGAGAGTGGCTGGGCGCTATTGGCGACGGCCGAAATGCCGCCGCACAGCGCGTGCCCCAGGACCACGATGTGCTTGACTCGCAGCGATTGCACCGCGAACTCGAGCGCGGCGCTGGTACCGTGGTAGTTCTGGGTGCCTCCCTCGTAGGGAGGCACCAGGTTCGCGACGTTGCGCACCACGAAGATTTCACCCGGACCGGCATCGAAAATGACCTCCGGCGCGACGCGCGAGTCGCAACAACCGATGACCATGATCTCGGGCTTCTGTCCTTTCTCGGCAAGCGATTCGTAGCGGGCGCGCTCGCCAGTGAAGCGGCCGTCGAGGAAGGACCGGTAGCCGGCCGTGAGTCGTGTCGGGAACATGCGGGTTATAAAGTCGCGGGAAGATTGATGACTGATGATACCAGTCGCAGCGGGCCGGACCCCGGCATGGGCCTCAATGCGAGGCGTCCTGCGTGGCGCGCAGGCGCACGACCGCCTGCGACAGCAAGTGCAGCGGGTCTTCCGAGGCTATGACGGCTGCATCGTTCACGGTCAGGACAAGGACGCCGGCCGGCAACTCGAGCAACTGCAGCGAGCCCGGCGGTATGGCAATGCCAGCCTTGGGGGCGATGATCTTGAGGGTGGTGAGCAGCGCCGCGATTTCCTCGCGGTCATAGATCGGATGCCAGTTCGAGAGCCTGTCGAGTACCTCGCGGTACAAGGGGGCGCCGGGGTGCTGCAAGGCTTGCTCGACACCGAAGATCTGCGCACTCCAGAGACCCCTCTCGTCGGTTTCGATGGTAATGGCGTCGGCGGGGATATCCGGCCTGAGCGTCCGCACCACCATTCGCAAGCGGGCCTCCGCCATGTAGCGGGTTTCGTGCGACGAAGGGGGAATGCGCATATCACCGTCCGGTTCCATTCACGAGTCCAGCTTAGCGGTATGCCATGGGGCCAGGGGTTACAGCGCCGTTGCTGGCATTTCCGGGTTTAACACGCGCATGGAATTGCCTGGCCAGCGTGTAGAAAGTACCGTTTTTTTCGCGCGCCCCGGCGCTGCGCGTGCAGATATGGGAATGACGTGGCGCGCGGCATGCACGGCACCGGACGCCGGGGCGGTGGACGTATAGCGGCCCAAATAAAGAAAAAAGAAAAGGGGCCGATCGACGGATTTGCGATCGGCCCCGGGACGCAGCCGGCCGAGCGATGCCGCCCGGCGGTTGCGGGCACCGGCTTATTCGGGCTGTACGCCTGCAGCCTGCGCCACGGCGCGCCAGCGTGTCACTTCGCTGCTCACGAAGGCAGAGAATTGTTCTCCGGTCATGGGCTTGGGCACGACGCTGCCGGTTTGCTCGATGCGCTTGACGTAGTCGGCGTCGGCCAGGATTTTCACGAGCTCCGCATTCAGTCGCGTACTCACGTCTGCCGACATGCCTGCCGGGCCAAACAAGCCGGTCCAAGTGGTGACATTCAGCTTGCTGAGGCCCGCTTCTTTGAAGGTCGGCACGTCGGGCAGCGAGGCCGAACGCGTGTCGCTACTAATGGCCAAGGCTCGGAGCTTGCCGGCGCGCAGGGCGGAGAGCGTGTTGGGGATGGTCTCGAGCATCAGTTGCACCTGGCCGCTCATCAGGTCGGGCATGGCAGCGCCGCCGCCCTTATAAGGCACGTGGGTGATCTCGGCTTGGGCCTCAGACTTGAACAGTTCGCCAGCCAGGTGGGAAATGGCGCCAATGCCGGCAGAGGCATAAGACAACTTGTCGGGGT
The DNA here is from genome assembly GCF_937950555.1 of uncultured Pigmentiphaga sp. Lineage (NCBI taxonomy): Bacteria > Pseudomonadati > Pseudomonadota > Betaproteobacteria > Burkholderiales > Alcaligenaceae > Pigmentiphaga > uncultured Pigmentiphaga sp. The sequence continues at coordinate 674,381 of NZ_CALFCW010000030.1, read as the reverse complement.
GGGCGCGCGCATAATCCATGAGCCCCTGAAGATTATTGGCGGGCAGGCGGGGATTGACCACGAGCACCAGGGGGCCGTCGGCGAGCGGCCCGATCGCCGTGAAGCTCTTGGATACGTCGAAGGGCAACGTCTTTTTCAGGACGGGATTGATGGCGTGCGTGCCGATGGTGCCGAACAGCAGGGTATAGCCGTCGGGTTGAGCGCGCGCCACGTAATCCGAGGCGATGATGCCGGCCGCGCCGGGTTTATTTTCGACAACGACGGGCTGGCCGACGCGCGCCGCCAACGAGGCGCCGAAGGCGCGGGCCAGGATGTCGGAAGAGCCCCCGGCAGCAAAGGGGACTACCAGGGTAATCGGTCGGGTCGGGTAATTTTGAGCTTGTGCGGCAAAACCAAGGGACGCAATAACCGAGGCCGCACAGGCGCGCAGCATGATTTTTTTCATGGCAATACTCTGGACGAAAAGAAGTTATTTATTCGGCCAAAAGACCGGGGTTTGGGGAAAAAAACCTTGTGTCTCCTCCGAATTTGTGGGGCAAGCCTTTTTGCCCAATGACCCTGACCGAACGAAAACCTGGCGACCGGCTCTCGCGTTTCGTCTATGGTTCAATGGTTAATTAGTGACACACTAAAAGGGTCGACTCATCGGTGTCAAGCAATTTCCGTCCAGGCTTGCGAAAATCGCCTTTAGACGTGAAGATAACAACGAGTTATGCAATATTTGCATTTCTGTTAGCTAGAGAGCGCAATGGATTTCAAGCAGCTGGAGTATTTCGTCCGAGTCGCCGAGCACGGTAGTTTCAGCCGGGCCGCCGCGGCACTGGGGGTAGGGCAGCCGTTTCTCAGCCGGCAAGTGCGGCAACTCGAGCTCGAATTGCGAAAAACCCTGTTCCATCGGCATGGGCGGGGCATCGTGCTCACCGACGCGGGCGAGCAGTTTTCCCTGTTCGCGCGAAGCGTGCTCCAGCAGCTCGACGCAGCGACGCAAGTCTTGTCGCGCTCGGAGTCGGAGATCACGGGCAGGGTGGTGATCGGCCTACCCCCCTCGCTGGGACGGGTGCTCACGGTTCCATTGGTGCGCGCTTTCAGTGAACGTTTTCCGCTCGCCAAGCTGACCATCGTCGAAGCACTGAGCATGGCGCTTTACGAGCGCTTGATATCAGATAAGCTGGATGCTGCGCTGATGTATGACCCGGTGGTCTCTTCGCTGACGGAGATCGAGCCCATCGTGCGCGAGCCGCTCTGCCTCATACTGCGCAAATCGGACGAGCGCGAAGAAAACAAGCCGCTGGCCTTCTCCTGCCTGTCCCAGTACCGATTGATTTTTCCGTCCGAACCCCATCCCCTGCGGATGCTGGTCGAGGCCGAGGCGGCGCGCCAGAGCGTTGCGCTCGATATCGCGTTCGAAATCGATGGCGTCGAGGCCATCGTGGCGCTGGTGAACAAGGGATTCGGCGCCGCCGTCGTCCCTTACAACCTAGTGCGGGCGGGCATGCAGAGCCACGAGTTATGCATCCATCCGCTGGTCGAGCCGGTCATAGGCGGGGTCATCGCGCTTGTGACGCACAGCCGGCGCCCGCCCACCTTGCTGACCACCAAGACCGTGGATTTGCTTCGCCAAACGGCTGCGGACACGCTGGTGGGAAGCACGTCCTCATCTTGAGGAATGCAAAAACTGAATAACTAGTAGTCGCTTGGCGGACTAGCTGAATCGGGCCCGCAGGCGCATGATTCCGTTCGTGCCGGATGGGCGACAGACGTTGCCGCCGACTCATGTCCGGGTTTTTCGGATCAGGAATCTTTATTATGAAATACGAATGCATCACCGTTACCCCGATATCTCCGCATATTGGGGCCGAAATCGGCAACATCGATTTGACCCGTCCGCTGAGCGATAAAGAGGTTGCGGAACTGCGCGCCGCTTTCATCGAATATCAGGTGATTTTCTTCCGTAACCAGAAAATCAGTTTCGAAGATCAAATCCGTACCGCCAGCTATTTCGGGAAACTGGGCAAGCACGTCGGCGTCAATACCATCAGCAAGACCACGGACAACCCGTACGTCCGCAAATTCCACTACGACGAGACCTCCAAGCAGATCTCGGGCGAGAACTTCCACAGCGACCAGTCCTGCGCCCCGATCCCGCCCATGGCCAGCATGCTCTACAACCACACGGTGCCTCCGCACGGCGGCGGCGACACCATGTTCGCGAGCATGTACGCGGCATACGACGCGCTTTCGCCGAGGATGAAGGCCTACCTGGAAGGCCTGACCGCGACGCATGACGGCACGCGGGTGTTCGGTGCCGGCACGCCGATCTCTTCTCATCCCGTGATCGCGCGCCACCCCGAAAGCGGCAAGAAGCTCATCTTCGTCAACACCGACTTCACCTCGCACATCAACGAGTTGCCCAAGCTGGAAGGCGACCGCATCCTGCAATTCTTGGTCGATCACTGCAACAAGCCCGAATGGACCTGCCGCTTCCGCTGGGAGCCGCATTCGATCGCCTTCTGGGACAACCGTTGCACGCACCACAAGGCGATCTGGGATTATTGGCCCAACGTGCGCTCGGGTTTCCGGGTCCAGATCGAAGGCACCGAGCCTCCGATGCCCGGCTGATTTTCCCCGGTTTTTTCCGCTGGATAAAAGGCGGCTTGCTAGGCAAGCCGCCTTTTTTGTTTGGCCTGCCTTCCGGGGCTGCAGGGGTGCTTGAACGGGGCGACATGGCGCGATAAATTTTTTGCACGAAGCCCGGCGGCCCCGCGTCCCGCCTCCCGCGCGCGAGCCGGGGCCGCGTAAATCGAATCGGAGGCAGGATGAACGTCTTTGAAACGATTTCGGCCCATGCCGCAGCCATGAAGCTGCCTATTTATGCGGTGACCGCGACTACCGTGCCGAAGCGCGACACGCCGGTCCTCCTCATCATCCACTGGCATGGCTTCGGGCGGGAAACGCCGCTGAAACTCGAGGGCGTGCCGTTGCCCCTGCGGGCGGTAGCCGGCTCCGGGCTGCAGCTCGAGGTGCAGGGGGAAGGCATTTCGGCCATCGAACAGGCCTTGCTCGATGCGGCCTGGCAATTGGGGGCTTGGGACCTGGAGCGCCTCGTGAGTCGCCCGTGGTGGCGGCTGGGGGCCTCGGCCAGCGAAGCACTGGCCGGCCATCGCGCCTTTGGCGACTATCCTGATGCCACCGAGCCCGGGGTCATCATGGAAGCGCCGGATCGCGACGGCATGCTGCGCATGGCCGCCCACAAGGGTTATGTGCGCTGGTTGTTCCGGCCCCGCAAAGGCGGCCTCTGGCAGTTGACAGGCGACGAAGACAGTACGCTGGATAGTGCCGGTGGCCGCGCGCTGCCGTGCCCGGTCGTGCCATACCCGTTCGAAGCAGGAAAAGACGGTCGCGCCGTCTATCGATTGGGCAGGGTCGACCGCATCATCCTTTAGTTACATTTTGTTTCAAATTGCGCAGGCGGCAGCCTCTTGAAGGTTTGCCGCCTGCTCATATTTTCCGGTCCGCGGCGCAGGCGCCCCTCCCGGCGCGAGGCGCGGCGCCTGTCTCGCCTGTATCCCTTTCTGGTGACCTGTAATCGCTTAGGAGATTGATCATGAAGATTCGTCCCCTTCACGACCGGGTAATCGTCAAACGAATAGAACAACAACGCCAGACGGCCTCGGGCATCGTGATTCCGGACACCGCAGCGGAAAAGCCCGAGCAGGGGGAAGTCATCGCCGTGGGTCCCGGCAAGACCCTCGATGACGGCAGCGTGCGTCCCCTCCAGGTGAAGGTCGGCGATCACGTGCTGTTCGGCAAATATGCCGGCCAGACGGTGAAGATCGACGGCGAGGAATTCCTCGTCATGCGCGAAGACGATGTGCTCGGCATCCTCGAGGACAAGCAGGGCGAACTGAAGAAAGCCGCCTAACGATAGGATTGCGAGGAAAACGATATGAGTGCAAAAGACATCAAGTTCCATGACGGTGCCCGCGCGCGTATCGTGCAGGGCGTCAACATCCTGGCTGATGCGGTCAAGGTCACGCTTGGCCCGAAGGGCCGCAACGTGCTGCTCGAACGCAGCTTCGGCGCGCCCGTGGTCACCAAGGACGGCGTCTCCGTGGCCAAGGAGATCGAGCTGAAGGACAAGTTCGAGAACATGGGGGCCCAGATCGTCAAGCAAGTCGCCTCCAAGACCGCCGACGTTGCTGGCGACGGCACCACGACCGCTACCGTGCTGGCCCAGGCCATCGTGCAGGAAGGCATGAAGCACGTCGCTTCGGGCATGAACCCCATGGACCTGAAGCGCGGCATCGACAAGGCCGTCAATGCCGTGGTCGAAGAGTTGAAGAAGCTCTCCAAGCCGATATCCACCAACAAGGAGGTGGCGCAGGTTGCCGCGCTGTCGGCCAACGCCGATGAAGCCGTGGGCAAGATCATCGCCGAGGCGATGGAAAAAGTCGGCAAGGAAGGCGTGATCACCGTCGAAGACGGCAAGTCGCTGGAGAACGAGCTCGACATCGTCGAGGGCATGCAGTTCGATCGCGGCTACCTGAGCCCGTACTTCATCAACGATCCGGAAAAGCAGATCGCGGTCCTGGAAGAACCGTTGATCCTGCTGCACGACAAGAAGATCTCCAACATCCGCGAACTCTTGCCCGTGCTCGAGGCGACGGCCAAGGCTGGCAAGCCGCTGCTCATCGTGGCCGAGGACGTCGAAGGCGAAGCGCTCGCGACGCTGGTGGTCAACGCCATGCGCGGCGTGCTCAAGGTTGCGGCCGTCAAGGCCCCGGGCTTTGGCGATCGCCGCAAGGCCATGCTGGAAGACATCGCCATCCTCACGGGGGCGACCGTCATCTCCGAAGAAACCGGCAAGCAGCTCGAGAAGGCTACCCTGGAAGACCTTGGCCGCGCCAAGCGCGTGGAGGTGCAGAAAGAGAACACCATCATCATTGACGGCGCTGGCGAACAGTCGCGCATCGATGCGCGCGTCAAGTCCATCCAGAAGCAGATCGAGCAGGCCACCAGCGATTACGACCGTGAAAAGCTGCAGGAGCGCGTGGCCAAGCTGGCGGGCGGCGTGGCCGTGATCAAGGTGGGCGCCGCGACCGAAGTCGAGATGAAAGAGAAGAAGGATCGCGTCGACGATGCCCTGCACGCGACTCGCGCCGCAGTGGAAGAGGGCATCGTGCCGGGTGGTGGCGTCGCGCTGCTGCGCGCCCGGGCGGCCGCCGAAAAAATCAAGGGCGACAACAGCGACCAGGATGCCGGTATCCGCATCGTGTTGCGCGCCCTCGAAGCGCCGCTGCGCACCATCGTCGCCAATGCGGGCGAAGAGCCCTCGGTGGTCGTCTCGAAGGTGCTGGAAGGCAAGGGCAACTATGGCTATAACGCCGCCACCGGCGAATACGGCGATCTGGTCGAGATCGGCGTCGTCGATCCTACCAAGGTGACGCGGACCGCGCTGCAGAACGCCGCGTCCATCGCCGGCCTGATCCTGACCACCGACGCCACGGTGGCCGAACTGCCCAAGGAAGAAAAGGCCCCGGCTCCCGCTGGCGGCGGCATGGACTTCTAAGCGTTCGGTTGCCCAGCAAGACCGCGCCGCGCCTGGCGCGGTTTTTTTTCGTTCGTCCGTGCCGCTTTGCGATGTGCGGGCGAGCGTTGTGTTCGTCGCTTCGTTGCCGCCCGTCGCGTCCCGGCGACCTGGGGCCCCTGGGCCTTCCTCAATGGAAATTGCGGCTCGATACGACGAGCTTGCCAAGCAGGGGAGTGAGGTCGACCAGCCGTTTCGCCAGCAGGTGCTGCACGCCCTGGTGCGATTGCCAGGTACCGTATACACCCAGCAATGGAGCACCTACCAATTCGCGGCGCTGGCGTTCAGCCAGGCCCGACCAGACGATGACGTTGACCTGGCCCGTTTCGTCTTCCAGCGTGATGAATACGGTACCTTTGGCCGTACCTGGCCGCTGGCGCACCGTGACGATGCCACAAGCGCGCGCCAGTCGGCGGTCCGGGTAAGTTTTCAGGACCGAAGCGGGCATGAAGCCGCGCCGCGTGAGGCGTTCGCGCAGCAGCGCCAACGGATGGCGCCGCAGCGTGAGCTTCAAGGCTTCGTAGTCGGCCCGGATGTCGTCGGCCTCGCCCGGCGCATCGAGCAGCGGCGCTGGCTCATAGGGCATGGCGTCGCGCAGCAGGCCGGGCTGGGGAACGTTGTCGGCTGCTTCCCAGAGCGCGGCGCGCCGATGTCCCGACAAAGAGCGCAGGGCATCAGCGGCGGCAAGGGCTTGCAAAGCCTGGCGATCGAGATCGGCACGGCGCGCCAGGTCCGTGGCATTCCGGAACGGCGCTTCTTTCCTGGCGGCTTCGATGCGGCGCCCCGCGCTTTCGGACAGCCCCTGCACCTGGTTCAACCCCAGGCGTACCGCGGGACGTTCGCCAGCAGGCTCGAGCGTGGCATCCCAATCGCTAGCGAGGACGTCTACCGGGCGAATTTCCACGCCATGTCGCTGGGCATCTTGGATCAATTGATAAGGCGAGTAAAACCCCATGGGCTGACTATTGAGCAAGGCCGCCAGGAAGGCCTCCGGTTCATGGCACTTGAGCCAGGCGCTTGCGTAGGCAAGCAATGCGAAGCTGGCTGCATGCGATTCGGGAAAGCCATATTCCCCGAAGCCTTGTATCTGGCGGCAGATGCTTTGGGCGAATTCCAGTTCGTAGTCGTTAGCCAGCATGCCGCGGATGATTTTTTCGTAGTGTTTTTCGAGATTGCCTTTGCGCTTCCAAGCCGCCATGGAGCGGCGCAGCTCGTCGGCTTCTCCCTCTGTATAGCCGGCCGCGCACATCGCGAGCTGCATGACCTGTTCTTGAAAAATAGGAACGCCGTAGGTGCGCTCCAGGACTTTCTTGACTGCCGGGCTGTGGTATCGAATGCGTTCCGGCTGCTGGCGCTGGCGCAGGTACGGATGCACCATGCCGCCCTGGATGGGGCCCGGCCGCACGATGGCGATCTGGACGGTGAGGTCGTACAGATTGCGCGGCTGCAGGCGGGGCAGCATGCTCATTTGCGCGCGCGACTCGATCTGGAACACGCCTATGGTGTCCGCTTTGCAGATCATGTCGTACGTCGCCTCGTCTCCGTGCGGCACGGCGTAGAGCTCCAGTGTGTGCCCGCGACGCCGGCTGGCAAGCTCCAGCGCCCGGCGTAGCGCCGTGAGCATGCCCAAGGCCAGTATGTCTACCTTGAGCAGTCCCGCGGCATCGAGGTCGTCTTTGTCCCATTGCACGATGCTGCGGTCTTTCATGGCGGCGTTCTCGATGGGCACCATGCGCGAGAGTTTGCTGTGCGAAATGACGAAGCCGCCGGGGTGCTGAGATAGATGGCGCGGGAAACCGAGCAATTGTTCGGCCAGGTTCGCCCAAAGCTGCGCTTCTGGGGAGTCGGCCGCCAAGCCGCATTCCTCGAGGCGCTTCAGGATGTTCTTTTTTCCATCCCACCATTGGTGGGCCTTGGCGACGCGGTCCACCAGGGCGAGATCCATGCCGAGCGCGCGCCCCACGTCGCGCAGTGCGCTGCGCGAGCGGTAGGAAATGACGACGGCGGTCAGCGCCGCCCGGTCGCGGCCGTATTTTTTGTAAATGTATTGGATGACATCTTCGCGGCGTTGGTGCTCGAAGTCGACGTCGATGTCGGGCGGTTCGTTGCGCTCTTTGCTGATGAAGCGCCCGAAGAGCAGGTCGATGCTTTCGGGCCGGACTGCGGTGATGCCCAGGCAGTAGCAGACTGCGGAATTGGCGGCGGAGCCGCGTCCTTGACAGAGGATGTTGCGGCTGTTCGCGAACTTGACGATGTCGTACACGGTCAAGAAATAGGCCTCATAGCGCAGCTCGGAGATCAGCGCGAGTTCTTTCTCGAGCTGGGTCCGGATGCGTTCGGGAATCCCTTCTGGATAGCGCTTGCGCGCCCCGGCGTAGGTTTCGCTGCGCAGGTAGGAAGCGGGTGTATGCCCCGCCGGCACGAGTTCTTCGGGATATTCGTAGCGCAGCTGGTCCAGGTCGAAGGCGCACAGTTTGGCGATACGCACGGTTTCTTCCAACGCTTCAGGGGGATAGAGCCTGGCCAGGTGGACGCGAGTCCTCAGGTGTTGCTCCGCGTTGGCCGCCAGCGCATATCCGCATTGGCCCACGGGCCGGCGCAAGCGGATGCCGCATAAGACGTCGTGCAAGGGCTTGCGGGAGCGGACATGCATTTCCACCCGTCCCGTGGCCACCACGGGCAATGCATACTGGCGCGCGATGCTTTCCACCGTGTTGCGGTGATGGTCGTCTCCTGGAAGGTTGAGCAAGCTCAATGCGAGCCAGCACCGTCCGGGGAAGGTCGCGGCCAGCCATTCGGCCTGCCGGGACAGGCGATCCGCGCCTATTCCATGGGCGGGGACGAGAATGGCGAGGCAATGCGGCATGCCGCGCAAATGGGCATATCCTGCAGGGGGATGCGCGAGATCGTCCGCGCGCAAGCAGTAGCTGCCCTTGGCGCTTCGGGAACGGGCGTACGTGATCAATTCCGCAAGGTGACCGTAGCCTTCCTTGTCCGTGGCCAGCAGCACGAGCTCCATCCCGGGCGAGTCCGTTTCGTCTTGCAGGCGGAATTGACTGCCCAAGATCAGCGGCAGCTTTTTCTCCTTGGCCCGGACATGGGCGCGTACCGCACCCGCCAGCGAGCATTCGTCGGTGATGGCCAGGGCCGCATAACCGAGCTCGGCGGCGCGGTCCACCATTTCCTCCGGCCACGAGGCGCCGCGCAAGAAACTGAAGTTGGTCAGGCACTGCAGCTCGGCGTACGGAGGCAGGCTGATGCCGGGAAGGGAAGGTGGAGCAGCCATGGCGTCAGGCATACAGGCCGTGCAGGTACCACCGGGGCTCCTTCAGAGACCGGTCGAGATAAATCCAATAGCGGATTTTGTCTTCGCTTTCGGCCACGAAGTAATCGCGGGAAATGGGCGAGCCGTCCCACCAGCCGGCTTCGATGCGCTCGGGCCCGCGCAAGATGCGCAACGGCGTGCCGTAATACGGTCGATGCTCACGCATGACGAGAGGAATGGGCCGCTGCAGCAGCCAGAACGGACGCTCGGCAGAGAAGTTTTCCGCCGTGGCGGCCGAGCGGAACGGCCCGAGTGCCGGCAGCCAGCGGTTGGCCGCCTCGGGACGGTGATCGGCCTGTGGCCGGGCAGCCAAGACTTGGCCGGGGCCCAGGCGCGCCGTCAGCAGGTCCAGCAGGCGCCCTTCCCGGGCAGGCTCTCCTCCGGGCTCGATGAAGAGGTCGTCTGGCGCCGGCTCGCGGGGTGCGAGCCGGTCGGTCTGCAGGCCAACGGCGATGACCGGCGCCTGGAGTGACAGGCGCCCCAGGTGTTCTTTGAGCAGGTGCAATAAATGATCGGGCTGCCATTCGGGGTCTGCCGGCGCGATGGACAGGCGCGTAGGAGGGCGGGCATGGCGGCCGCGTTCGTGTTCCAGGACCAGCACGACGGCGCACACGGCCGCCTGTACTGCATTGAGCCATCCCGCCAATTGCTGGATGAGCCGCCTGGCCACCGTGAGCACGGCCGGAGCATGTTCGATGCGGGCCAGTAATTCAATGCGGGCCGAGAACTCGAGTGGGGGTCGTATCCATTCGAAGACTTCTGGATGGTGCCCGTAGGCTTGGTCGATCGATCGAAGCAAATCGGGGCCGCAGCGGCGCTGCATGCCGGCACGCGGCAAGCGGAGCAGCGCGGCGAGGGTGCGGCAGCCTATGCCTTCGAGCCATTCACGGTGCGGGCGGGCAGCGGGCAGCAGGGTGCAGGGAATGTTCCCCAGGTTGCGCACGAGTGCCGGCAGCCGCAGCACCCGACGCGGGCCGGGGGTAGCACGTGCCGCGAGCAGCCATGCGCCGAGGGCAGTGGGAGCCATGCCGAGGCGGGACTGGCAGCCGAGCTCGCCCATGCTGCGGCGTATGCGCCGGCACAAGGAGGCCGGGCCGCCGAAGGCCCGCAGGCTGGGGCCGACTTCCAATAGCAGGCTGGCCTCGGGACCGAAGGCGACGTCGGGGGTGTATTGCAGCATGGCGAGCGAGGCAGCCTTCAGCAGTTGCTGCTCGCGTTCGGCGTCGCGTTGGATGAACGAGGCGTGGGGCGCCACCGCGCCTGCGCTTTTTTTGCGCATGTCTGGACGCACGCCCAGCCTGCGGGCCTCGGGGGTGACGGCTACCACCTGCTCGTGATCCAGGACCGCCACGGCGGGCGCGGCCTCATCCGACCAGAGCGGGTTCAGTGCGTCGAGGCTGGGTTGCGTCAGGTAGACGGCTATCCACAACCGCATGATGGGGCTCGGAAGACGGAACGGCGTCGCCCGGCGCCGAGGGGGCAGGCGCGAGCGGCAGCACCAAGGGGGTTTCCTGGCAGGGGCCGCGGCGCTTGAGTATGCGCAGGCATAGCCGATCCCCGGCCGGCTGCAGCAGCAGCCGCAAGGAGGCTGGAGAGGAGGCTTGTGCCGCGGCGGCCGGGCGGAACATGAAGAAAGCGGTTTCTCCGCCTTGCGCGGCCAAGTGCAGCCGCCGCAGGGCCGTGGCGGACGAATGCTCCGCCCAGTAAAGCAAGGCCCCGCAGCTTCCGTGCTTGAGGATTTGCTCGGCGGCCCATAGGGCATTGGTCGTTTCCCTGGGCGACACCCAAAGCAGTTGCCGGACCGGAAAGCCCTGGGCCAGCCAGGCCTGTTGGCAGGGGACGTGCGGAGGTCGAAGCAGGACGATGCTGCGCTTGGGGGGAAGCCTGCGCAGGGCGGGCAGCAGCAGCCTGAGCTCGCCTATGCCGGAGTGCGGCAGCAACAATTCGATGAGCTGCCCCAGGGGCCAGCCCCCGCCGGGCAGATTGCGGGATAGTTCGGGATGGCCGGTCTCCACACACGGCTGGTCGGCCCGTGCGAGCTGCGACCCCCGCCAGAGCAGCGGGTGGATGGCGGGCAAAGCCGAGGGCGAGGAAGCAGCGAAAGCAGGCATGGGGATGCGCGAACACAACGGATGGATACTGTATGAATATACAGTATCTCCGTCAAGTCACCGCTGTCGCCATGTCCCCGCCATCCGTGGGCTGATCCTTCCCCAGGGGCTCGGCCCACGGCGGGGAGGAGTGCTCGCGCGCCTTAGCTACGGCTGCAGAAACTGTCTACTGCCGCCGGGTCGGAGACGAAGCGGTTGCCGCTGCCCTGTATGCGCTGGATGCGGTGCTCCCGTTCGCGCTCCCAGGCGTCCACCGGATAGGCCCGGGCCCAGGTGCAGAACAGGCGCCGATCCTGTTGGCTCAGGTGCAGGCCATAGGTGGTGGCCATGTACATCTGGATGCGTGCAATGCGTCCCCGCACCACTTGCCGGGGCTGTATGCGGCGCTTTTTGAAGTCCACGACAGTGCGGCATTGGCCATAGATGGGAGGCGGGTCGTCTGCCCACACGGCATAGCGGAAATTAGAGCGGTCCGCGTTGATCTCGCCGATCACGGGAACAAGGTTGACTAGATCGCCTTCCGCTTTGCGGAAGACCGGGTCGACGGCCGCGCAGTGCTTGCGTCCGCCGCGTTGCCAGCACTGCCGCTGGTGGCCGATGACCCAGGCTGGCACGACGTGTTCCCACTCCTGGCGTGATCCACGGCGGGCGTCCTTGCGGACCTGGTAGCTACAGGAGGAAAAGTCAATGCTTTTGCCGCGGTAGCGGCATCCGCAATAAAACGTGCTTTCTAGGCCTGCATAGACCTTGGGGAGGACTTGCTTGGCATGCCGGAAATCGCGGTGGCCGACGGCGCCCGGCCGGGTGACCAGGTCTGCGGCATGAGCGGGAAGCAAGGAGAGAAGCAGTGAAAATGCCAGCGAGCGGAAAATCATGGGGCGGCATTGTACGCGGCCGACCCATCCTCGATCTGAGGGAGAACGCGGCGCCAACGGGTCAGTTCGACGTTCCGCTTCCTGCCACCACGCGCACCACGGCTTCGCTCTTGCCCGTACGTTGCGCATGATCCAGGCCTTCGTTGGCCAGTGCATCGGCCCGTTCGTTGCCGACATGGCCGTTGTGTCCGCGTACCCACTTGAACGTGGCACGATGCCGATCCGCTTCTGCGATCAGCGTCTTCCAGAGTTCGACGTTCTTGACGTCTTTCCAGTTCTTGCGCACCCATCCATGGCGCCATTGGTTCATGCCGTTCACGACGTACTGGGAGTCGGTATAGACGACGACGTCGCAAGGCTGCGGCAGCCAGCGCAAGGCTTCGGCAGCCGCGGTCAACTCCATGCGGTTGTTGGTCGTGTCCGGAGACCCGCCAAAGATTTCCACGGTGCCGTCCGGCGTGCGGATCAGCGCGCCCCAGCCGCCCGGGCCGCCGGGATTGCCACGGCAAGCACCGTCGCAAAAAATCACGGCTCCGTTGGCCGGCGGCGCTTCGTCCACGGGCGCCGCCACGGCCGAGGCAGGCGCATCGACGTCCAGCCAGCGTTGAAAAGGCGTGAGATCGGCGGCGTCCTTGACGTACCACTTCTTCTGCGCGGGAGACCACCTGGCCCCTAGCGCCTTGGCTTCGTCCTTCTCGGCATAGGGCACTTTGAGCCAGACAACCATGGGATCACCATCTCTATACAAGGGGCGTGACCATAATCGGCCAAGCAAGCCATTGTCAAGGCAAAGGGGCAGCAGCGCCTGGCGGGATGCGCTGCTCAATTCGTGGGCGGGGAACCTCAAAGCGCGCTGTGATGCGGGCCGTTTCCGTTTGTTCCACTGCTGTCCCCAAGCTTGTCCACAGGATGCGGGGATAACCCCGCATCAGGATGCATTTGCCGACACGGACGCGCCGGGTGCGCGGTAAAGCGTGCGGGGAGCTGCCAGGTGCAGCGTCAATCCGCGCAGGGCGTTGAAAGTAAGAAAAGACAGCCATAGGCCGTGATTGCCAAACTTCGGCAACAGCCCCAGGGACAATCCGAGGAAGGCGGCGCCGCACAAGAGCATGGAATACATCAGCGTCCGGGTCTGCGTCGCGCCGATGAACATGCCGTCGTACAGGTAAGCCCAGACCGAGGCGATGGGCGCCAGTACCATCCACGGCAGGAAGTGCGCGGCCGTTTCGCGCAGCACCGGCTGGTCAGTCAGCATGGCGACGATGGCGGGGCCTGCCGCGGCATATGCCGCCGCGTAACCCAGCGCACCGGCGGCGGCCCAGCCCATGCATAGCCGCACCGCGCGGCGCAGCCCCGGGGCGTCGCCCGCGCCTACGGCTGAACCGACCAGTGCCTCCGCTGCATGCGCGAAACCGTCGAGGCCGAAAGCCATGAAGGTCAGGAAGTTCAGCAAGAGGGCATTGGCGGCGAGCACCGTGTCGCCTTGCATGGCACCAAGGTGTGCAAACCACCCCATGCTCGCCAGCAGACAGGCCGTGCGGATGAATATGTGGATATTGATGCCGACCAGCCGCCGCATGGCCGAGGCGTCGAGCAAGGCCGCCAGGCGCAGGGCCGGCCAGGCAGACCGGTGGGAGCGCCATAGCAGGAACCCGCCGGCCAGCGTGCCGACGCCGTCGGCCGCGGCCGTGGCCGCGCCAATGCCGGTCACGCCCCAGTCGAAGACGTGCACGAACAGCAGCACGGCCGCGAGGTTGACGAGGTTGATCAGGATTTGCAGGCCGAGCGCGATGCGTACCCGCTGGCAACCCAGCAGCCAGCCCAGGATGACGTAGTTGGCGAGAGCGAGCGGAGCCGCCCAGATCCGGCCCCGGCAGTAGGCCGTCGCCTGCCGGGTGACTTCCGCGCTCCCTCCCAGCAGTTCCAGGCCCAACGCGATCAGTGGTCCTTGCAATGCCAGCAGGAGTAGTCCGATTGCGGCGGCCAGGATCATGGCACGCACCACCGTCGCGGCGAGCGCGGGTTCGTCGCCTTTGCCCCAGGCCTGGGCGACGAGGCCGGTGGTTCCCATGCGCAAGAAACCGAAGCCCCAGAAAAGAAAGCTGAATAGCAAGCCGCCCAATGCGACGCCTGCCAGGTATTCCGGGCCGGGAAGATGGCCTGCTACCCCGGTATCGACGGCCGACATCAAGGGTTGCGTGAGATTGGCAAGCACGATGGGCAAGGCCATCGCGAGAATGCGCCGATGGGTGAGGGGAGGAGACACTGGGGGCACGGACCGTCCTTCCGCCGGGTCGTATTCGTCTTGCCGCTGCCGCGGCGTTTCGCGGCGAGCATACCCTGAAACGAAAAACGGACGCCCTGGGCGTCCGTTCCTCATCGAATTTGGCTCCCCGAACTGGGTTCGAACCAGTGACCTGCGGATTAACAGTCCGTCGCTCTACCGACTGAGCTATCGGGGAATCGAGCCCGTAACTATAGCAGAAAAAAATGCGGCGTCAAAGGACGCGAGCAGGGCGGTAAACTTGCCGCCATGAGTTCCCTCTTTACGCTCGAAGCGCCTTGCAGCTACCGCGAGGAGATCCGCAAGAGCCGGTTCCTCGCGCATGCGGCGCCGGTCTCGAGCGCCGATGACGCGATGGCTTTCTTCGCCAGGCATTCCGATCCCACGGCCACGCATAACTGCTGGGCTTACCGCATCGGCGCTTCGTATCGCTTCAACGATGATGGCGAACCGGGCGGCACTGCCGGGCGCCCCATCTTGCAGGCCATAGACGGACAGTCCTGCGACCGCGTCGCAGTGCTGGTGGTGCGCTGGTTCGGCGGCACGCTCCTGGGGGCAGGCGGGCTCGTGCGCGCCTATGGAGGCTGCGCCGCCAATTGCCTGCGCCTGGGACGGCGCGTGCCGCTGGTGGAAGTAACCGAAGCCGAAGTCTCGTGCACGTTCGCCGAACTGCCGCTGTTCAAGGCGCGGCTGCGTAGCCATGGTGCAGAGGTCGTCCAGGAACATTTCGACGAGCACGGTGCCCGCCTCTCGATCAAAGTGCCGCGCGCCAACCTAGATGCGTTGAAGCAGGTCCTGACAGGCTTGAGCCGCGGTCGTTCCGTGCTGGAACTGCGGGACGCGCCCTGATGGCGTCCGGCTTATAGCTTATAGGCCGGCGAGCTTACAGGCGCGCTGGACCAAGATGCCATCGGGTGAGGCCAGGTCGTTCAAGATAGTGAAGTGATTGCGGTCGGCCACTCGCAGCAACTCACCGGGCAAGCCGGCGCGCGCGGCAGCGAATGTCTCGGCCTGGCGCTGGAATTCCGGAAGCTCCGCCGCGCCGTACGCCAGGATCAGTTCGCGGCGGCTGAGCGGTCGGTGCAAGGGACTGAGCCGTTGCACGTCCGGCGGACACAGGCACAGTCTTTCATTCAAGTGGCTGAGCCGGATGGGTTCGAGGTCATAGATGCCGCTGATGGCCAGGCCTGCGCTGACACCCGGCTCGTCAAGCACCATGGCGGCCAGGTGCGCCCCGGCCGACCAGCCGCAGACGATAAGGCGATCCGGGTCGGTGCCCCATTGTGATGCATGCCGTGTCAGCCAACCGATGGCCGAGCGGATTTCACCCACGATGCCGCCCAGGGACTGCTCCGGCGCTAGCGTATACCCCACCACAGCCACGTGCAGCCCGTGGGCAAGCGGCCCGGCGGCCAAAAAGCTGAAGCTATCCTTGGAGCCTGACTGCCAGTAGCCGCCGTGGATGAACACCATGAGCGGGCCGGGCCGCGCGGCCGGAAAGTAATCGATCCGGTTGCGCGAGGCCGGCCCGTAGCGCAGGTCGAGGTACTGGGGATACGCCGCCCGCAGCTTGGCGCTGCGCTCGTTGAACTCCGCCATCAGCACCGCGCTGTTGAGCACGGCGGCGCAATTATCGTAGGCGACGTCGAGTTCCTCCCGGGGCATCCCGTTGTACATCGCAGTCATACGACGATTCCGGTCCAGGCAGGAAGCGAGGATGTCATGATCTCGGGCAGCAACCAACATTTCCGAAGCAGAAGAATTCATCCTTTCTCGTTCCAATGCAAGACCTGTGCCGGCTCTACGTCGCGGCGGCGCTCTTTAGTGGTGCATGCCGTGCGTTCCGTGTTCGCCGCCCCGCGCACCCGGCGCATGGACTTTGAACTCTACCTGTACCTCGCCCGCCTTCTCGAAAACGAGCGTGGCCGGGAAGCTGGCACCTTCCTTCAGTGGCGCCTTCAGCCGCACGAACATGATGTGGTAGCCGCCGGGCTTGAGCTCCACCTCGCCACCTGCCGGCACGGCGATGGCGTCCACTTGCCTCATGCGCATGATGTCGCCTTCCATTTGCATCGTGTGCAGTTCGGTCGACGCCGAGACATCGGCCCGGACGGCGATGAGCTTGTCCGCCTCGCCCGCGTTCGTGAGTTTGAGGAATCCCCCTCCGCTGGGCTGGCCGGGCGCCGTGGCGCGGGCCCACGGGTGCTCGATACGGATGCTGCCCGCAGTGTAGCCGTGGGCGTGTGCGCTGGCCGCGCCGGCAACGAGCAGAGAAACCAAGAAGCTAGAAAGAAAAGGGCGAATCTGCATGTTTTTTCTCGTCGTAAAAATGCGGGTCGATGCGGGCGCGGCGGGTACGACGCGCCCGAGCTCTCTCACGTAGCCAAGCGTCATGCCGGCGGCGCGCGGGACGAGAAATGCAGGTAAGGGGGAAGGGGAAAAGTCCAGGCCGAAAAATCGACATGATAGGCCGGACCGCAGTCGAGCAGGACGGTCCGTGCCGGATCGGACGGAGGGGGCGGAAGCGCAGCGGCGTGGGCGCCCGCCAGGCACAAGGGGCACTGCAGCGCCGCCAAGACGTGGGCGCCGCCGTCTAGCGGCCCCAGCGGAACCGAGGCCGTTCCCTGATGGGAACAGAGCTCGGCCACCAACTGCTGTCTGCCGGCGGCCGCGTGCACCATCGGGACGGCGGCATGCCAGAGTACGCACAGCAGTGCCAGCCAGGCGAGGCGTGAGGAAGCGTAAGCGGCCATGGGCCGATCATACTCCAGTCCCGGGATGAGGCCGGAAATGCCCCCGCCCCAGGGCCGGATCACTCAGGCTTGATGCCCGCCTTCTTCGCGACCTCGCCGAACAGCTTCACTTCGCGCTCGATGCGCGCCTTCATTTCGGCTGCCGTCTCCTGCGTAGCCTCGAAGCCGGCCGCCTTGAGCTTGTTGGCATACTCCGGGTTGGCCACGACTTTCTTGACGGCGTTCTCGAGCTTGGCGCGAACGTCAGGCTCCACGCCGGCCGGCACCATGATGCCAAACCAGATGCTGATCGTGACGCCTGGGTAGCGTTCGGCCGCAGCGGGCACATCCGGCAGCGCGGGCAGGCGCTTGGGCTCCATGACAGTCAACGGCACCAAGCGCTTGCTGCGGATGTACTCGACCGAGGGCGCGTATGTAGCCGATGCCAGGTTGATCTGCCCGCCCACCGCATCGGACACGACCGCTGCCGCCCCTTTATACGGTACATGCACGAGATCGATGCCTGCCGCGGATTTCAGCAATTCGACCGCGAAATGCTGCGGGGTGCCGTTGCCCGAGCTTCCGTATGTCAGTTTGCCGGGGTTGGCCTTGGCGTAGCTGATGAGCTCATCCAATGTCTTGACGGGAGCCTGGGGATGGGCGAGCAACAGCAGGGGCGTGCCGGCGATCATTCCAATCGGCTCCAGGTCTTTCGTGATGTCGAAGGGGAGGTCCTTTTGCATCGACGGGGCGATCGTCCGTGCGCTCTCTGCGAAAAGAATGGTGTACCCGTCGGCCGGCCCCTTGGCCACCATGTTGGATCCGATGGCACCCCCTGCGCCGGGCCGGTTCTCGACGATTACCTGTTGCCCGAGCTCTGCGGAAAGATACGGCGCCACCAAGCGCGCGACGATGTCTGTGCCTCCTCCCGGCCCGAACGGCACCACGAAGCGGATCGGGCGGGACGGGAAGGTGTCCGCATGGGCTGCGGCGCTGGACACGGCGAGCAGCGCTGCGGACAGAAAAGCGCGAACTTTCGTTTTCATGAGTCTCCTCTAGCGTTTTGCCGGCACGAGAAATCTCGCAGTGTGTTTATCGTGAGGCCGGCCTGACGGAATGCCGCTCCGCCGTGCCAGGCATGGCCGCCAGCGGACGCGCTGCGGCAAGGTACCGAACAGCCTGGCATTGATCAAGATTGAATGTTGAATAAACCTATTGCCCCTAGCCGGCGCTCGAAGGGCGGGCACGGTTGTCGCAAACGGCTGGAAGCGCCGCGGCAAAGAGGGGGCGGGCGAGAAGGGGGAGGAGCGCCGACCGGAAACCCACGCCCCGCAAGCCGCATGGATGGGTTCGCAAGGAGAGGTGGCAGGGGCGCCGGCCGGAAATAAAAAACGGACGCCGAAGCGTCCGTCTTCATTGATCTTTGGCTCCCCGAGCAGGGCTCGAACCTGCGACCTGCGGATTAACAGTCCGTCGCTCTACCGACTGAGCTATCGGGGAATCGAGCCCAAGACTATAGCATGAATCACTCCATGCTCCAAATCACTTCAACACGGCGGCGATGCCATCGGCCACTGCGTCGATGTTGCGGCTGTTGAGCGCCGCGACGCAGATGCGGCCCGTGGACACAGCGTAAATGCCATGCTCCTCGCGCAGGCGATCGACCTGGGTTGCCGTCAGGCCCGAGTACGAGAACATGCCGCGCTGCTGCAGCACGAAATCGAAGTTGCGGGTCACGCCGCGTTCCTTGAGCTTAGCCACGAGCGAGGCGCGCATGGTGCGGATGCGGTCGCGCATTTCGCCCAGCTCCGCTTCCCACTCGGCGCGCAGGTCGGGCGAAGTCAGCACCTTGGCCACCACCGTGCCCCCGTGGGTCGGCGGGTTGGAGTAGTTGGTGCGGATCACGCGCTTGAGCTGGCTCAGCACCCGGGCGCTCTCGTCCTTGTCGGAGGCGATCATGGTCAGGGCACCCACGCGCTCGCCATACAGCGAGAACGACTTCGAGAACGATGAACTGATCAACGCCGTCAGGCCAGCCGCCGCGAACTGGCGCACGGCGGTCGCATCGGCGTCGATGCCGTCGCCGAAGCCCTGGTAGGCAATGTCGAGGAACGGAATCAGGCCACGCGCCTTGACGACCTCCACGACCTTGGCCCATTGCTCGCTGGTGAGGTCCACGCCGGTGGGGTTGTGGCAGCAGGCGTGCAGCACGACGATCGTATTGGCCGGATAGCTCTCCAGCGCCGCGATCATGCCGGCGAAGTCCACGCCATGGGTGGCGGCATCGTAATAGGGGTAGTTGACCACCTCGAAGCCAGCGTATTCGAAGAGGGCGCGGTGGTTCTCCCAACTCGGGTTGCTGATGGCGACCTTGGCATTGGGCACCAGGCGCTTGAGGAAGTCGGCACCGATCTTGAGGGCGCCGGTCCCGCCCAGGCTCTGGGCGGTCAGCACGCGGCCTTCGGCAATCAAGGGCGAACCGGCGCCCAGCAGCAGTTCCTGCACCGCGCGGTTATAGCCGGGCAGCCCTTCGATGGGCAGGTATCCACGTGCGGATGCGGCGTCGACGAGCGCCTGCTCCGCCTTGCGAACGGCCTTGAGCAGGGGAATTCGACCTTCATCGTTGTAATACACGCCCACACCCAGGTTGACCTTATTGCTGCGGGTATCGGCGTTGAATTGTTCTGTCAGGCCCAGGATGGGGTCGCGAGGAGCCAGTTCTACGGCTGCGAAGAGCGAAGTCATTGAAAGCGTCCGTTTAGCGCGCGGGGTTGAAGGAAGAAACTGTGCAGGGGATAATGGAAGATTGCTTTTTACAATGCGAAATCCGGTGGTGGTTCGGCGAGCAGTCCCGGCGAGCAGGCCTGGTGAGCAGCTTGGGTGGACAGGTCTGACGAACTTTTACAGGCTGGCAATTACAGGCTAACAATTGCAGGCTGACAAGCTGTTCGACGAGCTGTTCCGCGGCCCCCAGCCGCTTACCGGCGACCTCGTGGTTCCCGGGCGGCCCTTGGCAACGGCCATGCGGCAACGCTGGCGCGGGACTCATGGGGAGCCTGCCGGAGGTGCCGAAGGAAGATGCCGAAGTGGGCTGCCGGAACTCTAGGGCCGTTTCGCTGCCGAAGTTTTCCTGATGAAACAAGAGTCTAGCATGCAGACTACCTCTTCCGAAGGGCTGCGGGCCGCAGCCGAGGCGCGGGAACTCGTGGCGGCCGCCGCCGAGGCGAAGAATTTCGAGCCGGGCTTCGTCACGTTCGAAGGCAGCCCGTTTCAGCTCTACCAGCCGTATCCGCCGGCCGGGGACCAGCCCACGGCCATCGACCAGCTTTGCGAAGGCATCGAGGACGGCCTGATGTACCAGATCCTGCTCGGCGTGACCGGCTCGGGCAAGACTTACACCATGGCCAACGTGATCGCCCGCCTGGGAAGGCCGGCGATCATCCTCGCCCCGAACAAAACGCTGGCCGCACAGCTATACGCCGAAATGCGCGAGTTCTTCCCCCGCAACGCGGTGGAGTATTTCGTCTCGTACTACGACTACTACCAGCCCGAGGCCTACGTGCCTACGCGCGACTTGTTCATCGAGAAGGACTCGTCCATCAACGAGCACATCGAGCAGATGCGGCTGTCGGCCACCAAAAGCCTGCTCGAACGGCGCGATACCGTCATCGTGGCGAGCGTTTCCTGCATCTATGGCATCGGCAATCCGGACGACTACCACAACATGGTACTGCTGCTGCGGACGGGCGACCGCATCGGGCAGCGCGACATCATCGCGCGCCTGGTGGCGATGCAGTACACCCGGAACGACACGGACTTCCTCCGCGGCACGTTCCGCGTGCGAGGCGAGCGGATCGACGTGTTTCCCGCCGAACATGCCGAACTGGCGCTGCGCATTACTTTGTTCGACGACGAGATCGAAACCTTGGAGCTATTCGACCCGCTCACAGGCAAAGTGCGGCAGAAAATCCTGCGTTTTGCCGTGTATCCGGGGTCGCATTACGTCACGCCGCGGGCCACGGTGCTGCGCGCCATCGAGACGATCAAGCAGGAGCTCAAGGAGCGCGTCAAGTTCTTCGTCGACAACGGAAAACTGGTCGAGGCCCAGCGCCTCGAACAACGTACCCGCTTCGACCTGGAAATGCTCCAGGAGCTTGGCTTCTGCAAAGGCATCGAAAACTACTCGCGCCACCTCTCCGGCGCCAAGCCGGGCGAACCGCCTCCGACACTCGTGGACTACCTGCCTGCGGACGCGCTGATGATCATCGACGAGAGCCACGTCACGATCGGGCAGGTGGGGGCGATGTACAAAGGCGACCGGTCGCGCAAGGAAACGCTGGTGAATTACGGGTTCCGCCTGCCGTCGGCGCTGGACAACCGGCCCCTGAAGTTCGAGGAGTTCGAGGCGAAGATGCGCCAGACCATTTTCGTCTCGGCCACGCCCGCCGATTACGAGAAACGCCACGCCGACGCAATCGTCGAACAGGTGGTGCGTCCTACCGGGCTGGTCGACCCGGTCGTCGAGGTCCGGCCGGCGCTGAACCAGGTGGATGACGTGCTAGGTGAAATCCACCTGCGCGTGGCCAAGAACGAACGGGTGCTGATCACCACGCTCACCAAGCGCATGGCCGAAGACCTGACCGACTTCCTGACGGACCACGGCATCAAGGTGCGCTACCTCCATTCCGACATCGACACGGTCGAGCGGGTGGAAATCCTGCGCGACTTGCGCCTGGGGACGTTCGACGTCTTGGTCGGCATCAACCTGCTGCGCGAGGGGCTGGACATTCCGGAGGTGTCCCTGGTGGCCATCCTGGATGCCGACAAGGAAGGCTTCCTGCGCTCCGAGCGGAGCCTGATCCAGACCATAGGCCGGGCGGCCCGCAACCTGAACGGCAAGGCGATCCTCTATGCCGACACCGTCACCGAATCGATGCGGCGCGCCCTGGACGAGACCTCGCGCAGGCGCGAGAAGCAGCTGCGTTTCAATGAAGAGCACGGCATCGTGCCCCAGGGCGTCAAGAAGGAGGTCCGCGACCTTATCGACGGCGTTTACGTGCCGCCGGAAACGCCGAGCGCAGGCACGGGGGATGCCGCCAAGCTCGAGGCGATGGGCGAGAAGCAAGTCGCCAAAGAGATCAAGAAGCTGGAGAAGGCCATGTTGGAATACGCCCGCAACCTGGAGTTCGAAAAAGCCGCCCGGGCGCGCGACCAATTGCTCGCGCTCAAGGAAAAGCTCTTCGGCGCGGGCGGCCGGCATGCCGACGAGGAGGCGCTCTCTGCGCCCGACGGGGGCGCTTGAAGAAGGGCGGATGCCCTTGTGCAACGCGAAATATTTTTGCACCATATTGGTGCAGCTGCGTGCTCGAGTTGGGGATCCGTGGCTATACCACAAAAGTGCAGCGCGTGCGGATATGGTGCCGGTTCCCTAGCAAGCACGTCATAAGGCTATGATTCTTAAAGAGTTTTTAATGCACCATTTTTTCATGAGCTTATAAAAAAAGCTTGAACTATCCGGGGTTTTCCCGCACACTTTCGGACATGATGACCAAGGTACTGTTTGTGTGCATGGGCAACATCTGCCGCTCGCCGAGCGCAGAGGGCGTATTTCGCCGCATGGTGAAAGATGCCGGTCTTTCCGACGTTGTCCGTATAGAATCGGCCGGGACTCACGCCTTCCATATCGGTGAGCCTCCCGATGCCCGTATGCAGGCTGCCGCCCGGAAGCGAGGCTACGACATCAGCGAAATCCGCGCGCGCCAGATCCGTGTCGACGACTTCCGGGAATTCGACATGATCCTGGCCATGGATTGGGACAACCTGTCGCTGCTGCAGCAGCAGGCTCCCAAGCAATATCAGCACAAGCTGATGCTGCTGATGCGCTTTGCCAACGAGTACGAAGAAGCAACGGTTCCGGATCCCTATTATGGCGGCCCCGAGGGTTTTGCCAAGGTGCTCGATTACATCGAGGACGCCTGCCAGGGCCTGCTTGAAGTCGTGCGCAAGCGCGCGACGCAATACCAAGCTGCCTGAGCCCCGTCTCCGGTCGTCATCCTTTCCTACTAGGCCATTCCCTTCATTGTTGCAGGCCCGGTCACCCCGGGCCTTGTTTCGCCGGCCTTTTGCCGCCGGCGGGCACCCCGGCCGCAAAGGGGCGCCCGATGTCTCCCTCCCCGAGCCCCGATCGACAAATCCCTAGAAAAACATTCGGGAATTCGATATACTTGAGCAAATCGCTAAGGAATTGCCCGTTGCGTGGAGCAACGACCGCGTTTCCCGCGATGCTTGAATCGGCAAGACTTGCCCCCGGCTGCAGCGCAGCAGGCCGCCACCGGCGGTGCGCGATCCTCCGCAATGGCGGCGCATGCATGCAGGGGCAGAGTCACTTCAGGGGTCTCGAATGCGACTAACTACCAAAGGACGTTTCGCCGTGACGGCGATGATCGACCTGGCGCTGCGCCAGCACAGCGGTCCGGTTACCCTGTCCGCCATCAGCCAGCGCCAGAACATTTCCCTGTCCTATCTGGAGCAGTTGTTCGGCAAGTTGCGCAGACACGAATTGGTCGAGAGCATGCGTGGGCCCGGCGGCGGTTATTCGCTGGCCAAGCTGGCGCGGAACGTCACGGTCGCCGACATCATCTTTGCCGTGGATGAGCCGTTGGATGCCACCGACTGCGGCGGCAAGCAGGACTGCACGCGCGGCAACGACGGCAAGTCCGGCAAGTGCATGACGCATGAGCTGTGGGCCACGCTCAACCGCAAGATGGTGGAGTACCTGGATTCCGTTTCCCTGCAGGACCTGGTCGATCAGCAGCGCATGCGAGAACTGCAGGAGGCCAATGCTGCGAAGTCGGTCCTGGTGGACCGGCGCTCCGGCGCCACGGAGTCCTCCGCCGCGGCCTGACGCGGTTGCGGTTTCCTAGACAATGAAGGTTGTGATGTCATGATCAAAACACCGGTTTATCTCGACTACTCCGCCACCACGCCGGTCGACCCGCGCGTGGTCGACGCCATGGTGCCCTGGCTGTATGAGCGCTTCGGCAATCCTGCCTCGCGCAGCCACGCCTACGGCTGGGATGCCGAGAAGGCGGTGGAAACGGCGCGGGAGCAGGTGGCGGCGCTCGTCAACGCCGACCCGCGTGAAATCATCTGGACTTCGGGCGCAACCGAGTCAGACAACTTGGCGATCAAAGGTGCGGCGCATTTCTATGCCGAGCGCGGCAAGCACATCATCACCGTCAAGACCGAGCACAAGGCTGTGCTGGATACCTGCCGGGAGCTCGAGCGCGAAGGCTTCGAGGTGACGTACCTCGACGTGCAGGAGAATGGGCTGCTCGACCTCGACGCCTTCCAGGCCGCGATACGTCCCGACACCATCCTCGCTTCGGTCATGTTCGTCAACAACGAGATCGGGGTGATCCAGGACATCGAGTCCATAGGCGAGATCTGCCGCGAGCGGGGCGTGATTTTCCACGTCGACGCGGCACAGGCCACCGGCAAGGTCGTGATCGACCTGGCCAAGCTAAAGGTTGACCTGATGTCGTTCTGCGCGCACAAGATGTGCGGCCCCAAAGGCATAGGCGCGCTGTACGTGCGGCGCAAGCCGCGCGTGCGCATCGAAGCGCAGATGCACGGCGGCGGGCATGAGCGCGGCATGCGGTCGGGCACGCTGCCCACGCACCAGATCGTGGGCATGGGCGAGGCCTTCCGCATCGCCCGGGAAGAAATGGCGACCGAGAACGAACGGGTGCGCATGTTGCGCGACCGCCTGTGGGCCGGACTTTCCACCATCGAAGAGGTGTACCTCAACGGTGACATGGAGCGGCGCATCCCGCACAACCTGAACGTCAGCTTCAACTACGTGGAAGGGGAGTCGCTCATCATGGCGGTCAAGGAACTGGCCGTGTCCAGCGGCTCGGCGTGCACTTCCGCCAGCCTGGAGCCGTCGTACGTGCTGCGCGCCCTGGGCCGCAGTGACGAGCTGGCGCACAGCTCCATCCGCTTCACCCTCGGCCGTTTCACGACGGTGGAGGAAATAGATTTCGCCGTTGAACTGATCCGCAGCAAAGTCGAAAAGCTGCGCGAAATGTCTCCGCTGTGGGAGATGGTCAAGGACGGCATCGACATCAATACGGTGCAGTGGGCTGCACACTGAGCCAGGAGAAAGACATGGCCTATAGCGAAAAAGTCATCGATCACTATGAAAACCCCCGCAACGTCGGGTCGTTCGACAAGAGCGACGCGTCGGTCGGCACGGGCATGGTGGGCGCTCCCGCCTGCGGCGACGTCATGAAGCTGCAAATCAAGGTCAACGAACAGGGCATCATCGAAGACGCTCGCTTCAAGACCTACGGTTGCGGCTCCGCGATTGCGTCGAGCTCTCTCGTGACCGAATGGGTCAAAGGCAAGACGCTCGACGAGGCGCTCAGCATCCGCAACACGCAAATCGCCGAAGAACTGGCGTTGCCGCCGGTCAAGATCCACTGCTCGATTTTGGCCGAGGACGCCATCAAGGCGGCGGTGAACGATTACCGTGCCAAGCACGGAAACAGCTAAGAGGGAGCCATGTCGGTAACGTTGACCGAACGCGCGGCTAGGCATGTGAACCGCTACTTGGAGAAGCGCGGCAAAGGCATAGGCTTGCGCTTGGGCGTGCGCACCACGGGATGCTCGGGCCTGGCCTACAAGCTCGAGTACGTGGACGAAATCCAGCCCGACGACGAGGTGTTCGAGAGCCAGGGAGTGAAAGTGGTCGTCGACCGCAAGAGCCTTCCTTATTTGGCGGGCACCGAGCTCGATTACGCGCGTGAAGGGCTCAACGAAGGCTTCAAATTCAACAATCCCAACGAAAAGGCGTCCTGCGGTTGCGGTGAGTCTTTCACCGTGTGATGCAAAAAGAACTGGACCATTTCGAACTGTTGGGCCTGAAGCCCGGTTTCGCCGTCGATCGCGACGCGCTGGACCGGGCATGGCGCGAAGTCCAGGCGAGGGTTCACCCCGACCGCCATGCCGCCGGGTCCGCCCAGGAGAGGCGGGTCGCCATGCAATGGGCGTCGCGGGCCAACGAGGCCTACCGGACGCTGCGGTCGCCGCTCGCGCGCGCCCGCTATCTGTGCGAACGCGCGGGCGTCGACTTGCAAGTCGAGACCAACACGGCCATGACGCCTGCTTTCCTCATGCAGCAGATGGAGTGGCGCGAAGCGCTCAGCGAGGCGCGTGCGTCGCGGGATACGGCCGCGCTTGAAGCGCTGGCGGGCGAACTGGCTGCGGCGCGGCGCTCCATGATGGCCGAGGTCGAAGAACTGCTGGACCGCAAGCACGATTACGCCGCTGCCGCCGCCCGCGTGCGGGAGTGGATGTTCATTGAGAAATTCTCCGAGGAGATCGACGCGGCCGTCGAAGCTCTCGCGGAACAAGACTGACATATAGGAACGCATGGCGCTCTTGCAGATAGCCGAACCCGGCATGTCCGAAGCTCCCCATCAGCGCCGCTTGGCGGTGGGGATAGACCTGGGCACGACCAACTCGCTCGTAGCCTCCGTACGCAGCGGAATGGCGGAAGTCCTACGCGACGAGGAGGGGCACGCCCTGTTGCCATCGGCAGTGCGCTACCTGCCCGGGGGAGAGGTCGTGATCGGCCGCAAGGCGCTGCTCTCCCAGGCCGAAGATCCACACAACACGGTGGTGTCGGTCAAGCGCTTCATGGGGCGCGGCTTGGCCGACGTGCAAAAGCTGCGCGTGCCGTATGAGTTCGTGGACGCGCCCGGCATGGTGCGCATACGCACGGTGCAGGGAGACAAGAGCCCGGTCGAGGTATCCGCCCAGATCTTGGCCAAGTTGCGCCAGTTGGCCGAAGACGTGCTCGGCGACGACTTGGTGGGGGCGGTGATCACGGTTCCGGCCTATTTCGACGATGCGCAGCGGCAGGCTACCAAGGACGCAGCCCGGCTGGCCGGCCTGAATGTATTGCGGCTGCTCAACGAACCCACGGCGGCGGCGATCGCCTATGGGCTGGATAACGCGGCCGAGGGGATTTATGCGGTCTACGACCTTGGCGGCGGAACGTTCGACATCTCCATTCTCCGCCTTTCCAAGGGCGTCTTCGAAGTCATCGCGACCGGTGGCGACACCGCGCTCGGGGGCGACGACTTCGATTCGGCCATCGCGGCTTGGGCCGCACAGGAATCGCAGCTCGGCGAGCTCGGGCCGGAAGACCGTCGGGCTTTGCTGGTTGCCGCGCGCCGCACGCGCGAAGCCTTGACGGACGCGCTCGAGGCCGAGCTGTCGGTAGCTTTGTCCGGCGGAAGAAACGTCGCGTTGAAACTGAGCCGCGAGCACTTCGAGGCGCTGGCCAAGCCCCTGGTCACCCGCACCTTGTCGAGCGCCCGCCGCGCGTTGCGCGACGCCGACCTGAGCGTCGAAGACATCAAGGGCGTAGTCATGGTGGGCGGGGCGACGCGCATGCCCATCGTGCGGAACATGGTTGCAGAGCTGTTCGGCACCGAACCCCTGATCAACCTCGACCCCGACCAAGTAGTTGCGCTGGGGGCCGCCATGCAGGCCAACCTTCTCGCCGGAAACCGTACTGCGGACGGAGATTGGCTCCTGCTGGACGTCATACCGCTTTCGCTGGGACTGGAAACCATGGGCGGGCTGGTCGAACGCGTGATCCCCCGCAATAGCACCATACCCATTGCCCGCGCGCAGGACTTCACCACATTCAAGGACGGCCAAACTGCCATGGCAATCCACGTGGTGCAAGGCGAACGGGAACTCGTTTCCGATTGCCGGTCGTTGGCCCGCTTCGAGCTGCGGGGAATTCCGCCGATGGTGGCGGGCGCTGCGCGGATACGGGTGACCTTCCAGGTCGACGCCGACGGCCTGCTCAGCGTCACGGCCCGCGAGCAGAGTTCCGGCGTAGAGGCTTCGGTGTCGGTCAAGCCCTCGTACGGCTTGTCGGATGAGGAAGTCGCCGCCATGCTGGCCGATGGCATGAAGAGCGCCGAGGTCGACATGAAGATGCGGGCGCTGCGCGAGCAGCAGGTAGAGGCCCGGCGTCTCGTCGAGTCGGTGGAATCGGCGTTGCAGGCCGACGCCGACCTGCTGAACGAGGACGAATTGGCGGCGATACGCGCCGAACTCGACCGGACGGCGGCGGCAGCCGAGGGCGAAGACAGCGACGCGGTGCGCGCCCAGGTGGAAGCGCTGTCCCGCGCTACCGAAGATTTCGCCGCCCGCCGGATGGATCGCAGCATACGCCGGGCCTTGTCGGGCCGGCGCCTCGACGAAATCGCATAAAGCCGTTCGCCGCTCCAGTATCAGGTAGTCATCATGCCTAAACTTACGGTGCTTCCGCACCCCGAAATTTGCCCCGAGGGCGCCGTCATCGAAGATGCTCCTTCGGGCCAGTCCATTTGCCGGGTGCTCCTCGAGCATGACATTCCCATCGAGCACGCCTGCGAACTCTCGTGTGCGTGCACGACGTGCCACGTCATCGTGCGCGAGGGCTTTTCTTCCCTCGAGGCAGCTAGCGACAATGAGGAAGATCTCCTCGACAAGGCATGGGGCCTGACTTCCACGTCGCGGCTCTCGTGCCAGGCCATCATCGAGGATGCCGACCTGACGATCGAGATTCCCAAGTACACCATCAATCACGCCAGCGAGAACCACTGACGAGCGACGCCGCTGCGCGCGGGGGCGGTTAAACTGGAAGGGTGGCACCTTCCCGGAAATTTCCGTTGCGCCGGCCCGTCCCCGACGCTATGTTGGCCTTGCCGGCTCTCGGCTTGGCGCTGATCCGGAGAAATCGGATGAAATGGACGGACATCTACGAGATTGCCACCGCCTTGGCCGAAGCACACCCCGACGTTGACCCGTCTCGAGTGAGATTTACGGATCTGCACAACTGGGTGTTGGAACTTCCCGGCTTCGACGATGATCCGAAACGATCCGGGGAAAAGATTCTCGAAGCCATACAAATGGCATGGATCCAGGAAGCCTAGTGCCTTGACGCCATTCCTGGCCGCGTGCGCAGCGTGCCCGCGGTTCGACCATGCCGTCCGTTGTGGCCGATAGCGATGAGCATGGTTTCTCGATTTTCGAGTCGTTTTTCATTTCGCGATCGACCTTTACGGTGGGCGACGCTGGCGGCTGCGCTGCTCGCCGCGGCAGCTTGCACGCCCGCGGTCTCCCTGCATGAGCCGGAAACGCCGCCTGTCGCGCCGCCGGCCGCAGCCAGCGCACGCGGGGCGGCTGCCCCAGAACCCGAGTTGCCTCATACTCCGGTCGCCATCGCTTACGCGGTGACCGATGCCGGCTCGATCGAAGCCCCAACGACGCCCGGCTGGAATCCCCATGCTGCCTCGCCCGTCGACCTCAGGGGGACCGTCCCGGTCTACGGACAGCCGCGCGCCAGCCGACCGTCCAGTTACGAGTTCGAACAGAAGCTGGACGACACGTGGGTCGTCAAGCAAAGCGTGCGCTACGGTCGTGCCGAAAACCAACCCAAGGTCGACTGGATCACGGGATCGCCGGTAGCCGGGCAGGACGCCATCGGTCCGGGCCTGGGAACTTTCCACGTCGGCACGCACGCCCAGGCCAGTTTCGCGACGGGAGGCTTGCGTCACCAGGTCAAATTCGGTTTCGACTATCTCAAGTCCCGCGACATCCAGGAAAGCGGGCTGGCGCCGTCGCCTTCGCTCGACATTTTCGATGCGGCCTACGGCACGGCCATCGGCCAGCCCCGCGTCGTCACGCGCTCGTTCACTGAGCAAAGCAACCTGGGATTTTTCGTCCAGGACCAGATCCAATACGACAAATGGACGGTGTCCATGGTCGGGAGGCGCGACCAGAACACCCATCGCACCATAGACCTGACCTCGACCGACGGCGGAACGGGCATCCAGGAGGATGACGTCTACAGCGCCCGCCTGGGATTGCGCTACCAGTTCGACAGCGGGCTCGCGCCTTACGTGAATTACTCGCAAAGCTATGCCCCCCGCACGGCGGCCGCCGCTTCCGCGGAAAGCCAGCAGTACGAAGCAGGCGTGCGCTTCCAGCCGCCGGCCCTCGGGGAGTTGATGACGGTCACCGCGTTCAACCAGATCCAGAACAATTCGCAAGTCAGCGATGCGCAAGCCGGGTGCGCCGTGGCGGGCTGCCGCGCCTGGGCCGAATTGCGCATTCGTGGCGCGACGGTCGAAAGCCGCTTGGAGCCGTTGCAGGGCTTGAACCTCGTGGCGAGCTATGCCGTGATCAATTCCGCGGTTCGGCGCGCGAGCGACGATGCCTATGCGAACCTGCTGAGCAATCGTTATCCGGAGGTGTCGGAGCAGCGCTTCTCACTCGGTGCCCGGTATGCCGTTTCCCGCGGCGCGCTGGCCGGCTTGAGCCTGGACGGCAGGGTGGGGCGGGCAGGGGCCCTCTATGCGGGATACGGGCAGCCAGGGCTCGCGGTTTCGTATACCTTGGTGGATGCCGGCATCAACTACGACTTCAGCCGCCTCAGCCCCTCCCTGAAAGGGCTGAAACTACGGGCCAGTGCAAACAACCTGTTCGACAGCCAATACGCGGCGTATTGTTATACCGACACCTGCACGCCGGGCGCCGGCCGCTCTGTTTCCGCCGTGCTGAACTACCAAATCCCCTGGCCGTAAGGCGCAGTGCCGTGAATGGCCGTCGCCGCGCGGCACAGGGCGACCCGCTGCACCCGCATTGCCGCCTCGAGACACCAACATGGAGGGCATCATGCCTGCCGACCAAAATGATCCTGACCTGCAAGCCCTCCTGCAATGGTGTGCCGACGTCGAAGGCCTGCTCGTGGCCGCGGGGGCCAGCCGCGAGGAAGCACAAGCCTACATCGAGCAAGAAGCAGAATGGTTCACGGACCAGTTCTATGAGGGCCTGACACCGGAGCAGGCCGCGAAGGCCAGTTTGAACGATCAGTGACCGCCTTCGCCGGCGCGGCGACCTGCCTGCGACCGGGGACGAGACATGCGCCGCGGGAGGGGGCGAATCAGCTCGACCAACTGATCCGTGGCGGGTTGCAGCGCGTGCCTGGGCCAAACGACGTGAATGGGGCGTTCGGGCAGCGGGTGCTCCACTTCCAATATGCGCAGGCCGCCGCTGCGGGCATGACGATGCGCCACATGGCGCGGCATGACGGCGAGGAGGGGAGTGCCGGATAACAGGCTGGCGATCGCGTCATAGGTTCTGGCTGCCATGCGGCAGGCTGGGGGAGCGACGTCGTGGTGCTGCCAATAGCGATCGAATTCGAGGCGGGAGGGCGTGCCCGGCGCCGGTGCGGCAAAAGGGTGCTGCGCCAACGCCTGCGGACTGAGCCGCCCTGGCGGAAGCGGCGGGCCAGGGGTTCCGCAGACGAACACGTTACGGTCCATGTAGAGCTTGCGGCAGACCAGATCGGGGGGGGTCTCCCCGAACAGGGACAGAATGCCCAGATCCAGGTCCCCCCGGGTCAGGCCGGCAATGAGAGTGAGGCTGTCGTCCTCCCGCAAATCGATCTCGACCTGGTCCGCGAGGTCACCGGGCAAGCGATGCAGCAATGCCGGAACGATCAGGTCGAGCGCACGGGGAATGCACCCCACCCGTAAATGCCAGCGTCCATTTCGGGCCATATCGTGTAGCCGGGTGACGTCCGCCGCGATGCGCCGCGCAACCTGCTCAGCCAGCGCCCCTACCGGGGTGGCCCGGCTGCCCAGAGCCGAGCGCTCGAACAGGCGCGCACCCAAGCGTTCTTCGGCCTCACGCAGCAGTCGTGACAGGGCGGGCTGGGAGGTACCGAGCGTACCAGCGGCCTGATGCACGGACCCCCGCTCCGCGGTTGCGAGGATGGCGCGCAGGTGACGCAGCTCCAATGATTTGCTCATGCTCTACCAGGCCCAGGGGATTCAAACTTGATATAGGTTTATCTCATATCCATATCGTTTTCAAATTACCGAGCCTTGCGTACGCTCGCCATGTCCAACCAGAGGAAGAGGCAACCCGTGAAAGTACGCAAAGCTGAATGCCTGCCGGTGCATCCCGGATGGCGCAAGAACCTCTTGTTCATTCGCCTGGAATTGGAGGACGGCACGGTCGGTTGGGGGGAGAGCTATAGCCAGTACGACCGCGACGAAGCCGTCGCAGCGCAGGCGCGCGAACTGCTCCGCTACCTGGTCGGGCGCGACGTCTTCAATATCCGCTACTTCTGCCAGATCGCTTTCGACGACTATGCACAACGCAGGTCGTCGCTGGAGTTCTGGAGCGCCTTGTCGGGCATTGAAATGGCAATGTGGGACGCGGTGGGCAAGCTAGTGGGGCAACCCGTCTACCGGTTGCTGGGTGGCCGCTGCCGGGATCGCGTGCGTGTCTACGCCAACGGATGGGGATACAAGCTCAAGACGCCCGATGATTACGCCCGCGCCGCGGAGCAGGTGGTGGCAGCCGGCCACGCCGCGCTAAAGTTCGATCCGCTGCCCCGTCCTTGGCGCACTTACATCCCGCGCGAGCACATCCAGCATGCGGTGGCCGTCGTACGGGCGGTGCGCGATGCAGTGGGGGCGGACGTGGAGCTGCTGCTCGACCTGCATCGCCGCCTGGCACCCGTGCATGCGATCGAATTGGCCAAACGCCTGGAAGAGTTGAACCCGTACTGGATCGAAGAGCCCTGCCAGAAGGAAAACATGGAAGCGATCCAGGAAGTGCGCGCGGCTACGACCATCCCCGTGGTCACGGGAGAGGCGCTCTACGGCCGGGCCGACTTCCGTAGTGTTTTCCGGAGTCGCGCGGCCGACATCATCAACCCCGATGTCTCCAACTGCGGCGGCATCCTGGAGCTGCTCTTCATCGCGGCGCAGGCGGAAACCGAAATGATCGCCGTCTCGCCCCATAACTACAACTCGACGCTGCTTTCGCTGTCGGCCACCGTGCATGCCTCGGCCTGCATGCCCAATTTCACCATCACTGAATATTTCGTGCCTTTCGAGGAGTTTTCCCAGCGCGTGTCGCCGCAGGCGCTCAAGCCGGTGAACGGCTACATCGAGATTCCCGAATTGCCCGGGCTGGGACTCGACATCGACGAGCAAGTGCTGCGCGCCATGCCGGCCAAGCCCTATCCCACCCGCAGCCTGCGCCATAGCGAGGACGATACGGCCGCAACCTTTTGAAAGAGGGGCACCTGCCACCTAACGCAACGACACGAGGAGACACGACATGTATTCCATTAGCCGATGGTTGGGAACCTGCGTCGTAGCAGGATGGTTGTGCATGACGAGCTGGGCGGCCACCGCCGCGCAATGGCCTGAGCGCTCTCTGCATTTCATCACTACCTCGGCCGCCGGTTCGCCGCTCGACACCATGATGCGGGCGCTCGCCAAAGAGTTGGGAGAAATCCTGGGCCAGACGATAGTCGTGGAAAACCGCCCGGGCGGCACGGGTGCGGTGGGTATGAACATGGCGCTCAATGCACCGGCCGACGGCTACACCGTCGTATCTGCCACGGGTTCGACCTCCTTCCTCATGGCGGAAAAGGGCAGTCGTTTCCACCCGTCCGATTTCATTTTCCTGCGGGCGCTGCAAACCGAACCGTCAAGCGTGGCCGTGCGCAAAGACAGTCCGTTCCATAGCATGAAGGATCTGGTCGAAGCGTTGAAGCGCCAGCCGGACAAGGTGAACATCGGAGGGTTCGCCACCGCCGGATTCCATCAGTACGTCCTGTATCGCCTAGAACAGAAGGCCGGGTTCAAGTCCACATGGGTTCCCTACCAGGGTGGCAACCAGGCTCTGTTGGCGCTGATGGGCGGGCACCTTGACGCCGCGGTGATCACTCCCAGTACCGCCATGGCGCAGATCCGGAGCGGCGACGTGCGATTGCTCGGCATCAGTAGCGAATCGCGCAGCGAGTTCTTTCCGGACATTCCCACCTTCGTCGAGCAGGGCTACGATGTGGTCGAAACCCTGTGGCGCGGCGTCATGGTCGTGAAGGGGACGCCGCCGGATGTGACGGCCAAGCTCGTCCGCGCGCTCGAGGATGTTGAAAAACGCCCTTCCTGGCAGGCGTTCATGCGTGAGAATATGCAGGACAGGCTGCCGTTGCCCCAGCCTGAGTTACAGAAATTCGTCGAGAAGGAGGTCGCGGACCGCAGGCAATTCCTCATGACATTGCAGAAGTGAGGCGATGAACATTCTTTGTTCCGAGCGCGGAGGGCAGGAGCTGGTCGAGGCGGGCGTGCTCAGGCGCTGGCCCGGTAGGGTGAAACTGCTTCATTTGCAGGATGCCGCCCAAGCGGACGCGGCTTTCGTGACGCGGGACGTGGTCTGGCCGTCCACCGATACGTGGCTCGCGCCCGCCACCGCCGCGTTTTACGAAGCCATGCTGGCCGCTCCCAGGCTACGCTGGGTCCACACGTATGCATCCGGCACCGACCGGCGCATCTACCACGACCTGCGCAGCCGGGGCGTGCGGATTACCAATTCCGCAGGCGCCAATGCCGGTGCCGTGGCCCAGACGGCGATAGCGAGCTTTCTCTATTTCGCCCGCCAACTGCATGTCGCGCGCCGCCAGCAACTGCAGCGACACTGGCAGCCCATGTCGCACGACGCGGTGCGGGCCCTGCACCGCTTGGAGGCTATGGTGGTGGGGTGGGGAGCGATCGGTCAACGCATCGGCATGCTCTTGGGCCAGCTCGGGGTACGCTGCCGAGTGCTGCGCCAGAGCGGGGAGCCGGTCGCGCAGGGGTGGCCGACAGCCGCCTATGAGGTATTCAACAAATGGGTGGGCGAAGTGGACTGGGTATTCATCGCTTGCCCGCTGTCGGCAGCTACCCAGGGCTTGTTCAATGCGGACACGCTCCGCATGCTGCGGGTGGAGAGGCCGCTCTGCCTCGTGAATGTCGCGCGCGGGCCCATCGTCGACACACGCGCGCTGCTGGTGGCCCACGAGCGCGGCCTGGTCCGGTATGCGCACCTGGACGTATTCGACGCCGAGCCGCTGCCGGCCGATGATCCGCTCTGGACTTGCGAAGACTTCCTGATCACGCCGCACATGGCCGGAACGTCCGACGGCAACCGCGAAGAGGTCGTCGAACGTTTCATGGCCTTGCTGGCCTCGGCGCTCGAAGGCGACTTACGAGCCTAGCGGCGGCCGGCGCCTTCAAGCGATACGCATCCGAAAAGCGCCCGCTACGAGAAGAACTGTCGTTCGACTTCGGGGGACAAGCTCACGCCCGCCGCGTGCGCCCGCCGCAGCACGTCCCAGTAATATCGGTAGCTCGCCCGGTCGTGCAGCCTGCCACGCTGGGGATCGCCGTCGCGTATCGGCCCCCAGTCGGCACGGGCGGCGGCCAGCAGGATGCGCTCGGCGTCCTCGACGTCCTCGGCACTGGGCGACAGCGCGCCGACGATGGGGTCGATCTGCGAAGGGTGGATGCTCCACATGCGCGTATAGCCGAATTCGCGGCCGGCGCGTTGCGCTGCGCGGGCAATGACTTCCGGCGCGTTCAGCTCCGTGACGACGTTGTGCGAAGGCACCTTGCCGTAGGCATGGCAGGCCGCCGCGATTTCGAGTTTGGCGCGGGCAACCAAGGGATGTTCGAACTGGCCTTCGGCGGTCAGCGCATGGGCCGGGATGGCGCCTCGGTGCGAAGAGACGAAGTCCATCAAGCCGAAGGACAGGCATTCGATGGCGGGATGGGCGGCGATGCGGAAAACTTCGCGCAGTGCGCCGTGCGTTTCGATCAACACGTGGACGGGGATTTTTCGGTCGAGCCCCATTTCCATGCCGATGCGCTCGACGGATTCGGCCGCATTCAGCGCGTCATTGGCCGAGTTGACCTTGGGGACGGTGATATAGGCGAGCTTGTGGCCGGCGATGCCGATCAGGATTTCGAGGTCGCTGATGAACGACGGATGATTCACGTCGTGCACGCGGACGCCCACGCGGCCGTACCGGTTGGCGTCGCTGGCAGCCAAGCGCGCGGCCATCTCCGCGTGCTCGGCCTCCTTGCCGACGGCGGCGCCATCTTCGCAGTCGAGCGTCACGTCGAAGACCGGACCGGCCTGGGCCTGCCGCTCGAGGCTTTTTTGCATGAGCTTTTCGGATCCGGCGTAGTGGTCGCAGACGGGGAGGACGACGGGCGCTTTGCCCGATGCGTGTAAGACTTCGGATGGGTGTTTCATGGCGCGGGATGATCGGTAGGGTTCTTCAGACAGCGGTGTCCGGGGCGAAAAAAAAGCACACGAGAACGATAGCGTACTCATGTGCTTCCGTGGCCGGCGCGGGCGGGGGCAGTAACATGCGGCCCCGTTCTCGCACTAAGCTGCGAGCGGCGATTTGCGCTTCGCAGCCTGCAACGCCCCGGTCGTGCCGGGGCGGCCGAGGCGCAAAGCCGCTTTACAGCAGGTGCTTGACGCCGTCGCGCTCCTCGAGCAGCTCCTTGAGCGTGAGGTCCATGCGCTCGCGCGAGAAAGCGTCGATCTCGAGATCCTTGACGATCGCGTATTCGCCGTTCTTGGTGATGACGGGCAGGCCGTAGATGATGCCTTCGGGAATGCCGTACGAGCCGTCCGAAGGCACGCCCATCGTGACCCATTTGCCGTCGCTGCCCAGGATCCAGTCGCGCACGTGATCAATGGCGGCATTGGCGGCCGACGCGGCGGAAGACAGGCCACGGGCGTCGATGATCGCGGCGCCGCGCTTGCCGACCGTCGGGATGAATACGTTGCGGTTCCATTCGTCGTCATTGACCACCGAGAGGGCGGGCTTGCCGGCGATGGTGGCGAAGCGGTAGTCGGGGTACATCGTGGGCGAGTGGTTGCCCCAGACGATGAGCTTCTCGATGTCGCTGACCGCGCAGCCGGCCTTGGAAGCCAGTTGCGTGAGGGCGCGGTTGTGGTCCAAGCGCAACATGGCGGTGAAATTGCGGGCGGGCAGGTCCGGCGCCGACTTCATCGCGATGTAGGCGTTGGTATTGGCGGGATTGCCCACCACCAGCACCTTGACGTTGCGGCTGGCGACGGCGTTCAGCGCCTTGCCTTGCGCGGTGAAGATCTGGGCGTTGACGGTCAGCAGATCCTTGCGCTCCATGCCCGGGCCGCGGGGACGGGCGCCCACGAGCAGGGCCACGTCGGCATCCTTGAAGGCGGTCATGGGATCGCTGTGGGCGGTGACTCCCTGCAGCAGCGGGAAGGCGCAGTCTTCCAGCTCCATGATGACGCCCTTGAGGGCCTTCTGGGCTTTTTCGTCAGGAATTTCCAGCAATTGCAGGATGACGGGCTGGTCCTTGCCTAGCATTTCGCCGGAGGCGATACGAAACAACAGGGCGTAGCCGATCTGGCCGGCGGCGCCGGTGACGGCGACGCGCATTGCGGGCTTGGTCATGTAAGTCTCCGAAGCGGATGGTGAGTAGGAATGGTGACGCCACGCGCAGTGTAACTCCACGCGGGGTGGGCCCGGCGCGATGCACGAGGAAGCAGTGGGCGGGGCGGACAGCCCGCATCCACGATGGGAAAGCGGCGGAGTGCCAGGGGGCGGCGGACGGCGCGGCGAGCGTGGATGGGCATAATCCGCCGAGTTTAGAAAAATCGGATTTTGCCGTCAATAAAGTTATCTTATGTTTTATATAAGACATAAGATTGCCGCCATTTGGTTGGACACCGTGCCTTGCGCTGTGACACAATCCGGGCCATGCCGATCAAGCCGCACCATCCCTGCATGTCAGCCACGTCCGACGCACCCGCCGTCGCGGGCGCGCCTGCGGCCGGCGACCAGGCAGCGCCGGGGGCGGCTTTCACCCCGTTATACAAGCAAATCAAGGCCCTAATCCTGCAAAGCCTCGACCGTGGCGAGTGGAAGCCCGGAGAGGCCATTCCCAGCGAGCTCGACCTGGCAGCCCGTTTCAAGGTCAGCCAGGGGACGGTGCGCAAGGCCATCGATGAGCTGGCGGCCGACCACATCCTGCTGCGCCGCCAAGGCAAGGGTACGTTTGTCGCTACCCACCACGAAGACCGCGTGCGGTTCCGCTTCTTGCGGCTGGCGCCGGACGATGGCAAGCGCCAGGGGTCCCATAGCCGCTTCCTCGAGTGCCGGCGCCTGCGCGCGCCGGCCGAAGTGGCGAAGGTGCTCGAATTGCGCGCGGGAGATAGCGTGGTGCTGGTCCGAAGGGTGCTTTCCTTCGGCGACGTGCCTACCGTGATCGATGAGATTTGGTTGCCTGGCACGCTGTTCAAGGGGCTGACGGCGGAACGTCTGGCCGAATACAAGGGCCCGATGTATGGTTTGTTCGAAAGCGAATTCGGCGTCCGGATGATCCGGGCGGACGAGAAAATCCGGGCGGTTGCCGCCGGCGCCCCAGAGGCCGAGCTGCTCGGCGTTGCGCCGGGCACGCCGCTGCTACAGGTGGAGCGCACCTCGTTTACCTACGGCGACCGCCCCGTCGAGATGCGTCGCGGGCTGTACCTGACCTCGCGCTACCACTATCGGAACAGCCTGAACTGACGCAATTTCGGACACGATTTGATACGGTGGCGATGAATGGGCGAAAATAGCACGTTTGCCTTTCCCGGCGGCCCGGGCGCGGCGCGTTCCGCCACCCCCGGAGACGCATGCGGAAACCGGCGCGCCAGGCCGGCTTTCCCAAGACGAAAGTTGTAATGCGCAATTACGCAGCAATGGTTTTTTTCATGGTTTGCTCACTTTACCCGAGGTCGTGATGTCCGACTCTGCCGCAAAACCCCGCCCGCAGTTCAGAAATATCAATATCACGCAGATCGCGCGCTACCGCCTGCCGCTGGCCGGCAAAGTGTCGATCCTGCACCGCATTTCCGGCTTTGCGCTGTTCCTGGCACTGCCGTTGGTGCTCCTGCCGCTTTTCGAACGCAGCGTCATCTCTGAAATCGGCTTTGCGGAGTTCCGCGATTTCGTCACGCACCCCTTGGCCAAGATCGTTCTGCTCGGCCTGATCTGGGCCTACCTGCATCATTTCTGTGCGGGCATCCGGTTCCTGGCGCTGGACCTCCACCTGGGGCTGGAAAAGCAAAAGGCGCAGCGTTCCGCGGGCATCGTGCTCGTGGTGAGCCTGGCGCTGACCCTCGTCTTCGGTTTGAAACTGTTCGGAGTATTCTGATGTCGGCCCCGCAAAATATCGGTCCCAAGCGCCTGGTCGTCGGCGCACACTACGGCGTCAAAGACTGGATCGCCCAGCGCGTTACCGCCGTCATCCTGGTCGTCTACACGCTGGTCCTGGGCATCGGCGCGTTGATCACGCCGGAATTCACCTACGAAAACTGGGTGCGGCTGTTCAACTTCGAAGTGTTCAGCTTCCCCCTCGGCAAGCTGCTGGCCATGCTGGCCTTCCTGTCGCTTGCCTATCACGCCTGGATCGGCGTTCGAGACATCTGGATGGACTACGTCAAGCCGGCCGGCCTCCGTCTGGCGCTGCAAGTCCTGACCATTCTGTGGCTGGTCGGCTCTGTCGTCTATGCCGCTCAAATTCTGTGGAGAATCTAAGTCGTGGCCGCCGTTAAAACTTCTCTCCCGCGCCGCCAGTTCGATGTGGTGGTCGTCGGCGCCGGTGGATCCGGCATGCGTTGCTCGCTGCAGCTCGCGCAAGCCGGTCTCAGCGTCGCCGTCTTCTCCAAAGTGTTCCCGACGCGCTCGCACACCGTGGCAGCCCAGGGCGGTATCGGTGCCTCGCTGGGCAACATGAGCGAGGACAACTGGTTCTGGCACATGTATGACACGGTCAAGGGCTCCGATTGGCTCGGCGATCAAGACGCGATCGAATTCATGTGCCGCGAGGCCACGAATGCGGTCTATGAGCTCGAGCACTTCGGCATGCCGTTCGACCGCAACCCGAATGGGACGATCTACCAGCGTCCGTTCGGCGGCCATACCGCCAACTTCGGCGAAAAGCCGGTGCAACGCGCCTGTGCCGCCGCCGACCGCACTGGCCACGCGCTGCTGCATACGCTCTACCAGCGCAACGTGGCTGCCCGCACGCAATTCTTCGTCGAATGGATGGCGCTGGACCTGATCCGCGACTCCGAAGGCGACGTCGTCGGCATCACGGCGCTGGAAATGGAAACCGGCGACATCTACATTTTCGAAGCCAAGACCACCGTGCTGGCAACCGGCGGCGCCGGCCGCATCTGGGCCGCCTCCACGAACGCTTTCATCAACACCGGTGACGGCCTGGGCATGGCCGCGCGTGCTGGCCTGCCGCTCGAAGACATGGAGTTCTGGCAATTCCACCCCACGGGCGTGGCCGGTGCCGGCGTGCTGATCACCGAAGGGGTGCGCGGCGAGGGCGGCATCCTGCTGAACAAAGACGGCGAGCGCTTCATGGAGCGCTACGCGCCGACGCTGAAAGACCTGGCTCCCCGCGATTTCGTATCGCGCTCGATGGACCAGGAAATCAAGGAAGGGCGGGGCGCCGGCCCGAATGGCGACTACGTGCTGCTCAAGCTCGACCACCTGGGCGCCGAGACCATCAACAAGCGCCTGCCGTCGATCCGCGAAATCGCCATTAAGTTCGCCAACGTCGACCCCATCAAGGAGCCGATCCCCGTCGTACCGACCATCCACTACCAAATGGGTGGCATCCCGACCAACTACCACGGGCAGGTGGTGGTGCCCAAGGACGGCAACCCCAACACGGTGGTCCGCGGCTTGTACGCGATTGGCGAGTGCGCCTGCGTGTCGGTCCACGGCGCCAACCGCCTGGGCACGAACTCGCTGCTCGACCTGGTGGTGTTCGGTCGCGCGGCCGGCAACCACATCGTGGCCTCCAACCTCAAGCGCCAGAGCCACAAGCCGCTGCCCGCCGATGCCGCGGACCTCACGCTGAGCCGCGTCAGCGCCCTGGAAAGCCGCAAGGACGGCGAGCGCGTCCAGCACGTCGCGAACGACATCCGCAACTCCATGCAGCACCACTGCGGCGTGTTCCGCACGCAAGCCCTGCTGGACGAGGGCGTCAAGCAGATCAATGCGTTGGCCGAACGCACCAAGGCCGTGGCGATCAAGGACCACTCCAAGGTGTTCAACATGGCCCGCGTCGAGGCGCTGGAGCTGGACAACCTCATCGAAGTCGCCAAGGCCACCATCGTGTCGGCGGCTGCCCGCAAGGAAAGCCGCGGCGCCCATGCGCACAGCGACTATCCGGAGCGCGACGATGCGAATTGGCTGCGTCACACGCTGTGGTACTCCGAAGGCAACCGCCTCGACTACAAGCCGGTGACCATGAAGCCCCTGACGGTCGAAAGCTTCCCGCCGAAGGCCAGAACGTTCTAACCGACATGACATCCCCCCTCCCGGCCCGCCGCACTGCCGGCGCCGCCCCGGGGGCGCGCAGAGCGCGTCGGGAGGGCACCTTTTTCGGAGTGCTCTGATGAGTGCCAAACGCATTGTGAAGTTTGAGATTTACCGCTA
This sequence comes from uncultured Pigmentiphaga sp., assembly GCF_937950555.1. Lineage (NCBI taxonomy): Bacteria > Pseudomonadati > Pseudomonadota > Betaproteobacteria > Burkholderiales > Alcaligenaceae > Pigmentiphaga > uncultured Pigmentiphaga sp. The sequence goes on along the minus strand of NZ_CALFCW010000030.1, from coordinate 633,046 downwards.
CGACCCCGACAAGGACGAGCGTCCCTACATGCAGAAGCTCGAGGTCGAGCTGGGGCCGAACGACAAAATGCTGCTCGATGCGCTGGTGCGCATCAAGAACGACGTGGACGACAGCCTCTCGTTCCGCCGTTCGTGCCGCGAGGGCGTGTGCGGTTCCGACGCCATGAACATCAATGGCAAGAACGGGCTTTCGTGCACGACCAACCTGCGCGACCTCAAGCAGCCCATCGTGCTCAAGCCGCTGCCCGGCCTGCCCGTCATCCGCGACCTCATCGTGGACATGACCCACTTCTTCAACCAATACCACTCGGTCAAGCCTTACCTGATCAACGACACGCCGCCGCCCGAGAAAGAGCGCCTGCAGTCGCCCGAGGCCCGCGAGGAGCTCAACGGCCTGTATGAGTGTATTCTGTGTGCTTGCTGCTCCACGTCGTGCCCGTCGTTCTGGTGGAATCCGGACAAATTCGTCGGCCCGGCCGGCCTGTTGCAGGCTTATCGTTTCCTCGCCGATACCCGTGACGAGGCAACCGGGGAACGCTTGGACAACCTCGAAGACCCCTATCGTTTGTTCCGTTGCCATACCATCATGAACTGCGTCGACGTCTGTCCCAAGGGGCTCAACCCCACCCGGGCGATAGGCAAGATCAAGGAAATGATGGCCCGACGGGCGATTTGATACCGTGGTGCCGGAATTTTCCCTGCATGACCGGACGCGCCTGCGCTGGCGCGCCCGGCGCGGTCTGCTCGAGAACGACTTGATCCTGACGCGTTTCCTGGACGCCTACGAGTCGCAGCTCACCGATGCCGACGTAACGGAATTGACGCGCTTGCTCGAGCTGTCCGACAACGAGTTGTTGGACTATCTGCTGGCCCGAAAGGAGCCGGAAGGTGACCTGGCTACGCCTGCCATGCAGGATTTGCTGAAAAGGCTGCGCTCGGTTTGAGCGGCCTGAGTCCAAATGATTTGATTTTGAAGCAAGAGGAACATCCGATGAAAGTGTCCGACAAGAAAGCAATCCTGACCTTTTCCGATGGCAGTCCCGGGGCCGAGTTCCCGGTTTACGAAGGCACGGTCGGTCCGTCGGTCGTCGATATCCGCAAGTTGTACGCGCAAACCGGGATGTTCACTCTGGACCCTGGCTTCCTGTCGACGGCCGCTTGCTCTTCGAGCATTACCTACATCGATGGCGACAAGGGCGAGCTGCTCTACCGTGGCTACCCCATCGAGCAACTGGCGGTCAAGTGCGACTTCCTGGAAACCTGCTACCTGATCCTGAACGGCGAGCTGCCGAATGCCCAGCAGAAGGCTGAGTTCGATCACCTGGTGCGCCATCACACCATGGTCAACGAACAGCTGCAGTTCTTCCTGCGTGGCTTCCGCCGCGACGCCCACCCGATGGCCGTCCTGACCGGCCTGGTCGGCGCCCTGTCGGCGTTCTACCACGACTCCATCGACATCACCCAGCCCAAGCACCGGGAAATCTCGGCCATCCGCCTGATCGCCAAGATGCCCACGCTGGTGGCAATGGCCTACAAGTACTCGATCGGCCAACCGTACATTTATCCGAAGAACGATCTGTCGTACACCGGCAACTTCCTGCGCATGATGTTCGCGACGCCGTGCGAAGAGTACGTCGTCAACCCCGTGATCGAACGCGCGCTCGACCGCATCTTCATCCTGCACGCCGACCACGAACAGAACGCCTCGACCTCGACGGTGCGCCTGTGCGGTTCGTCGGGCACCAACCCGTTCGCCGCCATCGCGGCCGGCGTGGCTTGCCTCTGGGGTCCGGCGCACGGCGGCGCCAACGAAGCGGCGTTGCAGATGCTGGAAGACCTGCTCGCAGCGGGTGGCGTCGATAAGCTGGGCGAGTTCGTTGCCAAGGTCAAGGACAAGAGCTCGGGCGTCCGCCTGATGGGCTTTGGCCACCGCGTCTACAAGAACTACGATCCGCGCGCCAAGCTGATGCAGGAAACCTGCCGCGAAGTGCTCGAGGCGCTGGGCCTGCAAGACGACCCGCTGTTCAAGCTGGCCATGGCGCTGGAAAAGATCGCACTGGAAGACGATTACTTCGTCCAGCGCAAGCTCTACCCGAACGTGGACTTCTACTCGGGCATCGTCCAGCGTGCCATCGGCATCCCGACCCAGCTGTTCACGGCCATCTTCGCGCTGGCCCGCACGGTGGGCTGGATCGCGCAGTGGGACGAAATGATCTCCGATCCCGACTACAAGATCGGCCGTCCGCGCCAGCTGTACACCGGTTCTCCGGCCCGCGACGTCCCGGACCTCGACAAGCGTTGATGGAGCACGGCAGGTGGCACTGCCCCTGCCATGCCGGTCGTTGCAACGCCGCCAGGATGCTCCCTGGCGGCTTTTTTTGTCCTCGGCTGGCAAGCAGGAGAGGGCGACGCCCGCACGCGTGAGCAACTGTCTTGAAAGTCAAGCCACGCAGGCTTGATCCAGCATAAGCGGCATTGCCATTGATTCAATAATTGATGTATTATTGAATAATGAATGAAGCCCAAGCCGTTTCCGCCCTCGGTGCCCTGGCCCATGCCCAGCGCCTGCGCGTGTTCCGATCCCTAGTCGTCGCCGGCCCCGAAGGGCTCACGCCCAGCGTTCTGGCCGATCAGCTCGACGTGGCCCGCAACGCGCTGTCCTTCCACCTGAAGGAACTGGCTCATGCTGGCCTCGTCACCATCGAACAGCAAGGCCGCAACCTGATCTACCGCGCCGACTTCAGCCAGATGAATGGGCTGCTCGGCTACCTGACCGAGCACTGCTGCCAAGGCAGCACGTGCGAGGTCAGTGATTCCTCCTCTGCCTGTACCTCCTGCTGAAAGGATCTCCCCATGAAGCGCTTCCACGTCCACCTGCACGTCGATGACCTGAACCGCAGCATCGGCTTCTATTCCCAACTGTTCGCCGCGCAGCCCGCGCGCGTCAAAAGCGACTACGCCAAATGGATGCTCGAAGACCCGCCGGTCAACTTCGCCATCTCCACACGTGGCAACAAGCCGGGCATTGACCACCTGGGTATCCAGACCGACGATGCCGAGGAATTGGCGGTGCTGAAGGCCCGCGCCGAGGCGGCCGACATGACGCTGCTGGACGAGGGCACCACGACCTGCTGCTACGCGCGCAGCGAGAAGCACTGGATCACCGACCCGCAGGGCGTGGCCTGGGAGCACTTTCACACGCTGGGCAATATTCCGGTCTTTAACGAAGCGGCGCCTGCAGCGACTTCCGCCGCAGCGTGCTGTACCCCGGTGCGCGGCAAGCCGATGGGCGTTGCGGTGAAGCCGGCCTCCTCCTGCTGCTGATGTGAGATACCCATGACCACCGACAAGATCTACAGCGTCCTGTTCATCTGCACGGGTAACTCGGCTCGCTCCATCCTGGCCGAAGGCATCCTCAATGGATTGGGCCAGGGGCGCTTTCGCGCCTACTCGGCGGGCAGCCACCCCAAGGGCGAAGTCCACCCACTGGCGCTCGCCACGCTGGAGCGGCTGCACATGCCGACCGCTGGCTACCGCAGCAAGAACTGGGATGAGTTCGCGGCGCCCGGTGCACCGGAGCTGGATTTCATATTCACGGTCTGCGACAACGCCGCCGGCGAGGTCTGCCCGGTGTGGCCGGGACGGCCAATGTCGGCGCATTGGGGCGTTCCTGACCCCGCAGCCGTCAAAGGCACCGATGAGCAGAAGCGCAAGGCATTCACGGATGCGGCGCTGACGCTGCGCCGACGCATCGAGCTGTTCCTGTCGCTGCCGCTGCAGCGGCTGGACGCCATGTCGTTGCAGCATGAGCTGCGCAATATCGGTACGAAGTGAGGCCGGGGCAATGAATGCAATCCCTGAAGCGCTGCGGCCTGAACAAGCGCCGCAGCCCATGAGCCTCTTCGAGCGCTACCTGACGCTGTGGGTGTTCCTGTGCATCGTGCTGGGCGTGGCCCTGGGCCAGTTCGCACCCGGCGTGTTCCAGGCCATCGGCCGCCTCGAGGTCGCGCAGGTCAACCTGCCGGTGGGCCTGTTGATCTGGGTCATGGTCATTCCCATGCTGCTCAAGGTGGACTTCGGTGCGCTGGGCCAGGTCAGGCAGCATTGGCGCGGCATTGGCGTGACGCTGTTCATCAACTGGGCCGTCAAGCCGTTTTCGATGGCGCTGCTGGCCTGGATCTTCGTGCGCCAGATCTTCGCCCAGTGGCTGCCGGCCGACCAGCTCGACAGCTATGTTGCCGGCCTGATCCTGCTGGCCGCCGCGCCCTGCACGGCCATGGTCTTCGTCTGGAGCCGGCTGACCGGCGGCGACCCGGCGTTCACGCTGTCGCAGGTGGCGCTGAACGACACCATCATGGTCTTCGCCTTTGCGCCCATCGTCGGCCTGCTGCTGGGCCTGTCGTCCATCAGCGTGCCCTGGAGCACGCTGATGGTGTCGGTGCTGCTCTACATCGTGATCCCGGTCATCCTCGCGCAACTCTGGCGCCGCGCGCTGCTGCGCCAGGGCCAGGCCGCCTTCGATGCCGCGCTGGCCCGCATCGGCCCGCTGTCCATGGCCGCGCTGCTGCTCACGCTGGTGCTGCTGTTCGCCTTCCAGGGCGAGGCCATCCTGCGCCAACCGCTGGTGATCGCCATGCTGGCCGTGCCCATCCTGATCCAGGTGCTGTTCAACTCGGGGCTGGCCTACTGGCTCAACCGCCAGGTGGGCGAGCAGCACCGCATCGCCTGCCCGTCGGCACTGATCGGCGCTTCCAATTTCTTCGAATTGGCGGTGGCCGCCGCCATCAGCCTGTTCGGCTTCCAGTCCGGCGCGGCGCTGGCCACCGTGGTCGGCGTGCTGATCGAGGTACCCGTGATGCTGCTGGTCGTGCGCGTGGTCAACCGCTCGCGCGGCTGGTACGAATGCGGCCCGAACCCTCCCTCCCGCTAACCCAGGCAAGCCACCATGAGCAACATCACCATCTACCACAACCCCGCCTGCGGCACGTCGCGCAACGTGCTGGCCCTGATCCGCAACAGCGGCGAGGAGCCCACGGTCATCGAGTACCTGAAGACGCCGCCCGACCGGGCGACGCTGACGGCACTGATCGCCGCGATGGGCGTATCGGCGCGCGCCGTGCTGCGCGAGAAAGGCACGCCCTATGCCGAGCTGGGCCTGGATGACCCGCAGTGGAGCGACGTGCAGTTGATCGACTTCATGCTCCAGCACCCCGTCCTCATCAACCGGCCCATCGTGGTCACGCCGCTGGGCACGCGCCTGTGCCGGCCATCGGAGGCCGTGCTGGACATCTTGCCGCAGCCGCAGCGCGGCGCGTTCAACAAAGAGGATGGTGAGGCCGTGGTGGATGCTGAGGGTCGCAAGGTCTAAATACCTCTGCGTGCGCAGTCGGGTGATCTGAAGCTGATATTATCGAATTTCGTTATCGATATTCGATATGAAAGAACAATCGACACCGCGCGCTATGGAGCACCACGACTTGCTGTCGGGACTGATCCGCCTGCATGTGCTGCACCACGCGGCCGAGCAGGAGATCTACGGGCAATGGATGATCGACGAGCTGGCCCACCACGGCTACCGCCTCTCTCCCGGAACGCTGTACCCGATGTTGCACAAGATGGAGCGCGACGGCTACCTCGTCTCCCGCCAGGAGCGTGAAGGGCGCACCGTGCGCAAGCTCTACACGATCACGCCCAAGGGCAAGGAAGGCTTGGCACTGGCCAAGGAACGCATCCGGGAGTTCACCGGGGAGGCGATGCACAAATGACAGATTCAACCAACACCTTGCAGCATGAGTCCGCAGCCGCGCGCGGCTCACCCGTCGAAGTCTTCGGCGCCTTTCTCAAGCTGGGGCTGACCTCCTTCGGCGGGCCGATCGCGCACCTGGGCTATTTCCGCTCGGAGTTTGTCGAGCGCCGCCGCTGGCTGGATGACCGCAGCTACTCCGACCTGGTCGCCCTGTGCCAGCTCCTGCCCGGCCCGGCCAGCAGCCAGGTGGGCATGGCGCTGGGGCTGGGCCGCGCGGGCTGGCTGGGGCTGCTGGCGGCCTGGGCCGGATTCACCTTGCCATCGGCGATTGCGCTGATCCTGTTCGCCTTTGGCATCGCCGAGTACCAGGGGCTGGCCCAGTCCGGCTGGGTCCATGGGCTCAAGGTGGTGGCCGTGGCCATCGTGGCCCAGGCAGTCTGGGGCATGGCCCGGTCGTTGTGCCCGGACCGGTCGCGCGCCGCCCTGGCCATTCTGGCGGCGCTGCTGACCATCATTCTTCCCTCGGCGATGGGGCAGATCGCCGCCATCACGGTGGCGGGATTGCTGGGCTGGTGGGGCTTGAAGATCGCACAGCCTGGCGGCGGCCATGCCCATAGCTACCCGGTTTCGCGCAAGCTGGGCGTCGTGGCACTGCTGCTGTTTGCCGCCCCACTCGTTGGGCTGCCCCTGTGGGCCGCAGCCACGGACTCGTTCACGATAGCGCTGCTGGAAGGGGTGTATCGCTCCGGTGCATTGGTCTTCGGTGGTGGGCACGTCGTGCTGCCGCTGCTGCAGGCCGCCGTGGTGCCGAGCGGCGTCGTGAGCAACGCCGACTTCCTGGCCGGCTACGGCGCGGCGCAGGCCGTGCCGGGGCCGCTGTTCACGTTCTCGGCCTACCTCGGCGCGGTTGCTCACGGCCCGCTGCATGGCTGGATCGGCGGGCTGGCACTCCTGGGCACCATCTTCCTCCCGGCCTTCTTCGTGCTGGTCGGCGCACTGCCATTTTGGGAAGGATTGCGCCACCGCGCGGGCATCCAGACGGCCATGGCCGGCATCAACGCCGGCGTGGTCGGCATTCTGGTGTCCGCCCTCTATGACCCGGTATGGACGAGTGCCATCCACGGCAAGGCGGATTTTGGGCTGGCGCTGCTCTCGTTCGGGCTGCTGACGGTGGGACGCGTGCCGCCAGCGCTCGTGGTGCTGCTGGCCGGGCTGGCGGGCTGGGTCATGGCGATGGGTATCTGAAGCCCATTCGCCGGCGCAGCGGCCGGCCGGACATGGGGACACTCTCCAGCAATTTCAGGCCTGTGCAAGCTGGTCATTCCATGGCCGCCCGCTTTTGACCATGGCATTCAGGATAATCAGCAGCTTGCGCATGCAGGCCACGATGGCCACCTTCTTCGGCTTGCCTGCCGCCAGCAGACGCTCATAGCAACGCCGTATCACGGCGTTGTGACGCATGGCGACGATGGCGGCCATGTACAAAGCGCTCCTGACCGCGGCACGTCCGCCGCAGATGAAGCGTTTGCCGCGGGCCTGGCCCGAGTCCCGGTTCATCGGAGCGACGCCTACCAGCGCAGAGATCTGCCTGTCCTTGAGCCGGCCAAGCTCTGGCAGCTCGGACATCAGCGTCGCAGCCGTTGCCGGACCAACCCCTTTGACGCTCTTGAGCAAGGCGGCCAGATCGGGCTGATGGTACGCCAAGTGTTCCGCAATCCTCCGATCCAGCGCTTCAAGCTGTCTCGACAGCACATCCATCAGTTCCACAATGTCCTGCACCACCTCGGCATGCGCCATGTGCTTGCGCTGGCGCTCACTGACCAGAAGGCGCACCAGTTGCCGGCGTCGAAGCACCAGTGCATGAAGGTATTGCTGCGCCTGGTCTGGCATCGGCTTGATGAAGCGGTCTCGATCCGGCCGCAGATTCAGCACCTGGGCCAGCTCAGCCAGCATGCGGGCATCCACGCTGTCGGTCTTGACTAGGCGCCCCATGGCCTTGGCGAAGTCCCGTGCCTGCCGAGGGTTGATGACGACGACAGCGAATCCCGCAGCTTGAAGTGCGCAGGCGCAGGCCAGTTGGTACTGTCCGGTCGCCTCCATCACGATCAGCGAGACCTGATGGTTTTTCAGCTCTTCGATCAACGCTTGATGCCCGGCACCATCGTTGCTGAATATGGCCGTAGGCTGCTCGTGCCCCATGGCTACATCCATGGTCTTCTTGGAGATGTCGATACCGACTGCAATTTGATTGGCCATGATCCCTGCGTCCCTTCCTTGCAAATGCGAACGGCGTTCACGCAACTGTTCGGGCTTTCAGAGATCGGGCGCATGCATGCGCCCAAGACTCACGCACGGGCTCCATGGGCACCGAGGGATGACGGGCTACATGCTGCGGCCAACCCCGAACCCTGACAGGTCCGGGCGTGACGGCACTGCCGGACACGCACTTCAAAGATACAAGGGAGGCATGTTCGCCGGTGTTGCGGCGCACATCCGAGGGTGCGTCCTGGCGGCAGGCGAAGCAGTCGTCCGGACCGCCGAATTTTGCTGCGGCGCAGGGAAAAACTGGGCACCTTGGCGCGCCGGAACCAATGGCGGCGTGGCCTGTCTTTTTGCCTGAAAGACGGCTCGCCATCCGTCGGTTAAACCGCACAATGGCGTGTTTTTTTCAAGCAGGAAAAGCCCCTAAGTGCTATGCTTTCAAGGTTTATTGATTTTTTCTGAGCGACCGCAAGGTTTCCATCAACCGCCTTCTGCACCCGCTATCCGCTATTCGGCCGAGCCGTGTCGCGGAAGGTACGTCCTGCATCGAACGGGTGAAACACCCGGAAAGGTGAAGCGTAAATCATGTCCAGCATCCAAGAATCCAGCACCTCGTATTTATTCGGGGGGAATGCGCCATACGTAGAGGAGCTCTACGAGGCCTACCTCGACAATCCGGGCTCCGTTCCCGACAACTGGCGCAATTATTTCGACCAGCTGCAACATACTCCGGCGGTTGACGGGCAAGAATCCACCCGCGACCAGGCGCATGCCCCGGTCATCGAGTCGTTCGCCCAACGCGCACGCGCGAACGCTTTCCTGCCGCGCGCCACGGAAACCAACCTGTCGGTAGCCAGCAAGCAGGTCCACGTCCAATCCATCATCGCCGCTTACCGCTACCTCGGCGCACGCTGGGCCGACCTCGATCCGCTGCAGCGCCAGGAGCGCCCGCACATTCCCGAGCTCGAGCCGAGCTTCTACGGGTTGACCGAGGCCGACATGGACCAGGTCTACTCCGCCACGAATACCTACTTCACGACCGCCGAGCACATGACGCTGCGCGAGATCGTGAAGGCGCTGCGCGATACGTATTGCCGCAGCATCGGCGTCGAGTTCATGCACGTCTCCGACCCGGCCATCAAGCGTTGGATCCAGCAGCGCCTCGAAAGCACGCTGGCCACGCCCAGCTTCACGGCTGACCAGAAGAAGCACATCCTCGAGCGCCTGACGGCCGCCGAGGGCCTGGAGCGCTACCTGCACACCAAGTACGTCGGCCAGAAGCGCTTCTCGCTGGAAGGCGGCGAAAGCTTCATCGCGGCCATCGACGAGCTCATCCAGCATGCCGGCGAGCGCGGCATCCAGGAAGTGGTCCTCGGCATGGCCCACCGCGGCCGCCTGAACGTCCTGGTCAACACCCTGGGCAAGATGCCCAAGGATTTGTTCGCCGAATTCGAAGGCAAGTACGACGACGGCGGCCTGACTGCGGGCGACGTCAAGTACCACAAGGGCTTCTCGAGCGACATCTCCACGCGCGGCGGCCCCGTCCACGTGTCGCTGGCCTTCAACCCCTCGCACCTGGAAATCGTGAACCCCGTGGTCGAGGGTAGTGCGCGTGCACGTCAAGAGCGTCGCGGCCCGGACGGCGGCAAGCAGGTCTTGCCGGTCCTGGTGCACGGCGACGCCGCCTTCATCGGCCAGGGCGTCGTGATGGAAACGCTGAACCTCGCGCAAACGCGCGGCTACGGCACGGGCGGCACGGTGCACCTGGTGATCAACAACCAGATCGGCTTCACGACCTCGGATCCCCGCGATGCGCGCTCGACGCTGTATTGCACGGACGTGGTCAAGATGATCGAAGCCCCCGTGCTGCACGTGAACGGCGACGATCCCGAAGCCGTGGTGTTTGCCACGCGCCTCGCGCTGGATTTCCGCGTCGAGTTCCAGAAAGACATCGTCGTCGACATCGTCTGCTTCCGCAAGCTGGGCCACAACGAGCAGGACACTCCCTCGCTGACGCAGCCGCTGATGTACAAGCGCATCGGCAAGCATCCCGGCACCCGCAAGCTGTATGCCGACAAGCTGGTCGTGCAGGGCGTCATCACCGAGGCCGAAGCCGACGAGTACGTCAAGCGCTACCGTGCCGCGCTGGACGAAGGCCGCCACACGGTCGATCCGGTCCTGACCAACTACAAGAACAAGTACGCCGTGGATTGGTCGCCCTTCCTGGGCCGCAAATGGACCGATGCCGCCGACACCGCCGTTCCGCAGGCCGAGCTCAAGCGCCTGGGCGAGCGCATCACGACGGTGCCTGAGGGCTTCAAGCTGCACCCCATCGTGGAGAAGGTGCTGGCCGACCGCCGCGCCATGGCGCGCGGTGAAATGAACGTCGACTGGGGCATGGCCGAGCACCTGGCCTTCGCGAGCCTGGTGGCTTCCGGTTATCCGGTCCGCCTCACCGGCCAGGACTCCGGGCGCGGCACCTTCACGCACCGCCACGCCGTGCTGCACGACCAAAACCGGGAGCGCTGGGATTCGGGCGTGTATGTCCCGCTGCAGAACGTCTCCGAAGCGCAGGCCCCGTTCCGCGTCATCGACTCGATCCTGTCCGAAGAAGCCGTCATGGGCTTCGAATACGGCTATTCGACCGCCGAGCCCAACTCGCTGGTCATCTGGGAAGCCCAGTTCGGCGACTTCGCCAACGGCGCCCAGGTCGTGATCGACCAATTCATCAGCTCCGGCGAAGCCAAGTGGGGCCGTCAGTCGGGCCTCGTGCTGATGCTTCCCCACGGTTACGAAGGGCAGGGCCCGGAACACTCGTCGGGCCGCATCGAGCGCTTCCTGCAGCTGTGCGCCGACAACAACATGCAAGTCGTGCAGCCGACCAACGCCGCGCAGATCTTCCACCTGCTGCGCCGCCAGATGATCCGGCAATTCCGCAAGCCGCTGATCATCTTCACGCCGAAGTCGCTGCTGCGCAACAAGGATGCCGCCTCGCCGCTGTCCGACCTGAGCAAGGGCGCCTTCCAGACGTTGATCGGCGAGGTCGACGAGTCCATCGACGCCGCCAAGGTCAAGCGCGTGCTGCTGTGCTCGGGCAAGGTGTACTACGACCTGGTCAACACCCGCAAAGACCGCGGGGCGAACGACGTGGCCATCGCCCGCATCGAGCAGCTGTATCCGTTCCCGCACAAGGCGCTCGCGGCCGAGCTCAAGAAGTATCCCGCCGCGACCGAAGTGGTCTGGGTGCAGGATGAGCCGCAGAACCAAGGACCGTGGTTCTACGTGCAGCATCACCTGTACGAGAACATGTCGGCCGGCCAGAAGCTCGGCTATGCCGGCCGTCCCGCTTCGGCTTCGCCTGCCGTCGGCTACTACTCCAAGCACATCGAGCAGCTCAAGGCGCTGCTGGACCAAGCGTTCGGCCGCATCAAGGGCTTCGTGCTGACCAAGTAAACCTTTTCCCGGGGCCGCGATGCGGCCCCGGCGTTCGGCCATGAGCGCCGAGCGACGAACGAACTCTCCCCATTTGCGGAATAACAGACATGGCAATCGTCGACGTTAAAGTCCCCCAATTTTCCGAATCGGTCTCGGAAGGCACGCTCCTGACTTGGAAGAAGAAGCCCGGTGAAGCGGTCGCTCGCGATGAGATCGTCATCGAAATCGAGACCGACAAGGTCGTGCTGGAGGTGCCCGCACCCGCCGACGGCGTGCTGGCCGAGATCGTCAAGGCCGACGGCAGCACCGTTGCGTCTGAAGAAGTGATCGCCAAGATCGATACCGAAGGCAAGGCCGCCGCTGCTGAAGCGCCGGCTGCAGCGCCCGCCGCCGCACCTGCGCCGGCCGCGGCCCCGGCTGCTGCCGCAGCACCCGCGGCCGCACCTGCTGCCTCGATTCCTTCTCCCGCCGCCGCCAAGCTGCTGGCCGAGCAAGGCATCGCGCCCGAGTCCGTGGCCGGTACCGGCCGCGGAGGCCGCATCACCAAGGGCGACGCGCTGGCCGCTGCCGAGAATCGTCCTGCCGCCAAGCCGGCAGTCCCCATCATCAATGACGCCACCACGCTGGTCAACGGCCGCCCCGAGCAGCGCGTGCCGATGAGCCGCCTGCGCGCCCGCATCGCCGAGCGCCTGCTGCAATCGCAGGCCGAAAACGCGATCCTGACCACGTTCAACGAGGTCAACATGCAGGCCGTGATGGACCTGCGCGCCAAGTACAAAGACAAGTTCGAGAAGGAACACGGCGTCAAGCTGGGCTTCATGTCCTTCTTCGTCAAGGCTGCCGTGGCCGCGCTCAAGCGCTATCCCATCCTGAACGCTTCGGTCGACGGCAAGGACATCGTCTACCACGGCTACTTCGACATCGGCATCGCCGTAGGCAGCCCGCGTGGCCTGGTCGTGCCCATCCTGCGCAATGCCGACCAGATGAGCCTGGCCGACATCGAGAAGAAGATCGCCGAATTCGGCCAGAAGGCCAAGGACGGCAAGCTCAGCATTGAAGAGCTGACCGGCGGCACCTTCTCGATCTCCAACGGCGGCGTATTCGGCTCCATGCTGTCCACGCCCATCATCAACCCGCCGCAATCGGCCATCTTGGGCGTGCACGCCACGAAGGAGCGGCCCGTCGTGGAAAACGGCCAGATCGTCATCCGTCCCATCAACTACCTGGCCCTGTCGTACGACCACCGCATCATCGACGGCCGCGAGGCCGTGCTGGGCCTGGTCGCCATGAAGGAAGCCCTGGAAGATCCGCAGCGCCTGCTGCTGGACATCTAAGGAGCACGGAATCATGGCGAAACAATTCGACGTCGTCGTCATCGGTGCCGGCCCTGGCGGATACATCGCGGCCATCCGCGCGGCCCAGCTGGGCATGTCGGTGGCATGCATCGACGCCTGGAGCAACGCCAAGGGCGGACCGGCCCCGGGCGGAACCTGCACCAACGTTGGCTGCATCCCGTCCAAGGCCTTGCTGCAGTCGTCCGAGTACTACGAGCACGCCGGCCATCACTTCGCCGACCACGGCATCGAGGTCAAGGGCCTCGGCCTGGACTTGGCCAAGCTGCTGGCGCGCAAGGATACCGTCGTCAAGCAGAACAACGATGGCATCCTGTTCCTGTTCAAGAAGAACAAGGTCACGTTCTTCCACGGCACCGGCTCGTTCTCCGGCCAGGTGGACGGCGGCTGGTCGGTCAAGGTCTCCGGCCCGTCCGAGGAAGAACTCGTGGCCAAGCACGTGATCGTGGCGACGGGCTCGAGCCCCCGCGCGCTGCCCAACCTTCCGTTCGACGAGAAGCAAGTCCTGTCCAATGACGGCGCGCTGTCCATCGGTAGCGTACCCAAGCGCCTGGGCGTCATCGGCGCCGGCGTGATCGGACTGGAACTGGGCAGCGTCTGGCGCCGCCTGGGCGCGGAAGTCACCATTCTGGAGGCCATGCCCAACTTCCTGCCGGCGGCCGACGAGCAGATCGCCAAGGAAGCGCTGAAGGTCCTGACCAAACAGGGCCTGAAGATCAACCTGGGCGTGAAGATCGGCGAGGTCAAGACCGGCAAGACCGTGACGGTTTCCTACACGGACGCCGCCGGCGCCGAGCAGTCGCTGGTCGTCGACAAGTTGATCGTGTCGATCGGCCGCCTGCCGAACACCCAAGGCCTGAACGCCGAAGGCGTGGGCCTGAAGTTGGACGAGCGGGGCTTCATCGTCGTCGACGACGAATGCCGCACCGGCCTGCCCAACGTCTGGGCCATCGGGGACGTGGTGCGCGGGCCCATGCTGGCGCACAAGGCGGAAGAAGAGGGCGTGGCCGTGGCCGAGCGCATCGCCGGCCAGCACGGGCACGTCAACTTCGACACCATCCCGTCGGTCATCTACACCTCGCCCGAGATTTCCTGGGTGGGCAAGACCGAACAGGCGCTCAAGAACGAGGGCCGTGCCTACAAGGCCGGTACCTTCCCGTTCCTGGCCAATGGCCGCGCGCGTGCGCTCGGCGACACCACGGGCATGGTCAAGGTGCTCGCCGATGCCAAGACGGACGAGATCCTCGGCGTCCACATCATCGGCCCGCAGGCCTCCGAACTGATCTCGGAATGCGTCGTCGCCATGGAGTTCCGCGCGGCGTCGGAAGACATCGCACGGATCTGCCATGCGCACCCGTCGCTGTCCGAGGCGGTCAAGGAAGCCGCCCTGGCCGTGGATAAGCGCGCGTTGAACTTCTGACGAACGCCCAGGAGCGGAGGCGGCGACGATATGCCGCCTCGCCATCCACCGCACAACGGCCTCGCCTAGCGAGGCCGTTTTTTTATCCCCGGCCGGGTGACCCGGGCTAGTGCGATGGTGTCAGCCCGAGGCCGGACCCGCGTCATCCCAGTGGCCGCTGACCAGTGCTTCGGGCCGGCGTGCGGCCGTGACGCGTGCGCTGCAGGGCCAGGCGTCACGCCTGACGAGCAGGCCGGCATAGATCCCGTAGCCCGCCCCGCAGCGTATCTCTCCCGCCGCCTCGATGCCTTCTCCCGCGCGGATCGCCCCCTGGGCGGAAATGTCTGCGCCGGCCTTGAGCCCCCATCCGGCCTCGATGTGGTTTCCGGCCTCGATGAGGCCTCCGGCTAGGATTCCCTGGGAAACGAACAGATCGTGCGCGGCGATGACATCGCCGCCTGCCTTGATGCTGCGGCCGCAATGCAGGGAGCGGCCCGCATGGACGCTTCCGTCGGCGTGCAGCATTCCCCGGACAGACAGGGCATGGCCGGCGTAAACGTCCCATTTGGCCCGGCAGGCGCCGCCCGCCTCGAGATCGGTTTCGGCGCGTATGCCCCAGCCGGCGGATATGTCGCCTGCTGCGCGGATGTGCCCGCCGCTGCTGAGGTTGCCGTCCGCGTCGATGTCGCCGCCGGCGACGATGCCCGTGCCAGCCCGCACGCCGCCGCTCGTGCGTAAGTCGCGGCCCGTGCGCACGATGGTATCGACATTGATGCCGTGGCGCACCTCGAGCGTGCCGGCAAAGACGATGGCGTGGGCGTCGATCGCATCGACCTGCAGGACCAGGTCGACCGGGCCGAATTGATCGAGCAACCAGCAGGCATCGTCGATGCGGCCGTCGGCGACGAGCGCATCCAGCAGGGCTTGGTAATCTCCCTGGCCTTGATGGCGGCGGATGAACCAGCGGTAGCCGCCGGCGCAGGGATTCTTGGCTTTGACGAAATTCTTGGTGAGTTCCATGAACCATCCAGCAAAACGAGCGACAGGGCGCGACCTCGCGTTGGCGGGGGGCGTGCCGTGATGGCGCGAGACCGCGCATCGCAGGGAAGGGCGGTCGTGGGCCTCGAAGATGGGGATGGGCGCGAAGGGCTCGCGCCGGAAGGGGCATTAGCCGGGTTTGGATCGCGCGTAGGCGGAACGAGCCGCCACTTCCTGGGCGTCGAGGAAGGTGGCGCGCAAGGGCCGGGAATAGGGGCAGGGAAAGAAATCGCCGTGCATCGCGGGGCCTGACGCCACGCGCCAAAGGCGAGGGGCCGTCAACAAAGGACTGTGGCAGGTACGGCGGGCAATCGACGCGGACACGGGGCTACACGGCATTCCCGCCCGGCAGGAGGCGGGAGCGGGACACGAAGAATCGTTCGAACGCCGTCGGGACACGGCAGGCGTCCCAGCGATCCTACCAGTTGTGCAAAATGCGTCAAGCCGCCCACGGGCGGCTAAACATCCTCCTTAGGATCGAAATCCATGCGCCGCATCGCATCGACCAGCGAAGTGCGCGTACGCTCGTAATCGGCCCACGGCCGGTTGCCCGTTGCCAGTCGCTCGCCCAGGACATACAGCGTCCAGTGTCCGGAACCGGTAAGGGTATCGAGCTCGTCCCAGGCCACGGGCACCGAGACCGGCAGGCCGGGACGTGCGCGCACCGACCAGGCGCATACGGTCGTGGCGCCGAAGCCGTTGCGCAGATAGTCGATGAAAATCTTGCCTACCCGATTGCGCGGCCCGCTCTTGGCAACGAAGTGACGGGGAAGTGCTTCGGCCAGGTGGCGCACGATGGCACGTGAGAACGCCTTGACGGTATCCCAGTCGTAGTGGGGCCGCAGCGGCACGATGACGTGCATTCCTTTGCCGCCGCTAGTCTTGAGAAACGCCGGCAATCCCAGCTCCTGGAGAAATGCGTGGACGAGATGCGTTCCCTCCCGGATCCGCGCCCAGCTCACGCCTTCTCCGGGATCCAGGTCAAACGTCATGCGATCCGGCGTGCCGATGGCGCGGTCCGTCCCGTTCCAGGTGTGCAGTTCGATGGTATTCATCTGGACCGCCGACAGCAGCCCTTGGAGATCGTCTATCTTCATCAGCGGCGCATGGCCGGGATCCAGTTCCTGAGGCAGGCGCACCACGCCAGGCAGCGATGCCTTATCGGCATGCTTTTGGAAGAACAATTCGCCGCCTATGCCGTCAGGCGCACGGACCAAGGCCACCGGGCGGTCTCGCAAATGCGGCAGCAGCAGGGGCGACATGGCGGCATAGCACTGGATGAGCTGCAGCTTGGTGATGCCGCTTTGCTTGTCGATTACGCGCCCCGGATGGGTCACGCGGAAAGAGGAGGGCAGTCCGTTGCTTTGCATGCTGTCCGACTCCTTGGGGGGAGACGCTGGCCGCTCCCGCATGACAGCATTCGCCGGTTTATCGGAGCGCAGCCCGCGGAATACCCCATGGCGGATATGGCCGCTCGCGGTCCACTCTGCAAAGGAGACTTCGGCCAGGAGCTCCGGGCGGACCCAACGCGACTTCCGCAGCCCGGCAAGATTGCGCTGAAACGGAGAACGGGGCGCGTGCAACTCGTCCAGGCGCTGCCGCAGGGAGACGAGCGTGCGTTGGTCGAAGCCGGACCCCACGTTGCCTGCGTAGCGTAGCTGGCCGTCGTCGTCATACACCCCGAGCAGAAGCGCCCCGAAGCCCGCTCGCGTGCCCTTGGGATCGGTGTAGCCGCCGATGACAAACTCCTGCCGATTCTGGCACTTGAGCTTGATCCAGTCGGCGGATCTTCCCGACCGGTAGCCGGCGTCCTTGCGTTTACCGATCACGCCCTCGAACCCCAGCCTGCAGGCCGAGGCGACCAGGTCGCGCGGCGCGGCCTCGAAGGCTTCGCTGAAACGCACGTACTCGCCGTCCGAGCCGCGAAGCAGGTTCTCCAGCGTGGCGCGGCGCTCGGTCAACGGCAACGTCCTCAAGTCGCGCCCTGCATAGAACGGGATGTCGAACACGTAATAAACAACGCCGCGCGCAGCACCCGATTCGAACGCGTTCTGCAATGCCTGGAAACTCGGGATTCCGTGTTCGTCGGGCGCCACGATTTCGCCGTCCAACCAGGCATCGGCGAGCCGCATCGCAACCAAGGCGTCGCGCAGCTCCCGCAGCTTATTCGTCCAATCCTTCCCCGTACGGGTGAAGAGCGAGACTTCTCCGTTTTCTATGCGGGCCAGCAATCGATAGCCGTCGAACTTCAGCTCGTATTGCCACCGCGCGTGCTCGCGCGGCGCCTCGTTCACCAACGTAGCGAGCTGGGGAGCCAGGCGAGGGGGCAGCGCATCGTAGGCCGGGACTGAGGAAGACGCCTCCTCGGCCTCGGCCTGCGGTCCGGAAACCGCATAGGCGTCTTTCTCCTTGATCAGCAGCCAGCTGGGTTGCTTGTCGGCCGTGCGCATGCGTACCAGGGCCCACCGGCCACGAAGCCTGGCACCGCGCAACTCGAACTTGAGTTTGCCCGCGCGATAGCCTTTTCGGGGATCCTCCAAGGGGATCCAGGTTCCGGCGTCCCAGATCGCGACCTCGCCCGCGCCGTAATGCCCCTTCGGGATGCGGCCTTCGAAACTACCGTAGGAAAGCGGGTGGTCTTCCACCTGTACCGCCATGCGCTTGACCTCCGGATCCAGGCTGGGCCCCTTGGGCACGGCCCAGCTCTTGAGGGTGCCATCCAACTCCAGCCGGAAGTCATAATGGAGCCGCCGCGCGGCGTGCCGCTGGACGACGAAGCTCAACGCCTGCCCCGGCCGCGTGCCGCCCTCGCTCGGTTCCGGGGTGTGCGCAAAGTCGCGCTTGTCACGGTAGGCGCGCAGGTTGTCGCGCTTGGCCATGGCGCGCGTTTCCTGGGCCGACTAGGCGCTGCGCTTGCTCTTTCCGCCGCGCGCGGAGCCGCCGCGGGTGGGGGAGGGTTTCTTGTTTTTCTCCAGGCTGCGTTTGAGCAGCTCGGTCAGGTCCACGATGTCGGCGGTGGGTCGGGCTTCCTCCATGGATTCAATCGATGTGACGGCTTCGGTTTCGTCCGCTTCGATCTTGGTCTGCACCAATTGCAGGATTTTCTCCTTGAATTCGTCGCGGTATCGCTCCGGATCCCACTCGCCGGCCATGTCTTCGATCAGCTGCACCGCCATTTTCATCTCGCGGGGCGAGATGCCTTCGGCCCGGGGGCCCTCCTCGGGCAGGTCCAGGTTTTCCCAGGAACGGATCTCGTCCGCCCAGCGCAGCAGATTCAATACCAGCCCTGGGCCGGCTGGCACCAGCGCCGCCAAGTGCTGCTTGGTCTGGATCACGACGCGGGCGATGCCGATCCTGCCCGTCTGGAACAGCGCCTCCCGGAGCAAGGCGTAGACTTTGGCGCCTTTCCCCAGCGGGGCGAGATAGTAGGGACGTTCCAGGTAAATGAAGGGAATCTGTCCGGCCGGGACGAAGGTCTCGATTTCTATGGTCTGGGTGGACTCCGGATACGCGCCGCGGATCTCGTCGTCGGACAGGACCACGTAGCGGCCGTCTTCGTAGGCTATTCCCTTGACGATGTTCTCGCGGGAGATTTCCCTGCCGGTACGCTTGTTGATGCGCTTGTAGCCGACGCGATCCATGCTGCGCTTGTCCAGCCAATCGAAGTCAAGCTCGCTTTCCTGCGTGGCGGTATAAAGCCCCACGGGAATGTGGACCAGCCCGAAGCTAATGGCGCCTTTCCAGAGTGTGCGTGCCGTGGCCATGGCCGTCCCCTTCGCGTCTCGCGGAATGTCATGTTCCAGCATATCCGACTCCAAGCCGGGAGCGGTGACATCCTGCGACGAACTGGTAGCAGACTGTTATCGGCGGCCTTGCGCCCGCTGGGAAGGGCTGCGAATTGTCACCGTTCGGCCCGCGGGCCGACGTCCGGTTGCCGCCTGAGGGCGGAAGGCAGGGGCGCTCAGGCGGCCGGGCCGGCGCTAGACGTATACTTTCGACTTTTGCCGACCGTAGGTAATGAACGTTCGCGAATACTACGAGCACGCCATCGCCGAGCGCGGGTTCAAGCCCGACGCCGCGCAACGTGCCGCCATAGACCGCCTGCAGCGCTACTACGACGAATGGGTGGAGTTCAAATCGCTGCGGTCGAACGTGCTCAAGCGCCTGCTCAACCGGCCCGGCGTGCCTCGCGGCGTCTATATGTGGGGCGGGGTAGGCCGCGGCAAGAGCTTCCTGATGGATGCCTTCTACGCGACGGTCCCGGTCGTGCGCAAGACACGCCTGCACTTCCACGAATTCATGCGTGGCGTGCACCGCGAGCTCGACGAGGTCAAGGGCATGCCCGACCCGCTGGACGAGGTCGCGCGGCGCATTTCCCGCCGCTACCGGCTCATCTGCTTCGACGAGTTCCACGTCTCGGACGTGGCCGACGCGATGATCTTGTACCGGCTGCTGCTCGCGCTGTTCAACAATGGCACGTCTTTCGTCATGACGTCCAACTACGAGCCGTCCACGCTGTACCCGGAAGGCCTGCACCGCGACCGCATCCTGCCAGCCATCGAGCTGATCAAGGAAAAAATGGACGTGCTCAACGTCGACTCCGGCATCGACTATCGCCGCCGCGCCTTGGAGCAAGTCCAGATCTACCACAGTCCGCTCGGGCCCCAAGCGGATGCGGCGCTCGAAAAGGCCTTCGATGCCCTGGCCGATACGCCGCCCATTGAACCGCCTGTGCTGTCTATCGAAAACCGGCAGATCAGGGCGCGCAAGCTGAGCGGCACCGTGGTCTGGTTCGATTTCGCCACGCTATGTGGCGGACCGCGGTCGCAGAACGATTATCTGGAGCTGGCCAGCCGCTTCCACGCCGTGATTCTCTCGGACGTGCCGGCGATGGGACCGCGCCAAGCCTCGGAAGCGAGGCGCTTTACCTGGCTGGTGGACGTCTTTTACGACCACAAGATCAAATTGATCATGTCGGCCGCCTGCGAACCCGAGGAGCTTTACACGCAGGGCGCGCTGGCGAACGAATTCCACCGCACGGTATCGCGGATACTCGAGATGCAGTCGAAGGAGTACTTGGATGCGGAACGGCGAGAAACCGTGAGCTTGTAGGGAATTCCGGCGCCCCGCCGGGGGGCGGGGCAGGTGCCGGATTACAGATTACAGCTTGAGCTTGGCGAAAGCTGCCGCCATCGCGCTTTCCGCCGGTGCGGGCGCACGGCTGCGCTCCCGGCCGCGGTTGCCAGAAGGGCGCGCGTCGCCCTCGCCGCCGCTGCGCCGCGCCGGCAGGGCATCGTCGTTCAAGCGCATGGTCAGCGCGATGCGCTGGCGCTGCAAATCCACCTCCAAGACCTTGACCTTGACGGTTTGTCCGACCCGCACCACGTCGCGAGGATCTTTGACGAATTTCTCCGATAGGGCGGAGATGTGGACCAACCCGTCCTGGTGCACGCCGATGTCCACAAAGGCGCCGAAATTGGCGACGTTGGTCACCACGCCCTCCAGGATCATGCCAGGACGCAAGTCATTCAGGGTTTCCACGCCGTCCTGGAAGGTTGCCGTCTTGAACTCGGGGCGTGGATCCCGGCCCGGTTTCTCCAGCTCGGCCAGGATGTCCCGGACCGTGGGCAAGCCGAAGCGCTCGTCGGTGAACTCGGCGGGCGACAGGCCCTTGAGTGCCTCGCGGTTGCCGATGACCTTGCGGATGTCGGTCTGGAGCTTGGCCAGGATGCGCTCGACGACCGGATAGGCCTCTGGGTGAACCGCCGAGCAGTCGAGGGGATTGTCGCCGTTCGCAACGCGCAAGAAACCTGCCGCCTGTTCGAAGGCTTTTTCGCCGAAGCGCGGCACGTCCTTGAGCTGCTCGCGCGAACGAAAGGCGCCGTTCTGGTCGCGCCAGGACACGATGTTCTTGGCCAGGGCGGCGTTCAGTCCGGAGACCCGGGTGAGCAGGGGCACGGACGCGGTGTTCACGTCCACGCCCACGGCGTTCACGCAATCCTCGACCACGCTGTCCAGCGTACGGGCAAGCTCGCGCTGGTTGACGTCGTGCTGGTACTGGCCCACGCCAATGGACTTGGGATCGATCTTGACCAGCTCGGCCAGCGGATCCTGCAGCCGGCGGGCGATGGAGACGGCGCCGCGCAGGCTGACGTCGAGGTCGGGGAACTCCGCTGCGGCCAGCTCGGATGCCGAGTAGACCGAGGCACCCGCCTCGGATACCACGACGCGGGTCAGGTTGAGTTCCGGGTAGCGCTTGATCAAGTCGGCGGCGAGTTTCTCCGTTTCCCGGGACGCCGTGCCGTTGCCGATCGCGATGAGCTCGATCTGGTGACGGCGCGCAATGCGGGCCAGCGCTTCAATGGAGCCGTCCCAATCCCGCCGGGGTTCGTGCGGATAGATTGTGGCCGTCTCGAGCAGCTTGCCCGTCTTGTCGATGGCCGCGACTTTGACGCCCGTGCGGATGCCCGGGTCCAGGCCGATCACGGCCCGCGGGCCGGCGGGCGCGGCCAGCAGCAAGTCTTTCAGGTTGAGGGCGAAGACACGTATGGCCTCGGTCTCCGCCTCCTCGCGCAGGCGCGTAAAGCACTCGGTCTCGAACGAGGGCAGCAGCTTGACGCGCCAAGTCCAGCGACACACCTCGCCCAGCCATTTGCGGCGGGCGTCCACGTCCGGGGCGAACACGCCTTCCAGGCCGACCAGCTTGGCCACGCGCGCCACGCAAGGGTGGGGCACTTGCTCTTCCAGCTCGGGCTCCAGCCCCAGGCGCAGCTCGAGGACGCCTTGCTGGCGCCCCCGGAACATGGCCAGGACGCGGTGCGAGGGGAGCGTGCGCAGTGGTTCGCGGAAATCGAACCAGTCGCGGAAATTGGCGCCTTCGGTTTCCTTGCCTTCGGCCACCTTGGAATACACGAGGCCGGTGTTCCACAGGTAGTTGCGCAGGTTGTCCAGGACTTCCGCGTTTTCGGCGAAGCGTTCCGTCAGGATGTCGCGCGCGCCGTCCAGCGCCGCCTTGACGTCGGCCACGCCGGCCTCCGGGTTGACGTAAGCGGCCGCTGCGGTTTGCGGATCGATGCCCGGATCGGCGAGAATAGCGTCAGCCAGCGGCTCCAGGCCGGCTTCGCGGGCGATTTGCGCGCGGGTACGGCGCTTCGGTTTATAGGGCGCGTACAGGTCTTCCAGCCGTTGCTTGGTATCGGCGGCGAGCAGCGCTTCCTTGAGCTCGGGCGTCAGCTTGCCCTGCTGCTCGATCGACGCCAGGATGGCTGCGCGCCGGCTTTCCATGTCGCGCAGGTACTCTAGCCTCGTTTCCAGGTTGCGCAGCACACTGTCGTCCAGGCCCCCGGTCGCTTCCTTCCGGTAACGGGCGATGAACGGCACCGTCGCGCCGTCATCCAGCAGTTCCACCGCAGCCATGACCTGGGTGGCGCGAACGCCGAGCTCCTCGGCGAGCTGGGCGATAATGCGGGATTGGGCCTGGGCGTCGAGCGCCTCGCCCCGGTCGGTGACCATAGCCATCGAGTCCGTCCTACCTTGGAAAATGAAGCCGCGGATTTTGCCACAGTCTGAGAATATGCCCCCAATTTCCTGCCGACAGGGCGTTACGCGATGTGTCTCCGGAGCGAGTACGACCGGAGCCCAGGCCGTGGCGACTCGCTATCGTAGCGCACCCACATCGCGTGCCGCAGCCAGCAACCCGGGCGCTTGCATCACGCGGTTCGCCAGGGCACTTTGCCTGATGGCTTGCGCCGCCATGCTGCCCGGCTTGGCGCCGGCCGCAGAAGGAACGACGGCACAGCGGACATTTTCTTCGATCGCCGAGGCACAGGCGGCCGCCGAGGCTGCCAAGGCGGAGTCCGACCGCGTCAAGCAGCAATACGAATCGCAGGCCGCCGAATGCATGTCCCGTTTTTTCGCCAATCGCTGCGTCGAGCAGGCGAGGCTGGAGCGCAACGAGCGGGTAATGCGGGCGGACGCGGCGCGCCGGGAAGCGGAGCTGTATATCCGGCGTGAACAGGCAAGGGAGCGACGTGAACTGCGCGAGCGGGAAAATGCCGCCCGCGACGCCAGGAATGCGCAGCGCGCCGAAGAGGCCGCCCACCGCGCCCCGCAACCGCCGGCCAACCGAGGTGCCGGGCCCGATGCCCCGGTTCCAGGAAACGTCGACACCGCCGTACCTCGCCCCCGCGCCCCGCGCGACGTCGACGATCCAGAGGTGCGCGCCCGAAATCGTGCGGCTTTCGAGCGCAAACAGGCCGAGGCCCGGGAATATGCCGAGAAGCAAGCCAGGCAGCGCGAGGAGGCACAGGCCAAGCGCGCCCGCCGGCGAGCGGAGCGCGAGCGGGAGGCCGCCAACCTCGAGGCACCCCGGCAAAATGCGGAACCGGCGGCACCCGCCGAAAAGTAGACGATGGACGACAATATTCAGGCGCTCAAAGAGCGCATCATTGCTTTGCAGCTCGAGCACCGCGATTTGGATGCGGCCATCGAGCGCCTGGCCGCCGGCCCGGTGGTAGACGAGCTCCGCCTGCGCCGCATGAAAAAGCGCAAGCTCCAGATCAAGGATCTCATCGTGGCGCTCCAGATGCAGCTCGTTCCGGACATCCCCGCATGACCGCCCAGATTCTCGACATCGAGGCCGACGTGCGGGAAGTGTTCGCCGATGGCGGTCCCTTGGCGCGCAAGATTCCCGGCTACCGCGCACGTACCCAACAGATCGAATTGGCCGAGGCCATTTCGCGGGCCATACGCGACCGCGGCACGCTGGTGGCCGAAGCAGGCACGGGCACCGGAAAAACCTTTGCCTATTTGGTGCCGGTGCTCATGCACGGCGGCAAGGCGCTGATATCCACGGGCACCAAGACGCTGCAGGACCAACTTTTTGCCCGTGACCTACCGGCCGTACGCGACGCCTTGGGCTTGCCGGTGACGACGGCACTGCTCAAAGGGCGTTCGAACTATGTCTGCCACTATCACCTCGAGCGCACGGTAGGCGACGGCCGGTTGGCGTCCCGCGCCGAAGTCGCGCAGCTGCGCAAGATCGAGCGCTTTGCCAAAGTGACCCGCAGCGGCGACAAAGCGGAGTTGGCGGAAGTCCCGGAGAACGCGGACATCTGGCACCGCGTCACATCCACCCGCGACAACTGCCTCGGCTCGGATTGCCCGAGCTATCGCGAATGCTTCGTGATGCAGGCCCGCAAGCGCGCCGTGGAAGCCGACGTGGTGGTCGTCAACCATGCGCTTTTCCTCGCCGACCTGGCCCTGAAGGACGAAGGCATTACCGACCTGCTGCCAGCGGCCGACACGGTGGTATTCGACGAAGCGCACCAGCTGCCGGCGGCGGCGACGCGGTTTCTGGGTGAGTCGGTATCGTCCCACCAGCTGCTCGAGTTCGCCCGCGACGCCATCGTGACCGGGCTCTCCCATGCTCGTGAAAGCGCGGATTGGCCGGTCTTGGGCCAGGCCGTCGAACAGGCTACCCGCGAGCTGTGCCTGTCGTGCGCGGCGGTGGACAAAATGCCGGGCCAGCGCAGCACCTTCGACCAGCTGCCCAACCTGGAGGAGTTCGGTGCGGCAGTGCGCAAAGTGATCGAAGCGGTTCACGCGCTGGGGCGCATCCTCGCTGCGGCCGGGGAGCGGCATCCCGATTTGGAGTTGGTCGCCAAGCGCGGGCCCGACCTCATCGCCCGGCTGGCACGCTGGACGGAGGCGTGCGAAGGCGCTGCCGCCGCGCCGGGCGGGGCCCAGGCCGAAGAGGGCGGTGCGCCCGAGGTCCCGGCCGAATTCGACGACGGCTGGGTCCGGTGGGTGGAAACCGGCAACGGCCACGTGCGCCTGCACACGGCGCCGCTGTCCGTGGCCCAGGCGTTTTCGCAATATCGGCCGGCCGGCCAGGCCTGGATATTGACGTCGGCGACACTGTCGGTGCGGGAGGATTTCTCTCACTTCACGCGCCAGCTGGGCTTGTATGGGGCCGAGACGGGCCGCTGGGAGTCTCCCTTCGACTACGCAACCAATGGCCGCCTGTTCGTGCCGCATGGCGTTCCTTCCCCGCAAGACCCCCGTTTCACCGAAGGCTTCGTCGAGGCGCTACTACCGGTGCTTGCGGCCAGCCGCGGCTCGGCGCTCGTGCTCTGCACGACGCTGCGTGCCGTGGACCGGGTCGCCGAGCTGCTACAGGAGGCGTTTCGCGAGCGCGGCTGGGAATGGCCGCTGTTCAAGCAGGGAGAGCGTTCGCGCCGGGAACTACTCGAACGCTTTCGCACCAGCCAGCACGCCGTGCTGGTGGGGAGCGCGAGCTTCTGGGAAGGCATAGACGTGCCCGGCGACGCGCTGACGCTCGTCGCGATCGACAAGCTGCCCTTCGCGCCGCCCGACGATCCGGTCCTCGACGCGCGCATCCGCGCCTGCAAGAAGCGGGGCGGGAACCCGTTCTTCGAATATCAATTGCCCGAAGCCGCGATCGCCCTCAAGCAAGGAGCAGGGCGGCTCATCCGGACGGAGAAGGATTGGGGCGTGTTGATGGTCGCCGACCGGCGGCTGGTCGAGAAACCCTACGGGAAACTGTTGTGGCGCGGGCTGCCTCCATTTACCCGCACCCGCAGCGTGGAAGACGTCGAGGCCTTTTACGCCCAGCGGGCGGGCGCCGCCTGAGTAGAAAGGAACGGGCGGTGCTCCCGCCGCGCTACCGGGAATGTGCCCGGCCCGCCCAGGCGGGCCGGCACCGGCTTCCGGCTACCAGATCTTCCACCAGGGACCTTTCTCTTGCGTAAAGCCCTGGGCGACGAATTTGCTATTCGGGAAGTTCAGGTTCAATACGCGCGCCGCATCGTCGCGCAGGTCGGTCATGCCCATTTTGTCGTAGGCAAGCACCATGATGTAGAGCGCCTCCTCGACGGCGGGCGTGCCTTGGAAATCACGCACGGCCGTTTGGGCCCGGTTCACGGCCGCTACGTAAGCGCCACGCTCCAGGTACATGCGGGCCACGTGGACCTCGTTCATGGCGATGGAGTTCACGAGGTAGTTCAGGCGCAAGCGGGCGTCGGGAGCGTACTTGCTGTTCGGGAAACGGGTCACCAGTGCCTTGAAGGCATCGAACGACTCGCGCGCGCCCTTGGGGTCCCGTTCGCTCGGATCTTGCTTCGTCAGGCTCGCCAGCAGCGCGCTTTCCTGATAGAAGTTGATCAACCCCTTCAGGTAGAGCATGTAGTCCAAGTTAGGATGGTTGGGATGCAAGCGCTCGAAGCGGTCGATCGCAGCCAGGGCCTGCGCATTGGAGCCGTCTTTCCAATAAACGTAGGCAATGTCGATCTGGGCCTGCTGGGCATAAACGCCGAAGGGGTAGCGAGCTTCCAGCTTTTCCAGCAACTTGGCGGCCTGCGTCCAGTTGCCGGTGTCCATCTCTTCCTTGGCCTCCTTGTACAATCGCTCGGCAGACCAACCGATAGTGTGATCGGGTTCTTTGCCGTTGGTGGCGCAGCCAGTCAGCGCGATGGCGGCCAGCAGGCACGCCAAGGCGTAGCCCAAACGCAGCGCAAGCCCGCGCCACCAGACCGGGAGCCGGTGCCCGCTGCCGGAAGCCGCTTGCATTGCCAGGGTATTCAACTGCATGGTGGTGTCCCTCACCAATAGACCGTCCATGATTATATTCGGGCTTGGGGGCCCGCTTCTCAAAACAACATGTCCTTTCCTCTGCCGTCCTCCGATATCGAGTCCCAGGAAGCGGAACCACAGATTCTCGATCTGGGGGCGGGCGTCCGCGCCGACCGCCTGGACAAGGTCCTCGCCCAGCTCTTGCCGCAACACTCCCGCAGCCGGCTCCAAGGCTGGATAGAGCGGGGGAACGTGCTGGTCAACGGCAAGTCGGCGACCGTCCGGCAGGTCGTGGGGCCGGGCGACCAGCTGACCGTCTGGGAAGAACCCGCTCCCGAATCGCTTGCCTTCGTGCCCGAGCCCATCGACTTCCCGGTGGCGGCGGAAAGCGACGACTGGATCGTGATTGACAAGCCGGTGGGGCTGGTGGTTCATCCGGGCGCCGGCAACTGGCACGGCACGTTGCTCAACGGCTTGCTTTACCGATATCCGGAACTCGCCCAGGTGCCTCGCGCCGGCATCGTGCACCGGCTGGACAAAGATACCTCCGGGCTCATGGTGGTGGCCCGCACCATCACCGCCCAGACTGCTCTGGTGCGCCAATTGCAAGCGCGGACGGTGGGGAGGCGCTACGTCGCCCTGGTGTCGGGCCATTTGCGTCGAGGCGGCACCATCGACCGGCCCATCGGACGCGACCCGCGGGTGCCGGTGCGCATGAGCGTGGAGCGGCCCATCGCGGCCAAGCCCGCGATCACCCATTTCGAACCAATGCGCCGCGGCCGGGCGCACAGCGGCATGCCCGTGACCGAAGTGGAGTGTCGGCTCGAGACCGGGCGCACGCATCAAATACGGGTCCACCTGTCCAGCCTGGGGCATCCGCTCCTTGCCGACACCCTCTACGGCGGCAAGGCAATCGAGCATGCGACACGTCAAATGCTCCACGCCGCCCGGCTCCAATTCGACGATCCTGCCGGAGCCGGGCCCCAGGTTTTTCATGCCCCTTTGCCAGAGGACATGCTGAAGGTTTCCGACGGCATCGAGTGGGAGGAGCCAGAGGCGTGTCCCGAAGAGGACGATGAGCTGCCATGAACCGCGACAGCCCAAGCTTGCCCTTGCATGAAGGCCCGGAGTGGCCTCGCGTGCGGATTTTCTCGACCACCCGCCACGGCGGCGTGAGTCGGGCGCCGTACGCTTGGCTCAACCTGGGCGCGCACGTGGGTGACGCGCCCGAGGCCGTGGCGGAGAACCGCGCCCGGTTGCAGACACTGCTGCCTTCCGCGCCGTTATGGCTGGAGCAGGTCCACGGCGTGCGGGTGGTCGATGCGGACCGGGAACGCTACCCCGGGCCCGCCGACGCTGCCGTGACCCGCACGCCCGGCAAAGTCCTGGCGATCATGACGGCCGACTGCCTGCCGGTGGTGATCGTAGCCGGAGAAGCCGGCGTATTGGCGGTTGCGCATGCCGGCTGGCGCGGCTTGGCCGCCGGGGTGCTCGAGAACGCGGTCGCGGCGATGGGGGGAGTGCGCGGCAGCCAGGTGCGTGCGTGGATAGGTCCGGGCATCGGACCGCGCGCGTTCGAGGTTGGCGATGAAGTCAGGGCCGCCTTCTCGGCCCGCGACGCCTCGGCGCAGGATGCTTTCGTGCCGACCGGCACCTTCGATGACGCAGGCAAGCCCAAATGGCTGGCCGACCTGCCTGCGCTGGCAGAGCGGCGTCTCCGCGCGGCGGGCGTGGAGACGGTAGTTCACAGCGGCGTGTGCACCGTCGCGCACAACGATCGCTTCTATTCGTACCGCAAAGAAGGCACGACGGGGCGCTTTGCCACCCTGGCCTGGCTCACGGACTAGCCGGCGCTTTTCAGGAAGCAGGGCCTTGCCGGCTTGCCGCCGGCTCCTCGCGTCCCGATTCACGCTCGCGCCGCCTGCGCCGGCGTGCGGGCGTCGTCACGATATAGAGCACGATGGCGAGCGGCAGCAACCCATAAAACAGTAGCGTCGACAGCCCAGCCAGCACGGTGGGTTGGGACAGCGACATCAGTATGGTCACGTAAAGCCAGCCGATGGCGATGAGCGCGGAAAAGTGCATGAGCGGACCGGGGCGAAAATGCGTGCAGAGAGACGCCGCGCTCACACTACGGGTAATCAGCCACGTGTGCGATTTGACAGGCACCGGCGCGCTATGCACTATCACTACTAGCGTAATCGAAACTTCAGGGTGGTTCTAGGTGAGTCAGTCCCGGCAGGATTCTACGAACCCCTTGGCATGGCTGGAAACATGGCAGCAGGCACTGGGGGTGGCCACTCCCGAGCCTCCTGCATCTGCCCAGACGGCCGCCCCGCACCTCCCAGGCGGTCAATTCCTGCGATCCGAAGCACTGCTGGCCATCCAGCAGGATTTCACGCGCCAATGGACCGAGCTCTGGCAGGCTGCCGCCCAGGGAAGGCTTGCTCCGCCTGCCGACCAGCGGTTTAGCGGCGATGCCTGGTCCGCGAGTCCTGCGCACCTGTTCATGGCTCACGCCTACCTGCTGTCCGCGCGCACGCTGCAACGGATGGCTGACAGCGTCGAGGCGCCCGTGCCAATGCTCAACCGCCTACGCTTTGCCACCATGCAGTGGGTGGAAGCCATGGCGCCGTCGAATTTCCTGGCGCTGAATCCGGACGCCCAACGCCGGTTGGTCGAATCCGGTGGCGAGAGCCTGCAGCACGGGCTCGCCAATCTGCTGGCAGACCTGGGCAAGGGCCGCATCTCCCACACCGACGAGGCCTCTTTCGAAGTGGGGCGCAATCTTGCGACCACCGAAGGAGCGGTGGTGCACGAGACGCCCATCTTCCAGCTCATCCAGTACAAGCCTGCCTGCGACCGCGTGCACGCCCGGCCGCTCCTCATCGTGCCGCCGTGCATCAACAAGTTCTACATCCTGGACCTCCAGCCCGACAACTCCTTCGTCCGGTTCGCCCTAGAGCAGGGACTCCAGGTCTTCATGATGTCGTGGCGCAATCCGCTGCCGACTGACGACGACGGCATCTTGCTTGCTGGCTGGGACACCTACCTCGAGCAAGGCGTGCTCGAGGCGATCCGGGCGGTACAGGCGGTGGCGGGGCGCGGGCAGGTCAACGCCCTCGGCTTCTGCGTGGGTGGCACCTTGCTCGCGTCGGCCCTGGCCGTCGCAAAGGCGCGCGGGGAGGATCCGGTCGCCTCGCTAACCCTCTTGACGACGCTGCTGGATTTTTCGGATACGGGCGTCCTGGACGTGTTCATCGACGAGGCCCACGTGCGGCTGCGCGAGCAGCAGTTCGCCCGGGGCGGCGTGCTTGCCGCGCGCGAGCTCGCGACCACGTTCGCATTCCTGCGCCCGAACGACCTCGTCTGGAACTACGTCGTCAACAACTACCTGAAAGGGCAGGCGCCGTCGGCCTTCGACATTCTCTACTGGAACGCCGACAGCACGAACCTGCCCGGGCCGTTCTACGCCTGGTACCTGCGCAACGCCTACCTGGAGAACAACCTGAGCGCGCCGGGGAAGCTGAGCACATGCGGCGTGAAGCTCGACCTGGGTCGTCTCGACATGCCGGCCTACATCTTCGGTTCGCGCGAGGACCACATCGTGCCCTGGACCTCCGCGTATGCCTCCACCCGCCTGCTGCCCGGGGCCTCGCGATTCGTATTGGGTGCGTCGGGGCACATCGCCGGCGTCATCAACCCGGCATCACGCAACCGCCGCAGCTACTGGGTGCGCGAAGACGGCCTGCTGCCGGGCGATCCTAGGGAATGGATCGAATCGGCACGGGAGGCCCCCGGCAGTTGGTGGAACGACTGGGCCACATGGATACGCGAGCAAAGCGGACCGCTGGTCAAGGCGAAGAAGGCGCTAGGCGGCAAACGGCATCCGGTCCTCGAGGCCGCACCGGGCAGGTATGTGAAAGTGCGGGCCGTATGAGGGCCGGGCGAATGGTTATCGATGGCTATCGGCGGGCGACTGGGCTCGCGATCAAGGAGGCGAGATGAACGGAAAGATTGCCTACGTGACGGGAGGCATGGGCGGTATCGGCACCGTCATATGCCAGCGCTTGGCAAAGGCGGGGTTCACCGTGGTCGCCGGTTGCGGCCCTAACCGGAACTACCAGCAGTGGCTGGATGAGCAGGCGGCGCTGGGATACACCTTCCATGCTTCGGTGGGCAACGTCGCCGATTGGGACTCCACCGTCGCTGCCTTCAGCAAAGTTCGCGCCGAGCTCGGCCCCATCGACGTCCTGGTCAACAACGCCGGCATCACCCGCGACGGGTTGTTCCGGAAAATGTCGCTGGAGGACTGGCGGGCGGTCATCGACACCAATCTCAACAGCCTGTTCAACGTCACCAAGCAGGTCATCGGCGACATGATCGAGCGCGGCTGGGGCCGCATCATCAACATCAGCTCGGTCAACGGGCAGAAAGGGCAGTTCGGGCAGACCAACTATTCCACGGCCAAGGCCGGCATCCACGGGTTTACGATGGCATTGGCGCAAGAAGTGGCATCCAAGGGCGTTACGGTCAACACGGTCTCGCCGGGTTATATCGCCACCGACATGGTCCGCGCCGTCCGGCCCGACGTCCTGCAATCCATCATCGATACCATTCCGGTCAAGCGCCTCGGCACGCCCGAAGAAATCGCCTCCATCGTCGCCTGGCTCGCCTCGGACGATGCCGGGTTTGCGACGGGGGCGGATTTTTCCCTCAACGGCGGCCTCCACATGGGGTAAGCCCGTATCCCGCCAGCAGCGTTTCGCGCTGCGTTGAACTACACTTGACGACAAGCGCGGCCGGCAGGCCGCGCCCGTTTCACACAACATAAAAGTTGGGGGCAAGCATGGCGCAGCAAGCCGGAGCCGGCAACGCGTTGAGGTTGATAAAAAAGTATCCCAATCGCCGGTTATACGATACGCAGACCAGTACCTACATCACGCTGGCCGACGTCAAGCAGCTCGTGCTCGACAACGAGGCGTTCCAGGTGGTCGATGCCAAGTCCGGCGAAGATCTCACCCGAAGCATCCTGCTGCAGATCATCCTGGAGGAGGAAACGGCCGGCGTGCCCATGTTCACGTCCAACATGTTGGCGCAAATCATCCGTTTCTACGGACATGCGATGCAGGGCATCATGGGTTCGTACCTGGAAAAGAACATCCAGGCCTTCATGGAAATCCAGAACAAGCTGGGCGAGCAATCCAAGAGCCTGTATGGCGGCCAGTTCGGTCCGGAAGCCTGGGCGCAGTTCATGAACGTCCAGACACCCATGATCCAGAGCATGATGAGCAACTACATCGAACAGAGCAAGAACCTGTTCGTGCAAATGCAAGACCAGATGCAGAACCAGGCTCGCTCGATGTTCACCTCCTTTCCGTTCGCTCCCGCGCCCAAGGAAGACGAACGCAAATAAGCGTCGGCGCCGGCAGCCCTCGCGGAACCCGGTAAAATCCCAGGATTCCCCATATTTCGTCCGCAGGCGCTGCGCCGCGGGTCGTCCGATGCTTTCCATGTCATCCTGTCCGTCGTTTGCCGCCCCGTCGCGGGCGGCTGCTGCATTGTCGTCCGGCCGTCTTCCGGCGGCCTGTTCTTTCCGCCCGGCCACGCCGAGGCGGGTCCGGAGGCCAGTGGCATGAACGCCCAAGTCCCGCGTATCGCTTTCGCAAGCCTGGGATGCCCGAAGGCCGCTTCCGACTCGGAACAAATCCTTACCCAGCTTCGCGCCGAAGGCTACGAGACGTCCCGTACGTACGAAGAAGCCGACCTGGTGATCGTCAACACTTGTGGCTTCATCGACGATGCCGTCAAGGAGAGCCTGGATACGATAGGTGAAGCCTTGCAGGCCAACGGCAAGGTCATCGTGACCGGGTGCCTGGGTGCCAAGAAGGGCGAAGACGGCGCAAGCGTCGTGCAGAAAATGCACCCCAAGGTGCTTGCCGTGACCGGGCCGCATGCGACCCAAGAAGTCATGGATGCCGTGCATCGGCACCTGCCCAAACCGCACGACCCTTTCAGCGACCTCGTGCCGCCGCAGGGTGTCCGGCTCACGCCCAAGCACTATGCCTACCTGAAGATTTCGGAAGGGTGCAACCACCGCTGCAGCTTCTGCATCATCCCGTCCATGCGGGGCGACCTCGTCTCGCGCCCCATCCATGAAGTGATGCGCGAGGCGGAAAACCTGGTGAAGGCGGGCGTCAAGGAAATCCTCGTCATCTCGCAGGACACCAGCGCCTACGGCGTCGACGTGAAATACCGCACTGGTTTCGTCAACGGACGGCCCGTGCGCACGCGCATGACCGAACTCGTGGCCGAGCTTGCGAAGCTGGGCGTGTGGGTGCGGCTCCATTACGTCTATCCGTATCCGCACGTGGACGAAGTCATACCGCTGATGAACGAGGTCCATGAAAACGGCGGACGCGTGCTGCCGTACCTGGACGTGCCGTTCCAGCATGCCAACCCGCGCATCCTGAAGCTGATGAAGCGGCCGGCCTCGTCCGAGCGCAACCTGGATCGCATCCGCGCCTGGCGTGAAATCTGCCCGGACCTCACCATACGCAGCACCTTCATCGCCGGTTTTCCCGGGGAAACCGAAGCCGAGTTCGAAGAAATGCTGGATTTCCTGCGCGAAGCGCAGCTCGACCGGGTAGGGTGCTTCGCTTATTCGCCGGTGGAGGGAGCCGCAGCCAATGAACTGCCCGACCCCGTTCCGGATGAGGTGCGCCAGGAGAGACAGGCTCGCTTCATGGAGGTCCAGCAGGCCATCTCCCGCAAGCGCCTGACCCGCAAGGTCGGCAAAGTACTCAAGTGCCTCGTCGACGAAGTCACGCCCGAGGGTGGCGTGGCGCGTTCCATGGCCGATGCGCCGGACATCGACGGCAAGGTTTACGTCGCACCCGCCGACAAGCCATGGAAACGGTACAAAGTCGGCGACATCATCTCCGTGCGCATCGCGCGCTCGGACGACTACGACCTGTGGGGGACGGTGGCGTAGGGCAGGGCGCCCACGCCACAGGCGCTTCTCTTCCCAAAGCATCCGATGCGCCGCCGCAATGCCGCTGCGGCGCCTGCTCCCGGCTTCGCCCGAATTGTCTTATTGACAGAACAATAGATCATAAATACAGTTCCTCGAGAGAAACCGAAAGCACGAGGGCGCGCATGTCAGAAACCGAGCTAGACCCAGTTACGCTGGCAGTCTTGAAAGGGCGGCTCGAACAAATCGCCGATGAAATGGATGCCACGCTCTATCGAAGCGCCTTCAATCCCATCATCGCAGAAGCACACGACGCCTGCCATGGCCTCTACGATGGCTCGACGGGAGATACGCTCGTGCAAGGGAAATCGGGCCTGCCGGTGTTCGTGGGCGCCATGGCCTTCGCCGTGCGCGCTGCCATGGCCGCGGCCCAGCCGCTCGGCGGCATGCACGAGGGGGAGGTTTGGCTTTTCAACGATCCATACGAAGGCGGCACCCACGCCAACGACTTCAAGCTCGTCAAGCCTTTCTTCCGCGGCGGCCGCCTGCTGTGCTTCCTCGCCTCGGCTGCGCATTGGCACGACGTGGGCGGCAACGTCCCAGGCAACTACAACCCCGCCGCGACCGAATGCTGGCAGGAAGCCGTCCAGATCCCGCCCGTGCGCATCGTGACGGCAGGAGACGTTAATCCCGATGTGCTCGCCATTCTGCGCGCCAACACTCGCATGCCGGACAGTCTGTGGGGTGACCTGAACGGGCAGCTGGCAGCCTTGGAACTGGGCGAGCGCCGCTTGCACGAGCTGCTGAATGCCTACGGCGAAGACCGGATCTTGGCCGCCATGCAGGCGCTGCGCGCCCGCGCACGCAAACTCATGCAGGCACACATCGCGTCGCTGCCGGATGGCCGCTATGCGTTCGAGGACTACCTCGACAATGACGGGATACGGGACGAGCCGCTCCGGATCGCCCTGGACATGACGATAGAAGGCGAGCGCATGGTGCTCGACTTTTCCCGTACTTCGGGACAGTGCGCTGGCGCCGTCAATATTTCACGGGCCACGGCCGTAGCCGCATGTTACGTCGCGCTCAAGCATTTATTCCCCGACGTGCCGGCCAATGCCGGCGTCCTCGACGCCGTCGAGTTCGTGATGCCGGACGGCTTGCTGATCACGGCGCAGCGGCCGCGCCCGGTGGGTGGTTATACCGAAACCATCCTGCGCATGATCGACGTGGTGTTCGGCGCCGCGGCGCTTGCCGACCCGACGCGGTCCGTCGCGCAGGCCTATGGCACGATTAACGCGCTGTCCTTGACCGGGCTGCGCACCGACGACAAGCGCAAGGGACAGCGCTGGGTCATGTTCAGTTTCTTCGGCGGCGGACACGGTGCGCATGCCGGCGGCGACGGGCTCAGCCATGGCAATGCCCCGATATCGACAGCAACGATCCCGCCGCTGGAAATCCTGGAGGCGGCCTATCCGGTGCGCTTTACCCAATGGGCGCTGCGTCCGGACTCGGGGGGCGACGGTACTTACCGCGGCGGCTTGGGTGCCATCTACGAAATCGAATTACTCGAAGAGAGCGCCCAGGCGTTTATTTTTGGCGAGCGGGGCAAGTCGCCCCCAAAAGGGATCGCCGGCGGCGGCAATGCCGCCCTGAACCGCTTCAGCTATCGCGTGAACGGCGAGTGGCATGTGCCGCCCATGGTTTCGAAGATGCTCGGCATATCGCTGTCGCGGGGCGACCGCGTACGCCTGGAAACACCGGGCGGGGGAGGGTACGGCCCGCCGGATGATCGCAGCAGGGAAGCCCGGGCGCACGATATCGCGATGGGTTATGTCACGGAGGTCAAGCAGTGAGCAGTCGGAAACGGGTCGTGGGCGTGGACGTGGGCGGCACGTTTACCGATTTATTCATACTCGACGAAGGGGACCGGTCCGTTTCCATCGTCAAAGTTCCCTCCACGCGGGGCGAAGAAGCCGTGGGGTTCATGAACGGCATCCAGCGGGCGTCTGGCGCCGACGGCGCAGCCGCTTCGATCGGGACGATCATCCACGGCACGACTGTCGGCACCAACGCCTTGCTCGAACGCAAGGGCGCCCGCACCGGCCTCATCACGACCCGCGGATTCGGCGATGTGCTCGAGATGCGGCGGAGGGACCGGCCCCAAACCTGGGGACTGCGCGGGAACTACGTGCCAGTCGTCCCCCGCAACCTGCGCCGGGAAGTCGACGAACGCGTACTGGCCGACGGCACGATCCACACTGAAGTCGACCTCGAGCAGGTGGAGCAATGCGCACAATCCCTGCTGGCGGAGGGCTGCGAGGCGATTTGCATCTTCTTCATCAACAGTTACGCGAACCCAGCCAATGAAGCGGCCGCCGCGCGCCGCGTCCGTGCGCTCTGGCCCAACGCTTGCGTGACCGCGTCCACTGAGGTGCTGCCGGAAATCCGCGAATTCGAACGGGTTTCCACGGCCAGCCTCAATGCTTCGCTCCAGCCTGTGGTCGGAGGCTACCTGAACCGCCTAGAGAACGACCTGCGCAGCCAAGGATTTGGCGGACAACTGATGATCGTGCAAAGCAACGGCGGCGTGATGTCTCGCCAAACCGCGTGCGAGCTCCCCGTCAGGACTGCGCTCTCGGGCCCGGCTGCAGGCGTCATCGCCTGCGCCGCCGTCGCGCAGGCGGCCGGCTACCCCAACGTCATTACCGGAGACATCGGCGGGACCTCATTCGATGTCTCGCTGGTGGCCGACGGGCGCGTGGCCTTGGCGGACCAAACCAGCATCGCCTTTGGCATGGTCGTGCGCACGCCCATGATCCAGATCGAAACCATAGGTGCCGGAGGCGGATCCATCGCCGCGGTCGATGCAAGCGGAATGCTGCGCGTCGGGCCGGAGTCCGCCGGAAGCCGCCCCGGGCCCGCTTGTTATGGACGCGGCAACCCGTATCCCACCGTCACGGATGCGAACGTACTGCTCGGACGCATTGCAGCACAGCGCCCGCTGGGAGGCGGTCTGCTGGGCAAGCTGGACGTAGCGCTCGCGCACAAAGCCATCCAGACTTACGTGGCCGAACCCTTGGGGCTCGACGTGCTAGCTGCGGCCGAGGCCATCCTGACCGTGGCCAACGCCAAGATGGCCGGCGCCTTGCGCCTGGTCTCCATCGAGAAAGGGCATGACCCCCGCAAGTTCGCTTACATGCCCTTCGGAGGGGGCGGGGGCTTGCACGTGTGCGCCATGATGCGCGAAACCGGCGTCGCGACCGCAATCGTGCCGCGCTACCCGGGCGTCACGTCTGCCCTGGGGTGTGTCATGGCGGACCTGCGCCACGATGCCGTCCGCACCATCAACCAATCCTTGGACGAAGCCGATTTCGGGCAATTGCGGGAACTGGCGGATGCCTTGCATGCCAAGTGCGACGCACACATGAAATCGGCGAACGTCGCCATCGAAACGGTACGGGAAGAAATCTTCCTCGACATGCTCTACCAGGGGCAGACGCACACGGTCTCGGTTCCGGTCGCGCGGGAGAATCTCGATGCGCAAGCCATCGCGACGGCCTTCGAGCTCGCCTACCAAGCCGAGTTCGGTCGCTTGTTGCCCGGCATCCCAGTACGCATGCTGAACCTGCGCTATGCGCTGATCGGCGTGCGGCCCAAGTTTGACTTGCGCTTGCTGGCGCCCCCTCCCGGAGGCGCTGCCCTCGCGCTGGGTACGCAACGCGTTTATGCGGACGGGACCTGGCTAGACGCGCCGCGCTATGCGAGGCTGGACCTGCCGGTCGGTTCGCGTATCCGGGGGCCTGCCGTTTTCGAACAACCAGACACCACCGTCTGGCTCGAACCCGGCTTTGTCGCCAGTACCGATGAACATGGGAATCTGATCCTGCAGTTCGAATGAGACGGGCCGCAACGCGCGAGAGCGCCTCCCCGGCCCCCGCGACAGCTGCCCGTTTTTTCATCATCCCACCGCCAAGGCGCATGGTGCCTAGGGATGATGAGGTTATTCGCCCGCTATCCCCAAGTTTTTCCACAATGGCTGGGGATAACCCTTGGGTCGGCCAAGGTCAAGGACGCAGGTAGCCCAAGATCACCTCGATCATGTGCGCCAGGCGTTCATCCAACGCTTCGGGCGACATGAGGTCGCGTCCAAAAATCTCTGACAGCGTGTATTTGTTCGACAGGTAGAAATACGCGATGCTGGCGATGGAGATGTAAAGCTGGATGGGGTCGACGCCCTTGCGGAACACTCCCATTTCTTGCCCGCGCTTCAGGATGTCGGCCAGCCACTGCACGAAGGGCGAGTGTATGTCGCGTACTTGGGAAGAGCGCTTGAGGTGCTCAGCCTGGTGCAGGTTTTCGCTGTTGAGCAGGCACAGGAACTCGGGGTGTTCCAGGTAGTAGCGCCAAGTGAACTCCACGAGCTTGCGCACCGCATCGGCCGGATTCAGGGCTTCGAGGTGCTGCGCCTGCTCGGCGCGCCGTATGGCGGCATAGGCACGCTCGAGGACAGCGAGGAAGAGGTCATCTTTATTGTTGAAGTAGTAGTAAATGAGCCGCTTGTCGACTCCGGCCCGTTCGGCAATCCGGTCCATGCGGGCGCCCCCCAAGCCCAGCGCCGCGAACTCGTGGGTCGCGGCGTCCAGGATGATCTGGCGCGTGCGATCGGCATCACGTATGCGCGGAGACTCCGCAGCAGGATTGGCAGTACGGCGTGCAGACATGGCCAAAGGTCCGTCAGTCACCACTGGAGCGTAACACTACAGCAGAAGCGCCGATCGATCAGCCCAGGGTATCTTCGAACCAGTTCAGGATGCCGTCCAGCCCGCACACGTTGAGCGCGTGGGTGGTTTTTTCCCGCACGACCGGCTTGGCATGATAGGCCACGCTCAGGCCGGCGAGCCCCAACATTTTCAAGTCGTTGGCGCCGTCGCCGACGGCGATGGCGCGGGAAAGCGGCGCCCCGTGCCGGCCGGCGAATTCGCGCAGGTGAGCAGCCTTGCCGTCGGCATCCAGGATCGCGCCCACGACCTTGCCGGTCAGCCGGCCATCGACCACTTCCAGCTCGTTGGCATGGGCTTCGTCCAGCTGCAGGCGGTGCTTCAGGCGGCCGGTGAACCAGGTGAAGCCTCCGGAAACGAGCAAGGTCTTGAGCCCCAGGCCGCGGGCAACTTCCAGCAGCCGCTCGGCGCCAGGGTTCAGTCGCAGCCGCTCGGCGTACACCCGCTCCAAAGCCTCCAGGGGCAGGCCTTGCAACAGGGCCACGCGACGGGTGAGACTTTCGCTGAAATCGGCGATTTCCCCGCGCATGGCAGCTTCCGTGATGGCGGCCACCTGCGGCTTGAGCCCGGCCATATCGGCGATCTCATCGATGCACTCGATGTTGATGAGGGTGGAATCCATGTCCATGGCCAGGATCTTCCAGTCGGCCAGGCGAGCGCCCGGCGCGACGTACGCCCAGTCCACGCCTGCCTGCTGGCAATAGGCGGCTACTTCGGCGCGCACGGCCGGCGCCCCGTCGGCCTCGACCAGGCGGACGGCGCCAGGCGCCAGTTCCATGGTTTTCTTGGCCTTCGCAAGGCGGGACAAGTGTTCGACGGCCTCGGAGGAGAGGTCAGGAGCCTGGATAACGAGATGGGTCATGTTCTGGACGGAAAAAAACGCGCTCAAGCCAAGAAGCGCAACACGGCGCGCACTGCCTCCACGCGGGATTTCAGGTCGACGCCCTTGATGTCGACGCGCAGCTTGTCCTGTCCGAAAAGCCGCATGTGGCGGTTCTTCTGGACCAGGCTGATCACCCGCATCGGATCGATTGGAGGATTGGGTTCGAATTGCAGCACTGCCGATTGCTCGCTAGCATCGATCTTGATGACGCCGACGGCCTTGGCAGCCAGGCGCAGCCTGTGGGTTTCAATCAAGGCGCGCGCCGCATCCGGCAGCTTGCCGAAACGGTCAATCAACTCTTCTTGGATCGCGTCGATCTCGCCGGCATCTTCACAATTGGCAAGCCGCTTGTAAATGGTTAGCCTAGCGTGCACGTCTCCGCAGTAGTCCTGGGGCAGAAGGGCAGGGACGTGCAAGTTGATTTCGGTCGTAGCCGACAACGGGGCGTTCAGGTCGGGCTCGCGGCCGTTCTTCAGGGCCCTGACTGCCTCGTTGAGCATGTCGGTATACATCTGGAAACCGACTTCCTGGATGTTGCCCGACTGCGATTCGCCCAGGATCTCGCCTACGCCGCGGATCTCGAGGTCGTGCATCGCCAAGTAAAAGCCCGAGCCCAGCTCTTCCATGGCCTGGATGGCTTCCAGGCGCTTCTTGGCGTTGCTGGTGATGGCGTCTTCGCCCGGCGTCAACAAATAGGCGTAAGCCTGGTGGTGCGAGCGGCCCACGCGGCCCCGCAGCTGGTGCAACTGGGCCAGGCCGAAACGGTCCGCCCGGTGCAGCACGATGGTGTTGGCGGTCGGCACGTCGATGCCCGTCTCGATGATGGTGGTGCACAGGAGCACGTTGTACTTCTGCTGGTAAAAGGCCTTCATCACCTGCTCCAGCTCGCGCTCAGGCATCTGGCCGTGCGCAACGGCGATGCGGGCTTCGGGCACCAACTCTTCGAGCATGGCGCGCCGGTTGTGGATGGTCTCGACCTCGTTATGGAGGAAGTACACTTGCCCCCCGCGCTTGAGCTCGCGCAGCAGCGCTTCCCGTATGGTGCTCCCGTCCTCGCGCCGGACGAAGGTCTTGATGGCCAGGCGCTTCTGCGGCGCGGTCGCAATGACCGAGAAATCGCGTATCCCCTCCAGCGACATGCCGAGGGTGCGGGGAATCGGGGTAGCCGTCAGGGTCAGCACGTCCACCTCGGCCCGCAGCGCCTTGAGGGCTTCCTTCTGGCGCACGCCGAAGCGGTGCTCCTCGTCGATGATGACCAAGCCCAGGTTCTTGAACTTGATCTTGTCCGATAGCAGCTTGTGGGTGCCGATCACGATGTCGACGCGACCGTCGTTGATCTGCTCGATCGAAGCCTGGATTTCCCTCGTCGACTTGAAGCGCGACAGCTCGACCACCTTGACCGGCCAGTCTGCGAAGCGATCGGCAAAATTTTGCGCGTGCTGTTCCGCCAGCAGCGTCGTGGGACACAACAACGCCACCTGCTTGTTGTTGGCCACGGCGATGAACGCCGCGCGCAGGGCGACTTCAGTCTTGCCGAAGCCCACGTCGCCACATACCAGCCGGTCCATGGGACGGCCGGAGGTCATGTCCTCGATCACGGCCTGGATGGCGGCTGCCTGGTCTGGCGTCTCCTCGAAGCCGAAAGACTCCGCGAAAGCCTCATAATCGGCAAGGGGCAGCTTGAACTGGTAACCCTGGCGGGTGGCGCGCCGCGCATAGAGATTAAGTAGCTCGGCCGCGGCGTCCCGCGCTTGGGCAGCCGCCTTGCGGCGGGCTTTTTCCCACTGGCCGGACCCAAGCTGATGCAGCGGCGCCGTGTCAGGGTCCGCGCCGCTATAGCGCGAGATGACGTGCAATTGGGATACCGGCACGTAAAGCGTGCTGCCGCCGGCGTATT
This sequence comes from uncultured Pigmentiphaga sp., assembly GCF_937950555.1. Classification (NCBI taxonomy): domain Bacteria; kingdom Pseudomonadati; phylum Pseudomonadota; class Betaproteobacteria; order Burkholderiales; family Alcaligenaceae; genus Pigmentiphaga; species uncultured Pigmentiphaga sp. Next base: position 591,688 of record NZ_CALFCW010000030.1, on the reverse strand, counting down.
CCAGGTGCAGGAATTCCATGTCTCCTTCGCCGATGTCCATGCTGACCAGCCCCTGGTATCGGCCGATGCCGTGCTGGACGTGGACGACCGGGTCGCCCACGCGCAGCTCCGACAGGTCGCGCACCATGGACTCGACGTTGCTCGCGCGCTCCTGCCCGCGCTTGCCCCGGCGCACCGTGTGGCCCGCGAATAAATCGCTTTCGGTCAGGAACAGCAGGTTCGCCTCGGCCAGGCCGAAACCCGAAGAAAGGGGGGCGATCCCGATGGCAAAAGCGCTGGGCTGCTCGAGGAATCCTTGGATGGAGTCGACCGGGTCCGGACGCAAGCCAAACTCCGCCAGCATTTGGGAAATGGTTTCGCGCCGTCCCGCCGATTCCGCGCACAACAGCACCTTGAGGTCTGGCCGGGCGATCAGGGCGCGCAGGCGCGCCACGGGATCCTCGGCCTTGCGCTGTATGGCGACTTCTGGCGGAGATGTGAACGCGGGATGCTGGCGATCGCTGCTCAACGCCAGGCGGGCAAAGCGCTTGAGCTGGCCGAACAGGCCTTCGGCATCGAGGAAAATTCGCGAAGGGGGGAGGATGGGGCGTTCGCGATCGCTCTTGAGGAACTCGTAGCGGCTCGTCGTATCCTGCAGGAAGCGCCGGATGGTGTCTTCGACGTCACCCAGGGTGACCGTGATGGTTTGGTCGCCGAGATAGTCGAACAAAGTCGCCGTTTCGTCGAAGAACAACGGCAGGTAGTATTCGACGCCAGGGAATGCAATGCCGTTGCCAATGTCTTTGTACGGCATGGCACGCGAAGGGTCGCCTTCGAACTGCTCGCGAAAGCGCGCCCGGAATTCGTTGCGCGCGGCCTCGTCCATCGGAAATTCGCGGCCCGGCAGCAGCTGGATCTCCTTGACGGGATACAGGCTGCGCTGGGTATCGATGTCGAAGCTGCGGATGGACTCGATCACGTCGTCAAACAAATCGAGCCGATAGGGCAGGGCCGACCCCATGGGAAATAGGTCGATCAACCCGCCCCGGATGCAGAATTCGCCTGGTGCCGTCACCTGCGTGACGTGGGAGTAGTTGGCGAGCGTCAATTGTGCCCGCAGCGCCGCCTCGTCGAGCGTATCGCCCTGCTTGAACGAAAACGTGTAGGCCGCGAGGAACGAGGGCGGGGCGAGCCGGTAGAGTGCCGTCGTCACTGGCACCGTCAGTACGTCCACGCCTTGCTGCATCAACGCATGCAAGGCCTTGAGGCGCTCGGAAATGAGGTCCTCGTGCGGGGAGAACGAATCGTAGGGCAGTGTTTCCCAATCTGGAAACTGATGGACCCTCAGCTCCGGCGCAAACAGGCGCACCTCTTCGGCCAGGCGCTGGGCGTCGAGGGGGTCGGCGGTGAGGATGGCGAGCGGCTTGGACGCCTGGCGCGCGAGATCGGCGAGCAGCCAGGCATCTCCGGCGCCGGGCGGGCGCGGCTGGACGTAGCGCTCTCCCGGCCTGAGCGCCGCCAAGACGGCTTGGGTGAGCGCCGAAGGCAAGGCAAGGGTCGGACGGGCGAGGGAGCTAGACGCGGTAACGGGCGGGAGGGACATCGGTCTCGTGCAAAGAGCGTCGCCAATGGGCCGGCGCGGCCTGGACGGCAATTCCGTATTATAGAAGCCATGACACCGAGCTCTCGATTGATCGCCATCGTGCCCGCGGCGGGCGTCGGCTCCCGCGCGGCCGGCCCTTCGCCGGACGGGTCGGCGCCCCTCCCCAAGCAATACCGCAAGATTGCCGGCCAGCCCATGCTACGCCACGCAGTGCGCGCGCTCTTGGCCGAGGAGCGCATCGACCGCGTGGTCGTTGCCGTCGCGCCGGGCGACCGCGAGGCTGAATCGGCCCTGGACGGCCTGGCGCGCGTGGCTTGCCTGCCTTGCGGCGGCGCAACCCGTGCGCAGACGGTCACCAACGCCTTGGCACGTTGCGAAGCCCAGGCCGACGACTGGATCCTCGTCCACGACGCGGCCCGCCCCGGCTTGCCGGCCATCACCTTGCGCGCGCTGATCGACGCCTGCCTGCACGACGAAGTGGGCGGCCTGCTTGCCCTGCCCGTGGCCGATACCATCAAGGCCCAGGGCGGCGACGATCCTCCCCGGGTGGGGCGCACCGTTGCCCGCGACGGGCTGTGGCAGGCGCAAACGCCCCAAATGTTTCGTGCGGGCCTGCTGCGCAAGGCCTTGGCTCACGCCGAAATCCGCCAGCTGCCGGTGACCGACGAAGCAAGCGCCGTGGAGGCCTTGGGGCTCGCGCCGTGCCTGGTGCCCGGTACGCTATCGAACTTCAAGGTGACCTGGCCGGAGGATTTCGCCTTGATGGAAAAATTCCTGGATCGCACATGACGAAAGACAAACCCATCGATCCCGCCGCCTACCCCTATCGCATCGGGCAAGGCTACGACGTCCATGCACTGGTCGAAGGCCGGCCGCTCATCATCGGTGGCGTGCGCATTCCCCACAGCCACGGCCTGCTGGGACATTCCGACGCCGACGTGCTGCTCCACGCCGTCACCGACGCCCTGTTGGGCGCGGCAGGCTTGGGCGACATCGGCCGCCACTTTCCGGACACCGATCCGGCTTACGCCGGTGCGAACAGTCGCGTGTTGCTGCGCACGGCCGTGCAGCGCGTGGCCGAAGCAGGATGGATGGCGATCAACATCGATGCGACGGTGCATGCGCAAGCGCCCAAGATAGGCCCGCACGCCGCCGCGATGGCAGAAAACATCGCCGCCGACCTCGGCGTTCCGGTCGCCTGCGTCAACATCAAGGCCAAGACCAACGAATCCCTCGGTTTCCTCGGGCGCAAGGAGGGCATCGCCGCAACTGTCGTGACTTTGCTCGCTCGGCGCCCGGACACCTTTCTCTACGAAGATATCTACGCCGGCGATTGATGTGAGCGCATCATTTGACACTCACGGAAAATCCAATATAAAATTCAATTCTTCGCTGCTTACACAGCAGGCGCGTAGCTCAGTTGGTTAGAGCACCACCTTGACATGGTGGGGGTCGTTGGTTCGAATCCAATCGCGCCTACCAAATTCCCGGGGCCCGGCACGAAATTTTGTGCCGGGCCTTTTTGCTTGCCCGAACGCCCGGAGCACAGCGTGCGCCATGCGATTCCCGCGGAGGCGCATGGGGCGGGTACGCCAAGCTTTTCTCTCGTGAAGGCGTCCGCCGCGAGATTCCGCGGCCCCTGCATCAAGCCTTGTACTTTTGCACCTCGCGGAAGCGCTTGACTAGGTAGTCGCCGGACTTGATCGGCGGATACTTCGGCGGATTCACCTCCGACTGGAAGTTAGGCAGGCAGTGTACTGGCGCGTCATAGTCCAGGTTGAAGAAGGTGGGGATGGAGTAACGCTCCTGGCCGGTGCGATTCACCACGCGATGCAAGTTGGAGGTAAAGCGATCGTTCGTCCACACCTTTACCATGTCGCCCAGGTTGATGACGAAGGTGCCATCGATGTACGGCGCGGAAATCCACTCGCCGTCCCGCTTCATCAGCTCCAAGCCACCAATGGGGTCCTGGGCCAGGATGGTCACCATACCGTAGTCAGTGTGCGGTGCCACGCCAAGGGCTTTCTCCGCGTCGGGCACTTGCGGCGGGTAGTGGAAGAGCCGACTCTGGACCATCGGTTTCTTGCACCACTGCAGGAAAAAGCCTTCTTCCTGCTCCAGCGCGAGCGCCAGCAACCGCAGCAAATCCTTGCCGAGGCGCAGCGTATGGTTGAAATACGCCTCTGCCGCCGGCCGCAGCCAGGGGGCGCATTCCGGCCAACGATTGGGCCCGTGCAGCGGGCGCCCGGCCACCACGTCGGGATCAGTGAGTGGCAGGTCCATCCCAAACTCGTAGCTTTCCTTGAGGTCTGGGTCGTAGCCAGGATGCTGGTTGATGCCGTACGGCATGAAGCCGCGCCGGAAGCGCTCGTCGATTTTGTCGCCCAGCCGGATTGCTTCGGGCAGGGCGAAGTAGCGGCGCGTCGCGTCGAAGACGTCGGCGACCACCTGCTCGGGCACGCCGTGCCCGGCCACATAGAAAAAGCCGGTCCCCAGGCAGGCCGCGCGCAGCTGCTCGACCAGCGCGTCAGGCGTGCCGCCGGCCAGCCACGAGGACAGGTCGAGGGTGGGGACTTCCGAAGGTGAGGCACTTCGTGGTGCTTGAAGCATGATGGGCTCCCGTCGATGAAGGTAGGCATCCGGCCTTGTCGAGGCGTCGAAATGGGGAAGCACGGCGTGGACTCAGGCGCCGGTGATGTCGGCGAAGGAGTCCACCCAGAAAATCACCTTGCGCGCGATGGTCTTCATCACGATGTGCAGGCCAATGCCGATGAGCGAAAGAATCACCAGGATGGCGAAGACGCCCGCCGTGTCGAGCGAAAAATTCCGCTGCAGGATGAGATAACCCAGGCCGGATTGCGAACCGACGAACTCGCCCACGATGGCGCCGATGACGGCCAGCACGATGCCAATGTCCAGGCCGACGAATACATAGGGCAGGGACTGCGGCAGCCGCACTATGCGGAACACCTGCCAGCGGGACGCCGTGAACGCCATCATCAGGTCGATCTGGTCGCGCGGGGCTGAGCGCAATCCGACGATGGTGTTTGCCAGCACGGGGAAGAACACAATGGTGGCGGTGATCACTATCTTGGAGGTCGCGCCAAAACCGAACCACACCACGAACAGCGGTGCGACGGCCACCTTGGGCATGGCTTGGAAGGCAACCACATAGGGATAAAGCACGGCTTCGAGCACGGCTGACTGCCCGATCGCCGCTCCGAGCAAGAAACCTGCCGCCGCGCCGATCGCGAATCCGATGAGGATCTCGTAGAGTGTTACGCCCAAATGGAGCCAATATTCGCCGGAGGCAAAACCGTCGCAGAGCGATTTCCCGACCTCGACGGGCCCTGGGAATACTAGCGGCGAGACGTCGAATGCGCGCAGCCCGAGGTGCCACGCCAGCATGACGAGGACGAAGAAGGCGGCGACCAGGATGCGCCGCCCATTCGGTGTCTGGGAGTAAGAAACGAGGTTTGCCATGGGTCAATCCAATCCGCCGACAGCTTGCAGGTTGGCGCGGATGTCGGATACGTACGCGCCGAAAGCGTCCGAGTTGATGATGCTGAGCGGGCGCGGCTTGGGCAGGTCCACTTCCACGATCTTCGTCACCCGGCCAGGCCGGGGCGACATGACCACAACTCGGTCGCCCAGGAACACCGCTTCCGGAATGCTGTGGGTGACGAGCATGATGGTCGTCCCGCTACGCTCCTTGATGCGCAATAACTCGACGTTCATGCTTTCGCGCGTCATAGCGTCCAGCGCCCCGAACGGTTCGTCCATCAACAGCACTTTGGGCTCGTTGACCAGCGCGCGGGCGATGCCGACCCGCTGCTGCATGCCGCCGGACAGTTCGCCGGGATATTTGGTTGCGAAGCCGGCGAGGCCGACCATGTCGAGATATTCCTGGGCCTTGGCCGTGGCGGCAGCCATGTCCCGCCGTTGGATCTGCGCGGGCACGAGCACGTTCTGCAACACCGTCCGCCAAGGCAGCAGTACCGGCACCTGGAACACCACGCCGATGTCGCGGCTGGGGCCGGACAACGGCACGCCACCCATTGACACGGTTCCGGAGGTCGGTACCTCGAGCCCGGCAAGAATGCGCAGCAGGGTGCTCTTGCCGCAGCCACTGGGGCCGACGACGGTCACGAATTCGCCCTGGCGCACGTCGAAGTCGACGTTTTGGAGCGCGATGACCTCGCCACCGTCTTTGCTCGAAAACGTCTTGTCGATGGAGGAAAAAGAGAAGGCCGCGGTCACGCTTGCTCCAGTTCTTTCAAAGTCTCGATGAGCTGGTCGATGAACACCAGGGTTGCGCTCGGCAGGTTCCGGCCCCTGCGCACGCACACGGTCAGCCGCTGGGCCTTGACGCGGGAATCTTTGAACGGCACGTAGCGATAGCCGCGCGGAGCTTCTCTCTGGTACGTCAGCTCCTCGTTCACAAGCGCGATGCCGAGCCCGGCAACGGCCACGCTACGCAACAGCTCGTAAGAATTGGAGACCAGAACGGCACGGGGCCGGATCTTGGCCTTGGCGAACATCTCGTCGTAATCGCGCTTGGCGCCGATGCTGGCGTCCGGCAGGGCCAATCCGTACTCGACGCAGTCCGACAGCCGGATCGATTCACGCTCATAGAGCGGATGTCCGGCGCTCACCAAGACGCGAGTGGGCAGCATGCGCTCGTAGATATGCTGGACGTCGGAAATGGGCGGCGGGTTGAAGGCGAGAGAGGCTTCCAGCTCATCGTTGGCCACCATCTCCACCAACCGCGGGGTGCCGTGGAGGTGGACCTGGTAAGTCACGCCGGGATACCGCTGGTTGAAGCTCGCCAGGAACTCGGGAATGAAATCCCGCGCGAAGGTCTCGGGCGCGCCGAACCGGATTTGGCCCCGCCGCAATTGCTTGAGTCCCTCGATGTCGGAGCGCACGCGGTCCATTTCGGTATCGAGGGTCTGCACGAACCGCATCAGCAGCTCGCCCGCCGCCGTCAGGCACAGCGCGGTGCGGCCCGGGCCGCGCTCGAACAGCGGTGCCCCCAAGTCTTCCTCCAGGGCCGCGATCTGCCGGCTGATGGCCGAAGGTGCAATGTACATGGCGTCGGCCGCCGCACGGAACGAACCGCTGCGCGCCACCTCGGCGAAATACCGGAGCGCCGTGATGGAAATCATGCCGGAGCCGCGGCCGAGCGCCATGCGTCGATCTCTGCCAACAGCGCCGTCTTCCGTGCCGGCGAGACAAAAGACGCGCAGATGCTGTTGCGGGCAAGCAGCGTCAGGGCGTCGATGTCCAGGCCCAGCGCCTGGTGGCAGGCGAGGTAGTTCGCGTTCACGTATCCCCCGAAGTACGATGGGTCGTCGGAGTTCACCGTCACGTTCAATCCCACGCGCAGCATCGCGACGAGCGGGTGGCGCGCCATGCTTTCGACGAGGCACAGCCGCAGGTTGGAGAGCGGGCAGACCGTCAGGGGCGTTCCGCGCGCGACGAGGTCTTGCACCAGAGAGGCGTCGTCGAGGCAATTGTTGCCGTGGTCAATGCGATCCACTTGCAATAGCTCCACCGCTTCACGTACGTATCCGGCTGGACCTTCCTCGCCAGCGTGCGCCGTGACACGGAATCCCCGCTCGCGGCAGGCGGCAAAAAACCGCGCGAACTTCGAAGGCGGATTGCCTACCTCGGCGCCGCCCAGGCCGAAGCCGAGGATGCGATCGTGCCAGGGCTCGGACGCCTCCAGCATCGCCAGCGCATCCTCCTCGGGCAAGTGCCGCTGCGCGCCGAGGAGCAGGCCACTGGAGATGCCGTCTTCCCGCTGCGCCGCATCCATTGCGGCGAGTACCCCTTCGAGCACAGTCGCCAACGCGACGCCGCGCCGGGTGTGGGCCTGCGGACCAATGAACATCTCGGCGTGACGCACGCCATCGGCATGCGCGCGCCGCAGGTAGGCCCGGGTGACATCATGGAAGTCGCGCTCCGTCACCAGGACCCGGCAGCCGTCGTAATAGAGATTCAGGAAGGATTGCAAGTTCTGGAACCGATACGCCCGCCGCACTTCTTCCACGGTTTTCCAGCGCAGCGGAACGGCGTTGCGGGCAGCCAGCTCGATCATCCAATCCGGCTCGATTGAACCCTCGATGTGGATGTGCAATTCCGCCTTGGGCAAACCTGCCACGTAATGCGCCACGGCGGGCGACACTTCAAACTCCACGGCAGGCCTTGGCATCGGCGATGATCGCTTCATGCTCGAAGCCGTTGACGGCCTCGATGAACCCGGGCTTGTCGATGAGGAAGGCCTCGGGGGGCAGCGTACGCTTGATCAGCTTTTCCCGGAACATGAAGTCCTGGAACCGCCCGTAGGCTGCAGGATCCATCGCGCCGATAAACTTGCCCCCGTTCATGTGGTGTGCATCCCGCATGGTGTCGAGCTGGGCATTGAGCAAAGCCAAGTCCCACTTGGCGAGCGTGGCTTCATCGGCGCCCGTGGGCTTGGAGTTGGGGAAGGCCGCCCAATGGACCCTGCGCGCGCAATCGGGGTTCGTCATGGCGAACAGCCACGCCTTGGCCGAACCGCGCGCGATAGCTTCGACCATGGCAGGATCCGAATCAATGGTCTTCTGCAAGGTACCCAGCGTGAAGTCCGGCATGGAGCGCCAATCCGGCGAGCGGAACACGCGCAGCTTGGCGCCCGCGTTTTCGAAGCCGGTCAGGGCTGACTGCCAGAACATCAGGCCCTGGACGCGGTTGCTCTTTAGCGCATCCAAGGCCGGAGCACCCGCGCCGACGGCAATGATTTGCACGTCGCTGTCGGGATTCAGCCCGCTGTTGCGCAGATAGCCTTTGAGCAGCGGATAGCCGCCGGTGGCAAGGCTGACGATGCCGATCCGCTTGCCCTTGAACTCCGAGATCGATTGGATGGGACTGTCTTCCAAGACTGCGACACCCCAGTCGATCACGCCGGTGCCCAGGATGCCCCGCACCGGAAGGTTGGCGTCGGTGTTGGCCTGGATCAGGCCGGTGGAATTGAGCTGGGCGAACTGGATGGTGCCCGTCGCGAGCTGCTGTAGCCCCTGGGCGGAGCCCGACACACCGATGACTTCCACGTCGTAGCCTTCTTCGCGCCAATAGCCCTTGGCTAGCGGCAACATGAGCCACGGGTAGGCCACGTTGAGCACTTGAGTGCCCACGGCGATAGAGACTTTCTTGAGGGGATTGGCGGGGGCCGCGGCCGCGGTGGACAACGCGAAGCACGCGACAAGCGCGGCGAGCGTGCGGGAGAGACTGCCGGAAACCAAAGGCATGGAGGACTCCTGCGTCAAGGAACGCGAGGAATCTACCATGCAGGTTCATTGCTAAAAAGAAGCTTATTTCGAACCATTTGTTGCTGAAAAGAGAACATACGTAGGTGCGGTGAATCTCTTCCCGGGTAGGGCTGGCAAGGCCGGCGATCTGCAAGGACGCGCGGCGTGCTCGTTACGATACCAGGCGGCTTACCCGTTGCGCGTGCCGTGCGGGCGAATACCCCGCCCATCGCGCAAACGCGCGCGAAAACGCCTTTTCCGAGGTATAGCCCACGTGCTCGGCCACCTCGATCAACGGCATCCTACGTTCTTCGAGCAAGCCGGCCGCCACCGACATCCGGTGCCGGAACAGGTATTCCATCGGCGTCAGCCCGACCAGGCTCGCGAACAAGGCGCTAAAGCGGGAACGCGACATGTGGACGGCCTCGGCCAGTTCCGCCAGCGTCCAATCGCGTGCGGGCTCGCGATGCATGAGCGCGATGGCGCTCGCCACCGATTTATGCGTGAGTCCGCGCAGCCAATTGGCCTGGCGCGGGTGTTCGCCCTCCAGGTGCTCGCGCAGGATGTGCACGAGGAGCAGGTCGGCCAAGCGTGCGGCGGCGAGCTTCCAGCCGCTGCGCCGCGCCAACGATTCGTCCACCAGCAGGTGCATTGCGCCTGCTAGCCCGCCGCCTACGCTCAATTCACTGGCCCGCAGGTGTATGCAGCGCGGCAGGATGGCCATGACCGTACTGCGGCAATAGGCCGAAAACCAAGTCAAGGTGGAGAACATGGTCGAGGTGCCGCCACCTCCGCCCCAGGTCATGACGAAGGGCGTGTCTTCTTCCGGGCCGCCGCGGTAGCGTGCGATCAATTCACTGAACGGCGTCGGCGGCACGCCCGGGTCGGACGACATGACGTGGGCGCTGCCGTGCGGGAGCATCACCAGGTCGTCGGGCTGCACGAGGAAAGGCGGGGCATCTTCGACCTGCATCCAGTATGGCTTGCCCGTGACCATGCGGATCATGGCGCCGCTGACCCCCTTGGACTGCAACGCCCAGGGTTCGGACAGCGTGAAGCGGGCGGTGACCGCCCGTTCACAGCGGCAAATAGAAAGAACTTCGCTCAAAGCATCCACGCAGAGCACCTTTGCTTCGGCGCCGAGCAAGTTGAGACGCTCGGTGCCTTTGTTCGATCGCCTGAGTTGTTGTTGGCGCGCCATTACAGCAGAAGAATGCGGGCACGCGCCCGGTTTGGCGCATCAAGGAAGCTTCATGACATTGCGTTTCTCTCGATTCTTGACCGCGGCCGTCGCCGCCATACTGCCTGCCGTTGGCGCCCAGGCGCAAACGCAGTCGTTTCCGTCCAAGGCCGTCACGATCGTCGTCGCCTATCCGGCCGGAGGCGACACGGACGTACTGGCCCGCATCCTGGCCGAAAAACTCACTGCCCGGACAGGGCAGCGCGTCGTGGTCGACAACCGGCCGGGCGCCAGCGGCGCGATCGGCGCAGCCAGCGTGATGCGCGCCGCGCCCGATGGCTACACGCTGCTGGTGGCGCCGCAGACCATGGCGATCACGCCCTTGGTGCTCAAGCTCGGGCCCGGCGTCAGCTACGATCCGAGCAAGGACTTTACGCCCGTCGTCAAGCTGGGCATCAATCCTTTGCTGCTGCTCAGCCGTGCAGGCGACGGGCCGCAGAATCTCAAGCAGCTCATCGAGCTCGCCCGCAAGGACCAGAACGTAAGCTATGCCAGCCCGGGCATGGGATCGCCCATGCACGTGGCAGCCGAAGTGCTGAATCATGACGCGGGCGTGCAGATCCGCCACATTCCATACCGCGGCGTCGCGCCGGCGCTGGTCGATCTCGTGGGTGGCCAAGTCACGGTCGCCTGGTTGTCGCCAGGCGCCGTCGCCCAGCAGCTTCCCTCCGGCAAGCTGCGACCACTGGCGGTTTCGGGCGAAACCCGCTGGCCCACGCTGCCCGAGGTCCCAACCTTTGCCGAACTCGGCTACAAGAACGTGGACATCGTGCCCTGGTACGGCCTGTTCGGACCGAAAGGCCTGCCCGCTGACGTCCTCAGCAGCCTGAATCACCATGTGAATGAAGTGTTGCGCATGCCGGAGGTCGCGGAAAGGCTGCGCGGCCTGGGCATTGAACCCCAGGGCGGCGCGCCGGCCCGCCTTCAATCGGTTGTCGAGGCGGACTGGCGCAGTTTCTCGCAGCGGGTAAAGGAGTTTGCCATCCAAGCGGAGTAAGCAGGGGAGCGCCGCCGGGCTCACCCCGCGGCGTCGCTGGACATGACCAAGTAGCCGCCGTCCACGGGTAGCACGACACCCGTGACGAAGGCGGCGGCTGGCGACGCAAGGAACATTACCGGCCCCACCATGTCTTCCGGCTGCCCCCAGCGCCCGAGCGGGGTTCTCGCCTCGATCGCCCGGTAGCGCGCTGGGTTCGCCGTCATGTCGCGGACCATGGGCGTTTCCACGAACCCCGGGGCGATGGCATTGACCCGGATGCCGTCGGCGGCGTACGCAATGGCCAGCGATTTGGTCAGTTGCGCCACGCCCCCCTTGGAAGCCGAATAACCCGGCACCTGGGCGCCACCGAAAACGCTCAGGATGGACGTGGTGTTGACGATCGCGCCCCGGCGGGTGGCCAGTGCAGGACGCAACGCGGCACACATGCGCATGGTGCCGTTCAAGTTCGTATCCACGACGTCGACGAATACCGCCGGATCGACGAGTTCGGCGCCACGCCGGATAATGCCGGCGCAATTGACGAGCACGTCGAGCTCCTGGAAGCAGGACGCGAAATCTCGCACGGCCTGCCCATCGCGCACGTCCAGGACGGCGCATTCCACCCGCTCCAAACCCGGCTCTCTTCGCGCACTTTCGACTTCATGCAGCGTCGCACCGGTGGCCGTGACGCGCGCGCCGCGCGCCGCAAACGCCGCGGCGACGGCGCGGCCTATGCCGGAAGTACCGCCGGTGATCAGCACCCGCGTATCGGAGGACAAAGAATAATCGAACGCTACGGTCACACAGTTTCCTTTTGAGTTCTCAGGCTTCTCGCGACGGGTCGTCGCGGCATGGGCTCATGCTAGGCAGCGCGCGCCAGGCGCTCAACCTCCGGGCTGTTCAATGTGAGGCACCGCGCGTCTCAACGCGTGCCTGGCCCCGCAGGGAAAAATCCCCGGTGCGCGTGGATTTTGCGTCACGCGTGCGCTAGCATCATCCTCACCGCCCATGCGGCCATCCCGTTCGCAGGCGCGGCGCACACGAAGGAGACATCCAGTGATCGAGTTCAAGCTCAATGGAAAGCAGGTGTCGATCGATGCCACCGACGACAAGCCTTTGCTCTGGGTATTGCGGGAGAACTTCCAGCTCACCGGGACGAAGTTCGGATGCGGCATGGCGCAGTGCGGTGCCTGTACGGTGCACCTCAACGGGCAACCGATGCGCTCCTGCATTTTGCCGATGAGCGCCGTCACGGGCGCATCCGTGACCACCATCGAGGGACTCATGGAGACGAAAGCCGGCCAAGCCCTGAGCCAGGCTTGGGTCGAACACCAGGTGCCGCAGTGCGGCTACTGCCAGTCCGGCCAGCTGATGACCGCCGCCAGCCTGGTAACGGGGCCGGACAAGACGCTCTCGCGCGAGCAGGTGCTCGAACGCATGGCCGGAAACCTTTGCCGGTGCGGCACCTACAACCGCATCGCCGATGCGGTGGTCAACGCTCGGAAATCGCTGGGCTAGGAGGGCAGACATGGAGACGAAAACACTATCCCGCCGCGCGTTCCTCGTCGGCTCGGGCGCGGCTACCCTGGGAGTCGTGATGGGAGGCTGGGCAGCCTCCCGCGGCGACACCGCGTGGCTGCTACCCGGGGCGCATGCGGCGAACGCGCCGTTCAGTCCCATTGCCTGGGTGAACCTCGCCGCCGACAACACGGCCGTCATCTACTCTCCTGCCTCGGAAATGGGGCAGGGCACGATGACCTCCATTCCCGTGATCATCGCGGAAGAAATGGACTTGGACTGGAGCAAAGTGCGCGTCGAACAAGCGCCCGGCGACCCCAAGCGGTTCGGCAACCCGGGCTTCGGGGGAGCCATGGTGACCGGATCCTCGCGCACGGTCAAAGGTTATTACGAAACGCTGCGCCTGGCGGGATTGCAGGGCAAGCTAGTCCTGGTCCAAGCGGCTGCGGCGAAATGGGGCGTGCCGGCCTCGGAGGTCCGCACCGAGCGCAGCACGCTCATCCACCCACCGAGCGGCCGGCGCATGACTTATGGGGAGCTGGCCCAAAGCGCGCAGGCGCCGGCCGAGCTGCCGAAGGTGGACAAGGGCATGCTCAAGCCCATGTCGGCGTTCACCCTCATCGGCAAAGACCTGCCGCGCGTGGAAGTACCGGCAAAGTCCAACGGCACGGCACAATTTGGAATCGACGTCCGCCTGCCCGGCATGCTCTGGGCTGCCATCCTGCACGCGCCGGTGCAGGGTGAGAAACCCCTCACGGTCTCCGACGCCGAAGCGCTAGCCGTACCGGGCGTCAAGAAAGTCGTGCGCCTGCCCCATGGCGTAGGCGTGGTGGCCGATTCGTTTTTCACGGCCCGCAAGGCGCGGGATTTGCTCAAGGTCACTTGGAGCACGGAGTCCAAAGCGAGGTCGTACGACAGCGAAGCGGCCCTCAAGCAATTCGTCGCCCGCGCGGAACGGCTCGACGATGCCGGCGCGGTCTGGCACAAACAGGGGGATGCGGCGCAGAAACTGGCCGGCGCCACGCGCGTACTCCGCGCCACCTACACCTCCGAGCACGTAGCGCAGACCACGCTGGAACCCATGAACTGCACGGCGCGGGCCGATGGTGACAAGATCGAGATCTGGGTGCCGTCACAATCTCCCTCGGGCGTCATCGGCGTTGTGTCTGCCGGCGCGGGATTCAAGCCTGAAAACATCAAGGTCAACATCACGCTGCTCGGTGGGGGGTATGGCCGTCGAGCCGAGGCGGACTACAGCCTCGAAGCCGCGCTGCTTGCCAAGGCCATGCCCGGCGTACCGATCCAGGTGATCTGGACCCGAGAGGACGACTTCCTGCGATCCCGTCCACGCCCCATGACGGCACAACACCTGGTCGCGGGCATCGACGCCCAAGGGCGTATCGTCGGATGGCGCCACAGGCTCGTATCCGAAAGCATCACCGCCCGCACGGCCCCCGCCATCTACGAAAAGACAGGCGGGAAAGACTCTCCCGTCATGGAAGGATCAGACTGCGTCTATCAGATCACCGACCAGCTCATCGAGCATTGCCGCGAACAGCGGGGCGTAGACGTGAGCTTTTGGCGAGCGGTAGGGGCCGGCTATACCAAGTTCGCGATCGAGACCATGATCGACGAAATTGCCGCCTCGGTAGGCAAGGATCCGCTCCAGTACCGGCTTGACATGACCGCGCATGCCCCGCGCGCCCAGGCGGTGCTGCGCGAGGTGGCGGCCATGGCGGGCTGGGGCAAGCCCGTCAAGCCAGGCCGGGCGCTGGGCCTGGCATTCTCCGACACGTGGAGCTCGTTCATCGCGCTGGTTGCCGAAGTCTCTGTCGAAAACGGCCGGCCGGCGGTTCATCACCTTTGGGCCGCGGTCGATTGCGGTCATGCCATCAGTCCCGCCAACATCAAGGCGCAGATTGAAGGCGCCGCGATCTTCGGGCTGTCCGCCGCACTCGGAGAACGCCTGGTCTACAAGGGCGGTCAAGTGCAACAACAAAACCTGCACATGTACCCGCTCTTGCGCGCGAACCTGGCCCCCGTGGTCGAGGTGAAACTGACGCCGACCGACAATCCGCCCGGCGGCATCGGCGAGGTGGGCTTGCCGCCCGTGGCGCCCGCGGTGGCCAACGCGGTGGCCAAACTGACCGGCAAGCGCCTGCGTAACCTGCCGTTCCCACAAACGATCTGAGCAACGCTGCGGCAGGCCGTCGAGTGTTCGATCACGAGCCTCGGCGGCCTGCCGGGCCAGGTCAGTCCTCCATGGCTTTCTTCTTCCACAGCTCCCATGGGCGGAACATCACGCCCGCCATGGTGTCGTCGGCCTTGGCAGCCTCTTCCTCGCTCAGGTAAGTGACTTCGCCCCCAAGGGTTATGGCCTTTTGCTGCAAGGATGCGTTGGTCTCGGTGTACATCGCCCGGTAAACGGCGATGCGCACGTCGCTCCCAACCGCCACGAAACCGTGGCCGCGCATAAGAGCAACGTTCTGCGCCCCGAGCGTCTTGGCAAGTGCTTCGCCGTGCTCGCGGCATCGCACCAGCAGGTCTGTCGCCCCGAAGCAGCAGCGTATGTCGAATACGGGCGCACCGCCCGACAGGAAACCGGCCATGTGGTAGATGGGCCGCAGGCGCACCGAAGAGCCCGCGAACGGGATGACGGACGGAGAATGGCTGTGGACGACCGCATTGACGTCCGGTCGCGCCCGGTAGATCTCGCCGTGGATGAAGCGCTCGAGGTAGGGCGTGCGCGCGTCGCCGCCGACCGCATTGGAGTCTTCGTCGAACTCCATGATGTCGGCCGCGGTGACCAATTCAGGTGCCAACGAGCGCGCAAGCAGAAAATGCCCAGGGCGTTCCGGATGGCGGATGCTGACGTGGCCGAAGCCGTCGAGCACGCCGTATTTCGCAAGCACGCGATTGGCGACGACTAGATCGTCGAGGTGCTGCGCCAGCGAGGCGCTATCAGAGGGTAGCGAAGCAGACATGGCACTCCAGATACTCAGATAGGAAAGGGAAAGGGTGCTACTCCAGTTTGATGCCGGCACGCTTGGCCAGCTCGCCGTACATCGCCAGATCTTTGTCGACCTGTTGCCCCATGCCGTCCGCCCCCAACGCGTCGACCTCGTAATAGCGCGCCTGGAACTCCTGCTTCAGCTTTGGATCCTTGAGCGTGGCCAGCACTGCCTGCTCGATGCGGGCGCGCACGTCGGGCGGCGTCGCCGCCGGCGCGAACAGGCCGAACCACACCGAGATGTCCAGGTTCTTGAATTCCGGCGTCTCGGCCAGCGCCGGTACCTCGGGCATGAATGACAGCCGTTTGCCCGAGGCCACCGCGAGCAGCCGCAGCTTGCCTGTCTTGGCATGAGGTGCCATGTTGGGAATGGTGCTGAACAGAATGGGTACCTGGTTGCCGAGTGCATCGCTGATGGCGGGCGCGCAGCCGTTGTACGGAACGTGCACCATGTCGACCTTGGCCGACTGCTTGAAGGCTTCGCCGGCGAAGTGCTGCGGTGAACCATTGCCGCAGGACGAGTAGTTGGCCTTGCCCGGATTGTCCCGGACGTGCCGCACCAGCTCTGCGGTCGTCTTGGCCGGCAAGCCGCTGTTCACGCCCACCGCTACCGGGGAGGAAACCAACATCGCGACGGGTTGCAAGTCTTTCTTGACGTCGTAGCCCTGCGTGAAGTTCAGCGCCGCATTGATCGTCATGGTGCTGTTCGTCAGCAGCAGGGTATGACCGTCTGCCGGTGCGCGTGCGACGTGGTTGGCGCCGATGTTGCCCGAAGCTCCTGCACGGTTGTCGACAATCACCGGCTGGCCGTTCAAGTGAGGGCCGAGATTGGTCGCGAGCATGCGTGCCACAGTGTCGGCGCCGCCGCCCGCCTGGAACGGCACGACGATGGTGATGGGGCGGGAAGAAGAGGGGCCGGTCTGGGCGAACAGCGGCGCGGCAAAGCCGCCTACAACAAGTAAAGCCAAGGCCGCCCGGCCCGCGAAGCGTTGGATCATGACGTGTCTCCTGTACCTTGCCGGGATGCGTGGAACCGGCATTCTTCGATGTGGCAATGCGGGATGGCGAAAAGTTTATGGATCGATTTACGTCGATTCAATCTCGATTGCATAATCGATATATTGTCTCTTTCACCCGCGGCGTGTCTTCGTGAACCTATCAGATCCCATTGTCGACGCGTGGTCTGCCGGCGGCGTCGTCGACGCCAAGGAAGCGTGCCGCATCCTCGGCATCAAGGCGGCTACGCTCTACACCTATGTGAGCCGGGGCATGCTGCATCCCGTCGCCCAACCCGGCCGGAAAAGACGGCTGTACTTGCGCGACGAAATAGAGGGCCTGCGCAGCCGCAGCCTGGCCCGGGCAGGGCACGGGGCCGTGGCTGCCAGTGCACTCCAGTGGGGCCAGCCGGTGATCGACACCGGCATTACCGAAATCACGCCCGACGGGCCGCGGTACCGCGGCCGGCTCGCCGCCGAACTGGTGGAGTATCCCGGCGCATTCGAAAACGTGGCGGAACTGCTCTGGACGGGCATTCTTCCAAACGGCCCGGGCACTTGGCCGGCAGAGCCGCTGCCTGCGGAGAGCGCGGCCCGGCTGCGTGCACTGATGGCCGGCCTGGGCGAGGCGCCCGGCATGATCCGGGCGTTCCAAGCCGTGGCGCTTGCGCTAGGTGGCAAGTCGGTAGACGAGGAGGTGCGCCACGGCGCACCGATCACCGCAGCCAAGCAACTCGTGCAGGCCTTCGCCGGCTGCTGCAGCCTGCTGTCGGCGCGGCGGCGCTACCGTGCGCCAACGGGCGACAAGCCGCTGGCGCAGCACGTGGCCGAGGCGCTTGGCCACGCTCCCGTGCCGGAACTAGTCAAGGCCGTCAATGCGATGCTGATACTGAGCGCCGACCACGAACTGTCTCCGCCTACGTTCAGCGCGCGCATCGCTGCCTCCGTAGGCGCCGAGCTCCATGCCTGCGTAGGGGCCGCCTTGGCAGTGCTCTCCGGGTCGGGGCTGGCGGGCGGGTGCGATCGGATCGAAGACACCTTGGCCGGGATCCGGACGCGCGCCCAACTCGATGCGTGGGTCTCGCAAGTGATGCGCGACCGCGCGCGATCCTGGGCCTTCGGCATCGGGTCGTATCCCCAGGGCGATCCGCGGGCAAAACAATTGATTCGCATGGCGCGTGAGCATCCTCGCCCAACCCGGCGCGCGGAAATGCTGTTCCGCTTCCTCGAGGCCGTCCAATCGGAGGTCGGCGTTCCGCCCCGCATCGAGCTGGGCCTGGTCGCCCTCTGTTCCGCCTGGGACCTGCCGGCCGGCAGTGCGGGCGCACTATGGGCCATGGGGCGCACCGCGGGATGGGTCGCCCATGCGCTCGAGCAGCGGCTGAACGGTTTTTTCCTCCGGCCCCGCGGGCAGTTCCACCCTGTCCCACAGGGGGGTGCTGTGCTAAAATCGTGAGCAACATCCATGCAGCCAAAGCAAACCAAGGACGAATCGCGCATGCGCGTTCCTTCTCTGCACGAACGAACTACCACGGGGAACATCGCCGGCTAGCCGCGTGGGTTTCCTGCATCGCATCGTCCTGTCCGCCGGGCCCTGCCCGGAACCCTGCAGAATGCAAGAACGCGGCCCCGATGCCGCGTTTTTTTATGTTGCCGAGCTCGCTGCTTCGCGCGTCGCGGCGAGCGACGGTATTTGTCGGCGCGCGCCGTGTTTCATTTTCGAGGTCGCATCAATGATCAAGGTAACGCTGCCCGATGGTTCCCAGCGTGAGTTTCCGGCTCCCGTCACGGTGGCCGACGTCGCCGCATCCATCGGCGCCGGGCTGGCCAAGGCCGCGCTGGCCGGCCGGATCACGTACGAAGGCAGCGAACCCACGCTGGTCGACACCAGCCATACGATCGAGCGCGATGCCAGCCTCGCCATCATCACCGCGAAGGACCCTGAGGGGCTGGACCTCATCCGCCACTCCACGGCCCACCTGCTGGCTTACGCGGTCAAGTCGCTGTATCCGGAGGCCCAGGTCACCATCGGCCCGGTGATCGAGAACGGCTTCTACTACGACTTCGCCTATTCTCGCCCCTTCACGCCGGAAGACTTGGCGGCCATCGAAAACAAGATGCTGGAGCTCGCCAAGAAGGACGAAGTCGTGACGCGCGAAGAGTGGAACCGCGACGACGCCGTGGCGTTCTTCAATTCGATCGGCGAGAAATACAAGGCCGAGATCATTGCCTCGATCCCCGCCGGCGAGAAGATTACGCTTTACCGGGAAGGCGACTTCGTCGACCTGTGCCGCGGGCCGCACGTCCCGTCCACTGGCAAGCTCAAAGTCTTCAAGCTGATGAAGGTGGCCGGCGCCTACTGGCGCGGCGACAGCAAGAATGAAATGCTCCAGCGCATCTACGGCACGGCTTGGGCGAAGAAGGAAGACCAGGATGCCTACCTGAAGATGCTGGAGGAGGCCGAGAAGCGCGACCACCGCAAGCTCGGCCGCGAACTCGACCTGTTCCATTTCCAGGACGAGGCGCCAGGCCTGGTGTTCTGGCACCCCAAGGGCTGGACCATCTGGCAGCAGGTCGAACAATACGTGCGCGGGGTTTATCGGGAGAGCGGCTACCAAGAGGTCAAGGCGCCGCAGATCCTCGACCGGTCGCTCTGGGAAAAGACGGGGCACTGGGAAAACTACCGCGAGAACATGTTCACGACGGAGTCCGAAAACCGCTACTACGCGCTCAAGCCCATGAACTGCCCGGGGCACGTGCAGATCTTCCGGGCCAACCTGCGCTCGTACCGGGATCTCCCGCTGCGCTACGGGGAGTTCGGCCAATGCCACCGGAACGAGCCTTCCGGGGCGCTGCACGGCATGATGCGGGTGCGCGGCTTTA
This sequence comes from uncultured Pigmentiphaga sp., assembly GCF_937950555.1. Lineage (NCBI taxonomy): Bacteria > Pseudomonadati > Pseudomonadota > Betaproteobacteria > Burkholderiales > Alcaligenaceae > Pigmentiphaga > uncultured Pigmentiphaga sp. Next base: position 572,189 of record NZ_CALFCW010000030.1, on the reverse strand, counting down.
CGCAGGACGACGGCCACATTTTCTGCACCGAGGACCAAATCCTCGATGAATGCGTAGCGTTTACATCTCAGTTGCAGCGTGTCTACCGCGACTTCGGCTTTACGGACATCCTCTACAAGGTCGCGACGCGCCCGGAACACCGCATCGGCTCGGACGAAGTCTGGGACAAGGCCGAGCACGCCCTGATGGAAAGCCTGCGCCGCTCCGGCTGCGAGTACGAAATCAGCCCGGGAGACGGGGCCTTCTACGGACCGAAGATCGAGTACACGCTCAAGGACGCCCTCGGCCGCCACTGGCAGTGTGGCACCATCCAGGTGGATTTCTCCATGCCCGGCCGCCTGGGCGCCGAATACGTCGACCAAAACGACCAGCGCGTCACCCCGGTGATGCTGCACCGTGCCATCCTCGGATCCATGGAGCGCTTCATCGGAATGCTGATCGAGCATTTTGGCGGCGCGATGCCCCCCTGGCTGGCCCCGGTGCAGGCCGTGGTGTGCAGTATTTCGGAGGCCACCGCCGAATATGCGCAGAGTGTGGCGCAAACCTTGAAAAAACAAGGGTTTAGGGTGGAAGCAGATTTGCGCGGCGAAAAGATCACCTATAAAATCCGGGAGCACAGCTTGCAAAAAGTTCCCTATATCCTCGTCGTAGGTGAAAAAGAACGGCAAGCTGCATCGGTGGCCGTACGCGCCCGCGGCGGCATCGACCTCGGGGTGCTCCCGCTCGATGCTTTCTCGTCGCGGCTCGCAGCCGACGTGGCCGAACGCCGGAATGTCGAGGCGCCCGCCAAATCGTAACGAGGGCAGGCGTCCGTTCCGGGCATGGTCCATGCTGGCGGCGGGGCAGTTCCGCCGCGGGCGGCCGTTTTAATCAAATTCAGGAGTTTCAGACATCGCTACCGACAAGCCGAATCGCATCAATGGTGAAATCACTGCACCGGAGGTGCGCCTGATTGGGGTCGACGGCGAACAGCTTGGCATCGTCAAGCTGGCCGAAGCAGTTAGGCTTTCCGAGCAGCATGATGTTGACCTGGTCGAAATTGCCCCGAACGCGCAGCCTCCGGTCTGCCGCTTGATGGACTACGGCAAGTTCAAGTACCAGGAGCAAAAGCGTCAGCACGAAGCCAAGCTCAAGCAAAAAATCATCCAGGTCAAGGAAGTCAAGTTCCGGCCTGGAACCGACGAGGGCGACTACCAGGTCAAGCTGCGCAACCTGCGCCGCTTCCTGGAAGAGGGCGATAAGGCCAAGGTGACGCTGCGGTTCCGCGGGCGTGAAATGGCGCACCAGGAGCTCGGCATGCGGGTCCTGGAGCGCGTGCGTGACGACCTGGGCGAGATCAGCGCGGTCGAAGCCATGCCCAAGCTGGAAGGCCGCCAGATGGTCATGGTGCTGGCTCCGAAGAAAAAGCCCGCCAGCCCCGGCAAGGGCACTGGGGATTAACGCGGTATAATCTACGGTTTTCCAGAATGTGCACGGGTTCCCGTGCACGCTGGCGAAGCTCGGCGCGAAAGTCCTGGCGGCGAGCAATCCGGTTCCCGGCAACGCTTTCAAATTCGTGTGCGGCGCTGCGCCGCCGCGGTGCGCGTCCGGGGGACGGGACAGGTAAAACAAGTGAATGCGGGTCGTCAAGTCCGGCAGCAGCAGCCGGCACCCGTGAGCATGTAAACGCAACAGGAAGCAGTCATGCCTAAGATGAAGACCAAGAAAAGCGCCGCCAAGCGCTTTAAGGTCCGCGGTAGCGGTTCCATCAAGCGGGGCCAGGCGTTCAAGCGCCACATCCTCACCAAGAAAACGACCAAGAACAAGCGTCAGTTGCGCGGCTCCGCCGCGGTCCACGAGGCCGATGTGAAGGCCGTGCGGGCAATGATGCCGTTTGCCTGAACCCAACCCGCTGATATTGGAGTTTTCAAATGCCTAGAGTCAAACGTGGGGTAACCGCCCGGGCCCGTCACAAGAAAGTCATCAGCGCGGCCAAGGGTTATCGCGGCCGCCGCGGCAACGTATTCCGCGTCGCCAAGCAAGCGGTCATGCGCGCCGGCCAATACGCCTATCGCGACCGCCGCGCCAAGAAGCGCACCTTCCGTGCCCTGTGGATCACCCGTATCAACGCTGCCGTCCGCGAGCACGGCGTGTCCTACAGCGTGTTCATGGCCGGCCTGAAGAAAGCGGCGATCGACCTCGACCGCAAGGTCCTGGCCGACCTGGCTGTGCGCGACAAGGCGGGCTTTGCCGCGATCGTGCAACAAGTCAAGAACGCCCTGGCAGCCTGAACTCGCATCGCTGAGCGCCGGTCCGGCCCGTAAGCCGGAAGCGGCGGTAAGCTAGGAGTGCAACACCCGAACGGGGCTTCTTCGAAGCCCCGTTCGTGTTTTTGCCGGCAGGGCGCCCACGGGACTTCGCACCGCAACCTAGGCCGCCTTGCCGCGATGGGCAGCCAGCGCCGAAGGGTTTTGCAGCGCCTCTTTTTCCTCTTATCGATACGAATCCGCCATGTCCCAGAATCTGGACGAACTGATACGCCAAGCCGGGGAGGCCTTCGCGGCCGCGTCGGATCCCAACGCGCTCGAGAACGAGAAAGCCCGGTTTCTGGGTAAGCAGGGCGCCCTGACGGCGCTGCTCAAGGGGCTCGCGAGCCTGGCTCCCGAACAGAAGCGCACGGAAGGGGCCCGCATCAACGAAGCGAAGGCCAAGATCGAGAGCCTGCTCAACGAGCGGCGCCAGGCATTGGCCGACGCCAAGCTCGCGGCACGACTGGCGGAGGAGACCATCGACGTGACGCTGCCCGGCCGCGGACGCGGCATAGGCGGCATCCATCCGGTCATCCGCACCTGGGAGCGCATCGAACAGATTTTCCGGTCCATCGGCTTCGACGTAGCAGACGGTCCCGAAGTGGAGAACGACTGGACCAACTTCACCGCGCTCAACAACCCGGAGAACCATCCGGCGCGCTCCATGCAAGATACGTTCTACGTCGACATGAAGGACGCGCAGGGACTGCCCCTGCTGCTGCGCACGCACACCAGTCCCATGCAGGTACGGTATGCGCGCGCCCACAAGCCGCCCATCAAGGTCATTGCCCCGGGCCGGACCTACCGCGTAGACAGCGACGCCACGCATTCGCCCATGTTCCACCAGGTCGAGGGCCTGTGGATCGACGAAAACATCTCGTTCGCCGACCTCAAGGGCGTCTATACGGATTTTCTGCGCGCGTTTTTCGAGACCGACGACCTGGTGCTGCGTTTCCGGCCGTCCTTCTTCCCGTTCACCGAACCTTCGGCGGAAATCGACATGATGTTCACCTCGGGCCCGAACAAAGGCCGCTGGCTGGAAATCTCCGGCTCGGGCCAGGTGCATCCGACCGTCGTGCGCAACTTCGGCCTCGATCCGGAACGCTACATCGGCTTTGCCTTCGGCTCGGGCCTGGAGCGCTTGACCATGCTGCGGTATGGCGTCAACGACCTGAGGCAGTTCTTCGAAGGCGATCTGCGTTTCCTCAAGCAATTCAACTGATGGGCTAGTCATGCAATTTCCCGAATCCTGGTTGCGGTCGCTGACCAACCCCGCCATTTCGACTCACGAACTGGCTCATCAATTGACCATGGCCGGCCTCGAGGTCGAGGAAACGGCTCCCGTGGCCCCCGAGTTCAGCGGGGTCGTCGTGGCCCAGGTGCTATCGGTGGAGCCGCACCCCAACGCCGACAAGCTGCGAGTTTGCAAGGTCGACGCTGGACAGGGGGAACCGCTGCAGATCGTGTGCGGCGCTCCCAACGTGGCGACCGGCATGAAAGTACCGCTCGCGACCGTCGGCGCGAAACTGCCGGGCGGCATCAAGATCGGCGTCGCCAAGATGCGCGGCGTGGAATCGTTCGGCATGTTGTGTTCGGCGCGCGAGCTGGGACTCTCGCAAGACCACGCAGGCCTGCTCGATCTCGGCCCCGACGCCAAGGTCGGCGTGCCGGTGCGCGAATGGCTGCAGCTCGACGACACCCTCTTCACCCTCAAGCTGACGCCCAACAAGGCGGACTGCCTGTCCGTGCTCGGCGTGGCCCGCGAAGTGGCAGCCCTCACCGGCGCCCCCTTGGAGGCGCCCCGCCTGGAGCCCGTGCCGGTCACCATCGACGATCGCGTGCCTGTGACCGTGCATGCGCCGGACCTCTGCGGGCGTTACGTCGGCCGGGTGATCCGGGGCGTCGATGCCAGCGCACCCACGCCGGATTGGATACGCCGCAGGCTCGAGCGGTCGGGCCAACGCTCCATCTCCGCCCTGGTCGATATTTCCAACTACGTGATGCTGGAATTGGGGCGCCCGAGCCACGTGTTCGACCTCGCCAAAGTCCACGGCGGCCTGCACGTGCGGTGGGGCCGCCCCGGAGAGAAGATCCTGCTGTTGAACGGCCAAACGGTGGAGGTGGACGGCTCGGTCGGCGTCATCGCCGACGACAACGGCCCGGAATGCCTGGCCGGCATCATGGGCGGCGAAGCGACGTCCGTCTCGACCGAGACCCGCGACATCTACATCGAGGCGGCATTCTGGTGGCCCGCCGCCATCGCGGGCCGCGCGCGCCGCTATAACTTCAGCACTGATGCCAGCCATCGCTTCGAGCGCGGCGTGGACTACGCGAATATTCCCGCCGACCTCGAATACCTGACCAGCCTCATCGTGCAGGTCTGCGGCGGGCAAGTCGGTCCCGTCGACGACCAAGTCGTGAATCTTCCCGAACGCAAGCCGGTGCGCCTGCGGGTCGAGCGCTGCCACAAGGTGCTCGGGGTGCCCGTGCCGGAAGAAGAGATCGCCAGCATTTTTACGCGCCTGGGCCTGCCTTTCGTGCGCGAGCCGGGCGCTTTCGTCGTCACGCCTCCGTCCTTCCGCTTCGACATCGAAATCGAGGAGGACCTGATCGAGGAGGTGGCACGCATCTATGGTTTCGAACGGATACCCGACGTGCCGCCCGTGGCGCGGGCGAAGGTCCGTGCGCCGAAGGAAGAGCGTCGCTCTTTCCACGACCTGCGCCACCTCATGGCGGCGCTCGACTACCAAGAAGTCATCAATTTCAGCTTCGTGGAAGCGGAGTGGGAGCGCGACTATGCGGGCAACCCGGACCCGATCCGCTTGCTCAACCCCATCGCCAGCCAGTTGTCGGTCATGCGCAGTAGCCTGATCGGCGGATTGGTGGCGAACGCGCAATACAACGTCAACCGCAAGATTTCCCGCGTGCGCGTGTTCGAGCTGGGGCGCGTGTTCCGGCGCGATGCCTCCGTAGAAGACGGTCCGCTGGACGTGGCCGGCGTCGCACAACCCATGCGCTTGGCGGCGCTGGCGTATGGCCCGGTCGTCGAAGAGCAGTGGGGTACGCAGACCCGGCAGGTCGATTTTTACGACGTCAAGGCAGATCTCGAAGCCCTGTTGGCCGGCTGCAGCGCGCAGGGGCCGCGCTTCGTGCCCGACCAGCACCCGGCGCTGCATCCTGGCCGCAGCGCCCGCATCGAAATGGACGGCGAAACCATCGGCTGGATAGGGGAGCTGCATCCGCGTTGGGTGCAGCGCGCCGAGCTTCCCCACGCGCCGATCGTATTCGAAGTGGATGCTACGCGGGCCGCGGCACACCCGTTGCCTGCGCTGTCCGAGATCTCGCGCCAACCGGTGGTCATCCGCGACCTGGCCATGTGGGTCCCGGAAGGAGTGCTGGCCCAGCAAATGCTCGATACGGTTCGCAGGGTCGTCGCCTCGGAGCCCGAACTGGCCGTGGTGAAAGATGTACGTCTTTTCGACGTTTGGCGGGATAAGTCCTTGTTAGGAAAGGAAAAAAGCCTTGCCTTCCGATTCTGGCTACAGGATACTTCGGTAACCCTGGACGACGCCCGAGTCGAGTCGTGCCTGGCCCGCATCCGTACCGCGCTGGAAACGGAGCACGGTGCCCGGCTGAGGGTTTAACACCGAGTTCTCCATCCGTGTCTATGCATTCTCTCGTTTCCGACAGCTACGCCCGCCCGGACGCGCTCGCCCCGGGCGTCGAGGCGCCGCAGAACACGCTCGATGCGCGCACCCTGACCAAGGCGGAACTGGCCGACCTCCTGTTCGAGCGCGTAGGCCTCAACAAGCGCGAAGCCAAGGACATGGTCGAGACCTTCTTCGAGGAGATCCGTGACGCGCTAGAGCGCGGAGACGTGGTGAAGCTCTCGGGCTTCGGCAACTTCCAGGTGCGCAACAAACCGCAGCGCCCGGGACGCAATCCCAAGACGGGCGAAGAAATACCGATCGCCGCCCGCCGGGTCGTCACCTTCCATGCGAGCCAGAAACTCAAGAGCATGGTCGAACAAGTCGCGCTGCGCGAACAGAATCGGTCTTGAGAGGTTTTATGGCGCGCATCGAGCCCCCCGTCGTTCTTCCCCCCATTCCTGCGAAACGTTACTTCACCATAGGCGAAGTCAGCGAGCTATGCGGCGTCAAGCCGCACGTGCTGCGCTATTGGGAGCAGGAGTTCACGCAGCTCAAACCCATCAAGCGACGGGGCAATCGCCGCTATTACCAGCACCACGAGGTGCTGCTCATCCGGCGGATTCGCGAACTGCTGTATGAACAGGGTTTCACCATCAGCGGGGCGCGCAACCGCCTGGATGAATCCCGCGGGCAAGTGGAAGAGGCGCCGCAGGTCAAGACCTACCCGATCGAAGAACCGGAGCTGCAGGCCATACGGGCCGAGCTCGCGGACATCGTCAGCATGCTCAAGGCGGCCCAGGAGCATAGCCAGGCGCGATCGGGCTGAGCCCAAGGCGGGCTAGGGCGGCGAGGCTGCCTAGATCAAGCTCAATAGATAGCTCGAAACTGATAGTTTCTGTGCATGACCGTTCGCCCGCAACGCGAACGGTTTTTTCCTGCGCGGCAGGCTGCTGGGCGTAGGGCCGCGCATTCCTTCACCAAAAAGATCATCGCAAAGACGAAAGCGCGGGATCCGTGGGGCAACGTTCCTCATTGTTTTGATTTGCCCGTGTGCAATCGGCCTCCCGCGTAAAGTGCCATCCTGCCATGCCGCCGCCGGCATTCATCGGTGCATTGCGATTGAAACATTCAAGAACAAAATGCGGGGTTAACCCGTTGCCGTAAAAGGCAAGGCTGCAAAGCCAATGAAAAAAGCCCGGCAGCTTGTGGCTACCGGGCTTTGGGTTCCGACTATACGAATCAGGAACTGATGTATGGTCGGGGCGGCGGGATTCGAACTCGCGACCCCTTGCACCCCATGCAAGTGCGCTACCAGGCTGCGCTACGCCCCGAAAGACAAAAATTATAGCAGATTTTTTTCGAGGTGGAAAAGCCTGCTCACGCCCGATTTTGCGTGGAACGATGACCAGCCGCAGCATTAGAAAACACCCTGAATTGCGCTAGCGCGCGGAACTCCGGTCAGCAGAATCGAGCCTTACGAGTGTATACCCCTAGCGGCCTGCGCCAAAAAAATTATCGCGTGCGCAACACAAAGCAGGCCCATCGCGTCGTTGCGCCGTATGATGTTTGCAATGAGGTTACCCAAGGAGACTCTGGAGCAGACATAAACGTGACGAGGCGGGATCGGTAGTTGCTGATTCTCAGCCCCGGACATGCGGGAAATGCATCCGGCAGGAAGAACCGGAGGCCGGCTTGGCCGGCGCTAACAACAACCCAGTTGTGTAGCAGGTTTCATTCACTCGCTGTTGGAGGTTGTCCGTGCTGAATATCGTCGAAGGCTTCAAGGCTCAATACGCCAAGACGCAGGAAACCGAACTTTCTCTCGAGGAGTATCTGGACCTCGCCCGCCGGGATCCCATGACTTACGCGACCGCCGCCGAACGCATGCTCGCAGCGATCGGCGAGCCGGAATTGATCGATACGCGCAACGACCCACGGTTGTCGCGGCTGTTCTCCAACCGCCTCATCCGCCGTTACCCCGCGTTCAAGGAATTCTTTGGCATGGAGGAGGTGATCGACCAGATCGTTTCCTTCTTCAAGCATGCCGCCCAAGGGCTGGAAGAGCGTAAGCAGATCCTCTACCTGCTCGGCCCGGTCGGCGGAGGCAAGTCTTCGATTGCCGAACGCCTCAAGGCGCTGATGGAGGTGCATCCCATTTATGCGCTCAAGGGATCGCCTGTGAACGAATCGCCCTTGGGGCTATTCCACCCAGACCGCTTTGGCGACCGCCTCGAGCAAGAGTACGGCATCCCACGCCGCTACCTGAACGGCATCATGTCGCCTTGGGCGATCAAGCGCCTGAAGGAATTCGACGGCGATATCTCACAATTCCGGGTGGTCCGCCTGCAGCCTTCGGTGTTGCGGCAGATCGCCATCGCCAAGACCGAGCCGGGCGACGAGAACAACCAAGACATCTCTTCGCTGGTTGGCAAGGTGGACATCCGCAAGCTCGACCGCTATTCGCAGGACGATCCCGACGCCTACAGCTATTCGGGGGGCCTGTGCCTGGCCAACCAGGGGTTGCTCGAATTCGTTGAAATGTTCAAGGCGCCCATCAAGATGTTGCACCCCCTGTTGACAGCAACCCAGGAGGGCAACTTCAAGGGCACGGAGGGTTTCTCGGCCATACCCTTCAACGGAATCATTCTTGCGCATTCCAACGAGTCCGAGTGGCAGACCTTTCGCAACAACAAGCACAACGAAGCGTTCCTTGACCGTATCTACATCGTCAAGGTTCCGTACTGCCTGCAGGTTTCCGAAGAGGTCAAGATCTACCGCAAGCTGCTGCAGAACAGCTCGCTCGCGAATGCACCTTGCGCGCCGGGCACGCTCGAGATGATGGCCCAGTTCTCCGTGCTGACCCGGCTGAAGGAGCCCGAAAACTCGAGCATATATTCCAAGCTGCGCGTGTACGACGGCGAAAGCCTCAAGGACGTGGATCCCAAGGCGAAGGTACTGCAGGAATACAAGGATTACGCCGGTACCGACGAGGGGATGACCGGGGTATCGACCCGCTTCGCCTACAAGATTCTTTCCAGCGTCTTCAACTACGACCACACGGAAGTGGCGGCCAACCCCGTGCACCTGATGTACGTGCTAGAACAGCGGATCACCCGCGAGGACTTCCCCGAAGACGTCCGGCGACGCTACCTCGAGCACATCAAGGGCTATCTTGCCCCGCGCTATGCCGAATTCATCGGCAAGGAAATCCAGACGGCGTACCTGGAATCGTATTCGGAGTACGGGCAGAACATCTTCGATCGCTACGTCACCTTTGCGGACTGCTGGATCCAAGACGAAGAGTTCCGCGATCCGGAAACGGGCGAAAGCTTCGACCGGGCAGCACTCAACGCCGAGCTGGAGAAAATCGAAAAACCCGCGGGCATCGCCAACCCCAAGGATTTCCGCAACGAGATCGTGAACTTCGTGTTGCGCGCCCGGGCGAACAACGGCGGACGCAATCCTTCGTGGACCAGCTACGAAAAGCTGCGCGAGGTGATCGAGAAGAAAATGTTCTCCAACACCGAGGACCTGCTCCCGGTCATTTCGTTCAACGCCAAGGCGTCGGCCGAAGACAAGCGCAAGCACGAGAGCTTTGTGGAACGGATGGTCGCAAAAGGCTATACCGAAAAGCAGGTTCGCTTGCTTTGCGAGTGGTACTTGCGGGTGAGGAAGTCTTCGTGAGCTAGGTGAATATGAATTCACTCATCGATAGGCGGCTCAACGGCCGGAATAAGAGCGCTGTCAACCGGGAGCGCTTCATCAGGCGATACAAGGAACAGATCCGCAAGGCAGTCCGCGAGCTGGTCCAGGAGCGGTCCATCGAGGAGATGGATCAAGGCGGGGAAATCAACCTCCCCGCCAAAGACATCTCCGAGCCCGTTTTTCGCTACGGCCGGGGAGGGGACCGCGAGATCGTCCACCCCGGCAACCGCGAGTTCGCCAAAGGCGACAAGATCGAACGGCCGCGCGGCGCGGACGACGGGGATCCCTCCGAACCCGGGGAGGGCGACTCTGTCGACCAGTTTACGTTCAGCTTGTCGCGGGACGAGTTTCTCAACCTATTTTTCGAGGACATGGAGCTTCCCCACCTGGTTCGCACCCAGCTTGGGGAAATCAGCCAGCAGAAATGGCGCCGCGCCGGGTACACCACGACGGGCTCGCCCAGCACGCTGAGTGTATTGCGCACGCTCAAGACATCGCTGTCGCGCCGCATCGCGTTGGGCGGCAGCGAACGCCTGGCGCTCGAAGAAGCGCAACGCAAGCTCGAGGAGGCCCAAGCGCGGGGGGCGCCCGCGACCGAGGTCGAGGCGCTGCGGGAAGAGGTCGAGACGCTCCGTAGCCGGCTCGCGCGGATTCCATTCCTGGACTCGCTCGACTTGCGCTACCGGCACCGGATCGTCGAACCCTCGCCCGTGGCCAGGGCGGTGATGTTTTGCCTCATGGACGTGTCGGGCTCCATGGATGAAAACAAGAAGGACCTGGCCAAGCGTTTCTTTACGCTGCTCTATTTGTTCCTCTCCCGCAAGTACGAGCGGGTGGACCTCGTCTTCGTGCGCCACACCGACAACGCCGAAGAAGTGGACGAAGACACGTTCTTCCACGACCCCAAGAGCGGGGGCACGGTCGTGCTCTCGGCCCTCGAGCTCATGTACAAGATCGTGCAAGAGCGCTATCCGCCCACCACCTGGAACATCTATGCGGCCCAGGCCACCGACGGCGATTCCTTCGGTGCCGACGCCGCCAAGAGCGCCCGATTCCTGTCGGAGCACCTGCTGCCCCTGACTCGCTATTACGCCTACATCGAGATCCCGGACGTGGACGAAATGCGCAAGAGCAGCCTGTGGGCCGAGTATGAGCGCGAGACGGCACCGCATTTCGCCATGCGCCGCATAAGGGAACGACGCGAAATATTCGGGGTGCTGCACGACCTCTTCAAGAAGGAGACCGCATGAGCGTAGCCTTGGAGCGCGAAGCGCCGCCGGGGGCCGTCCAGCCTCTGTCGACTACCTCCGAATGGACCTTCGAACTGATCCAGCGGTATGACGAGGCCATAGGCGAGACGGCGCGGGAGTTCGGGCTCGATACTTACCCGAGCCAGATCGAGATCATCACCTCCGAGCAGATGCTGGATGCCTATGCCTCGGTGGGACTGCCCATCGGCTACCCGCACTGGTCGTACGGCAAGGAATTCATTCGCAACGAGCAAGCCTACCGGCGCGGCGTGCAAGGATTGGCGTACGAAATCGTCATCAACTCCAACCCCTGCATCGCCTACCTCATGGAAGAGAATTCCATGGCGATGCAGGCCTTGGTGATTGCGCACGCGTGCTACGGGCACAACTCGTTCTTCAAGGGGAACTACCTCTTCCGGCAATGGACTGACGCGGAGGGAATGCTGGACTACCTCGTCTTCGCGCGAAACTATGTCATGTCGTGCGAGGAGAAGTACGGCATCGGCCCGGTCGAGGCCACCCTCGACTCCTGCCATGCGCTGATGACCCATGGCGTCGACCGTTATCGACGGCCACACCCGATCTCATACAAGGAAGAGATGCAGCGCCAGGCCGAGCGGGAAGAGTATGCGCGCCAGCAATACAACGATTTATGGCGTACCCTTCCGGCGCGCGACCGCGTCAAGCGCGAGGAAAAGCAAAACGTCTTTCCGCCCGAGCCGGAAGAAAACATCCTGTACTTCATTGAAAAGTACTCGCCGACCTTGGAGCCCTGGCAGAAGGAACTGGTGCGCATCGTGCGCAAGCTCGCCCAGTACTTCTACCCGCAGACCCAGACCAAGATCATGAATGAGGGGTGGGCCACGTTCTGGCATTACACCTTGCTGAACCGGCTGCACGAGAAGGGGCTGGTCACCGACGGCTTCATGATCGAGTTCCTGCAAAGCCACACCAACGTCGTCGCGCAGCGCGGCTTCGACCAGCGGGGCTACGGTGGCATCAACCCCTACGCCCTTGGCTTTGCGATGATGCAGGACATCCGCCGCATTTGCGAGAACCCGACCCCGGAAGACCGCGCGTGGTTCCCGGACATCGCGGGCAGCGATTGGCGCAAGACCCTGGACTTCGCCATGCGCAACTTCAAGGACGAGTCCTTCATCGCGCAGTTCCTGTCGCCGCGGCTGATACGCGAGTTCCGCTTCTTCGCCATCGCCGATCACGAAGACAACCCCTACCTGGAAGTCGAGGCCATACACGACGACGACGGATACCGCCGCGTCAGGCGCCTGCTGGCAGACCAATACAACCGGGACATGCAAGTGCCCGACATCCAGGTGGTCCGCTACAACCGCGACTCGGACCGCTCGCTCGTGCTGCGGCACGTGACCACGCGGGGCAGGCCCCTGCACTCGGAAGATGCGGACCAGGTATTGAAGCACCTCGCCCGGTTGTGGGGCTTCAAGGTCAGGCTCGAAGAGGTCGACGCCCAAGGCAACGTCAAGACCTTCCGCGAACGGGCGCCCTGAGGATAGGCGGCCGGGCGGATCCGCGCCTCGCTGCGGGAGGGGCGTTGCCTCCTTGGACCATGGCTGGTGGCCGCTCAATGCCACGCCCAGCCATGCCGGGGACCGGCCCGTCCCGGAAGGCGACCTCGCGCGCCCGCGCAGCTATAATGGCGGCCTTCTTCCGAGGATCTTACATGCTTGAACAGAATGCCTTCTCCCGCGAGGACCTGCTGCGCTGCGCGCGGGGCGAGTTATTCGGGAAGGGCAATGCCCAGTTGCCGGCCCCCAACATGCTGATGTTGGACCGCATTACCCATATCTCCGACCAAGGCGGCAAATACGGCAAGGGCGAGGTCATCGCCGAGCTGGACATTCATCCTGACCTCTGGTTCTTCAAGTGCCATTTCGAAGGCGACCCGGTCATGCCCGGCTGCCTGGGCCTGGACGCAATGTGGCAGCTGGTCGGCTTCTTCCTGGGCTGGCAGGGCAATCCTGGGCGCGGCCGGGCGTTGGGCGCGGGCGAAGTGAAATTCGTCGGCCAAGTCCTGCCGACCGCCAAGAAGGTCACCTACCACATCGACATCAAGCGGACGATCAACCGCTCGCTCGTGCTGGGCATCGCCGATGGCCGCATGAGCGTGGACGGCCGCGAGATCTACACAGCCGAAGGCCTACGCGTCGGCCTATTCACCTCGACCGACGCCTTCTGACCCGATGCGCCCGGGTGCCGGGCAGGGGGCTGGTGCTGGCGTGGATCCGACGGCCCCCGGCACGACGCCCCTGATTCGCTACGCACGTCCGAATAGCCGCTTGATCCCCAGCCATTGCTGGGAGAAAAAACCGCGTCCGTAGTCCCGGCCACCTCGCTCCGGCAACTGGTCGCTGATTCCCGTGGGGCCATAGTCGCCGTCAAAGCGAGCCGTCCCGAACAAGATGTCCCAGACGGGAAACAACACACTGAAGTTGTAGTTAGCTTCTGGTGCCCCGGCGACCGCGACGGGCGCGATCGCATGGTGGTGACGGTGGAAGCGCGGACCGACCAGCAGGTACTGCCCCAAGCGGCCGAAACTCATGCGTACGTTCGCATGCGAGAGGCTTTCGACCAGCCGCGTGATCAACACGACCGCCACGAACTGCCCGGGCGGCACGCCGATCAGGTGGGACACCAGGACGATGACCAAGTCCCGCAGCAGGTCGCTCAACAAATGATTCCTCTGGTCGGACCACATCGTCATCTGCCGCTGGCTGTGGTGCACGGCATGCAGTGCCCATAGCCAGCTGAACCTGTGCTCGGCCCGGTGGAATGCATAGTCGACGAAGTCGAAGATCAGCAGGTAAAGGATCAGGCTGATCCAGGGCCGGTCGGTCACGCCCGGCCAAAGTTCATCCAGGTGGTAGGGTGCAAAACCCAGGACGTGCAGGGTGCCGAAGAGCCCGTCCAGCAGTGGCCAAATCGTGAAAAAGAGCGCGAGCCTGAATAGGCCGAGCGAGTGGATCAAGGTATACAAGACGTCAAGCCGGACCGCCGTCCGGTCCACGACTTTCTCTACCGGGCGCCAGCGCTGCAGGGGGGCGAACACCGCGAGCATGATCGCCAGTTGCCCCAGGCCGAGGAGCAGCCACATCGTGGCAGCGTAGGCGTCTTCGAGGAGGTTGGCCAATCCTAGGTGAAAAAGCGAGGGCTGCACGAGGGCCTCGAACAGCCATTGCTGCGCGCCCGAAAAAAGATCGCTAAGGATGCTCATTGACGTGATGCGTGCTCAACCAGTCCCGGTAACGCGGATGTTCGGCCAACGTGGCAAAGCATAAGCCTTTCTGCTTCAGGCCTTCGATCAGCGGCTCCAGGACCGCCGGGGCCCAGGGGTCCTGTCGCGACCAGATGCCCAAATGGGCCAACAAGATATCGCCGCTTCGTATATTGCGCAAGGCGCGCTCTAGCAATAGCCGGTTGGGATATTTGTCGCTGGGAAGCTCGTCTCCCAAGAAGCCGGCCGGCGTCCAGCCCACGTGCCGATAGCCGCAACGACGCTCCGCGGCCTCAAGCAGCTTGGACGAGGTCTTGCCGCCCGGCGCACGGAACAGGGGCGACATGGAGCGGCCAGTCATTTCTTTGAAGCGCCGGGCGCTGCGATCCAGCTCGGCGCAATATCCGTCCGCCGTCACGGTCTGGGTACGGCCAGCCCGGGGGCCAAAGGCCGGTTTCATGCGAAACCCTTCAGGCAGGTCCGCCTGCCAATACACGTGGTCGTAGGTGTGCGAACCGAAAACATGGCCTCGCGCGGCCAGCTGCCTCCACCAGGGCGCCCAGCGGTCGTCCAGGCTCGTGCCGCCGTCCAGCGTCGTTTCGTTGGCCAGGAAGAAAGTGGCTTGCACCTGCTGCCGTTCCAATACTTCGGCCACCAGCGGCGCGACGCCCATATGCCCGGTGTCGAATGTCAGGTACACCGGGCGCGAACAATCGGCGGCCTGGGCCGCTGCGGCCAAGAGCAGCGGCGCGAAGGCCGCGACGCGCGCGAACCTACTGCCTCGGGGCATGGGCCAGCGTCCAGACGCCATGGGGGGATCGTCCGACTTTCACCTGGTGCACCACCGCCTTCTTGACGGTGTCGATGACTGTGAGTTTCTTCGCCCACCGCGAAGTCACAAGCAGCGTCTTGCCGTCCGCCAAGACCTCCATGCAATCCGGCCCGCCGGGGGCCGGATAGACGTCGACCACGGCCATGGCCTGCAAGTCGATGCGGCTGATGGTGTTGGCGACCCGATTGCTGACGAAAAGATGGCGTCCGTCCCCTTGGGCGCGGAACGCGTGCGCGCCTGCACCCGTTTCCAGCTTTTTCACCAACTGGGGAGGCGACGCCGCCAGGTCGTAGACCTCCACGTAGCGATCACCGGTCGTTGCTACCAGCAGATAGCGGTCGTCACCCGTGATGAAGACATCGGCCGGCGTCTTGCCGACCGGCATGGTCCACAAGGGGGTCTGGGTAGGGAGATCGATGGCGATCACTTGGTCGCTATCCTGCAGCGTCACGTACAGATTCCGGCTCTTGCTGTCTATGGCAATGTGGCTGGGCGTGCGGCCCGCCGGAATGCGCTTGACCAGCCGGGGCTCGGTCGTGGCGACGGATCCCTCCCATTGGTAAATGTCGATGTGGTCCAAGCGGTTTGCCGCCGTCACGAACCACTTCATGTCGGGCGAGAACCGCAGGTGATAAGGGTCGACGATTCCGGTCAGCGTACGTTGGACGGTTCCGGTGGCCGGATCCAGGAACGTGAGCGAGTCTCCCGCCGCATTGGCCACCAGCAGGGATTTTTCGTCCGGCGTCAGATAAAGATGGTGGGGTTCCTTGCCGGTGGAGATCCGCCGCTTCTCAGAATAGGTCGCGGCATCGAGAATGCTCACGCTGGCGTCGAGCGAGTTGAGCACGACAATGGGCGGCAGCGAAGGGTTCGCCGATGCGCCGTGTGCCGCCGCGCAGAGCCCGAGAGCCCAGGCTGCGCGGACCAATAGCAAGAGTTTCAAGGTTGGAGTTCCGCAGGTGTTACGACTGTCGAGCGCCGGTGCCGCCACGCGGACGGCAAACCGGCCGGAACAGCCGCGAGGGTCCGCATAGTCTAGGCGGCGCGCGGCACTCTGGCAGTCGTTTCGAAACGAATGTTGGGTCGCCGCGACACGCAGCCGGTTCTGTTCGAAGCGTGCGCCGCCGCCACGATGCGTCGACTAGGGTTGTCCCGGAGGAAGGGGCGGGATAGAATGGTGGCCTTCCAACATTTTTTGAGGCAAGTCGTGGATAACGACGGCAGTAGTCGAGCCGTTTCGGCCAACGCCGCCTAGCAGGTCTGCAGATTTGTCTGCCGCGTCCTGCTAGGCCAGGATGCGGATCCTCCTTCCCCAAGGTTTCCCGCTTTACCCGCCTGCCACGGGCAGGCTCCGCGTTTGCCGAACGGCATAGTCCGTCTTCCTGTCTGCCAGGAGGCTCAATGATGCGTTTCGCCAAGATCTTGGGCGCGTGGCGCCGCAGGAGCGTGCTCGGACCGGGCAAGCGGGATTTGCGCTTCCGCCTGACCGTGTTCAGTGCCAATTCGCGCCTGGACCGCTTGCGTCAACATGTGCACGCCGAGCTCTCATCACGCGACCTGCGCTTTTCCCAAATGCGGATAGCCAGCGCCGCGGCGCCGGACGCGTTCTACCGCATGTCGGTCACCCTGCAGTGCCCGCCGCACCTGCGCCGCGAGCTGAACGCGGTCGCGCTGGGCCTAGGGCGCCATCCCGACATCCAGCGCGTCAGCTACGAACAATTGCAATAACGCCGGCTAAAGCCTGATGCGTCGAGCTGCCGGGCCAGCGGTCCGGCAGCTCGTTTTGTTTTTCGACGACCTAGAAACCAAAAAGAAGGGAGGTCGCGTGCAGGCCTTCGCGAATTTCCACACCCTTGAATTGCTCGACACGCTCGTCAGCCTGGCGACCGCCTTCATACTCGGCGCGCTCATCGGGCTCGAGCGGCAGTACCGCCAGCGTACCGCGGGTCTGCGCACCAATGTACTCGTGGCGCTTGGCGCGGCAATTTTCGTCGACATGGCGATGCGCATCGCGGGCACGGACGGCGCCGCCCGTGTCGCCTCCTACGTTGTGTCCGGCGTAGGATTCCTGGGGGCGGGCGTCATCATGCGGGAAGAGGGCAATGTGCGCGGCCTGAACACCGCGGCGACGCTCTGGGGATCGGCGGCCATCGGAGCCTGCGCGGGAGCAGACCTGATCGCCGAGGCGATCCTGGCCACCGTTTTCGTCCTTGCCGCCAACACCCTGCTGCGCCCCGTCGTGAACACCTTCAACCGCAAGCCGGTGGACGTCCTCTCGTCTGAGGTGACGAGCATCATCCACGTCATTACTGGAACTGCCCACCGAACGGCAGCCATGGCGGCGCTCGAAGCCGAGCTGGAACGGGCGAACTATCCGCTCGCGGAGCTCGAAGTGGTGCCGTTTGGCGATGAAGAGATCGAAATCCGCGCCACTTTGATGGCTACCTCCATCCAGGGCACCGAGCTCGACGCCATCACCGCCAAACTTGCCGGCAACCCTGCCATCGCCCAGGTATTCTGGGCGCCGAGCATCTCGGACTGACCCACCCACACGTTGCCGATTTTTTGACCGAGCCAAGGCAAACGGCGATATGACGGGCCTTGGCGGCCTCTATCCCAAGCCTATCCCCTGATTTATCCACAATTCGAGGGGACAACTGCCTGTTACAAATGCCGGTCCGTCTTTGCGCACCAGCTCATCCGCGTCGTCGACCCTGGCCGCCATGATTCGACTCGCGCCATCAACCTTAAGGCTGAGCACCGTTTTGGGGTCCGGACGCATCCGATTGGTGCCGTCTTCCTAGGGGCAAGACGGATTTGGCCCCCGTAAGCCGACCTCTGCCAGTGTGGCGCCACCGCGGCGCCCTCGGCCGGAAGTTCTAGGATGAGAGGTCGAACCCTCGAGCTGCCCAAGCGACGTGCAAATCGTTTCAAATCGCGTGCTGGCGCGGGTCTTGCGGCCGCCATTTCCTGCTATCCCCAAACTTGTCCACAGAAGTGGTGGATAAGCATCCAATCCCGCCGCGGGGCATAATTGCCCAACCGAGAAGGCCGCCTGGGCGACACCGGCACGTGGCCGAGAGGGATGCACCAAGCAGCGGGCTATGGGAATGCGAGGCCGCACCATCTGACAAGACCCACGAGGATAACCATGGATGAAAACGCATCTGCTGCCGTCGAGCCATGCACCGTCGGCGCGCTGCCGTGCTGGCGATTGCAATCTCCCCACGGCCAGGCGCTGGTCGCGCGACAGGGAGCGCAGCTGCTCAGCTATACGCCCCGGGGGCAGCGTCCCGTCGTGTGGCTGAGCGACGCCGCCGCCTTCGAGACCGGGCGGCCGGTGCGTGGCGGCATACCCGTTTGCTGGCCGTGGTTCGGCCAGTTCGACCGCAATCCTGTCGAGGTGCAGATGATGCTGCCGAAGGGCGTGGACGCTCCGTCCCACGGGTTCGCCCGGACGCTGGACTGGGAGGCACTCGAGGCGGGCGCCACGCCAGAAGCGGCGCGCCTGGTGCTGCGCCTGGACCTGCCTTCAGGCTGGGGGGAGTGGCGGCACGCGGCCGAGCTGGTCTTGGAAATCCAGCTGGACGATGCCTTGACGCTTACGCTCGCCACGCGCAACGCCGGGCTTGCGCCCCTGGCCGTCAGCCAGGCGCTACACACTTATTTCGCTGTCAGCGACATCGACCACGTCGAGGTCCACGGGCTGGATGGGGTTCGATACGTCGATACGCTGCGGGACTGGACCAGCCACGCGCAAGGCGGGGCACTTCGCATCGAAGCAGAGACCGACCGCATTTATACAGGCATCGACGGCGCGCTAGCGATTCGCGACGCAGGCTGGCGCCGGAACGTCCACATTCAGCCTTTCGGGTCGCGATCGGCCGTAGTGTGGAATCCGTGGATAGAGAAATCCCGCCGCTTGTCCCAATTCCGCCCAGATGCTTGGCGCGGCATGCTGTGCATCGAGACGGCCCGCGCATGGGACGACATACTGCACGTTGCGCCCGGCGCCACCGAACGAATGGGCATGACCATCCGGGCCTCGGACTGGGGCTGAGGCGGCCCTGCCCAGCGCAAATCGATTCTTCCGGTTAGTCTACGGTGGCACCCGATTTCTTGACGATTTGCGCCCACTTGGGAATTTCCCTTTTCACCGTCGCAGCAAACTCCTCAGGCGTGCTGGAGGTCGCTTCGATGCCCATGGCACCGAGTTGCCGCTTGAGATTTTCATCCGCCATGCCTTTGGCGATGGCCTCATTGAGGCGTTGCACGACGGACTGCGGCGTCCCCTTGGGCACCACGACGCCGAGCCAGTTGGAAACGTCATACCCGTCGAGCCCGGCTTCTGAGATCGCAGGGACCTCCGGCAGCGCGCTGATGCGCTTGAGCGACGTTACCCCCAGCGCGCGGACCTTGCCTGCGCGGATGTGCTCTGCATACACCGCGTAGGAGTCGAAGGTCATGCTGAGCCGCCCGGCCAGCAGGTCGTTGAGCAGCGGCGCGCTGCCCTTGTACGGTACATGCAGCAACTGCACGTCGGCCATCGAGGCAAACAGGGCGCCGGACAAATGGCTGGAGCTGCCGTTGCCCGCGGACCCGTAGGACAGGCGCCCCGGCTGCGCCTTGGCGAGCGCGATGAGTTCCTGGACCGTCCGCGCCTGAACCGAGGGGTGAACGACCAACACGCGCGGCGTGGTATGCGTCAGGCTGACATACTCGAAATCCTTCACCGGGTCGTAGCGCAGCTTGGGATACAGGGAGGGATTGATGGCCAGCGTACCCATGGTGGCAAAGAGCAGGGTATAGCCGTCTGGTGGCGAATTGACGACGGCCTCGGCCGCCGGCGTACCACCCGCTCCCCCACGGTTCTCGATGACGACCTGTTGGCCGAGTTGCTCGGAGAGCTGCTGCGCCAGTCCCCGCGCCATGATGTCGGCGGCCCCGCCGGCCGGAAACGGGACGATCATGCGCAGGGGCCGTTCGGGATAGGGACTTGCGGCATGCGCGCCGACGGTCACGCCAAGCGCGCAGACCGCCGCCCAATGGAATGCCGAGCGCACGCGAAGACGAAACGCAGACATTGAGTGCTCCTCCATTGTTGTTCTCGCCGCCGCCCACAACCGAGAGACGTTGATAAAGACGGTGCGCGCGCCTACTGTAGGCGCTCGCACCGGTGGCGCCTATGGCGGTGGCATCAAAGCTGTTATGCGGCATCGGCCTGGCATGCTCCGGCCTGGGCCGCTGCGGGGCAGTCGGGACCGGCCGGCGCGCAAGACACGGTATGATCGCTGGCTCACGACCGCTTCCGCCGCGACCTTGGATATTTCACTGCTCTGGATTCCCGCCACCCTGATCGCCGCTGCCGCGCAGACCGCGCGCAACACGATGCAGCACAAGTTGACGAGCGAATTGGGAACACTAGGCGCCGCACAAGTGCGCTTTCTCTATGGCCTGCCGTTCGCGCTGGTTTTTCTCGCCATCCTGCTCCTGGCCGGCGGAGAAACGTTGCCACCTGCGCATGGCAGGTTCCTGCTGCTTTGCGCCGGCGCCGCCGCCGTACAGATTCTCGCCACGGTGCTGATGTTGGCGACCATGCAGCTGCGCAACTTCGCGTTGAGCACGGTCTATGTCAAGACCGAGCCCGTGCTGGTGGCGATTTTCGCCGTCGCGGTACTGGGCGATCCGCTCACTGTCCTGGCCGCTTGCGCCGTCCTGATTGCAACGACCGGGGTCGTGACCATGTCGTGGAAACCCGGGGCGGGAGCGGGCAGCAATTGGCGCCCGGCTTTGCTCGGCATCACCTCCGGCGCATGCTTCGCCTTGTCCTCCGTCGTTTTCCGGGGAGCCATCCTGTCGCTCGAGGGCGGCTCGTTCGCGCTGCGTGCCAGCATGACGCTCGTGGTGGGGCTGCTAATGCAGACTGCGGCGCTGGTGATCTGGCAGGCGCTATTCCAACGCGACGTGCTGCGGCACGTGCTGGCAGCGTGGCGTTCGTCGCTGCCAGCCGGCTTCATGGGCGCGTTCGCGTCGCAGTGCTGGTACATCGGCTTTGCATTGACCTCCGCGGCCAATGTCCGCACCCTGGGCTTGGTAGAGGTCCTCTTCGCTCAGGTCGCGTCCCGACGCATCTTCGCCCAGCATACGAGCCGCAAAGAACGCTATGGCATGGCGCTGGTGGTGGCCGGGCTGGTGCTGCTGCTCTACGGCGCGCCCCGCTGAGCGGGCCGCGCGCCCGCATGCACCGGTGTTACGCCGCCGCGGCGAGTTCCTCGGCCAACAGTCCGGCGCGGTGCAACGCCGACTCGAGCGCTTCGGCACGCACCTGCGTGCCGAGCGACACGCCCTCGGCCCGCACCACGTGGACGTCGTTGACGCCGAAGAACCCGAATATCGCGCGCAGGTAAGCCTCCTGGTGATCCATCATCGGCTCCATGGGCGTGCCGGCATACTTGCCTCCACGGGACGAAACGATCACCACCTTCTTCCCACCCGCCAGGCCCTGTGGCCCCTCGGCCGTATAGCGAAACGTCTTGCCAGCCTGGGCCACCCGATCTATCCACGCCTTCAGCTGAGACGGGATGGAAAAGTTGTACATGGGGGCTCCCACGACGACCACGTCCGCGCCCAGGAACTCTTCGAGCAGCTCATCGGTATATGCGGCCTGCTCGCGGAAACTGGCGTCCGAAGGCAATTCCGCGCCGGGTTGGGGGCGCAACGACTGCAGCAGGGCGCCGTCCAGGTGAGCAGGGGGCTGGGCGACCAGGTCGCGGTGGCGAACCTGCGCTCCGGGGCGGTTCCGGCAAAGCGCCTGGACGATGGCAGCCGTCAATTGACGGGAAACAGAGGCACTGCCGGACGCGCTGGAATCGATTTGCAAGACGTTCACGTGAAACTCCCAATGGCAGACTAGGGTTAATGCGGATGAATTCCAAAGAGGCTTCACGATATATCTTCAACAATAAATTTTAAATTGGCCGCAACGAGATGGACTTTTTCATGCATGGAATAATTCAATAAAAAGGGGGAACCATGCAGGACCTCAACGACATGTACTTGTTCGCCAAGGTCGTGGACTACGGTGGCTATACCGCCGCATCGCGGGCGCTGGGGATACCCGTGTCCCGGATTAGCCGGCGGATCGCGGCCTTGGAAGAAGCGCTTGGCGTGCGATTGCTCCACCGCACGACCCGCAAGATATCGGTCACTGAGATCGGCCATACTTACTACCAGCACTGCGCCGCGCTGGTAGCCGAGGCCGCGGCGGCGCAGGAGGCGGTGGACCGCACTACGTCCCAGCCGCAAGGATTGATACGCTTCAGCTGCCCCGTGGGCCTGCTGCAAAGCGACGTGGCCCGCATCGTCTCGGACTACCTGGCGCGCAATCCCCTGGTGCGGGTGCAAATCGAGGCCACGTCGCGCCGGGTGGACGTCGTGGAAGAAGGGCTCGACCTCGCCCTGCGCGTGCGCCAGCCCCCCTTCGAGGATTCCGAGCTGGTGGTGCGTCCGCTTGCCACCACACGCGCCGTGGTCGTCGCCACGCCCGATTTTTTCGAACGCCACGGACATCCGGAACACGTAGAGGACATCGCCCGCCTGCCCACGCTCAGCATGGTGCAAACAGGGGAGAAGCACGTCTGGCGGTTCAAGGGCCCCGACGGCAAGGAAGCCGCGGTCGCCCACGTCCCGCGCTTGTCCGTGGACGACCTGAACACCCTGCAGACCGCGGCCCTGCAAGGCCTCGGGCTGGCTTGCCTGCCCTGGTTCATGGTGGCTGCGGACGTCGAGGCAGGGCGGCTGCAGGTGACGCTGTCGAAATACACGCTGCCTGAGGGCATCGTACAGGCGGTATTTCCGTCGCGGCGCGGGCTCGTGCCGGCGGTTCGGGGTTTTCTCGACGCATTGGTCGAGGCGTTCCAGAAACAAAGGCCCGTGCCTTGCTAGGGCATGCGCGCAACGTCCGTGCCGGCTAGCGCTACTTGCCGGAGGGGGTCATGTACAATCCCAGAGCATTCGGTGGGCCGGCAGCAGATGCGTTATCCGGAATCGCCAAGCAACCAGGAGGCTGGCCGGCTCGTTCCGGACGACACAAGCCCGCAGGGTCGCCGTGCGGGCTTTTTCGTTCGCGGCCCGTGCCGGCAGCAAGCGTGTTTGATGCTGACTGGAGATGTCATTGCGTAATAGAGCGGGGCGATAGATGTTGATTCTGGTTTCCAACGACGACGGCTACTTCGCCCCCGGCTTGGCCGCTCTCGTCGAAGTGTTGCGCCCGCTTGCCGAACTGATCGTGGTCGCGCCCGAGACCAATCGCAGCGGATCGTCCAACTCGCTCACCCTGGACCGCCCCTTGTCGGTGCGCACGGCCGCGAACGGATTTTTCTATGTCAACGGGACGCCGTCCGATTGCGTGCACATTGCCCTGACCGGGCTGCTCGATCGGCGGCCGGACCTTGTCGTGTCGGGCATCAACGACGGCCAGAACATGGGCGAAGACACGCTTTACTCCGGCACCGTCGCCGCCGCGACCGAGGGCTACCTGTTCGGCATTCCCTCGATTGCGTTCTCCCAAGTGTCGAAGGGATGGACGCATCTGGATGCTGCGGCCGCCACTGCGCGCCGCATCGTCGAGCACTTCATCGAGCGGCCGCTCGAGGCCCCCACATTGCTGAACGTCAATATTCCCAACCTACCGCTCACCGAACTCAAGCCTCCCCGCATCACGCGGCTGGGGCGGCGTCATCCATCGGAACCCGTGGTGCGTTCCTCCACGCCTTACGGCGAGCCGGTCTATTGGATCGGACCGGCGGGGAAGGCGGCCGATGCGACGCCCGGAACGGACTTCCACGCCTGCGCCGACGGCGCAGTGTCTATCACTCCGCTGCGGTTCGACCTGACGCACACTGCGCAGATCGAGCCGCTACGTGCATGGATCCCGACGGAATGGACAGGCGCAAACCGCTGACCCCCGCTCCCGCGGCGCCACGCGCCAGTGGGAACACGCCAACCGCGACGAGGCGGCTCACGCCCTCGGCGCTCCCCGTCACGCCTGCCAACAGCAACACGCGGGTCAGCACCGGCCGCCCCCCTGTGGTCAGGAACGCGGCTACCCCATTGCCTCGCCGGGAGGAAGCCAAGCCCCTCAACAGCAATGCCAGGGTGGTGCCCGCGCGGATCGTCACGCCTTCCGCGGCGCCCCCCGCGCCTGCGGCCGGAGAACCGAACCACGGACTGAACTCGGAACGGATGCGCAGTGCGATGGTGGCCCGCCTGCGTTCCCAGGGCATCGCCGACGAACGCGTGCTCGCGGCGATGCAGGCCATTCCCCGCCATCGCTTCGTCGACGAAGCGCTGGCGAGCCGCGCGTACGAGGACGCGGCACTGCCCATCGGACACGGGCAGACCATCTCGCAGCCCTGGATCGTCGCGCGCATGATCGCCGCCGCGTGCCACGGCCGCGAGCTCGGAAAGGTGCTGGAAGTCGGCACGGGGTGCGGCTACCAGGCTGCGGTGTTGGCAGGCGTCGCGCGCGAGGTGTATTCGATCGAGCGCATCAAGGCCTTGCACGAGTTGGCACGCAGCCGCCTGCGCCCGTTCCGCTTTTCGCACGTGCGGCTCGTTTTCGGCGACGGCATGCAGGGGCTGCCGAGCGCCGCGCCTTTCGACGCCATCGTGGTCGCGGCCGCGGGATTGAAGATTCCTGATGCGCTGGCCGCCCAGTTGGCACTGGGCGGACGGCTGGTGGCGCCGGAAGGCGGCGCTACGCAAAAATTGGTCGTCATCGAGCGCACGGGCGCGCACAGCTGGGTGCGCACCGAACTCGAACCCGTGCGCTTCGTGCCCCTGCAATCAGGTGTGTTGTCGTAATGAAGAGGAGATCTGGGATGCAGAACTGGCGCAAGCCGAGCAGCAAGAAAACCGCTCCGCCCCGGCGTAACGGGACGGACAGCCTCGCACGGGCCGCCATTTACGCGCTGGCCTGGACGGGTTGCGCATTGCTGCTGGCGGCCTGCGGGTCGGCGCCCAGGACGGTTCCCGTCGTGGATCGCACCACGCCGCCGTCCAAGTCCGCCGAGCCTCCCGCCACGGCGGGAAGAGAACCGTCTCGCCTGGTCGATGCCGACACGTACGTCGTCAAGCGCGGCGATACGCTGATCCGGATTGCACTCGACCACGGGCAGGATTGGCGCGACATCGCGCAGTGGAACAATCTGCAGGACCCTAATCAGATCCGCCCGGGCCAAGTGCTGCGCGTGACCCGCCCGAGCACGACCGAGGCCAAACCGGCAGACACGACCGTGGCCCAAGTCACGCCCGTGCCGAGCCCGTCGCAATCGACGACGCGTCCGCTGGAGACGCCGGCACCGGCGCCTTCCTCCCCGACGCCGGAACCGCCCGCGCAAGCGCCCAGCACGCCTCCTGCAAAGCCGGCTCCGCCGCCATCACGCACCGAGCCCGCGGGCGATCGCATCGAATGGAGCTGGCCGGCAAGCGGCAAGATCATCGAGAACTTCCACGAAACCCGCAACAAGGGGCTGGACATCGCCGGCACCCCCGGCGACCCCGTGCTGGCGGCAGCCGACGGAAAAGTGGTCTATAGCGGCAGCGGGCTGCGCGGCTACGGGCAACTAATCATCATCAAGCACAACAACACCTTCCTGTCGGCCTATGCCCACAACCGCGCCATGCTGGTGAAGGAAGGGCAGGCGGTGAGGCGCGGGCAGAAGATCGCCGAGCTGGGAAGCACGGACGCCGAATCGCCGCGCCTGCACTTCGAAATCCGCAGGCAAGGCCGGCCAGTCAACCCCATGGATTACTTGCCCCCGCGCTGAGGCCCACCATGACGCCCATGCTGGTCTTCGACCTGGAAACCATCCCCGACGTGGAGGGCTTGCGCAAGCTCAACGGTTGGGGAGACGAGGTACCGGACGCCGAGGTCGTCGCGCGGGCGACTGCTGCCCGACGCGAAGCGGTGGGACACGATTTCCTCCCGCTCCACCTGCACAAGGTGGCGGTGATCGGCTGCGTCTTTCGCGACGACGAGGGATTCCGGGTCAAATGCATAGGCAAGGCCGACGATCCCGAAGCCACGCTGATCTCGGGCTTCTTCAAGACCATCGACCGCTATACGCCCCAGCTCATCAGCTGGAACGGATCGGGATTCGACCTGCCCGTACTGCATTACCGCGGCCTGATACACGGCGTCCAGGCCGCGCGATATTGGGACATGGGCGAAGACGATCGCGACTTCCGCTACAGCAATTACATCAGCCGCTACCACAACCGGCATTGCGACCTGATGGACTTGCTGGCCAAATACAATGGACGCGCCAATGCGCCATTGGACGAGCTGGCCAAGCTCTGCGGCTTCCCCGGCAAACTGGGCATGGACGGCAGCCTGGTATGGGAGGCGTGGAACTCGGGCCGGCGGGAAGAAGTGCGCGCCTATTGCGAAACCGACGTCGTCAATACCTGGCTGGTCTACTGCCGCTTCAGGCTGGTGCGCGGCATGCTGTCGCGAGCCCAATACGAGGCGGAACTGGACTTGGTCCGCAGTACGCTCGAAGCGCTGGACCAGCCTCACTGGAAAGAATACCTCGCAGCGTGGTAAACGCCGCGGGCGCCGCTTGACGCAGCGTCGCCCACTGAAATCGGAACATGGCTCAAGAAACTGATCACACGTTCCAGCAAGGGCTGGAAGGGCAAACCGTTGCCGCCGAGTTCGACGACGGTTCCGTACGCATCGAATCGGTCGACCTGGAGGGGCGGGGCATCGCGCGTCGCCAGGGCAAGGTGGTATTCGTCGAAGGCGCGTTGCCTGGCGAGCGGGTGACGCTCAAGATACTCAAGCGCAAACCGTCCTACGAGCTTGCCGAGGTGGCTGACATCCTGCGCGCCTCCCCCATGCGCGTCGAACCACGCTGCCCGCATTTCGGCGTCTGTGGAGGATGCGCCATGCAGCATGTGGAGCCTTCCGCGCAGGTCGCCATCAAGCAGCGCGTGCTGGAAGACACGCTATGGCACATCGGCAAGCTGGTTCCGCAGCGCGTATTGCCGCCCGTTTACGGGCCGTCATGGGGCTATCGCTATCGCGCCCGCCTGTCTGTGCGGGTGGTGGTCAAGAAGGGCGGCGTGCTGGTGGGCTTTCGCGAACGCAAGAGCAGCTACGTGGCCGATATGCGCGAGTGTCACGTCCTGCACCCGCACGTGGCATCGCTGCTCGTGCCGCTACGGGAAATGGTGGCCGCCATGCCGGCGCGCGACCGCATCCCGCAAATCGAAGTCGCCGTGGGTGACAAGCAGGTGGTGCTGGTACTGCGCCACCTGGTTCCACTGGTGGACGAAGACGTGGCCGTCCTCAAGGCCTTCGCTGCACGGCACGACATCCACTGGTGGCTGCAGCCCAAGGGCCCGGACAGCGTGCATCCGCTCGAACCCGCGGACGCCGACGGCCTAGCCTATGCGCTTCCCGAATTCGGCCTGCGCATGCCATTCAAGCCCACCGACTTCACCCAAGTCAACCATGCGATCAACCGGGTACTGGTCTCGCGGGCCATCGCCTTGCTCGACCCCCAGCCCACCGATCGTGTGGCAGACCTGTTCTGCGGCCTGGGCAACTTTACGCTCGCTCTGGCCACGCGCTGTCGCGAGGTGGTCGGCGTCGAGGGCAGCCCGGCGCTGACCGACCGCGCGCTGGACGCGGCGCGCCGGCAGGGGTTGGCCGGGCATACGTCGTTTTCGACCTTGAACTTGTTCGAGGTCGACGAACAATGGCTGCGAGGCCTAGGCCGTTTCGACCGCATGCTGATCGACCCCCCGCGCGAAGGCGCGCTAGCCGTGGCCAAGGCGTTATCCAAGCTGGGCGCGGATAGGCCGCAACGCATCGTGTATGTGTCCTGTAACCCCTCGACCCTGGCGCGCGATGCGGCCATTCTCATCCATGAGGGAGGCTTCGTCCTGCGTGCCGCCGGCGTGGTCAATATGTTCCCGCACACGGGCCACGTCGAGTCGATCGCCGTATTCGAGCCAGGCGGGCCCGGATCGAGTTGAGGGAGGGAAGGGGGCGCGCACGGCGCACCCGGAGAAGGGGAAGGAAAGCGGTGCCGGGGTGAATCCTGGACTTCGGCACCGGCGCCCTCAGGGCGTGCGGCGGGCGCCACCAGCGGCCCGGCCGCCCCGCAAGCGCCACCTTGACGTTTAGTCGCGCTCTCCGCCGAAGATCCCGAGCAGCATCAGGAGATTGACGAAGACGTTGTAGATGTCGAGGTAGATCGCCAGCGTCGCCGAAATGTAGTTGGTCTCGCCTCCGTTGACCACCCGCTGCAGGTCCACCAGCATGAAGGCCGAGAAGATTGCGACCGCCAGCACGGAAATGGTCAGCATCAGCGCGGGCAACTGCAGGAAGATGTTGGCAAGCGCGGCGAGCAGGATGACCACGGCGCCGACGAACAGCCATTTGCCCAGGCCGGACAGGTCGCGCTTGATGGTGGTGGAGAGAACCGCCATCGTCCCGAACACCGCCGCCGTTCCGCCGAATGCGGTCATGATCAGCGTGGCGCCGTTGGCCATGCCCAGCACGAAGCCGATCATGCGCGACAGCATCAGGCCCATGAAGAAAGTAAAGGCCAGCAGCAAGACGACGCCCAAGCTGCTGTGCTTGTTCTTCTCGATGGCGAACATCAGGCCAAAGGCGCCCACCAAGAACACGATGGTGGTCAGCCCCGGACTGCCGCCCATCACTTGGGCCAGGCCCGTGCCGACGCCGATCGCCGCCCCTAGCACGGTTGGGATCAAGGACAGCGCGAGCAGCCAATAGGTATTGCGCAGCACGCGGTTGCGCGTGACTTCCCCGGGCGCGGCGCCGGCCCGGGCTAGTGGCGAGGTGCGTAGATCATTCATGGTTGAGCGACTCCTATTCGTGTTTTGGCTCGTTTCGCCCCGCGAGCGGGCATGAGATTGAGAGTCTGAGTATGCCGCAGGGTTCCGCCGACATCCAGTGGGGCGGGCGCCACCCCGCCACAACGCCGGCAGACAGGCGTGCCGTCAGGTAGGCGTGATACAATTTAACGTTTAAGTTCCCCCCAAAGTATTTGTTTTTATTGGAGTTTTTGATGGCCATCGAGCGCACCCTTTCGATCATCAAGCCGGATGCGGTTTCCAAGAACGTCATCGGCCAGATCGTTTCCCGTTTCGAGGCCGCTGGCCTCAAAGTCGTCGCCGCGCGCATGGTGCAGCTCTCGCGCGCCGACGCAGAGCGTTTCTATGCCGTGCACGCCGAGCGCCCCTTCTTCAAGGACCTCGTCGACTTCATGGTCTCGGGCCCGGTGTTCGTGCAAGTGCTCGAAGGCGAGAACGCCATCCAGAAGAACCGCGACCTGATGGGCGCCACCGATCCCAAGAAGGCTGAGAAAGGCACCATCCGCGCCGATTTCGCCGAAAGCATCGATGCCAACGCCGTGCACGGCTCCGACGCCCCGGAAACCGCCAAGGCCGAGATCGCGTTCTTCTTCCCCGAACAAAACATCTACAGCCGCTGAGCCGGGATGTTTTTCTCCCCAAGGAGGCCGGCATGAGCTCCATCTCGCCGACAGCCCTGGCCGACAAGGTCGAACCCCGTTCCGGATCCCCGCGCATCAACCTGCTGGGGCTGGACGCGGCCGGGCTCGCCTCCCTGGTGGAAAGCTGGGGCGACAAGCCGTTCCGGGCCAAGCAGTTGCAGCGCTGGCTGCATCAGCGCGGGGTGGACGACTTCGGGCAGATGACGGACCTCGCGAAGTCGTTTCGTGAAAAACTGGCCCGCCATTGCGAGGTGCGCGCCCCTGGCGTCCTGACGGTGCACAAATCTGCCGATGGCACGCGCAAGTGGCTGCTCGACGTCGGCAATGGCAACGCCATCGAGACCGTCTTCATCCCCGAGGACGACCGCGGCACGCTATGCATTTCCACGCAGGCCGGTTGCACGGTGGCATGCCGTTTCTGCTCCACTGGGCACCAAGGGTTCAATCGCAACCTGGGCGTGGACGAGATCGTCGGTCAGTTGTGGCTGGCCCGCCGCACCATCGAAGCCGACCGGGAAGGTGCGCGCCTGGCCAACGGGGCGCCGGCGCCCTTGGCCGCGACCGATGACCGGGTAATCAGCAACGTGGTCATGATGGGCATGGGCGAGCCCCTGCTCAATTACGACAACACCGTCGCGGCGCTGCGGTTGATGCTGGACGACAACGCCTACGGTTTGTCGCGCCGCCGCGTAACGGTCTCCACCTCGGGGGTCGTGCCCATGATGGACCGGCTTTCGCGGGACTGCCCGGTGGCGCTCGCGGTATCGCTGCACGCCCCCAACGACGCGCTGCGCAACGACCTCGTTCCCCTGAACCGCAAATACCCACTGCGCGAGCTGATCGCTGCTTGCCAGCGCTACTTGGAATTCGCGCCGCGCGACTTCATCACCTTCGAGTACGTCATGCTCGACGGCGTCAACGACGGTGATGAACATGCCCGGCAGCTCATAGACATTGCGCGACAGGTGTCGTGCAAGTTCAACCTCATTCCTTTCAACCCCTTCCCGCAGTCGGGGCTCAAACGCTCGCCGGCGGCGCGGGTCCGGCTGTTCGCGCAACGCCTCATGGACGCAGGCATCGTCACGACCGTGCGCAAGACGCGCGGGGACGACATCGACGCCGCCTGCGGCCAGCTGGCCGGAGAGGTCAAGGACCGCACGCGCCTCAAAGAGCGGCTGGCCGGCGAAACCCGCTTCGGCCGCATCATCGAGGTGCGCGAGTGAGGCTGTCGCGTTGCCGGCCCGACCTTTCCTGCGGTTGGGCCTGACAAGGAGTCGTCGATGTCTGAACACAACGAAACCGGTCAGCAGGAGCAGCAGGGCGGCCATGCGCCCTCCGGCGCCGCGCCGTCTTCGTCGTCCGTGGGTCGGGAGCTGGCGCGCCTGCGCGAGGCGCGCGGCTGGTCGCAGGAATATGTGTCCGACCGCCTAAAGTTCGCCGTGCGGCAGGTCCGCGCGCTCGAGAACGAGAAGTGGGATGAATTGCCGCAAGGCATGCCGCTGAGGGGCTTCGTCCGCAATTACGCCCGCCTGCTGGAAGTGGATCCGGCCCCGCTGTTGCAGGCCTTGCCTGCCGAGTTGCAGACGACGGACCCGGTGTCGCTCGCACAGGCCTCGTCGCTTTCCAGCCCGCTCGCGATGACGTCCCGCCGCGGCTGGCCGACGGGCCCGCGCAAGCGCCTGGCGCCGTGGCTGGTCGGGGGCATCATGGCCCTGGCCGCACTTGCGCTATTGGGCTACGCGCTCAACCAGCAGGGCAAGCTGTCGTTCGGCGAGCAAACGGCGTCCACGCTCGAAACCTCGGACGGCAGGACAGCAGTGCACGTGGAAACGCCTATTGCACCGCCAGCCGCATCGGTGACAGAAACGCCAGTGGGAACGACGACCGAAACGCCAGTTCCGCCGGCCACTGCGGCGCTGCCTCCGGCACACGAGCCGGAGCCCACCCCGGCACCTGCCGCCGATCCGGAACCCGCAGCCGCCCCGCAAGCCGGACTGGCGCTGAAACTCAAGCAGGCGAGCTGGGTGGAGATCCGCCGGGCGGACGGATCAATCGCCGTCTCGCGCATTCTTCCTGCCAACGAGACCTTCGCGCTCGATCCCGCGGGGGCTCCCTACCGGGTCGTCATCGGCAACGTCAACGGCGTAGACTTGAGCTGGCGGGGCGCTGCGGTCGATCTGACCCCGTACCGCCGCGACAACGTCGCCCGCCTCACCCTGCAATAGCCGTTACCCGAGCCATGAACTCCACGCAGCCCGTCGCCGCCTCCTTTAACGACAGCACGCCATATCCGGCCGGACCGGCAGCGCGCCGGCCGACGCGCCAGGTGCGCATTGCCTGGGGCGACGCCTCGGTCGCGGTCGGCGGCGACGCGCCTGTCGTGGTCCAGTCCATGACGAACACCGACACCGCCGATGCCATCGCCACGGCGATCCAGGTCAAGGAGCTGGCGCTGGCCGGCTCGGAGATCGTGCGCATCACCGTCAACACGGCCGAGGCGGCCCGGGAAGTACCGGCCATACGCGAGCAGCTCGACCGCATGGGCGTGAGCGTGCCGCTGGTGGGGGATTTCCACTACAACGGGCACAAGCTGCTGACCCAGTACCCAGAATGCGCACAGGCCCTGTCGAAGTACCGGATCAACCCGGGCAACATGGGTGCCGGCAAGAAGCGGGATGACAACTTCGCGCAGATGATCGAAGTGGCCTGCCGCTATGGGAAGCCGGTGCGCATCGGCGTCAATTGGGGCAGCCTGGACCAGGACCTGCTGGCGCGCATGATGGACGAAAACAACCGCAAGCCCCAGCCCTGGGATGCGCAGGCCGTCATGCGCGAAGCGCTCGTGGTCTCCGCCGTCGACAATGCCCGGCGCGCCGAAGCGCTGGGGTTGCCGGGCGACCGCATCGTCCTGTCCTGCAAAGTCAGCAACGCACAGGACCTCATCGCGGTCTACCGCGATCTTGCGCGCCGCTGCGATTATCCGCTGCACCTCGGGCTGACCGAGGCGGGAATGGGCAGCAAGGGCATCGTGGCGTCCACCGCGGCCATCAGCGTCCTGCTGCAGGAAGGCATTGGCGACACCATCCGCGTCTCGCTCACGCCAGAGCCGAACGGCGACCGCACGAAAGAGGTGGTGGTCGCGCAGGAAATCCTGCAAAGCCTGGGATTGCGCGCCTTCGCGCCCACGGTGGTGGCCTGCCCGGGCTGCGGCCGCACGAGCAGCACCGTTTTCCAGGAGCTCGCATCCGACATCCAGCGCTATCTGCGCGAGCAGATGCCGGTCTGGCGGCTCAAGTACCCCGGCGCCGAGAACCTCCATGTCGCGGTCATGGGCTGCGTCGTCAACGGCCCGGGCGAAAGCAAGTTCGCCGACATCGGCATCAGCCTGCCCGGCACCGGCGAACAGCCGGTCGCACCGGTCTACATCGACGGCCAGCGCGCGGTCACGCTCAAGGGCGAACACATCGCGCGCGAATTCCAGGCGCTGGTAGAAGCGTACGTAGAAAAAAGATTCAACACCCATTCGGCCCCCGCGTCCTGAGCGACGCCCCCATTGCGGGGCGCGCCGGCGCGCAGGGGAGACCTACCATGACGAACGAAACTTTCCAGAAAGTGACCGCGATTCGCGGCATGAATGACATCCTGCCCGCAGATTCGGGCCAGTGGGAGCGCCTGGAGTCGCTCGTGCGCGAGTGGCTGCGCAGCTACGGCTACCGCAACCTGCGCACGCCCGTGCTGGAACAGACGCGGCTGTTCACGCGGGGGATAGGCGAAGTGACGGACATCGTCGAAAAAGAGATGTACAGCTTCACCGACTCGCTCAACGGCGATTCGCTCACCATGCGCCCCGAGTTCACGGCGGGCATGGTGCGCGCGACGATCGAGCACAACCTGCTGTACGACCGTCCGCAACGGGTGTTCGCCATCGGTCCCGTATTCCGGCACGAGCGTCCACAGCGGGGGCGCTACCGCCAGTTCCACCAGATCGACGTCGAAGCGCTGGGCTTTGCCGGGCCCGACATCGATGTGGAGCTGATCCTGATGCTCGCCCGGCTCTGGAAAATCCTGGGCCTGACTGACATCCGCCTGGAAATCAACTCGCTGGGCTCGGCCGAAGAGCGGCTCGCCCACCGGCAAGCGCTCATCGCCTACCTCGAAAAGCACCAAGACCTGCTCGACGAAGACGGCAAGCGGCGCCTCTATACCAATCCGCTGCGCGTGCTCGACACCAAGAATCCCGCCCTGCAAGACATGGCGAACAATGCGCCGCGCCTGCTCGACTACCTGGGCGAGGCATCGCTCGCCCATTTCAACGGCGTGCGCGAGCGGCTCGAAGACGCGGGCATCGAATACCGGGTGAATCCCCGCCTGGTGCGCGGCTTGGACTATTACAACCTGACCGTGTTCGAATGGGTGACCGACCGGCTCGGGGCCCAAGGAACGGTATGTGGCGGCGGCCGCTACGACGGGCTGATTTCCCTGCTGGGCGGCAAGCCAGCCCCCGCGGTGGGGTTTGCCATCGGCGTCGAGCGGCTGCTCGACCTGTGGACACAGGTGCAGCCGCCGCAACCCCAGCCTGAGTGCGACGTATACGTCGTCCACCAGGGCGAATCCGCGGCGCGGGCGGCCATGCGCGTGGCCGAGTCCCTGCGCGACGCCGGGCTAGACGTGATCCTGCATTGCGGGGGCGGCAGCTTCAAGTCCCAGATGAAGCGCGCCGACGGCAGCGGAGCCGAGTACGCCGTCATCCTGGGCGAGGACGAGCTGGCCGAAGGCGTGGCGAGCGTCAAGGCCTTGCGCGCCGATGGCGTGCCGCAACGCAAGATCCCGACCGCGGAGCTGCCCGACTTTCTCGTCACCGAACTGACGGCCGGCGGAGCGGAATAGCCGGTTCTCCCGGCGGGTGGATACGGGATTGCTCCGTATCAGTTAATCTTGCGGCTCTTGAGGTTCCGCGGGCTGCCTGGCGGCCCGCGGCAGATTTTCAGCCATAACCAATCAACCGGGGCGTGCATGGCCTACGACATCGACGAACAGGAACAACTGGAATCACTGAAGGCATGGTGGGCCAAGTACGGCAACCTCGTACTGGGCGTGGCCACCATCGTGCTGCTGGCTGCGGCCGCATGGAACGGCTGGCAGTGGTACCAACGCAACCAAGCCGCCAACGCCATGGTGCAGTTCGAAGCCCTGGAGAAAGCGGTCGAGGCGGGCGATCTGGGACGCGTCAAGGACGCCGCCGGCTCCATCCTGGAAAAGTATTCCGGCACCGGTTACGCGCCGCGGGCCGCGCTGCTGGCGGCCCGTGCCTTCCAGGAGGCGGGGGACGCCAAGTCGGCGCGGGCCCAGTTGCAGTGGGTCATCGACCGCAGCGGCGACGCGGCCCTGGCCGCCGTGGCTCGCGTGCGGCTGGCCGGATTGCTGCTGGACGAGAAGAACTATGACGAGGCGCTCGCGGTGCTAGGCACGCAGCCTCCGGAGGCATTTGCCGCCCTGTATGCGGACCGCCGCGGCGACGTCCTGGCGGCCCAAGGCAAGCGCGAAGAAGCACGCAAGGCGTACGAAGAAGCGCTCGCCAAGCTCGATCCGTCCACCGATCTGCGATCGTCCATCCAACTCAAACTCGATGCTCTCGGAGGCGCTTGATGGAGTTGCACAACCGCCATACCGGCGAGCGCCGCGGCTGGCGACGCCTTTGCCAGGCCGCCGCCGTCGCGGCCGCGCTGGCGCTCGGAGGATGCTCGCTCTTTTCCAGCGAGAAGCCGCGCTATCCGCCCGCACCGCTGACCCCGCTCACCCCGACGCTGCCGGTCAGCAATGCCTGGAGCGTCTCGGTCGGCGGCAAATCGGGCGTGGGCTTCGTGCCGGCGGTGGTCGGCGATGCCGTCTACGCCGCCGCGAGCAATGGCACCGTCGCCAAGTATTCCCTCGACACGGGAGCCGAGATCTGGCGCACGTCCACGAAAACGGATCTTTCGGCCGGGGTAGGGAGCGACGGGCGCATCACGGCGGTAGCGACGCCCCGCGGGGAAATCATTGCCCTGGACGACACAGGTTCGATCAAATGGCGCGCCCAGGCGACAAGTGAGATCACCATCCCGCCGCTGGTGGGCGATGGCCTGGTCGTGGTGCGCAGCGGCGACTACCGTGTCCAGGCCTATGACGCCGAAACCGGACGCCGGCGCTGGAGCGTCCAGCGCCCCGGGCCAGCGCTGGCGCTGCGCGCGCCCGGCGAAATGTTGCTCTCGGGAGGCTACGTCTTCACGGGCCTGCCGGGCGGCAAGCTGATCGCCATCTCCACCACCGGCGGCGCCGTGCGCTGGGAAGGCACCGTCGCCATCCCGAGCGGAACCAGCGAACTCGAGCGCGTGGCCGACGTCGTCGGTGCACCCGTCATTTCAGGGCGACAACTGTGCGCGGTCACGTACCAGGGCCGCATCAACTGCTTTGACGTGGGAACCGGCAATTCGGTCTGGTCGCGCGAATTCTCCAGCGTCACGGGCCTGGCCGCCGACGTGCGCTTCGCCTACGCTGCCAACGACCGCAGCGTGGTGCATGGCTTCGCCCTCGACAGCGGCGCCAACATCTGGAAACAGGACGCGCTGCAGAACCGCGGCCTGACCGCACCGGCCTCGGTGGGCCGCGCCATTGCGGTGGGCGACTTCGAAGGCTACGTGCATTTCCTGCAACGCGAGGACGGCGCTTTGCTGGCCCGCATCGCCACCGACGGCAGCGCCATCCTGGCCAGGCCGGTACCGACCGGTCGCGGAGTGCTGGTTCAGACCTCCAAGGGCAACCTGTACTCGATTAATGTCGGTCAATAAGCAGCAAGGTTTTTTTCGACGATGAAACCCTCGACATTCAAACCGGTGATCGCCCTGGTCGGGCGACCCAACGTGGGCAAATCCACGTTGTTCAACCGGCTGACCCGCTCGCGCGACGCGCTCGTGGCTGACTTCCCCGGCCTGACGCGCGATCGCCATTACGGCGAGGGGAGGGTGGGGGGCCATCCCTTCATCGTCGTCGACACCGGCGGCTTCGAACCGGTCGCCAAGCAAGGCATCATGGCCGAGATGGCCAAGCAGACGGTGCAGGCCGTCGATGAGGCCGATGCGGTCATCTTCCTGACCGATGGCCGGGTTGGCCTGACCGGCCACGACCGCGAGATCGCCGATCGCCTGCGGCGTGCCGGACGCAAAGTATTGCTGGCTGTCAACAAGGTCGAGGGCATGTCGCGCGCCACGGCGGCAGCCGAGTTCTACGAACTGGGGCTGGGCGAGCCGTTCGCCATTTCGGCGGCGCACGGCGACGGCGTGGTGGACCTGATCGAGGCCGCCCTGGCCGACCTGGTTTCAGCTACGACTGAAGCGGAAGACGAGCGAGACGGGGAAGAAGAGGCCTTCGTGGCCGTGGACGCCGTCGACCACCGGATCAAGCTCGCCATCGTCGGCCGTCCCAACGTCGGCAAATCCACGCTCGTCAACACCCTGCTGGGCGAGGAGCGGGTCATCGCCTTCGACCAGCCCGGCACGACCCGCGACGCCATCGAGATCGACTTCGAACGCGGAGGGCGGCGCTACACCCTGATCGATACCGCCGGCCTGCGCAAGCGGGGCAAGGTCTTCGAGGCCGTCGAGAAATTCTCCGTCATCAAGACCTTGCAAGCCATCGAGGCCAGCAACGTCGTCTTGCTGATGCTCGACGCCAGCACGGAAATCTCGGAGCAAGACGCCCATATTGCCGGCTTCGTCCTGGAGACCGGCCGCGCCCTGGTGGTCGCGATCAATAAATGGGATCGCGCCGACAGCGACCAGCGAGAGCAGATCAAGCGCGAATTCGACCGCAAGCTGCGTTTCCTGTCCTTCGCCAAGATGCACACCGTGTCGGCGCTGCGCAATGCCGGCATCGGCCCGCTGCTCAAATCCATCGAAGCCGCGCACGCGGCCGCGTTTGCCAAGCTGCCGACGCCCAAGTTGACGCGCACGCTGCAGGCCGCGGTCGAGCAGCAGCAGCCCCCGCGCAAAGGCATCTTCCGCCCCAAGCTGCGCTATGCTCACCAAGGGGGCCAGAATCCTCCTTTGATCGTGATTCACGGCAGCGCATTGGACCAAATCCCGGATTCGTATCGCCGCTACCTCGAAGCGCGTTTCCGGGAAACTTTCTCGCTGCAGGGAACTCCATTGAGAATCGAGTTCAAGAACTCGAGGAATCCCTATCTCGACAAGGCGGGGTGATTTTCGATTTCCTTCGTCCGGGTGCGTGCTCTCTTGTGGGAATGCTGCGGCGTCCCCACATTAGGGGTCATGGCAGCTCTCAGTTTTGAGATTTGCTAGTCTCCCTGGGGAAAACCCGGTACAGTAACAGCGTTGGCATCCGCCAAGAAAAACATATCAGGAGCCCACTAATGAGCAATAAAGGGCAATTGCTACAAGACCCGTTCCTTAATGTGCTGCGTAAAGAGCACGTTCCCGTTTCCATTTACCTCGTCAACGGCATCAAGCTGCAGGGGCAGATCGAATCCTTCGACCAATACGTCGTCCTGCTGCGCAATACCGTGACGCAAATGGTCTACAAACATGCCATCTCGACCGTAGTGCCGTCGCGCCCGGTCAATTTCCAGGTTGAAGCCGCTGCAGACTAACTCCCCCCCGAACCGGAACCGCGGGCCGCTGATGCGCGCGCTGGTCGTCAGCGTAGACTTCGGCGAGCCCGAGTTCCAGGCGCAAACTGACGAATTCATCATGCTGGCCAAAGGGGCCGGCGCCTATATCGTCGATACCATCATTGCCCGCCGGTCCAAACCGGACGCCGCGCTCTTCGTCGGCTCGGGCAAGGTGGAAGAGATCGGCCTGGCCGCTGCATCCGGCCAGGCCGAGATCATCCTGTTCAACCACAATCTCTCGCCCGCCCAGCAGCGCAACCTCGAGCGCGAGCTCAAGTTGCGAGTGGTCGATCGAGTGGCGCTCATCCTCGACATTTTCGCCCTGCGGGCACAGAGCCACGAGGGCAAGCTCCAGGTCGAGCTCGCTCAGCTCCAGCACCTGTCCACGCGCCTGACCCGCATGTGGACCCACTTGGAACGACAACGCGGCGGCATAGGCATGCGGGGCCCGGGCGAGTCGCAGCTGGAAATGGACCGCCGGATGATAGGCGAAAAGGTCCGCACCCTGCGCGAACGGCTCGACAAGCTCGAACGGCAGCGCCAAACCCAAAGGCGGTCCCGGGCGCGCGGCGGCGCCTTTTCCGTGTCGTTGGTCGGCTACACCAACGCGGGGAAATCCACGCTGTTCAACACCCTCACGCGTGCCGAGGTCTACGCGGCTGACCAGTTGTTCGCCACGCTGGACACGACCACGCGCCGCATCTGGATAGAGGGGGCCGGATCGGTAGTCGTCTCCGACACCGTCGGCTTCATCCGCGAACTGCCCCATACGCTGATCGCGGCATTCCGCGCCACGCTCGAAGAAACGGTCCACGCCGACTTGCTGCTCCACGTCGTGGACGCGGCCAGCCCCCAGCGGGACGAACAGATCGCGCAGGTGGACAAGGTGCTGGAGGAAATCGGGGCAGCCGGCATCCCCCGCATCCTGGTCTACAACAAGATCGACCAAAGCAGCCATGAACCCGGCGTCGAGCGCGATGAGCATGGTACGATCTCGCGGGTATTCGTCAGCGCGCTCGAGCGGCGAGGCCTGGATGCACTGCGGGGTGCAATCGTCGAGGCCAGCCGAGCAGATCCGGTTGCCCTAGGTAATAATAGGTGCGACCCGCGCTTTCGTATGCATACTTCGTCCGTCAGCCCTGCGGCTGACGCCCGATCCTAAGCGATGGGTCCATCCCGTCCGCTTCGCCTACTATAAAGATGCGTCTGCCTTCGATAACTCGAATATTCAACCTGAACGACTCCAACTGGGGGCGGGGAGGCGGCGGCTCCGGCAACGAGCCTCCTCGGCGTCCGCCCAACGAAGGACGGAACAACAATAACGGCGGTCCGCCCGACCTGGACGAGTTGTGGCGGGACTTCAACCGCAAGCTCAGTGGCTTGTTCGGCCGCAGGCCGTCAGGCCCGCCGGGCGGCAACGACGGCCGCGGGCGTTTTTCTCCCTCGCCACGCGGCACCGGTGTGGGCCTGCTCGTCGTGGTCGGCATCGTCGTCGCCCTGTGGCTGGCCTCCGGCTTTTTCATCGTGCAAGAAGGGCAGGTCGCGGTCATCACGCAGTTCGGCAAGTACAAGGAAACCACGCGCGCGGGTTTCCAATGGCGCCTGCCGTATCCCATCCAAAGCCACGAGATCGTCAATCTCTCCCAGCTGCGCACGATCGAGGTAGGCTTTCGCAACACTTCGCGCAGCAAAGTGCTGCCCGAGGCCCTGATGCTGACGGACGACGAGAACATCGTCGACATACAGTTCGTCGTCCAGTATCGCCTGAAGGAAACCGGCGCGAGGGACTACCTGTTCAACAACCGCGAGCCCGACATAGCAGTCAAGCAGGCGGCCGAGACGGCCATGCGCGAGATCGTGGGCAAGAAGAAAATGGACTTCGTGCTGTATGAAGGCCGGACCCAGGTTGCGTCGGAAGTGGCCGCGCTGATGCAGCAGATCATGGATTTGTACGGCACCGGCGTGCTGATCAGCACGGTGGCGATCCAGAACGCACAGCCGCCCGAGCAGGTGCAGGCCGCGTTCGACGACGCGGTCAAGGCCGGCCAGGACCGGGAGCGCCAGATCAATGAAGGCCAGGCCTATGCCAACGACGTGGTGCCCCGGGCCGCCGGCGCGGCGTCCCGCCTGTTGCAGGAAGCCGAGGGCTATCGCCAGCGCGTCATCGAGAACGCCGAAGGTGACGCCGCACGCTTCTCGCAAATCCTCGCCGAGTACAGGAAGGCGCCGCAGGTCATGCGCGACCGCCTCTACCTCGAGACCATGCAGGAAATCTTCGCCAACACCACCAAGGTGCTCGTGGATACGCGCAGCGGCAACAACCTGCTTTATCTGCCGCTGGACAAGCTGATGCAGCAGGTGTCTCAAGAGGCCGCCGCGGCCGCCCGTTCGGCCGCCTCGACGACGGGCAACTCGAGCAGCGCGCCCCAGCCGTTGACCGGCGGCGTGCTGCCGGATGCCGGTCGTGACGCCCTGCGTTCGCGCGACCGCAACGCCCGTTGATGCCTGCGCGCCGTTATAAGGAAGGAATACCACCATGGACCGTTTGATTCCGGCGGTAATCGGACTGATCGTCGGTTTGGCCGTGATGTCGTCATGCGTCTTCGTCGTGAACGAACGCAACTACGCCGTCGTCTTCGCTTTGGGCGAGATCAAGGAAGTCATCGACGAACCCGGGCTGTACTTCAAGCTGCCGCCTCCGTTCCAGAACGTCCAGCAGTTCGACAAGCGGATCTTGACGATCGACACCGCCGAGGCCGAGCGCGTGCAGACTTCGGAAAAGAAGAACCTGCTGATCGACTCTTTCGTGAAATGGCGCATTTCGAACCCGCGCACGTATTTCGTCACGTTCGGCGGCAACGAGCGCGCCGCGCAGGAGCGCCTGCAAGCCCTCATTCGCGACGCCTTGAACGCCTCGATCAACCGCCGCACCGTCAACGACGTCACGTCCAAGGAACGTGACAAGATCATGCAGGAGATCCGGGCCAACACAGAGGCCGCCGCCAAGCTGCTCGGCGTGGAGATCGTAGACGTGCGCCTCAAGCGCGTGGATTTCGTCCCAGAGATTTCGGAGTCCGTCTATCGGCGCATGGAGGCCGAACGTAAGCGCGTCGCCAACGAGCAGCGCTCCATCGGTGCCGCGGAAAGCGAAAAGATCCGGGCCGACGCCGACCGCCAGCGCGAAGTCATCCTGGCGGAAGCCTATCGCAAGGCGCAGCAGATCAAAGGCGAGGGCGATGCCAAGGCTTCGGCCATCTATGCGCAAGCCTTCGGCCAGGACCGCGAGTTCTACCGCTTCTACAAGAGCCTCGAGGCCTACCGTTCCTCGTTCGGCTCGAAGGGAGACATGCTGGTGATCGATCCCAGCTCGGAGTTCTTCCGCTTCATGAAGTCGGCCGAGGGCAAATAAGGCCAAGGCGCAGCAGGGCCCCCCCTTCCAAAAAAAAAGCAGCCCGCAGGCTGCTTTTTTCATGATGCGAGGAACGCGAGAATCGCCCGTTTATTCGGCTTGGATGCCGGCGGCTTCGACGACGGCGCGCCATTCGGGAATTTCGGTGCGAATGCGATCGGCCATTTCCTGTGGGGTGGTGGGCAGCAGCTCCACGCCCAGCTCGAAGAACTTGTCGTGGGTCTCGCGCTGCTTGAGAATGCGGACCACTTCCCGGTTCAGTTTGGTCACGACGGCTTCAGGCATGCCTGCCGGCCCCGAGAGCCCGAACCAGACGTTGGCGTGGAAGCCGGGCAGGGTTTCGTTCACCGTGGGCAGGTCGGGCATGATCTCGGTGCGTTTCTCCCCGGTCGACGCAAGCGCGGTGAGCTTGCCCGCGCGCACATGGGGCAGGGAAGAGGCTCCGCCCTCGAACATCATGTCCACCTGGCCCGCGATCAGGTCGGTACTGGCGTTGGAGCTGCCTTTGTAGGGCACGTGCAGAATGTCAATGCCGGCCTTTCTCTTGAACATCTCCGCCAGCAGGTGGTGCGAGCTTCCCGCTCCCAGTGACGCATACGTGTATTTGCCCGGATTGGCCTTGGCCGCGGCAATGAGGTCGGAGACGGTGCGCATGGGCAAGGATTTGGTCACCACCAAGTAGGTGGGCGTGTCGAACAACATCGAAATCGGCGTGAAATCCTTCAGCGGATCGTATGGCAGTTTCTTGCGCAACACCGCGTTGAACACCATGGCGCTTTGGGTGGCGATGAGCAGGGTATAGCCGTCCGGCTGCGCCTTGGCGACCGCGTCGGCAGCGATGGTTTGGCTCGCGCCCGGCCGGTTTTCGACGACCACCGGCTGGCCGAAGGCGCTGGCAAGCTGCTGGGCGAGATAACGGGCAAAGGTATCCCCCAAGCCACCGGGAGCGTGCGGCGAGATGATCTTGATCGGCTTGCTGGGAAAATCCGCCGCGGCGTTCTGGGCGACGGCCGGCTGGCAGGCGACGAACCCCGCGGCGAGGGCAGCCAGGGCCGCCCGGCGGCGTCCGTTCACCTGGTGGGCTTGCTTCGTGGATAGCTTGGTCATTGCCATGTCTCCTCTGTGGACCGGCGGAACGTGCCGCGGCCTATCGTTTTGGGAAATGTGAGGGTGAAACGATCAACGGAAGCGGTAGCGGCCTTCGTCGTCCCGCACGATGGGA
The DNA here is from genome assembly GCF_937950555.1 of uncultured Pigmentiphaga sp. Classification (NCBI taxonomy): domain Bacteria; kingdom Pseudomonadati; phylum Pseudomonadota; class Betaproteobacteria; order Burkholderiales; family Alcaligenaceae; genus Pigmentiphaga; species uncultured Pigmentiphaga sp. The sequence goes on along the minus strand of NZ_CALFCW010000030.1, from coordinate 529,366 downwards.
CGGGCCGCCGCCGTATCTTCGAGCCAGCGGACGATTTCCCGCCCGTCGCTGCTGCCGGTCGCCGCCATGAGCTCCTCGAAGTACTTCGGGCCATCCTCCAGGGCTGCCTCCAGCGACGCGAAGCGCCTGCCCTGGAAACGCGGCGCCGCGGGCACGCGGTATTCCAGCGGGCGCGATTCGCCCGGGGCGAGCAGGGGCAGCGTCAGGTCGAACCCAGCCTTGGCGCCCTGCCGGCTGCCTTGGAGAGATGGGTCGAGCGGCATGGCGCGCATGCCGCTTTGCACCACCAGGTCGCGGTCGGCCTGGAACCGGGTGCCGAGCGCCCAGTCCATCTGGGCATCCGAGAAAATATCGATGTCCGGATCGACCACGAAGACGTGCTTGACGTTGGAGAGCGACCCAAACACGGCCGCGATCGCGTTGCGGGCTTCGCCTGGGACGCGTTGCTGCAAGGCGACGCGGACATTGAACATGCCGCCGTTGGCCGGTGCTGCGTAGACCGCCTTGACCTCGCGCACCGCCGTCTCCAGCGCGCGCCAGACCATGACTTCCGTGCGCAAGGCGTTCAATTGGGCAGTATCGGTCCAGGCCATGTTGGGACCGCTGATCGTCGCGGTCTGGAAGATCGCGTCCCGCCGGTGGGTGATGGCCGTGACATGGAACAGCGGGTTCTTCTTGACCACGCCGTAGTAGCCGAGGAACTCCCCGTACGGCCCCTCGGGTTCGACGTGACCGGCGGCATCCAGATAGCCTTCGATGATGAACTCCGCATCGGCCGGCACCATCAGGTCGCTGGTCAGGCATTTGACCACCGGCAGCGGAGCGCCCCGGAGGCTGGAAAGCAGTCCGAGCTCGTCGCCCGGGATGCGCATGGTGGCGGCGACGTGATCGATGGGATGCGAGCCCACCGCAAAGGCCACGGGCACGCGCTCGCCCTTGGCGGACTGTTTCATGTAGATGGCCCGCAGGTCCGACGGAGCGACCAGATCGATGCCCGTCACGCGCCGGCCGCGCAGCATGAGCCGTCGCACGCCGACGTTGGTCCAGCCCGTCTCGGGATCCTTGACGAAGTCGATGGATGCCGAAATGTAGGGCGCGCCGTCCAGGCCATGCTGCAGGTGCACGGGCAGCTTGGTCAGGTCGCAGTCATCGCCTTCGAGCACCACTTCCCGCACCGGCGCCTCGGAAGCCGGTACCTCCACGAATTCGGGCTTGTTGCGCAGGCGGCGCAAGACTTCCGGCAGCAGCTCGGTTTCCGTCGTCCCGAAAGCCTGGGCCAGGCGCGTGCGGCTGCCCGCTACATTGCCGCAGAGCGGAACGTCGCCGCCCCCCGGCCGTTCGATCAGCACGGCGCGGGGACTTTGCTCGAGCAAGGACGCTACTTCCGAGAGCGGGGTGTCGCTTAGCCGGAGCAGGGCATCCTCGCCCAGGGATTGCAGGAAGTACTTGAGGCGGAAGGTGTCAAAATCGGGCAAAGCGGCCAAGGGTATCTCCGGCTGGTCCTCTGAGGGGTAATGATCGGCCCGGTTCAGCCGTACATGGCGCCCCGGGCCGCAACTCTCGCGGTTGCCGCGATATTTAAATGCACCATGCCGGCCCGCATAAGCAAAACATTTGTATGACGTGATAGAAGAAGCTGAACAATAGGGGCACGGGGGCGTTGTCCGTGGGCGGGATGCGACGGCGACTTGATTTTGCGGGCGTTCGAGTAGACAATAGCGTGTAAGCCAAGAGGTACGCCCGAATTTTTGCACGCACCAAAGAGGTGCGAACTGGGTTGCCCAAGCTTGGAAGAAGCGGTTGAAGGGCTTGCACCGTGTGCATACCCGCAGCCGCTTTTTTTTTCGTCCATCGTTTGTCTGAATCATTGCGAGATCCCTGCATGGGCAAATGGTTGTTGCCCGAAAGCCTGGCAGACATCCTGCCGGCCGAGGCCCGGCGCATCGAAGAGCTGCGCCGCTTGTTGCTGGACCTGTACCGCACCTACGGCTACGAGCTCGTAATGCCGCCGCTGGTGGAATACCTCGACTCGCTGCTGTCGGCGAGCGGGGGAGACCTGGACCTGCACACCTTCAAGCTGGTCGACCAGATGTCGGGCCGCTCCCTGGGCATCCGTGCCGACATGACGCCGCAGGTCACGCGCATCGATGCGCACCTGCTCAACCGTGCAGGCACCGCGCGCCTATGCTATTGCGGCAGCGTGCTGCACACTTTGCCGCGCGGCCTGTGGGCGACGCGCGAACCGCTGCAGATCGGCGCCGAACTCTATGGACATGCCGGCCCCGAGGCCGACATCGAAGTCGTGCAGCTCGCGCTCGAAAGCGTGCGGCGGGCCGGCGTAGCCGACTACCGCATCGACCTGAGCCACCTCGGAGTGGTTCGCGCGCTGCTGGAAACCGATCCGGCTGCGTCGGCGCGTGCGGACGAAATCTTCGGCCTGCTGCGCGACAAAGACGTGCCCGGGCTCGCCTTGCTGGCGCCCGAGCTCGCGCCGGAAACGGCCCAGGCGCTGCAAGTGCTGCCCACCTTGTACGGAGACTTGGACGTGCTCGACGAGGCGCGCAAGATATTGCCCGCGCTGCCGCGCGTCGAGCAGGCGCTCGACATGCTGGCCGGCCTTGCCGGCGCGCTCCCCGGCGTGGAGATCGGCGTCGACCTGGCAGACGTGCGCAGCTTCCACTACCACACCGGGGTGGTGTTCGCCGTCTATTGCGGCGGCTGGCCGAATGCCGTCGTACGCGGCGGCCGCTACGACGACATCGGCCGGGTGTTCGGCCGCGCCCGGCCGGCCACGGGCTTCAGCCTGGACCTGCGCGAGCTCGCCGGACTGCTCGCCCCCGCCAAGCCGAGTCCAGCCGTACGTGCGCCGTGGGGCTTGGACCCCGCGCTGATGGAAGCCGTGCGCGCGCTGCGGGCAGCCGGCCACATCGTCGTCCAAATCCTGCCCGGACACGAGCACGACCAGCAGGAATTCGTGTTCGACCGCGAGCTGGTACAGCGCAACGGCACCTGGCAGGTCGAATCGCTGGCCGGAACCCCGGCGTCCAATCCGGCATCCTCATCCACCGCAATCTGACGCCCGTCGCGGGCGGACTTAGTAGAGAAGCAGAAGCAACATGGCTAACAACGTCGTGGTTATCGGCACCCAGTGGGGTGATGAAGGCAAGGGCAAGATCGTGGACTGGCTGGCCGAGTCGGCCCAGGGCGTCGTGCGTTTCCAAGGGGGCCACAATGCCGGCCACACGCTCTGGATCGCCGGCAAGAAGACCATTCTTCGCCTGATCCCCTCCGGCATCATGCATCCCGGGATGATCTGCTACATCGGCAACGGCGTGGTGCTGTCGCCCGAGGCGCTGCTGCGCGAAATCGAGGAGCTCGAGGCCGCCGGCGTCGAAGTCCGCGCGCGGCTGCGCGTCTCGGAAGCCTGCCCGCTGATCCTGCCGTACCACGTGGCGGTGGACCAGGCGCGCGAAGCGCGCAAGGGCGCGGGCAAGATCGGCACCACCGGGCGCGGCATCGGCCCGGCGTACGAAGACAAAGTCGCGCGCCGCGCCATCCGGGTGCAGGATCTCTACGACCCGGCCACTTTCGACGCCAAGCTGGAAGAGGCGCTGGACTACCACAACTTCGTGCTGACCAACTACCTGGGCGCGCAGGCCGTGGACCCGGCCCAGGTGCGCGACCAGGCCATGGCACTGGCGCCGGTACTCAAGCCCATGGTCGCAGACGTCGCCTCCGCGCTCTATGAAGCCTCCGCGGCCGGGCACAAGCTGTTGTTCGAAGGCGCGCAGGGAGCGCTGCTCGACGTCGACCACGGCACGTATCCCTACGTCACCAGCAGCAACTGCGTAGCGGGCGCCGCCTCTGCCGGCGCCGGGGTCGGTCCGCAAAAGCTCGAATACGTCCTGGGCATCACCAAGGCCTACGCCACCCGCGTCGGATCCGGGCCGTTCCCGACGGAACTGGACGACGAGATCGGTGCCCACCTGGCTTCGGTCGGCAAAGAATTCGGCTCGGTCACCGGCCGTCCGCGCCGCTGTGGCTGGTTCGACGGCGCGGCGCTCAAGCGCTCGATCCGCCTGAACGGCATTTCCGGCCTGTGCATCACGAAACTGGACGTGTTGGACGGCCTGGAAACCATCAAGCTGGGCGTGGGCTATCGCGTCAACGGCGAATTCCGCGACGTGCTGCCCTATGGAGCCGCGGCGGTGGCCAACAGTGAACCCGTGCTGGAAGAGATGCCCGGCTGGCGTGAATCCACCGTGGGCGTAACCGAATACGATAAACTTCCGGTCAATGCGCGCCGCTACCTCGAGCGCATGTCCGAAGTCTGCGGCGTGCCCATCGATCTGGTCTCGACCGGCCCTGACCGCACCGAAACCATCGTGCTGCGTCATCCATTCAAGGCCTGATCCAGGAGCCAATCAAGCGCCCCGGTCCCCCGGGGCTTTTTTGCAATACGCCTACGCCATGCAGCAAGACACCGACAAAGACCTCTGGGTCAGCTGGGAACGCTATCACCAACTCATCGAGCAACTGGCCCTGCAAGTCCATCAATCCGGCTGGAAGTTCGACCAGATCGTGTGCCTGGCGCGGGGCGGGATGCGCGTGGGCGATGTGCTGTCCCGCATTTTCGACGTCCCGCTGGGCATCCTCGCGACCAGCAGCTACCGTGAGGCGGCGGGCACGCAACAAGGGCGGCTGGACATCGCCCAGTTCATCACCATTACCCGGGGAACCCTGGAAGGCAAGGTGCTGCTGGTGGATGACATGGTCGACACCGGGGTCACCTTCGACAAGGTGCACCAGCACCTGCTCGCCCAATTCTCCTCGATCACCGAAATGCGCACGGCCGTATTGTGGTTCAAGGGCCACTCGAAAGTGGTGCCCGATTACTACGTACAAAAACTGCCGACCAACCCGTGGATTCACCAACCCTTCGAAGAGTACGACAGCCTGCGCCCATACCAGCTCGAAGCCTGGATCCGCAAGGGTAAGAGCGACTAAACCCCGGTCCGGCAAGCCGGGCCGGGCCGCGCCCCAGGCGCCGGCATCGACGATTTGCCGCAGGAAGTCCAGGCGGGGGATCCGCCCGCCGCCGGGCAGGAACGCCTCGCGCGGCAAGGCAGGGTGGGTGGCGAGACATCGGGCAAGCAGGGAGCGCCCCCCCAAAACAAAAAACCCCGGAACTGACGTTACGGGGCTTGCATCCAATCTAACTGAATTACGTGGTATCTAACCGTGGTGCCCAGGAGAGGACTCGAACCTCCACGCCGTTAAGCGCTAGTACCTGAAACTAGTGCGTCTACCAATTCCGCCACCTGGGCACTGCGTAAACCTCAACACCCGTTCAAACGGGTTGCCCAACCATGGCCGCCAACGCTGCCATTTCGATTGGTGCCCAGAAGAGGACTCGAACCTCCACGCCGCTAAGCGCTAGTACCTGAAACTAGTGCGTCTACCAATTCCGCCATCTGGGCATTTGCCGCAACCACCGTGCATTTGCTGCGGTAAACTCAAGTTATGCTTGCGTCACCGTTGCATGCAGGCAGTAGCAACAGAGCTGCGCATTATAAAGAGATCCTTAGACTTTGACAACTCGATCCCATAACAACCATCCTTCCACGCCCCCGGATTTCGACCCCGACGTACCTAGCCGAGAGCAAATCCTGAGGGTGCTGCGAGAGGCCAACGCGCCCATCGCCCCCGCCGAACTCGCAAGGCGTCTGGGCGTCGCCCCGGGCAGCGTGGGGTTCGAACGGCGCATCGCGGCCATGGAACGCGATGGCCAGCTGATGCAGAACCGCAAGGGCGCGCTTCTGTTGTCGACCAAACTCGATTTCATCGCCGGTCGCGTGCAGGGGCACCGCGACGGCTTCGGCTTCCTCATTCGTGACGACGGCCAGCCCGACATCTTCTTGCCGCCGAAGGAAATGCTCAAGGTGCTCCACGGCGACCGCGTGCTCGTCCGGCTGACGGGCACCGATTACCGGGGCAAGCCGGAAGCCACCATCGTCGAGGTGCTGGAGCGCCGCACCAACAAGCTGGTCGGACGCTTCCTGAACGAACGCGGATTATTCCTCGTCGTACCCGAAGACCAGCGCATCAAGCACGACATCTTGGTGCCGCCCGGCGAAACCGCCGAAGCCCAGCACGGCCAGGTCGTCACCGTGGAAATCATCGAACAGCCGACCCGCCACACGCAGCCGCTGGGCCGCGTGGTGGAGATCCTGGGCGAAATCGACGACCCGGGCATGGAAATCGAAATTGCGGTCCGCAAGTTCGACGTCCCGCACGAGTTTTCCCCCAAGGCGTTGGCGCAGGCCGAACGCCTTCCGTCCGAGGTTCGCGACAGCGACCTCGTCGAACGCTTCGACCTGCGCGACGTACCGCTGATCACCATCGACGGCGAGGATGCCCGGGACTTCGATGACGCCGTGTATTGCGAACGGGTGGAGCTGGGCACAGGAGCCCGCAAGCGCGCGGGCTGGCGCCTGATCGTCGCCATCGCCGACGTCGCCCACTACGTCAGGCCTGGCGACGCCCTGGACGCCGATGCGCTGGAACGCAGCACCAGCGTCTACTTTCCGCGCAAGGTCATCCCCATGCTGCCGGAAAAGCTGTCCAACGGGCTGTGCTCGCTGAATCCCAACGTCGACCGCCTGGTGCTGGTGTGCGACATGGTGATCCCTGCCACCGGAGCCAAGGCGGGCACGGTGCAGGCGTACCAGTTCTACAACGCCGTCATCCATTCCCATGCGCGCACCACCTATAACGAAGTGTGGGCAGCACTCCAGCAGCCCGATGGCCCGGCCGCGCGCAAGTACGCGCACGTCCTGCCCCAGATCCAGGACTTGTACGAGCTGTTCAAGCTTCTTGCGCAAGCGCGGCAGAAGCGGGGCGCCATCGATTTCGACACCATAGAGACCAAGATCATTTGCAACGAGCTCGGACGCATCCAGAGCATCGTGCCCTACGTGCGCAACGACGCGCACAAGATGATCGAGGAATGCATGCTCGCGGCCAATACCTGTGCCGCCGACTTCATGCAACGCAGCAAGCACCCGGGCCTGTACCGCATACACGAAGGTCCCACGCCGGAGAAACTGCAGGCGCTACGCGACTTTCTGAAGACGCTGGGCTTGTCGCTCGGCGGGGGCGACAAGCCCACGGCGGCCGACTACTCGGCGCTGCTGGAAAGCACCAAGCACCGGCCCGACGCGCCGCTGCTGCAAACCATGGCGCTGCGCTCGATGCAACAGGCCATGTACAGCCCGGACAACGTGGGCCACTTCGGGCTCGCATACCCCGCCTACGCACACTTCACGTCGCCCATCCGACGCTATCCCGATCTGCTGACGCACCGTGTCATCAAGGCTTTGCTGCAGGGCAAGCGTTTCGTACCCAACCCGCCGGAAGACACGCCGGTGGTGCCCGGTTCGGCCAAAGAGCAGGAACACGCCCTCTGGGAGAAGCTCGGCCTGTTCTGCTCGGCCAACGAACGCCGGGCCGACGATGCATCGCGCGACGTCGAGGCATGGCTCAAGTGCTGGTACATGCGTGAGCGGGTGGGCGACATTTTCAGCGGCACCGTGACGGGCGTCGCGGCGTTCGGCATCTTCGTCACGCTCGATGAATTGCACGTCGAAGGCCTGGTGCACGTCTCGGAATTGGGCGCAGAATACTTCCAGTTCAACGATGGCTTGCACGAACTGCGCGGAGAGCGCACGGGCATGCGCTATCGCCTCACCGACAAGGTACAGGTGCAAGTCGCCCGGGTGGACCTCGAGGCCAGGCGGATCGATTTCAAGCTCGTCAAAGGCGTAAGCTATGAAGGCCTGCGCAAGGCGATCAAACGCGAAAGCGCGCCAGCGCCCCGCAAACCGGAAAAAAGCGCGGCCAAGACCCCGCTCATGACCGAAACGGCCAAGCCTCCGAAAGACAAGAAGGGCATCCCGGCCAAGAAGTCCGCCACGGCGGAGAAACCGGCCAGCACCCGAAGCGGCAAGCGGGCAGCTGCCAAGCGCGGGCGCAAGCGTCACTGAATCTCTGGTCTAATAACGGCATTGCGGCGCTGCCAGGAGCAGCGCCGTATCGTTTTTTGCCGTGCGCGGCATGCATCAATGGGGTGAAAAATGGCAGCGAGCCAGGTTTTGGTCGGATTTCACGCAGTCGCGGCGCGGTTGCGCCATGCGCCGGAATCGATCAAGGATATCTACGTCGAAGAGGCGCGCCGCGATCGCCGCATGTTGACGCTGATCGAGCAGGCACAGGCCGCGGGGCGCAAAGTGCATCCCGTCCCGCAATCACGCCTGGACGGACTCGCCAAGGGCCAGCGCCATCAGGGCGTCGTGGCATTGGCCACGAGCCTGCAACTGGCCATGGACATAGACGAAGTGCTCGACGAGGCGTCCGGGCCAGCCTTTTTACTCGTGCTGGACGGGGTGACGGACCCGCACAATCTCGGCGCCTGCTTGCGAACTGCAGACGGAGCCGGCGTGCATGCCGTGATCGCACCGCGCGACCGAGCCGTGGGCTTGAATGCCACGGTACAGCGCGTCGCCTGCGGCGCTGCCGACACCGTTCCCTATCTCACGGTGACCAACCTCGCGCGGACCCTGCGCAGCCTCAAGGAACGGGGCATATGGGTGGTGGGAACCGATGACGAGGCCACCGAAACCATCCACCAGGTTGACGCCCGCCAACCCATCGCGTGGGTCATGGGTGCGGAAGGCGAGGGCATGCGGCGTTTGACCCGCGAAACCTGCGACCAACTGGTCCGCATTCCCATGATGGGCTCGGTGGAAAGCCTGAACGTGAGCGTGGCGTCCGCCGTGTGCTTGTACGAAACCGTGCGGCAACGCGCGGTGTAGCGCCACAGCGGCTGGCCATCGTCAGGCGTTCCAGCTGCGGGCGAGCCAGAACGCCAGGCCCGCTGGAGAGCTCCCCGCACCGCCCGAGCTGCCGCGCTGTTTGAACGGCCACCGGCTGCGGCCCGGCGAAGCCGGCTTGGCCCGGGGGGCGCCTTGTTCTGGGGGCGCCTGGACCGGCCGGGCATTCGCCACGGCGGCCGTTTCGTCCGGTTCGTTCAATTGTGCGGCCGAGCAGAAACGGGTGCCCGCCAGGGCAAGGCCGGCCACGCGGCGGAATCCTGCCCGGGGCTCGCGTTGGCCGATTTCCAATGTGACCGCGCCGCGGCCGGCTTCGTCGTCCGGGGCGATGCGTTGCAGGCGGAGCTCACCTGCCTGACTCATGTCTGCCAACAGGCGCAACTGGGAAACCGACGTCGTGGCAGGCGTGCTGCAAGTATGGAACAGGAAGGCGGGGCACCCCGAGAGCCTTGCCGCCAGCAGCAGGCGCCTTACCGTGCCTTCGGACCGCACCGCGGCCTCGTCGGGAGGAAGGATCGCGACCAACGCGGCAAATTCGCCGGATCGCACCGCCGTCTCGATCTGGTCCAGGCCGTCGTCCAGCGGACGGGCCGAGCGGACCAGCTTGACGCACTCGAGCGCCACCCCGTGCTGGATCAGCGCCGGCGCATATGACAAGTACGGCGGCACCAGCAGCGCCACCGTGCGGCCTGCGCGGGTGAGACGGGCGAGCAGCGGACCGAGCAGGTTCAATTCGCCATGCCCGACGCGCGAAACCAGGATTTCCGTCAGTGCGCCGACAGGCCACCCAGCTTGCGGCAGCGCCGCATCGAGCCCGGGATATCCGCTGGAAAGACTGGGGACTTGCGTATGGTGTTTCATGGAGATCGTCCGTCGGATGCTTTCAGTGCAGGAGTCCGGCCCGGATCAGGCCAACCGCGATGCCCTCGAGGGCGAAGTCGTCGCGGTTGCGGCTGATCTCGATGGGCTTGAAATCGGGATTGGCGGGCAAGAGGCTCAGGCCGCTTTCGGTATAACGCAGTTGCTTGACGGTGACTTCGTCGCCGAGGCGTGCCACGACGATCTGCCCGTCGCGGGCCTGGGCCGCCTTCTTGACGGCCAGCAGGTCGCCGTCGAGGATGCCGGCATCCCGCATGCTTTCCCCGCGCACCTTCAGCAGATAGTCGGGACGTTGCGAAAACAGCGCTTGGTCCACGCCCACCTCCTTCTCGATGTGCTCGGCGGCAAGGATGGGGCTGCCAGCCGCGACCCGGCCCACGAGCGGTAGCACGAGCTGCGCCAGCGCCGGATGCGTGAGCTGCAGGGAAGGGGAATCGGCGGCAGTGGCGTCTTTGAGCCGTATGCCGCGCGAGGTACCGGCCGACAACTCCAACACCCCCTTGCGCGCGAGCGCCTTCAGGTGTTCTTCCGCCGCGTTCGGGGAACGAAAACCGAGCGCCTGCGCGATTTCGGCGCGCGTGGGGGGAAAGCCGGTTTCGACGATGGTCCGGCGGATGAGATCGAGGATCTCCTGCTGGCGTGCGGTCAGCTTGGGCATGTCTGGCTCCGGTTTTGCGCGGCCGCCCGGGGTGGGAGGTGCGACAGACGCTTCTGTGGTTTTATCCAGTAACTGTATTTTTATACAGTACCGATGGGCGGCGCAAGCATAATCGCCAGGTGTCGCGGCCGCGCCACCATGCGCGGGGGCGGGTATCATCGGGCTCCGGCAAGCACATTGATTCCCATGCCTCTTCCGCACCTCTGCCTTCTCGCCACCGGTGGCACCATCGCCGGAGCCGGCGTCGAGCCCCAATCCGTCGAAGCCTATACGGCGGGCGTGCTCGACGTGGCGGCGCTATGCGCGCAAACACCCGGGCTCGACCAGGTCGCCCGCATCAGCGCCGAACAGTTCGCATCCATCGACAGCAAGGACGCCACGCCCGCCTTCTGGCAGTCGCTCGCCAGCCGGCTGCAGCAGGCGCTGGACGATCCGCAAGTCGATGGCGCCGTCGTCACGCACGGCACCGACACCCTCGAGGAGACGGCCTACTATCTCCATCTGGTGCTCAAGAGCGACAAGCCTGTCGTCTTGGTGGGCGCGATGCGCCCGTCGACGGCGCTGTCGGCGGATGGGCCGCTGAACCTGCTCGACGCCGCCACCGTGGCCGCCACCTCCGGCGCGGCGGGGCGCGGCGTGCTGGTGGTACTGAACCACCAGGTCTTCGGCGCGCGAGAGGTGGGCAAGGTCAATGCCAACCGGCCCGACGCCTTCGCCGCGCCCAACGCCGGTCCGCTCGGGCTGGTCCAAGACGGGCGGGTCACCTGGCTCGCGCGTCCCGAGCGGCCGCACACCCGCGCGACGCCATTCACCCCTGCAACGCCGCTCGTCCCGGTGGAAATCCTGGCTGGCTATGCGGGTGCCTCGACTGCCCTGATCGATGCCGTACCCGCAACGGGCGCGCGCGGCCTTGTCTGGGCGGGCCCCGGCAACGGCTCGGCGAGCGCCGAAGCCATGGCGGCGCTCGAGCGCCTTGCTGGCGCGGGCCTGGCCGTCGTGCGAACCAGCCGCACGGGGAGCGGACGCGTCACCGCAGCCTGCAGCCTGCCCGGGGCCGGCACCCTGTCGCCCTGGAAGGCGCGGGTCCTGCTGATGCTGGCGCTGGGGGCGGGCGCCTCGGGCCCGGAGGCCGTGCAGGCAGCCTTCGACACCTACTAGCGCAGGCAGGCCGCAACGGCCCTGCCGGGGTCGCGCCAAGCATGCCAAGGCCGATCCACGCCGGCCGTCATTGAGCGCGGCGGGGTGGGGAGCCCGTCCCGCGGTTCGCCCTCCCGGGCTGCCGTACCCCGGCCGGGGGGCGATCATGGCCGGCCACGAGGCGCACCTTGATTTTTCCGCGTTTGCAAGCGATAATAGCTGGCTTAATTTTTGGCAGGCATTGCGCATTGTGTTATGCGCAGACCTCCTGCCGGATTTGAGAACCCTTGTCCGACTCTAGACGCTTGAGCGGACTTGCGCCTTTCGGGGCGGCCTTTCGAGTCGCCTCCAGGACCATCCATAAGGAGCGTAAATGCGTCACTACGAAATAGTTTTCATCGTTCATCCGGACCAGAGCGAGCAGGTTCCGGCCATGGTCGAGCGTTACAAGACGCTGATCACCAGCCAGGGCGGCGCAGTACACCGCCTGGAAGACTGGGGTCGCCGCCAATTGGCATATCCGATCCAGAAGCTCGTCAAGGCTCACTACGTGTGCATGAACATCGAGTGCAGCCAAGCCACGCTGGACGAACTCGAGCACGCCTTCCGCTATAACGACGCCGTGCTGCGCCATCTCGTCGTCAAGATGAAGAAGGCCGAGACCGCCCCGTCGCCGATGATGAAGATCGTCGAGCGCGAGGAGGCCCGCAAGGTGTCCACCGAGGCCACGCAAGCCGAGGGCTGAGCCCCGGCCCGGCTGGCATGACAGGTCGTTGCCGACCGCCCGCATCCCAGGCCGCTCCCGCGGCAGCTTGACGATGCCCCGGACGACACGGCGTTGAACCAGGTTCTTCTGACCGCCCAGGTGGTCGAGTGCAAGCCGCTCAGGTACACCCCCGCCGGCATACCGGTGCTGGAACTGACGCTTGCCCATGAATCCGAGCTGCTCGAAGGCGGTAGGCCCCGCCGGGTGGAAATGCTCGTCAACGCGGTGGCGATCGGCGATCTCGCCAGCAGGCTCGAGCGCGAAGCGCTGGGCCGATCGCTGCGGATCGAGGGTTTTTTGGCACCGACCCGGAAAGGTTCAAGCAGACTGAGGCTGCATATCCAGCAGGCCACCGTCGCCCAGGCGGGTGATGGACGAAGCGGGCAGGGCAGCGCTCAGGTGTGAAACGGATTGAATACCCAAGAGGTACATCATGGCCGCATTCGGCAAACGCAAGGAAAAGAAGAAGTTCGGTCAACAGAACCCGCTGTTCAAGCGGCGCAAGTTCTGCCGCTTCACGGCAGCCGGCGTCGAACAGATCGACTACAAGGACATCGAAGTCCTGCGCGACTTCATCCAGGAAAACGGCAAGATCATCCCCGCTCGCCTGACCGGCACCAAGGCGCATTACCAGCGCCAACTCGATACGGCGATCAAGCGCGCCCGCTTCCTGGCGCTCTTGCCCTACACCGACAACCACAATTGATTGCCGGGAGAGTCTAATCATGCAAATCATCTTGCTCGAAAAAGTCGTCAACCTCGGCAACCTGGGCGACGTCGTTCGCGTGAAGAACGGTTACGCGCGTAACTACCTGATCCCGCAGAAGAAGGCCAAGCGCGCCACGCAGGCCGCCCTGCAAGAGTTCGAAGCGCGCCGCGCCGAGCTCGAGAAAATCCAGGCCGAGAAGCTGGCCGCCGCGCAAGCCATGGCCCAGCGCCTGGAAGGCTACACGGTATCCATCACGCAGAAGGCCGGCGTCGACGGCCGCCTGTTCGGTTCGGTCACCAACTTCGACATCGCCAGCGCGCTCAAGAGCGCCGGTTTCGAGTCGGTGGAAAAGGGCATGGTCCGCCTGCCCAACGGCCCGCTCAAGACCATCGGCGAGTTCCCGATCGAAATCGGCCTGCATACCGACGTGGTGGCCAACATCACGGTCGTGGTGGTCGGCGAAACTGCCTAAGCGAGCCTTGGTACCCCGCTGCGCGGGGGCAACCGGCCGCACCACCCATCCGGCCTGCCTGGCGGCAGGCCCGGCAATGAAAACCCTCCATTTTCTCCGCGAAATGGAGGGTTTTTTTTCCCAAGGCCGGCACCGTGCACCACGCACGCGGCGGGGCCTCCTCGACAACTGCGCCCGCCATCGCCCGCCACGCTATAAACTGTCGTGGTCCGGCATACCGCCGGCCGCGCATCCATTCCAGGTTTTTGTCGCTCTATGAATTCGCCAGCCGATCCTCAGCTAGAGTCCCTGCGCATCCCCCCCCACTCGGTCGAAGCGGAGCAGTCCGTGCTGGGAGGTTTGCTGCTGGACAATGCAGCCTGGGATCGCATCGCCGACATCCTCAAGGAGGATGACTTCTACCGTTACGATCATCGCCTCATCTGGCAACAGATCGCCAAGCTCATCGGGCTGGGCCGTCCGGCGGATGTCGTGACCACCCACGAAGCGCTGCAGACGGCGGGCAAGGCGGAAGATGCAGGCGGGCTCGCCTATCTCAACTCGCTGGCCCAGAACACGCCATCGGCGGCCAACATCAGGCGCTACGCGGAGATCGTGAGGGACAGGGCGGTACTACGCCGGCTCGTCACGATCTCGGACGAGATCGCGGACGCGGCCTTCAACCCCCAGGGCCGGGACACGCGCCAACTGCTGGACGAGGCCGAGTCCAAGATCTTCAAGATCGCCGAGGAGGGCGCGCGCGGGACCGCCGGCTTCCAGTCGCTGCAGCCGCTCCTCACGCAGGTGGTCGAGCGCATCGACGAGCTCTACCATCGCGACTCGACTTCGGAAATCACCGGCGTGCCGACGGGCTTCACCGACCTCGACAAAATGACGTCGGGCCTGCAGCCGGGCGACATGATCGTCGTGGCCGGCCGGCCCTCGATGGGTAAGACCGCTTTCTCGATGAACATCGGCGAGCACGTGGCCGTGGAGGAGGGCCTGCCCGTTGCCGTCTTCTCCATGGAAATGGGCGCGGCGCAGCTGGCCATGCGGATACTCGGGTCGGTGGGGCGACTGGACCAGCAGCGCCTACGCACGGGCCGGCTGCTCGATGAAGACTGGCCCAAGCTCACGCATGCCATCCAGAAAATGCAAGACACGCAGCTCTACATCGACGAGACCCCGGCGCTGAGCCCCATGGAGCTGCGTTCGCGCGCGCGCCGCCTGGCCCGCCAATGCGGCCAGCTCGGGCTGATCATCATCGATTACCTGCAGCTGATGTCGGGCAACAGCGGCTCGAGCAGCGAGAACCGGGCATCGGAACTGTCCGAGATCAGCCGCTCGATGAAAGGCCTCGCCAAGGAATTGAACTGCCCCCTCATCGCGCTCTCGCAGCTCAACCGTAGCCTGGAGCAACGTCCGAATAAACGCCCGGTAATGAGCGACCTGCGGGAATCAGGCGCCATCGAGCAAGACGCAGACGTCATCATCTTCCTCTACCGCGATGAGGTCTACAATCCGGATACGCCGGACAAAGGCACGGCCGAAGTCATCATCGGCAAGCAGCGCAACGGGCCGATCGGCACCGTCCGGCTGACCTGGCAGGGCATGTACACCAAGTTCCAGAATTTCTCCGGCAACGCCTACGTCGATTCTGAATACTGATCCCGCACACACTGCGACCGGCCCGCGCAGAGCCCGTCGTCTCGTGCATGAACGGGCGAGGCCGACGCCCACGGCCCGCCTCCGCCGCCCCAAAAAGGGGCTCCCCAGCGGGCAGGGCAGCACGCATATAGTGCTAAACTGCGCGCGGTTTTGAACACGTCATGTAGCTGTCATGTGACGTATCGTGAGGACGTGATGTTTGGACGCTTGATGCCCAAAGAGGGCCGCTTTTTCGATCTCTTCACGGCGCATGCCGACTTGTCCCGCCAAGGCAGCCGGGAATTGGCCGCACTGATGGCCGACCTGGACCAAGCCGAGGAGCGCGTCAAGAGCATCGAGACGCTGGAGAAAAAGGCCGACAAGGTTACCCACGATACGATCGACCTGCTGCACAAGACCTTCATCACCCCGCTGGACCGGGATCAAATCCACCAGCTCATCACGACCATGGACGACATCCTCGACCTGATGGAGGACGCCGCCCAGTGCATCAACCTGTACGACATCCGTTCAGTCACGCCCGACGCCAAGGCCTTGGCCGACATAAGCGTGCAGTGCTGCGACCGCCTGTACATGGTGGTGAGCCTGCTACGCGACCTGAATGACACGGCCAGCATCATGAAGATCTGCGAAGAGATCGACCGGCTCGAGTCAGACGCCGACCGGGTCATGCGCCGCGGCATGGGCAGGCTGTTCCGCGATGAAGCCGATACGCGCCAATTGATCAAGATGAAAGCCATCTACGAATTGCTGGAAGAAATCACCGACAAGTGCGAAGACGTTGCCAATTTGATCGAAGGCATCGTCCTGGAAAACGCCTAGTCGGGATACTTCATGGACACGCTTCAAATCAGCCTAGTCACACTCTCCGTCCTGGTCCTCCTGGCACTCATTTTCGATTTCATGAATGGGTTCCACGATGCGGCCAATTCCATCGCCACCGTGGTTTCCACGGGAGTGCTCAAACCCCACCACGCGGTCGTCTTCGCCGCGTTTTTTAATTTCGTCGCCCTTTTCGTCTTCCATCTCAAGGTGGCTGCCACCGTCGGGAAGGGAATCATCGACCCGACGGTGGTGGACCATTACGTCGTGTTCGGCGCATTGGTCGGAGCCATCGCATGGAACATCATCACTTGGTATTTCGGCATCCCGTCGTCGTCCTCGCATGCGCTCATCGGCGGCATCGTCGGAGCCGGCCTGGCGAGCGCCGGGCCTTCCGTGCTGATGTTCCGCGAGATCCTCTACATCGTCGCCTTCATCGTCGTGTCGCCGCTGCTGGGCTTCGTGCTCGGCGGTTTTCTGATGCTATTGGTGTCGTGGCTACTGCGCCGCGCGCGCCCGCTCAAGGTCGACGGCTGGTTCCGCAGGCTGCAGCTGCTGTCGGCGGGGATGTACAGCCTCGGGCACGGCGGCAACGACGCGCAGAAAACCATCGGCATCATCTGGTTGCTGCTGATCGCCGCCAACGTGCCGGGTGCGCATGACCATGTCCCCGTCTGGGTCATCATCAGCTGCTATGCGGCGATCGCCCTGGGAACGATGTTCGGCGGCTGGCGCATCGTCAAGACCATGGGACAGCGCATCACCAAGCTCAAGCCAGTCGGCGGGTTCTGCGCGGAAACCGGCGGCGCCTTGACGCTGTTCCTGGCCGCGCTGCTCGGCATCCCGGTCTCCACCACTCACACCATCACCGGCGCCATCGTCGGCGTCGGCTCCAGCCGCAAGTTCAATGCGGTGCGCTGGGGACTGGCGGGAAACATCGTCTGGGCATGGATACTCACCATCCCAGCCTCGGCCCTCGTGGCGGCTGCCGCGTGGTGGGTAGGGAAGAGCATTTTCTGAGTTCCGGGCGTTTGGTTTCGCATCGTTTCCAGTAAGATGGCGGCGGCCGCCCGAGCTGCCGCGCCGGATCCCGGAAAGCACGCTCACGTGCCCGCACTTCCCACCCAACGTGAACGGAGAAGCCATGACACCTGCACCCATACGCTCCCTGCTCGAATCGCGCGCGTTGTTGCTGCTCGGACGCATTGCCTTGACATTCATGTTCTGGCTTAGTGGCCTGACAAAGCTCATCAATTTCCAGGACGGCGTAGCCGAAATGAGCCATTTCGGGCTCGAACCGGCATGGCTCTTCAACGCCCTGACCATCATCGTCCAGCTCGGCGGCTCACTGCTGATCATCTTCAACCGCGCGGCTTGGCTCGGCGCGGGTGCATTGGCCGTGTTCACGGTGATGACCATTCCCATCGCCCACGCTTTCTGGAACATGGAAGGCGAACAGGCCTTCCTGGAAATGATGTTCGTGTTCGAACACATCACCGTGATCGGCGCCCTGATCCTGGCGTCCATCCTGGGTCATCGCACGGCGAGCCGCTGATTTTCGCTGGAGGACCAGACCTGCCATGATCCGCCATATCGAATCGACTCCGACGGGGTTGCCGCATGCCCACGGATAGCCCGCGAACCGTCACGGACGTACCCATCCCGTTTCTGGCCTGGCTGGGCGCCAAGCTCGTCAAGGCCGAAGGCGGGCGTTCGGAAGTCAGATTGGATGTCCAAGCCCATCACTGCAACAGTTGGCAGGTCTGCCACGGTGGGGTCTTGATGACCATGCTGGACGCCGCCATGGCAACCGCCGCACGTTCGCTGCACCCAGAGATGCGCGGCGGCGCCACGGTGGACATGACCACCAGTTTCGTGCGCCCTGGCGAGGGCAACCTCGTGGCCTACGGCAACTGCTACCACCGCTCGAGCACCATGGCGTTCTGCGACGCCGAAGTGCGCGATGCCGGGGGCGGGCTCGTGGCGCGCGCCAGCGGCACATTCAAGTACATCAAGAAACGAGGGGACCAAGGGGGCGATGGCTGAGGCGCCCCATCCGCGTCCGCTCGACCCCCAGGTGGCCGATCTCGTGGCGCGCATCAAGCGCGCCAACCGGCCACCATACTGGCAGTATTCGCCCGAGGAAGCGCGTGCCTTCCACGACAAGGCCAGCAAAGTCCTCGACATCGCACCGGCCCCGGTTGCGGAAGCCAGGGAGCTCGCGGTACCCGTCGGCGAAGGGAGCATACGCGCGCGCCTTTACACCGGCAACGACACCCGCGAACCCGCGCCGCTCGTCATCTTTTCCCACGGCGGTGGATTCACGGTGGGTAGCGTGGAAACCTACGACGCCATCTGCCGGATGCTGGCCAATGGCGCGCACTGCAAAGTGCTGTCCCTCGCGTATCGGCTCGCGCCCGAACACCGATTTCCCACCGCCGCCGAAGATGTCTACGCTGCCTGGCGATGGGCGTTCGACCGGCATGCGGAGCTGGGCGTCGATGCGGTTCGCGTCGTGGGCATGGGCGACAGCGCGGGCGGCACCCTGACGGCACAGGCAGCGCTGCGGGCGCGCGACGACGGCTTGCCCCTGGCCGCCCAAGTGTTGCTTTACCCTGGCACCAGCTCCTGGCAAGACACCGATTCGCATCGCGCCTACGCCGAAGGCTATCTGCTCGATGCCAAGACCCTCCAGTGGTTCTTCGGCCTGTATTTGCGGGATGACGCCGATCGCCTGGATTGGCGCTTCGCACCGCTCGCCGCACCCGACTTCTCAGGCGCGGCGCCTGCTTTCATCCAATTGGCAGAGTGTGATCCGCTGGTCGACGACGGCCTGGCCTACGCGCGTAAATTGGCCGCTGCCCGCGTGCCGGTCGAAGTGAAAACCTACGCGGGTGTCGTCCACGGCTTCTACAACATGGGGGGCGCATTGCGCGCGGCGCGCCGCGCCCATCGCGATACGACGGATTACCTTCGTTCGGTATTCGGGACGGCGAACGTTACCTGACGCCATGCCGCCGGGGCCAGGCGGCGCGCCTGCTCGGCGTTCTCGAAACTGCGTTCGGACGCTTCGACCCGCCCATCCCGGGTCACCTGCAGCACGGTTTGCGCACGCGTGCCGTAATCAGGGGTCACGATGAAGGCTGCCGACAGCGCCCGTTCACGCTCGATGCTGATGCCGGTGCTCGGCAACTCGGCATCATCCGCGATGGTCGTATCGCTCAACATTTGCAGGTAGGCAGGCGTGCGCGCGTCGGCCGCCTTGAGCGTAGCCAGCGCCGCCGTCGTGCGCACGACTTTGGGCCAAGGCGTGTCCAGCATCGCGTTCGAAAGCCCATACACGCCCGCAGTCAAGGCTTCGGGCGGCGTGGCGGGGTAACCGCGGCGGTGCGACAGGTACCACAGGGAGGGCGTACGGGCGAAAAGATCGCCAACCAGCAGGTTGAACCCATTGTAGGGCTCGGCGCGCTTGGACAGCTGCCGCAAGTAGGCGGCGGGAGAGCAATCCGCGGCAAGGAAATCGGTCACGAGCTTGCCCCGCGACGGGGCATGCGGATCGTGCCGCCCCGCCTCGCGGTAATTGGTGATCGCCGCAAATCGCCCCTGGCGGGTGATCCCCATCCAGGTACCACCGGCTGCCAGGTCACGTCCGGCCCAAATGTCGGGCAGGTCCGGCCACCAGTCGGCAGGAGCCGTCGGACGGGCGTAGAACTCGTCGCGGTTGGCCACGAACAGCAAAGTCGTCGGACCGCGCGGATCCCAGGCAAAGGCGATCAGGCACATGGTCAGGCTTCCCATCCTGCCGCATCGGCAGGCAGTTCGGCAAAAACCTCGCTGCGGCGCGGCCCCGCCAAGAAGGCCGCGAGCCCGGTCTCCTTCACGGCAGCATCCAAGGCGTTACTTAGCCGGGCCACGTCATCGACACCTTCGTACACCTCCATCCAGGTCGCGACGCCTCCCTCCACCTCGGGCCGGGCCAGCAGTGCGACCCGCCGGCTCCACGGACGCCCGGCCTCAAGCACCCTCCGTGCGGGCTCGAGCGCGCGGCGCCGTTGTGCTTCGTGCAGTTTGTAGTACACGTAGAGGTAGTTCATCGCGGCTCCAAGGCTCCGGCGTTTACGCCGGCGAGGTTGACTCGGGCAGGGCGTAGGGAAGGGGAACGGCCACGATGGCCGGGCCCGTCGGCGACCCCGCGTGCAACGGGGCAGGGCCGCCCGCGGCGCCCAATGAGCACTCGTAGAGCACAGCCAGGCCGCCGCCGTCCCGCGCAGCGTTGACGATGCGCCCGCACGGCTGCTCTTCGCCTTCCTGGAAAATGTCGGCACCGACCAGGGCATCGGCATCCGCGGCCTGCGCAAGGCGGCCGGCGAACATGCGGCGCTTGAGCTTGCCCAGGTAATGGCTGCGCGCGACGACTTCCTGCCCCGGGTAGCAGCCCTTGGTGAAACTGACGCCCCCCACCAATTCGAAATTGATCATCTGGGGCACGAAAAGGTCTTGCGTGGCGGAGACGATCCACGGCAACCCCGCGACGATGTCCGCCGCCCGCCAGGCGTGGATGAGATCCACATCGGCCGAAGAGGGTAGTACCTCGCCGAGCTGCTGCATCTGCTCGGCCGAACCTATCCACCACCACCGGGGACCTCCCTGCGCAGACGGCGCGGCGATCCAAGTACCGTTAGGCAGCTCGGTGCGGGACCATGCCTCGGCGGACGGCGTGCCTTCAACCGCGTGCAATGCCGACGCATCGCCACCGCCCCACACGCCGGCCACGCGCAGCGGCGCAACGGAAAGGGTCACCTTGGCCCGCAGCACGTACATCGAAAGCCGCTTGCGCAGTGACTCGGCCAGGCTGGCATCCACCATGGCCAGCACGCGAGGCACCTCGCCGTCGGCCACCCGAGGCCGCCAGATCACGGCGCTGGCCAACATCCGCCCCTTGGCGGTGCAATAGCCGGCGAGCCGCGCATCGGCATCGCCGAGCTTCTTGACGTCTTGCGTCAGCTGCCCCTGCAGAAAGTCGACGGCATCCGCCCCATTGGCCTCGATCACTGCCAAGTGATCGAGCGGCACCATGCGTGCAGAAGCGGCACGCGGCTCCCTCACAGATAAAATCTCTTGGACGGACATCTTGAAACAGTCGCTGAAGTCGATCGAAGTATTATAGGCAGCCCATGCCCAAACGACATTTTTCCCTCAAACGCGCGCTGGCCGTTTCTGCCTTGACGCTGATGCTGGTGCTGGCGGTCGCCGTGGGCGCCGGCGTGGCATGGCTGCGCATGCCGCTCTCGCTCCCCGCCGACAAAGTGGACTTCGTCATCGACGAAGGCACGTCCATGCGCGGCATTGCGCACCGGATCCGCGAGGCGGGCATCGGCGTGCCGGCGGAAGCCCTCATCGCACTGGCGCGCCTGACCGGCGCAGACCGCCGCATCAAGGCCGGCGGCTATGAAGTCGTGCGCGGCGAATCGCTGTGGACGCTGGTCAAGCGCCTCTCGCGCGGCGACGTAACCCAGCGCGAAATCACCTTCATCGAAGGTTGGAACTTCCGGCAGATACGCGCGGCGCTGCGGCGCCATCCCGACATCCGGCAAACGCTCGACGACGTCGACGACGCCACCGTGGCCGCGATGATAGGCGCGTCCACCAGCCATCCCGAAGGCTTGTTCTTTCCCGACACTTATCTGTTCGCCGCCGGCTCCAGCGACATCGACATCCTGCGCCGGGCCTATCGCGCCCAGCAGCGGGAACTCGCCGAGATATGGAACCAGCGCGACCCGGACCTGCCGCTGGGCTCGCCGTACGAGGCGCTCATCCTGGGTTCCATCATCGAAAAGGAAACTGGGCTGGAAGCCGACCGCAGGCGCATCGCCGGCGTGTTCATCAACCGCCTGAAACTGGGCATGCCGCTTCAAACCGACCCGACCGTCATTTACGGCCTCGGTGAGAACTTCGACGGCAACCTGCGCCGCCGCGACCTGCAGACCGACACGCCCTGGAATACGTACACGCGGCGCGGACTGCCGCCCACGCCCATCGCCAACCCTGGCCGCGCGTCGCTGCTGGCCGCGGTCCAGCCTGAAAAGCACAAGTACCTCTACTTCGTGTCACGGGGAGACGGCAGCAGCGCCTTTTCGGAAACCCTGGAGGCCCACAACCGTTACGTCGCGCGCTACCAGCTCGGACGGGGGCAGGGTGCGCGCACGACGGGGCAGGCCGCGAAGGAGGCAGTGCAGCCATGACACATCCCGCTATGCGCCGAGGCCGTTTCATCACGCTCGAAGGCGTGGACGGCGCCGGCAAGAGCACCCACCTGGCGTGGCTCGTGGAGCAACTGCGCAGGTACGGCCTGGACGTGGTACAGACCCGCGAACCCGGCGGCACGCCGCTGGCGGAAAAGCTGCGCGAACTGCTGCTCACCGAGTCCATGCGGCTCGATACGGAAACGCTCTTGATGTTTGCGGCACGCTGCGAACACGTACGCACCGTCATCGAGCCGGCGCTGGCCGAAGGCAAGTGGGTGGTGTGCGACCGCTTCACCGATGCCACGTACGCCTACCAGGGAGGAGGCCGCGGGCTGCCGCGCGAGCGCATCGCGATCCTGGAACAATGGGTGCACGGCGACCTGCAACCGGACATGACGTGGCTGTTCGACGTTCCGCTCTCGGTATCCCGTGAGCGCTTGGGCCGCAGCCGCGCGCTCGACCGTTTCGAACGCGAAAACGACGCGTTTTTCGAGCGCACGCGTGCCGCATACCATGCCCGGGCCCAGGCCGATCCGGCGCGGTTCCGCATCGTCGATACCACGCGCCCCATGGCCCAGGTCCGCGAAGACCTGCTGGCCCAGCTCGACGACTACGTCAGGTCGTGGCACCGCTCATGAGCCTGCCTCGTTTCTATCCCTGGCAAACCGAGGTGGCCCGCTCCTGGCTTGGCCCGGAGCAGCGCGAACGCTTTGCGCATGCTTGGCTGATCCACGGCCTGGCCGGCATCGGCAAGGTGGAATTCGCCCGCGCCGCGGCGGCTAGCCTGCTTTGCGAATCGCCCGACGGCGCCATGGCATGCGGCCATTGCCCTGCATGCACCTGGTACGCATCCGGCAACCACCCGGACTTTCGCCGCGTTCGCCCCGAAGCGGTGGCGCTGGCCGAGGGACAGGCGGAAGAAGCGGTGACGGACGAAGCGGGCGGCGATGCCGAGGAAAAAAAAGCCGGCAAGCGTGCGCCGTCGCGAGAAATACGCATCGAACAAATCCGGGCCCTCGAATCATGGGCCAATACCGGCACCCACCGCGGCGGCCTGCGCATCGTGCTGCTGTATCCGGCGGAATCGCTCAACACGATTTCCGCCAACGGCCTGCTGAAAATTCTTGAAGAACCGCCTCCGCAAACGGTTTTTCTACTGGTAGCCGACGCGCCGGACCGCCTGCTGCCGACGCTGGTATCCCGCTGCCGCCGGCTACCCCTCGGCACGCCGGATCGCGAGTCGGCGCTCGCCTGGTTGCAAGAGCAGGGCGTGGAGAATGCCGCAGCCCAATTGGCCGCTGCGGGCGGCGCCCCCGTCGCGGCATGGAGGCGCGCGCAGGCCGGGATCGCCCCCCGGGCTGCCTGGCTCGATACGCTGGCGAGCGCGCTGGCGCAGGCTCGATCGCCTGACATCGGGCAGATCGTCGACGCCTTGGACAAGGCCCCGGCCGCCGACTGGCTGGATGCCCTGCAGCGCCTGCTCACCGACGTCGCCCTGGCACAGGTTGGCGTGCCACCCCGGTATTTTCCTGAGCTGGCCGGCCAAACATCGAAGATAGCCGCGAGGGCGGACCGGACCCGGGTTGCGGAGCTGTCCCGCTGGCTCAACCGCCAGCGCGCCATCGCCGACCATCCGCTCAATGCCCGCCTATTTGCGCAGGATGTCCTCGCCCAGGCCTGCACGGCGTTGCTCGGGGCGCGCCAGCGCGCCGCGGCCTGACGGGACCTTCCGCCAGCGGGAAAATTCGCGCCGTTGTTACTATAGATTCTGCTTTCAGTCCCGATTCCCGCCATGTTTGTCGATTCGCACTGTCATTTGGATTTTCCCGAGCTGGCCGCGCAACTGCCCGATATCCTCGAGCGCATGCGCGCCAACCGCGTCACGCACGCACTGTGCGTCAGCGTCAATCTCACCGATTGGCCGCGGCTGGTTCAGTTGGCCCAGGAACATGCGCACATCTGGGCGTCTGTCGGGGTACATCCAGATTACGAAGACACGCCCGAGCCCTCGGTCGAACAGCTGGTCGAACTGGCCGCCACGCCCAAGGTCGTGGCCATCGGAGAAACCGGCCTCGACTATTACCGGCTTACTGGTGACCTGGAGTGGCAGCGGGAGCGCTTCCGCCGCCATATCCGGGCGGCAAAGGAAACGGGCAAGCCCCTGATCATCCACACGCGCTCCGCGGCGGAAGACACGTTGCGCATCATGCAGGAAGAGGGCGCAGCCGAGGTCGGTGGCGTCATGCATTGCTTTACCGAGTCCCAGGAGGTGGCCGACGCCGCCATCGGCATGAATTTCTACATTTCGTTTTCCGGCATCGTGACCTTCAAGAACGCGAAAGCCCTCCAGGAGGTGGCCCGCAACGTGCCGCTCGACCGGATCCTGATCGAAACCGATTCTCCCTACCTGGCGCCGGTTCCCCACCGCGGCAAGCTCAATGACCCCTCCAAGGTGATCCACGTTGCCGAAAAAATTGCCGAGCTCCGGGGCGTTCCGTTGGAAACCGTCTCCCAAGCGTCGACACAGAATTTCTTTAATCTTTTCAAGGACATAAAACACTAATTTAAAGTTAG
Source organism: uncultured Pigmentiphaga sp. (assembly GCF_937950555.1). Lineage (NCBI taxonomy): Bacteria > Pseudomonadati > Pseudomonadota > Betaproteobacteria > Burkholderiales > Alcaligenaceae > Pigmentiphaga > uncultured Pigmentiphaga sp. Next base: position 504,566 of record NZ_CALFCW010000030.1, on the reverse strand, counting down.
AAATAACTTTAAATTAGTGTTTGTCTTGAAAATAAAAATTTTTTCTAATCAACAACTTACTAATAATATTTAAAGGTATTTGGCATGAACAACACACTGGTTCGCTCGGTGCTCGCCTTCCTTGCGGTCTGGTGGTGTGCGGCGGCCTTTTCGACGTCGCAAGCAGGGGCGGCCGAAGAATTCTGGATCGCGATACGCAATGACCGCGCCGATACGGTCAAGACGCTGCTCCAGCGGGGCCTGGACCCCAACATGCCCAACGAGCTCAGCAATACGCCGCTCTTGGAGGCCATCAAGGAAGAATCGTGGGCGGTCTATGACGTGCTGCTCGCCGACAAGCGCATCGATGTCAACCGCAAGAACCTGCTGGGCGAAAGCCCGCTGATGTACCTCGCCATACGCGGCGAAACCGCACGCATGCAAGCCTTGATCGAGCGTGGGGCCGAGGTCAACCATCCAGGCTGGACGGCGCTTCATTACGCGGCCTCGAAAGGCAATGACGACGCCGTGCGCCTCCTGCTCGAGCACCATGCCTACATCGATGCCGAGTCGCCGGGAAAAATGACGCCGCTCATGATGGCCATGCGCTACAACCACGCCTCGACGGTGAAGTTGCTTCTCGACGAAGGCGCCGACGGATACGTGCGCAACGAGGAAGGAAAAAATGCCGCCGACCTCGCCCGGGAAGCGGGTAACACCCGGCTGGCGAATGATTTCATCGAGCGCCTGAATTACGAGCGCCAGCGCCGCATGCGGCGGTGATCGCGCCTCTACGCCTGTGCGCCGGCGGCAGGGAACGACACCAGCCGGTTCCCGCACAAGCGTATGCCGATGTCGTCGCCCACCTGGTGACCGTCTTCCTGCGGCATGTACGCCAGCACCTCGGAGCCCGACGGCAGGCGCAGGGTATAGACGTAGTCCGGCCCGCGGAAAGTCTTGTGCACGAGGCGGGCCCGGATCGGACTGCGCCCGTCGGCGCAAATGTCTCCCGGCCGGACCAGTACGGTCAGTGCCCCGTCCCGTCCGCCTTGCGGCGGCGTTTGCGTGGCCTCGGCTTCGCCCAGCTCCAGGCTGACCCGCCCGCCGTCGCCGATCGACCGGCCCGGCAGGAGCACCCCGGCGCCGATGAAAGCCGCCACGAAAGGCGAGGCGGGCGAGTGATATAGCTGGTAGGGGCTATCCCACTGCACGATCCTGCCGTGCTCCATCACGCCGATTTCGTCCGCCATCGCGAATGCCTCGGCCTGGTCGTGCGTCACGAGGAGGGCGGTCGCCCCGGCTTCCTTCAGAATGTCCCGGATCTCACCGGCCAGGCGTTCGCGCAAATCTGCGTCCAGGCTGGAAAAGGGTTCGTCCAACAGCAAGAGCTCCGGCCTCGGCGCGAGCGCCCGGGCCAAGGCCACACGCTGCTGCTGGCCGCCGGACAGCTCATGGGGATACTTCCTGGCCAAGGCCGACAGGCCAACCAGCGACAAGAGCTCCCCGACGCGCCGTGCACGCTCGGCGGCCGATTCGCGGCGCAACCCGAAGCCTACGTTGTCGGCCACGCATAAATGCGGGAAGAGGGCGTAGTCCTGGAACATGACGCCCACCCGGCGCTTCTCGGGCGCGAGGCTGCGGCGCGGGGTCGCCACGACCTCGCCATGCAGCGCAATGCTTCCTGCCAGCAAAGGTTCGAACCCGCTAATGGCGCGCAATACCGTGCTTTTTCCGCAGCCCGAAGGGCCGAGCAGGCACCCGATGCGGCCTTCCCGCAGCTCCATCGACAGGTCGTCGACCACGACATGCCAGCCGCCCGGCACGCGATAACCGACGCGTATGTGATCGAGTTGCAGGTGGGAATGAGGCATAGTGACAAAGCGAATCGCAAGAGCAGATGAATATAATTCGTATTCCCATATGCCGCCAACGCGAAAGCAGGTCTGCGCGCCGGCTCCTCTCACCAACCCTTTCAGAGGCCCGATGCACCGACGCACCGCGCTCTCCTGGCCCGCCGTTGCCGCGGCCGCCTTCATCGCCATCCCGATCCTGGGGCTGCTGCTGTCGGTATTGATCACCGACTCGCAGGCGCGCGACATCCTGTCCCATCTCGCGGCGACGGTCCTGCCGTCCTACGTCGCCACCTCGCTGGCGCTAATGGCCTGCGTCGGCACGGGCGCCGCGGTGGTCGGCATCGCGGCGGCCTGGGTGGTCGCCGCCTACGATTTTCCCGGGCGCCGCGTCTACGAATGGGCGCTCATCCTGCCGCTCGCCATGCCGACCTATGTCATGGCCTATGCCCTGACCGATTTCTTCCAATTCTCCGGCCCCGTGCAGACCCTGCTGCGGGAGGTGACGGGCCGACCGGCGCTTCCCTGGTTTCCGGCCATACGCTCCTGGTACGGCGCAGCGCTCGTGTTTATCTTTGCGTTCTATCCCTACGTTTACCTGCTCGCGCGCACCGCGTTCCTGGAACGCAGCCCGGGACTGGCCGAAGCGGCACGCACGCTCGGCTGCGGCCCGGCCCGCGCGTTTTTCACCGTCGTGCTCCCGCTCGCCCGGCCCGCTGCCGTGGCCGGCGTCACGCTGGTACTGATGGAGACCCTGGCCGACTACGGCGCCGTCTCGTATTTCGGCGTGCAGACGTTCACGACCGGCATTTACCGGGCATGGCTCTCCATGGGCGATCGGATCGCGGCCTCGCAGCTGGCCGCCGCGCTCCTCGTCTTCGTTTTCGTCCTCGTGTGGCTGGAGCGGCGCAGCCGCACTCGCCTGCGCTTCCATGCCGGCGCCCACAAGCGTCCGCCCACGCCCAAGCGGCTCACCGGACGAAGCGTGGCCTGGGCCCATTTGACCTGCCTGTTGCCGCTCACCATGGGCTTTCTGCTGCCTGTCGCGATCATGCTTCGCATGGCTTTTCGGGACCTGGATGCGGTGAACTGGAGCCGGTATGCCGACTGGCTCTCCAATACGCTGCAGCTCGCCGCCACGACCTCCGTGCTCGCAGTGGCGGTGGCCGTGGCGCTGGCCTATGCGGCGCGCCTCGCGCCCGGCCGGGTGGTGCGGTTGGCCAACGGCATTGCTGCCCTGGGCTATGCCGTTCCGGGCGCAGTCTTGGCAGTGGGGCTGCTCGTCGTCGTGGGCGCGCTCGACCGGTGGCTCGAATCGATAGGCGGCTGGCAAACGGCCTTCACAGGTACGCTGACGCTGCTGATCTACGCCTACCTGGTCCGCTTCCTCGCCGTCGCCTTGCAGACCGTGGAGGCCGGCCTGGCCAAGATCACTCCTGCGCTGGACGCCAGTGCACGCACGCTCGGAGCCACGAGCTGGGAGTTGCTCGTGCGCGTACACCAGCCGCTGCTGCGACGCAGCCTGCTCACCGCGGCCCTGCTGGTCTTCGTCGACGTCATGAAGGAATTGCCCGCCACGCTGGTGCTGCGTCCGTTCAACTTCGACACGCTGGCCGTGATCACCGACCAACTCGCCTCGGATGAACGCCTGGGGGAGGCCGCCGTGCCTGCACTGACCATCGTCCTGGCCGGGCTGTTGCCCGTCATTGTGCTGGCTCGGGCCATTTCCCGCGGCTCCCTTACGAGAAGCTGAAAAGTTTGACTCGCCTGATTGGTAATGATAATAATTTCAATTCCCTGACTGAGCTCTTCTGTGGAGAGTGCGTCCATGCCCAAGCTTTCCTTGCTCTGCGCAGCGTTGCTGGTATCCGCCGGCCTCCAGGCGCAGGAATTGAACATTTATTCAGCCCGCCATTACCAGACCGACGAGATCCTCTATAAAGGCTTCACAGACCAGACGGGCATCAAGATCAACCGCTTCGAAGCAGGGGATGCCGCACTGATCGAACGCCTGAAGAGCGAAGGGGCGAAAAGCCCTGCCGACGTCATCCTGATGGTAGATGCCGCACGCCTGTGGCGGGCGGAGCGGGACGGCCTGTTCCAGCCGGTCAATTCCAAGGTCCTGGCCGAGCGCATTCCCGCCAACCTGCAGGGCGGGGAGCCTGGCAAAGATCCCCTTTGGTTTGGCTTTTCCACCCGCGCGCGCGTCATCGTCTACAACAAGGCCACCGTCAACCCAGCAGACGTCGACACCTATGAAAAGCTGGCCGATCCTAAGAACAAAGGCAAGGTTTGCACCCGGTCCGGATCGCACCCTTACATGCTCTCGCTGCTCGGTTCGCTGATTGAGCGCAACGGCGAGGCCGCCGCGGAGCAATGGGCCCGGGGCATGGTGGCCAACATGGCACGCCCACCGCAGGGAGGCGACACCGACCAGATCAAGGGAGTCGCCTCGGGCGAGTGCGGCGTGGCCTTGACGAACAACTACTACTACGTGCGCATGGCCCGTTCCGACAAGCCGGAAGACAAGGCGGCGATCGCCAAGGTCGGCTTCATCTGGCCCGACCAGGCCGGCCAAGGCGTGCACATGAACGTGGCCGGTGGCGGGGTGGCGCGCCACGCTCCCCACAAGGAAGCCGCGGTCAAGTTCCTCGAATACCTCGCCAGCGACCAAGCGCAAAAGTATTTCGCCGCCGGCAACAACGAGTGGCCCGCCGTCCGTTCGGTCAAGACCGACAACCCCGCCCTTGAGGCGCTCGGATCGTTCAAGGCGGAAACGGTCTCGATCGCCGCCATCGGCCGCAATCAGGTCACGGCACAGAAAATCCTGGACCGGGTCGGATACAAGTGATCCGCCCCAAGGGGCCGGGCAGGGCCCCCTGGGAGACAGGCCAGCGGCCGGTAGAATGAGGCATTGCCACGCTCGCCTAGCTTCGAACGATGCCTTTTCCGTCCTCGCTGCCCCCCGGTTTCATGGTCGTCCACGGCAATCGCCTGGAGGAGCTTCGCGGCGTAGCGGTGTCGTGGATGAAGCGATACCCGCTCGGGCCGCTCGAGGCCGAGACGATCCTGGTCCAGAGCAACGGCATCGCACAGTGGCTCAAGCTCGCCCTGGCGGAAGATCCGCGGGGCGGCGGCGAAGAAGAGGGCGCCGTGGGATGCGGCATCGCGGCGGCAGTGGATGTCCAGCTGCCCGGCCGCTTTCTTTGGCGCGCCTATCGCTGCGTGCTCGGACGTGACCGGCTGCCCGAAACCTCATCCCTGGATCGCGACGGCCTGACCTGGCGCCTCGTGCGCCTGCTCCCCACGCTGCTCGACGACGACGTGTTCCTGCCGCTACGGCGATTCCTGGCCGACGACCACGGCATGCGCAAGCGCCACCAATTGGCCGAGCGCCTCGCGGACTTGTTCGACCAATATCAGGTGTATCGCGCGGACTGGCTGGACGATTGGGAGCACGGGCGGGACGTCTTGCGCACGTCCCGGCGCGGGATCGTGCCCCTGGGCCCGGAAGATCGCTGGCAAGCTGCACTGTGGCGCGCCGTGCTCGCAGACCTGGGCGAAGACGAACGCCTCCATAGCCGTGCGCGGGTACATCGCGAATTCGTGGCCCGGCTCGCCCGCGCCGATCGCGCGCCCGCCGGCCTGCCCCGGCGCGTCATGGTGTTCGGCATTTCGTCCATGCCCGCGCAGGCCCTGGAAGCGCTGGCGGCACTGTCGAAGTTCTCGCAGGTGCTGCTGTGCGTGCACAACCCTTGCCAGCACCATTGGGCCGACATCGTGGCCGACCAAGACCTGCTGCGCCACCAGTATCGCCGCCAGCAGCGCCGCCCCGGCATGCCGGCCGGCGCCGGCACGCAGGCGCTGCACGGGTTCGGCAACCCCTTGCTCGCTGCCTGGGGCAAGCAGGGGCGCGATTACATCAACCTGCTCGACACCTATGACGTCCCCGAACGTTATCGGGACCACTTCGCGCCCATCAGCGACCGCCGCATCGATTTGTTCAGCGAGCCGCGCGCCGACCGGCTGCTGACGCAGATCCAGGACGACATCCTGAACCTGCGCTCGCTCGCCGAGACGCGCGACCACTGGGGGCCGGTGGATCCCGCGCGGGACCGCTCCGTGCGCTTTCACATCGCACACAGCCCGCAACGCGAAGTCGAGGTCTTGCACGACCAGCTCCTCGCGCGCTTCGACGCCGACCCCCAGCTGCGTCCGCGCGATGTGATCGTCATGGTGCCCGACATCGATGCCTACGCGCCGCACATCCGGGCCGTGTTCGGGCAGATCGACCCCCAGGACCGCCGGTACATCCCGTTCACATTGGCGGACCAGGGGCAACGTGGACGCGAACCGCTGCTGATCGCCGTCGAGCACTTGCTGAAGCTCCCCGAAAGCCGCTTCGCCGTCAGCGAAATCCTGGACCTCCTGGACGTGCCGGCAGTACGCAAGCGCTTTGGCCTGAAAGAAACCGACCTGCCGACCCTGCACCGATGGATAGAAGGCGCGGGGGTACGGTGGGGACTGGACGGCCGCCAGCGTGCGAGCCTGGGGCTGCCCGCAGGCATGGAGCAGAATACGTGGCGGTTCGGGTTGCGCCGCATGCTGCTCGGCTACGCGGTGGGCTCCGGCACAGCTTTCCACGACATCGAGCCCTATGACGAAATCGGCGGCTTAGAAGCGGCCTTGGTAGGTTCGCTCGAAGCGCTGGTGCAGGGTCTGGACGAGGCCTGCGCCGAGCTCGCGACTCCCGCATCGCCCGACGCCTGGGGACAGCGGCTGCGCCGGCTCTTGTCGCAGTTCTTTGCCCCCGCCCACGCCAACGAGGAGGCCGCATTGGGCGTCCTCTCCCAATTGCTGGAAGAGTGGCTAGACACCTGCGAGCGAGCTCGCTTGCATGAAGAACTCCCCTTGGTGGTCGTGCGCGAAGCCTGGCTGGGCGCCCTCGACCGCAGCAGGCTCAACCAGCGCTTCCTGGCCGGTGCGGTCAATTTCTGCACGCTCATGCCCATGCGTGCCATCCCGTTCAAACTCGTCTGCCTGCTGGGCATGAACGACGGCGAGTATCCCCGTGTGCAGCCGCCTTCGGATTTCGACCTGATGCGGGCCGATTACCGTCCGGGCGACCGTTCCCGCCGCGAAGACGACCGCTATCTGTTGCTCGAAGCGCTGCTGTCTGCCCGCGAGGAGCTTTACGTGAGCTGGGTCGGGCGCAGCGTGCGCGACAACAGCGAACGGCCGCCATCGGTCCTGATCGCACAATTGCGCGACCACATCGCCGCGGGCTGGCGCCTGCAGGGCGCGCCCGATGATGGCCAGGCGCTGTTGGATGCGCTCACCACCATCCATCCTCTCCAGCCGTTCAGCCGGCGCTACTTCGCGGGCGATCCAGGCTATTTCACCTATGCCCGCGAATGGGCCGCGATGCACGAAAGCAAGCCTTCCCAACGGCCGGTGCCGGACTCCCTGCCACCGCTGCCGACCCCCGCCAAGACGCTGGACTTCATCCAGTTGCAAAGCTTCGTCCGGGATCCACTGCGCGCCTTCTTCAACCAACGGCTCAAGGTCTACTTCGACGACGCGGACGCCGCTGCGGAAGACGAGGAGCCCTTCGCCCTCGACCGGCTGGACCATTACCAGCTGAGCGACTACTTGGTACATGCCGCCCTCGACGCCGAAGACGAAAACGATGCGCTCGGGCGGTTGGAAGAAGCAGCCCGGTCCCTGGCCCGCAGCGGGCGGCTGCCTCTCGCGGGCTTCGGCGAACGCCTGCGCCAGGCGCTGATCGCGCCGCTGCCGCCGCTGTTGGCCCGTCATCGGGAGCTCCGCGCTGATTGGCCGGATGCGCCGAGCGCGCCGGTGGGAATCGACCTGCCGCACGGCACGGCACGGCTCCAGGGCTGGCTGGCCGGCTTACGGACCAATGGGAAAGGGGAACATTTGCTCTTGGAGGTGGCCCCGAACGAGATCGGGGCCGACAACAAGCGCCTCAAGTGGCCGCGGCTGATCCGCCCCTGGGTGGCGCACCTGGCCGGCAATGCGATGGGGCTGCGGCAACAGACCATCCTTCTTGCCACGGATGCCGAATTGTCCTTTCCTCCGCTGGCCGCGGACCAGGCGCGGACGTGGCTCGCCGCGCTGCTGGACGCCTGGGAGGCGGGCATGTGTTCACCGCCCCCGGTGGCCGTGCGCTCGGCATTCGCCTGGCTGGCGGCGCTGCCCGACCAAGACGCCGCCTATGAACAGGCCCAGAAGGTTTACGAAGGCTCTGCCTTCGCAGCCGGGGAAAGAACGGGCAGCCCTTACTTGACACGCCAGTATCCCGACTTCGCAGCGCTCTGGTCCGAGGGCGCATTCGGCGAGTGGGCCGCCACCCTTTACCAGCCGCTTCTCCAGACAGTCAGCGAACACATGCATTCATCGCGCCGACCGGGAGATGCCGCATGAACGCCGCCTCCCGCCCAACCGTCCGGCAAGACCTCGCACTGAGCCTGCCCCTGCGTGGCAGCCGGTTGATCGAAGCCAGCGCGGGCACTGGCAAGACCTTCACCATCTCAGCGCTATTCGTCCGCCTCGTGCTCGGCCACGGCGGAGAAGGCGCCGGGTTCGGCCGCGAGCTGCTGCCACCGGAAATTTTGGTGGTCACCTTCACGGATGCGGCCACACAAGAACTGCGCGACCGCATCCGAACCCGGCTCGCACAGGCCGCGCGACATTTCCGCGAGGAGATCGACGCCCCCGACGCCTTGATCGGGCAGCTGCGCGCTTCCTACGACCCGGGCGACTGGCCTGCCTGCGCGTCCAAGCTGGACGTCGCCGCACAATGGATGGACGAGGCCGCCGTCTCGACCATCCATAGCTGGTGTCAACGCATGCTGCGCGAACACGCGTTCGATAGCGGCAGTCTCTTTGAGCAGAAGCTGGAAACCGACCAGACCGAGCTGCTGGCGGAGGTCGTGCGCGATTACTGGCGCAGGCATTGCTATGCCCTGCGAGGGCAGGCCTTGGAATGGGTAGAGCAGAATTGGGGGACGCCGGATCAATTGCGCCACCGGATCATGCCCTTGCTCCCCCATGTCTCCCCCCGCGAGGCCGGGGGCGAGGTGATGCTGCAGGAGCTGCTGGATGGGGCAATGCGGGCGAGGAAAGACGCGCTGGCTCGCCTGAAGGCGCCCTGGCCGGCATGGGCGGCGGAATTGCGCGCCCTCTGCGATGCCGCCTGCGCGGCCAAGCAGGTCAATGCGCGCAAATTCCAGGCGCGCTGGTACGGCCCCTGGTTCGACAGGCTCGCCGCCTGGGCCGCCGACCCCGAGCAGGAAGGGCTGGACCTCGGCACGGGGTTCCACCGGCTGACCCCCGCCGGCATGGCGGAAATCTGCGCTCCCGGGTTTACGATTACGCATCCGGGGCTCGACGCCCTGGCGAAGCTGCCGGAACACTTGGACCGGCTCCCTTCGGCAGACGCCGACATGCTCGCGCATGCGGCCCGATGGGTGCGCGCGCGTTTCGACGAAGAAAAGCGCCGCCGTGCCGAGATGGGGTTCGACGACATGCTGGCGCGACTGGACGAGGCGCTGCGCGGCGAGAACGGCGATCGCCTGGCGCAGCTGATCCGCGCCCAGTTCCCGGTTGCGCTGATCGACGAATTCCAAGACACCGACCCCGTTCAATATCGCATCTTCGACCGCATCTACCGGGTCGCAGAAAACCGGGAAGATTGTGCGCTGCTGATGATCGGCGACCCCAAGCAGGCGATTTACGGCTTCCGGGGTGCCGACATCCACACCTATCTGTCAGCCAGGACGGCGACCCGCGGGCGCCACTACAGCCTGGACACCAACTACCGCTCGAGCACCGACATGGTAGAGGCCGTCAACATGCTGTTCGCGGCGGCCGAAAACCGGGCGCAAGGGAAGGGGGCGTTCCTCTTTCGCCAGCGCGACGACAACCCCTTGCCATTCTCCCCGGTACGGGCCAACGGCCTTGCCGAGACGCTGGTCGTCGACGGCGCGCCCGTGCCTGCGCTCGGCATCTGGGTCGCCGAACAGGAGGCACCAAGCGCCATCGGTGCCTATCGCAACGCCATGGCCGCTGCCTGTGCGTCCGCCATCGTGCACCTGCTGGAAACGGGACGCCGCGGACGAACGGGATTCCGCCGCGGCGAGGTAGTGCGAGGGCTTCGACCCGCGGACATCGCCGTGCTGGTGCGTGACGCGATCGAAGCGCAGGTGATCCGCTCCGAGCTGGCCGCTCGCGGCATACGCAGCGTCTACCTGTCAGACAAAGACTCCGTGTTCGATAGCGCCGAAGCAGCAGACGTGCTTCTCTGGCTCCGGGCCTGCGCCGAGCCGGAAGCGGATCGTCGCCTGCGCGCGGCGCTCGCCAGCCCGACGCTGGCCCGGCCGCTCGCAGAACTCGACGAACTGAACCGCGATGAACGTGCATGGGAAGGCTGGGTGCTGCGCTTCCGGGGCTACCGTGACATTTGGCGACGGCAGGGGATATTGCCCATGATGCGGCGTTTCATGGACGACTTCGAGCTTCCGTCCGCCCTGGCGCGGCGTGCCGACGGCGAACGCGTCCTCACCAACCTGCTGCACCTGGCCGAACTGCTGCAACGCGCCGCCGGGGAGCTGGATGGAGAACAAGCGCTGATTCGCCACCTCGCCGAGCATCTGGGGCAAGACCGCCAGGCAAGCGATGAACAGATTCTGCGCCTGGAAAGCGATGCGGAATTGCTCAAGGTCGTGACGGTGCACAAGTCCAAGGGGCTCGAATACCCGCTCGTCTTCCTGCCATTCGCCTGCTCATTCCGTCCCGCCGACAAGAATCGCCCACCCCTGCGTTATCACGACGACCAAGGCAACTTGGTCGTCAGCCTCGCGCCCGACGAAGACGAAGAGCGGTTGGCCGACCAGGAACGGCTGGCGGAAGATTTGCGCCTGCTCTATGTCGCGCTCACGCGTGCGCGCCACGCATGCTGGCTGGGCGTGGCCGATCTGCAGAACGGGCGCGACAAGCAATCGGGCTGGCATCGCAGCGCGCTCGGCTATCTCGTCGGGGGAGGGCAGCAGCTCGCCCGCAGCGCAGACCTGCCGGGACTGCTGCAGGCCCTGGATCCCTCGGGGGCGCGCATCCGCGTCAGCGCCGCCCCGGCCATCGACGGGCACGCACTGACCGGTGACGACGCATCACACGAGGCGCCAAGCTACCGGATTCCCACCCGCGAGCCGGGCGAACCCTGGTGGATTGCCTCGTACAGCGCACTGCGCATCGCCCAGCTCGCGCCGGCAGAGCGGGGGCCAAGCCCGCTCCTGCATGGCGACCTGAGCCCGGAAACGCCGGAAGCGCAGAAGCTCTACGACGACGACGAAGCCGAGCCCGACGGCACGCCGACCGTGTCCGGCGGCACGGGCATGCACCGGTTTCCGCGCGGTCCGGGGCCCGGGACCTTCCTCCACGGCCTGTGCGAATGGGCCGGAGCCGAGGGTTTCGCCGACATTGCCGCCGCCCCCGAGCGGGTCGCCGACGTCGTCGCCCGCCGCTGCAACCGGCGAGGCTGGGAGCCCTGGATCGCTCCGCTGAGCCGATGGCTCTCGGGATTGCTAGAGGAGCGCCTACCCCTGGGCGGGGCAGGAGAGAGCTTCTGTCTCGCCGAGCTGCGCGCCTACCAGGTCGAAATGGAGTTTTGGTTCGAAAGCCGCAATGTCGATGTCTCGCGCATCGACGCCCTGGTGCGGCGCCACGTATTGCCCGGCATGCCACGTCCGGCCCTCGAGCCGGCCATCGTCAACGGCATGTTCAAGGGTTTCATGGACCTGGCATTCGAACACCACGGCCGTTACTACGTGGCGGACTACAAATCCAACTGGCTCGGCCCCACCGATGCGGCCTACACCCCAGCCGCCATGCAGGCGGAGATCCTCGCCAAGCGCTATGACCTGCAGTACGTGCTGTACCTGCTTGCGCTACACCGCCAGCTGGCGGCCCGCCTGCCTGATTACGACTACGAGCGCCACTTGGGGGGAGCCCTTTACCTATTCCTGCGTGGCACCGGCGCGCCGACGCGGGGCGTGTATTTCGACCGGCCGCCGCGGGCGCTCATCGAAGCGCTCGACCGCCTGTTCACCGGCGCCGGGTCTGCCATGGAAACGCCAGCATGATTTCGGGATCGTTCAATTACGAACTGCCTTTCGATGCGCCTCCCGAGCCTTCGGCCCATCTGCGCGATCGACGGGCCTTGCTCGGCTTGCTGGACCAATGGGCCGAGCGCGGCTGGCTGCGCCGCCTGGACCGGGCGTTCGCGGGCTTTCTCTACGACTGTGAGCCACAAGCCGATCCGCTGGTGGCCTTGGCGGCGGCATTGGCCAGCCACCAACTCGGACACGGGCATGTGTGCCTCGACCTCGCCCTGGCGCTGGAGCGGCCGGACGAGGCACTGTCTCTTCCTCCCGAAGGCGACACGGCGCAGGCGATGAGCTTGCCTTCCGACGTGCTGGCGGGCGTGGACCTGGACGCCTGGCAACAAGCTCTCGCGGCGAGCCCACTCGTTGCCACGCCGGAGGCGGCGGAAGGGGACGCTGCCGGACGCCCGCTGGTCCTCGATGGCCAACGCCTCTACCTGCGCCGCTACTGGGACTTCGAGCAGCGCATCGCCACATCGCTCCGGCGCCGGCTGCAACAGCCAGTCAACCCGCCACCCGGGCTAAAGCAGATGCTAGCGCAGCTGTTCGACGCCCCGGACGCATCGCCCGCGCCTGGCCCCGACTGGCAAAAACTCGCCTGCGCCTTGGCCGCCCGCGGCAGCGTCAGCATCATTACCGGCGGACCGGGGACCGGCAAGACCACGACCGTGGTAAGGCTGCTCGCGCTGCTGCAAATGGCTGCGCACGAAGCAGGGCGGCCGCTGCGCATCCTCTTGGCTGCCCCGACCGGCAAAGCCGCGGCGCGCCTGGCTGCTTCGATCGCTGACCAAGTCGGCCGGCTGCCAGTCCCCGATGCGGTGCGCGCCTCCATTCCTACCGACGTGTCCACCCTGCATCGCCTGCTCGGAAGGCGTCCGGACACGCGCCACTTCCGCCACCATGCGGGCAATCCGTTGCCGCTGGACGTGCTCGTCGTGGACGAAGCATCCATGGTAGACGTGGAAATGATGGCGCACCTGCTGGCCGCGCTGCCCATCCACGCCCGGCTCGTCATGCTCGGGGACAAAGACCAGCTCGCCTCGGTGGAGGCGGGCGCGGTACTGGGCGATCTGTGCAAGGACGCGGAAGAGGGGAGGTATACCGTTGAGACCGTGCGCTGGCTGGAAGAAGCCAGCGGGGAAAGCTTGGCCGAGGCCGGACTCCTGCCCGGCGAACCGCAGCGGCACGCCATGGCCCAGCAGACCGTCATGCTGAGGCGCTCGCGGCGTTTCGGCGCTGACAGCGGCATAGGCCGATTGGCCCGCGCCGTCAACGCCGGCGACCCGATATCGGTGCGGCGCGTACTGGACGAAGAGGCGTCCGGCGATGACGCCCACATTTATGCGGCCCGCGCCCTCGCGCCGGACGCGCTGGACAGCCTGCTGCTCGACGGCCATGCCCGAACTGCGCGCGGCAAGCCGCAGGGCTACGCCCATTACCTCAACGTCCTGCAAACACACCGCCCGCCAGCCGGCCTGCCAGCGGACGATCCTGCCTGGGACGCGTGGGCCCTGGCGGTCCTTGGAGCCTTCGACGAATTCCGCCTCCTGTGCGCGGTCCGAAAAGGCGAACATGGCGTGGAAGGCCTCAATGCACGCGTCTCGCGCGCATTGTGCGCCCGCGGCCTGATCGCGCAAGAGCAGGGCTGGTACGAGGGGCGCCCGGTGCTCGTCACCCAGAACGACTACAGCCTGGGCTTGATGAATGGCGACATTGGCATCGCGCTGCGCATCCCGCTCCCGGGAGCATCCGGCGAGACCGCTTTGCGCGTCGCTTTCCCGCGCAGCGACGGATCGCCCGGCGTGCGCTTCGCGCTGCCGAGCCGCCTGACTGCGGTCGAAACGGTGTTCGCCATGACCGTGCACAAATCGCAGGGCTCCGAGTTCGCGCATACGGCCCTCATCCTGCCAGCCACGATCAGCCCCATCCTGACGCGCGAGCTGATCTACACCGGCGTGACGCGAGCCAAGACCTGGTTCACGCTGATCGAGCCGCACGCGGGCGTGCTCGAAGAAGCCGTCACCCGGCGCGTGCGGCGCACCAGCGGCTTGGCAATCTAAGGCGGCCCTGGTGTCCCCTCGGGCTGTGCAACAATGCCGGCCGCGGAGCAGGGGGGCTGTCTCCGCCCCATCGCTTCCTACTGGAGTCCGTTCCTTGCGCATCATCGATTTGGCCACATTGATCGCCCTGGCAGGGCTTTGGAGCCTAGGCTTCGTCTTTACGCGCGAACTTTCACCCCTGCTCGGCCCCATGCCGACCGCCGCCGGGCGCATTGTGCTGGCCGGCTTGTTCTTGGCGGGCGTCATACTGGTTCGCCGCCAACCGTGGCGCTTTCACGGCAAGCTCGGCGCGGGGCTGCTGCTCGGGGTCGTCAACTCCGGCATCCCGTTCGTGCTGTATTGCTTTGCCGCGCAATACCTTCCAGCCGGATACCTCGTCATTCTCAACGCCACGACGCCGCTCACGGGCGCCTTGATCGGCGCGGCGTTTTTCCATGATCGCATCACCGGCTACAAGATCGCCGGCGCGGTAGTCGGCATGCTCGGCGTGGCAGTGCTCACAGGCGCCGGGCCCGTCGAGTTCGGACTGCCGGTGCTCATGGGCTGCCTGGCCTGCCTGCTGGCGGCTGCTTGCTATGGCCTGGCCCCGTTCCTGACACGACGCTGGATCTACGAGCGAGGCAGCTTCGACAATCTCTTGCTCACGTTCAGTAGCCAGGTCGGCGCCATGCTCCTCGTCGTCCCGATGGCGGGCGCCACGGGCCTGAACCGGCCGTTGGCGGAACTGGACGCCTATGCGCTCATGCCGTCCATGCTGGCGCTGGGCGTGCTCAGCACGGGCGTCGCGTACTTGCTGTATTTCCGATTGCTGGCCAACATCGGACCGCAACGCATCCTGACCGTGACATTCATCATGCCGCCGTTCGGCGTGCTGTGGGGAACGCTGTTGCTGGGCGAAGCACTGTCATGGGCGCATCTGTGGGGCGGCCTGGCGATTTTGCTTGCGGTGTACCTGAGCTTGCAGGCTCCCAAGGCGTCCGCGCCAGAAAGCACGGGCAAGCGTGCCTGATGGGACGCGGCGGGCTGCGCCCCGCCAAGCCAAATATGCGCATAATGTATATTATGTAAAGTCACGTGGAAAAGAGAAAGGCGGCCAGTACCAGGCGGCCCCGCCTCGTTCCCGGGCCATTCGGTCTAACCCGTCTGCGCCATCCCCCTCGTTTCGTTGCGGGCTCATGGAGAGTGCCTGGCCCCCGAAGGCCGGGCCGCGCGTGACTCACTGTACACGCGCGGCCCGGCGCCCACATGGGCGTCAGTCTTCTACGACGCAGCGGAAGTTGGCAGCGTCATCCGTGCTGCCGGTGCCGACATAGCGCGCCACGGCCGGGTATTGGCACAGCGGCCGCGTACGCTCGATGCCGTTGGCCACGACGTTGCCCACGAACTTCGTCGCGATGATCTCGGCCGGTTTCTGGTCCTTTTCGGACCAGTCCATCAGCGCGCGGAAGATATCGTGCTTGGCGTCCTGCGGTACCGAACCGCTTGCGCGTTGGCCGAACTGATTAGGCCCGTCGCCGCCGCTGCAGTGGCCCATGCCCGGCACCATGTAGAGCACGGCGAAATCATCCACGCCCTCGCCCATGGTCTTGCGCACGTTGTCGTAGTAGCGGATCGTGCCTTGCGGCATGATGAGCGTATCGGCCCAGCCGTGGTACATGATGAGCTTGCCGCCGCGGCTCTTGAAAGCCGACAGATCGGGATTGTCAGTCGCGATCACCGGCCCGACCGCATTCACGGTGTCGGTGAAGAACTGGCCATAGTTGGCATAGGTGAGCGTCTTCCAATCCCAGTCCGGATCGAGGTACACCCAGTACTTGGGCTGCTCGACGGCGATCGAGAACGGCGTTGCCCCGGCAAGCGCACCCAGGGGCGTGCCGCGCTCAAGCCCTGGCCACAGGAGTTCACCCTCGATGTTCCGTGCGCCGTCCCAGATCTTCTTGATCGCCACGGCCTCAGCCGGCGTCAGGCAGGAGTTGTCGGTGCAATCGGGCCGGGTAATCCCAGCGACGCGCGCACCGCAGGTGAGCGGCGTGGCGCGGTGTATGTCATGGCGACGGAACACGCCCGTCGCCTTTTTATGCGCTGATGGTAGTGCCCTGCGCGGGCGATGACATGGACGATCTCGACATGCATCAGGACAATCAGAACATGGCGTGCCTGCCCCACGCTTCACTGTGCCCGCGGGTATGCTGCTTGCTGAAGCATGTGCGGCTCTTCCCTTGGTACTACGCCTTTCACGGCGGAGCACAGGTGTCCACTACCCATTCCGCGCACGGCCGGTCCGCGGCTGGCGCTTGAAAGCCGAAGCGATATGATCGAATAGCGTCGATGACCCGGGCCTATCCGCACGTGATACGCAGCAACCTTCCACGCAGGCTCGACCGCCTGCCTTGGTCTTCCTGGCACACGCGCGTGGCCGTCGCGCTGGGTGTCGCATGGATCCTGGATGGACTGGAGGTCACGCTCGTCGGCAGCGTGGGCGGAGTACTGGAGCGTGGCGACACCCTGGGCCTGAGCGCGGCGCAAATCGGTTGGTCAGGCTCCCTTTACATCGCCGGCGCGGTGCTGGGCGCATTGGGGTTCGGCTGGCTGGCCGATCGCCTCGGCCGCCGCAAGCTGTTCCTGGTCACCTTGGTGATTTATACCGTTGGCAGCCTCGCGACGGCCTTCTCCCCGGGGTTCCTCATGTTCGCGCTGTGCCGCTTCGTTACGGGCCTGGGCATAGGGGGCGAATATGCGGCGATCAATTCCGCCATCGATGAACTCATCCCGGCCCGGGTACGGGGACGCGTCAATCTCGCGATCAACGGCAGCTTCTGGCTGGGTGCGGCGCTCGGCGCGGGTTTGAGCCTCTTGGTGCTGGACCCGCGCGTGTTCGGCCCCGTATGGGGATGGCGCGCGGCGTTTCTTGCGGGCGCAGCCATGGCCGTCGCGATCCTGCTGGTGCGCCGCCACGTGCCCGAGAGCCCGCGGTGGCTGATTGCGCACGGCCGCCTGGGGGAAGCCGAACGCATCGTGTCAGCCGTCGAAGCCGAGGTGGAGCGTCGACACGGCAAGCTCCCGCCGGTGACTGGCGAGATGCCAGTTGCAGGCCGCGCCGCCTCGCTTGCCATGGTCGCGCGCGTGTTGTTGCACCGCTATCGGCGCCGCAGCGCCGTCGGCCTGGCGCTGATGGTGGCGCAGGCGTTTTTCTACAACGCCATTTTCTTTACGTATTCGCTGGTGCTGACGCGCTTTCACCATGTGCCGGAAGGCCGGGTCGGACTCTACGTCTTTCCGTTCGCGCTTGCCAATGTGCTAGGCCCTCTTCTCTTGGGCCCGCTTTTCGACCGCATCGGCCGCCGGCGCATGATGGCGTTCACCTACACATCCGCCGGCCTCGGCCTGGCCTTGAGCGGATGGGCTTTCGTACAGGAGTGGTTGGATGCCCGCTCCCAGGCATGGTGCTGGTCAGCCGTGTTTTTCCTCGCATCGGCCGCCGCCAGTTCCGCCTACCTGACGGTGAGCGAAGTGTTTCCGCTGGAAATGCGCGCCATGGCAATCGCGATCTTCTATGCCGTGGGCACGGGGCTGGGAGGGTTCGCCGGCCCTGCCCTGTTTGGCGAGCTGATCGGCACCGGCAGCCCCGCCGCGGTCGCCGCGGGCTACGCCGCCGCAGCATCGCTGATGATGCTTGCCGGCATCGGCGCGCTGCGCCTCGGCGTGGATGCTGAGCGCAGGTCCTTGGAAGAGATCGCCCCGCCGCTCGGTGCCGAAGCCGATGTGCCGCCCCGGTAACGGCGCGCTCAAGGCCGGCTAACGCTGTGCGTGCGGCTGCCCATGTCTATGGTCAGGAGGTCGCCAGCCTGCAACTCGACGAATTCGCGCGGGCCCGCGGTGACGGTACGTACTTTCAATGCGCCCTCTTTCACCGCCACCTTCAGTTGCTCCGGTGCCGCCGCCACGCTGAAGACGATGTCGGGCAGCTCGAGGCGGGAACCCTCGATGACGACTTCGTTCAGGCCCGATTGGACAGTAAAAGCCGCGCGGTACAGCCATCGCACCCGGAATGTCGCTTCCCCTTGCGCAAGGGAGACGTGCCGGCGGCGGGAGTAATACGCGACCCCGAGAACCGTGTCCGGCCCGGCCTCGATGCGCGAGCCGTCGGGCAGGCCGAGCTGCCGGGAGCCGGCCTCGGTGCGAAGCCGCTCCGTGAATTGGGGCGAGCTGTCGCGCATGACCCAGCTGACAGTCAGCATGCCGAGCAAGACGAGCACGAGCGCAGCGGCGCTCCACAACAACCACTTGCGCCACGTCGAAGAGGGCTGGGAAGAAGAATCGGGTCCGGACATGAAAAGGTGGGAACAGAATCGCGATCGGCTGCTGCGATTATAAGGACCGTCCCGGAAAGCCGGCCCGACATGCCTAGATGCCCGTTCGACATTGGACGACGCGGCCCGAAAAGCCTAGAGTGGAGCCCTCGCTTTCCCTCGCCGTCCCATGTCGTCTTCTTCCCGCAATCCGCACGCCCACGCCGGGTCGAGCCCCATCCCCCCACAGGGCCCGGTCCATCACATCCAACGGGGCACCCGCGATTTTTGGCGCGCCGTCGTCGCACTGTTTGCATCCGGATTTTCTACGTTCTCCCTGCTTTATTTCGTCCAACCGCTACTGCCGCTGTTCTCCCACGATTTTTCGCTCTCCCCCGCGGCCAGCAGCCTGGCCATCTCGCTGACCACTGCGCTGCTGGCCGTATCCATGCTGCTGGCCAGCGCCATGTCGGAACGCCTGGGACGCCGACCGCTGATGATTGCCTCCTTGCTCAGTTCCGCCGCGTTGACCACGGCCATGGCCTGGCTCCCGGATTGGCCGGTCCTGCTATTCATGCGCGCGCTCATGGGCATCACGTTGAGCGGGTTGCCAGCGGTCGCCATGGCTTACGTCGGCGAAGAGATGGAGCCGCGCGCGGCCGGTTTCGCGATGGGGCTATACATCGGCGGATCCGCCATCGGCGGCATGTCCGGACGCCTGCTGGCGGGAATCATTGCCGAGGGCTTCGGCTGGCGCACCGCCGCCCTGCTCATCGGCCTGCTCGGATTCTCGGGCGCCGCCTTGTTCTGGAAAACGCTTCCGGCATCGCGCAACTTCCACCCGCGCCCCCTGGACGTGCGCGGGATGGCGGCCGGCTTTCGCGCGCATTTGGTCAACCCTGTCATGCTCCGCTTGTTCGCGCAGGGCTTCCTGCTCATGGGGGGATTCGTGGCGGTCTACAACTACGTAGGCTTTCGCCTGCTCGCGCCCCCCTTCTCGCTCGGGCACGCGGTGGTCGGCATGGTGTCCATCGCCTACCTGGCCGGCATCTTCAGTTCCGCCTGGATGGGAGACCTGGCCGCCCGGCACGGACGCGGGCGGGTCATGACGGCCGGGGTCCTGCTGCAACTGGCGGGGTCGCTGCTCATGCTATCGCCCCACCTTGCGCTGCTCGTGGCTGGCATGGTCATCCTGACCTTTGGTTTCTTTGGCGCCCATTCCATTTGCAGCACCTGGGTCGCCCGCACTGCACGGCAAGGTCGCGCCCAAGCCTCGTCGCTCTACCTCTTCGGCTATTACTGCGGCTCGAGCCTGATCGGTGCAGGCGGCGGCTATGCGCTTGCCGAAGCAGGCTGGACCGGGTTCATCGGGCTGGTCGCCGCCTTGCTGGTGCTGGCCGCCCTCAATGCCCTGCTGCTGTCGCGCAGCGTCCCGGAGAGTTGACCGGCTCGGTGCCTACATGACGTAAGGGCGGTCGGGCAGCTCGTTGCTCCGCTCCGCACCGGGATAGTGGCGGGCCAGCGTGGCGCCCAACGCCGCGATGCCGTCGATGACGCCCTGCTCATAGCGGCCTTCCCGGAAGGCGTGCTCGATGTTGCGGCAGATGGTCTCCCAGGCCTCGGCGCCGGCGCGGGCATGAATGCCCCGGTCGCAGACGAGCTCGACGGCATGGTCGGCCATGAGCACATAGAGCAAAATCCCGTTGTTTTCGGCCGTATCCCACACGCGGTGCAGGGCGAAGACCTCCAGCGCCCGTTCCCGCGGCGACTGCTGCTGCCACAAGGGCCCCATGTCGAGCGCGCTTTCCACGACGAAGCGGATCTCGCCGTGGCAGCGCGCCTCGACCTCGCGTATGGCCCGCTCGATGGCATCGAGCGCCGAAGGCGGAAAGGCCCGGCGCGCCGCGCGGCGCGTCGTGAGCAGGTGTCGCAGGAATCGTTTGAACGCCATGGTCACCACCGCCCCGAGGCGCCGCCGCCGCCGAAGCCTCCACCGCCTCCGCCGCCGAAGCCGCCTCCTCCGAACCCCCCGCCGAAGCCGCCGCCCCTGCCTCCCCGATGGCCGCCACCATAACCGCCCGGAAGGCCGGCAAACCCGCCTCCGACCAGGGTAAAGAAAAACGCCAGCGCCCCACCGACCAAGGCAATGGCCAGGGCGCCGGACAAGAGCCAGGCGACGAGACCGACGATGCCGCCGGTGGCCGTTGCACCCGGCAGGCGGCCGAGCAAGCGCCGCAACAACCCGCCTGCCCCCAGGGCAATGATCAGCAGGACCGGAGCAATGCCTTCCGCATCGTTGCCCTCTGTGCCCCGCTGCGGCGGCGGCAGCGGTTCACCGTCGATTAGCCGCATGATGCGATCGGCGCCCTGCTCGATGCCGCCATAGAAATCGCCCGCCTGGAACCGGGGGGCGACGATCTCGTCGAGGATGCGGTTGGCCGTGGCATCGGTCAGCACGCCCTCGAGCCCGTACCCCACCTCGATGCGCATGCGCCTATCGTTCTTCGCGACGAGGAACAGCACCCCGTCATCCACGTTCTTGCGCCCGGGCTTCCATGCCTCGGCCACGCGCATCGAATATTGCTCGATGCTCTCGGGCTGGGTGGTGGGGACCAGCAGGATTGCGACCTGGCTGCCTTTCCGGTCCTGGAAGTCACGCAGGCGCCTCTCCAGCCCGGCTTTCTGCTCCGGGCTCAAGGTCGCGGTCAAATCGGTGACTAGCGCCTCGAAGGGCGGTATGGGCGCCAGGTCGTCGGCGGCCCAGGCCGAAGCCGCCGCCAGCCACACCCATATCGCGCCGGCAGCGAGCAGCCGGCCCGCCCGGCGCAGGTGGTGTCGCCAATCCTTCATTTTTCTCCGGAGGGTCGTCCGCTGCCGAAGTCGACCACCGGCGGCGCAGAAATGGCGCTTTCATTGGCCACCGAAAAATTCGCCTTGACCGGGTAGCCGAACATCTTGGCCGTGAGGTTGCTCGGGAAAGACCGGACAATGACGTTGTAGTCCTGGACCGCCTTGATGTAGCGATTGCGCGCTACCGCAATCCGGTTCTCAGTGCCCTCCAATTGCGCCTGCAGGTCCCGGAAATTCTGGTTGGCCTTGAGGTCCGGATACCGCTCGACGACCACCATAAGCCGGGACAGCGCGCTCGTGAGCTGTTGCTGCGCGGCGTCGAACTTGGCAAAGGCCTCGGGATCATTGACCAACTCCGGGGTGGCGTTGATGCCAGTTGCCTGGGCGCGCGCATTGACGACCGCCGTCAGCGTCTCCTGCTCGTGGGCGGCATATCCCTTGACCGTGTTGACCAGGTTCGGGATCAGGTCTGCGCGCCGCTGGTACTGGTTCAACACTTCGGACCAGCTCGCCTTGACCTGCTCATCGGCTCTTTGCAGGTCGTTGTAGCCGCAGCCGGACAGTCCCAGCAGCACTACCGCAAAAAAAGCTGTCAGCAGGTTTCTCACCGTCGATTCTCCTCAGGCTGCATCGCAAACGGCCCAAGCATAGCGCATGCGGCCACAGATCGAATCGTGCGTAGCATTCCGACACCATGCCCCGTCTCCCGGCAACCACCGAACCCGGCCTTGCGGCGTGCCGGCGCACCGTCCACCCATGCACGTGCGGTGCACCGGCCCTGGGATTTTTTCCTCTTCCCGGCAGCCTGTAATATCGGGGGATCCGAATTCGCGCCTCGCCGCAGCGAGGCCTCGACATGTCGCTCAAAGACCAGCTTTTCATTTACAGCCAGTACCTCACGCCCCAGGCCCTGCTTTCGAGCCTGTTCGGACGCCTGGCCCAGTGCCGCACGGCGCCGCTGAAGAACCGCGCCATCGCCCGCTTCATCCGCCAATACGGCGTCGACATGAGCGAGGCGCTCGAACCGGACCCAACCGCCTACGAGCATTTCAACGCATTCTTCACGCGTGCGCTCAAGCCGGGTGCCCGACCCCTCGATGCCTCGCCCGGGGCCGTACTGTCCCCCGCGGACGGCGCGATCAGCCAGCTGGGGGCCATTCGCGACGGCCGGATCTTCCAGGCCAAGGGCCACCATTTCACTGCCGACGAACTATTGGGCGGCGACGCCGAACGGGCCGAACCCTTCCGGAACGGAAACTTCGCCACCATTTACCTGTCCCCGCGCGATTACCATCGCGTGCACATGCCCACGGCGGGCACGCTGCGCGAAACGGTGTACGTGCCGGGCCGCCTGTTTTCAGTCAATCCGCTCACTGCCCGCTCGGTGCCACGGCTGTTCGCCCGCAATGAACGCCTTGCCTGCCTGTTCGATACTGAATTCGGCCCCATGGCCGTCGTCCTGGTGGGCGCCATGATCGTGGGCGCCATGGAAACGGTGTGGGCCGGACAGGTCAAGCCTCACGGCTCGCGCATCGTTACGACCCGTTACGAAACAGGCGCCGTGCGCTTGGAGAAGGGCGCCGAGATGGGGCGATTCAAGCTGGGCTCGACCGTGGTCCTGCTGTTCCCGCCGGGCCGGGTGAACTGGTCAGAATCGCTCGGTCCGCTCAGCGGCGTGCGCATGGGCCAGGCCCTGGGCCGCGCAGTTCTATAATTCGTTATCGTCGAACGTCTCGACAACCGCGGCGCACGCTAGGCCGCCGCGGAACTTGCGCCGCCGCTTCACCGCATGCCACCCGGGCCATGCGACGTCCCGGCCGAGCCACCTTACTTGCCGTCAACCAACATGCCGACCCGTCCGCTTCGCGCCGCCGAAGAAACCGCTGACACCGCTTCCTCGACCGACCACTCCCAGCTCTCTTTCCTGCAACCGCCACAGGTCCGCCTGCTGAGCGAAATCCTGCCCGACGACCCGCTGCTCATGATGGGCGCCGGCCCGGTTCCCATTCCGGACGCGGTCGCGCACGCCAACTCGGTGGTCATCAACCACTTGGGCTCGACAATGTCCACCATCATTTCCCAGGTCAAGCAGATGGCGGGCTATGTGTTCCAGACGCGGTCACAGTGGGTGCTGGGCGTGGCGGGCCCCGGCTCGGCTGCGATGGAAATGGCCATCTGCAACCTGGTCACCCCGTCGAGCAAGGTGCTGTGCGTGGTCAACGGTTTTTTCAGCGCGCGCATGGCCGAGATGAGCCGCCGGCTCGGCGCAGACGTCGTGTGCGTGGAAGTGGAAGGCCACCAGGCGGCCTCCGCCGAGGTTGTCGAACGCGAGATCGCGCGCCACAGCCCCGATGTGCTGACCATCGTCCAGGGCGAGACTTCCAATACCATCTTCAACCGCGAGCTGCCCGCGATCGCCAAGGCCGCGAAAAAATACGGCTGCCTGGTCATCGTCGATGCCGTGTGCACGCTGAGCACCATGCCGCTGCAAATGGACGACTGGCAGATCGACGCCGTCATCACGGGTGGCCAGAAAGGCCTCTCGTCCATTCCCGGCGTCTCGCTCATCGCCTTTTCCGACGCCGCCTGGGAGCGCATCAGCCGGCGCACGATGCCCAACACGCATTGGGTGCTCGACGCCAAGCTGGCCGAGAATTTCTGGCACAAGGGCTCGTACCACTACACCGCGCCGGTATCTGGCGTACTCGCGCTGCATGAAGCGCTACGCCTGGTCTGCGCCGAAACCTTGCCTGTACGTTTCGCGCGCCATTCCCGGTCGTCCTTCGCCCTGCAGAACGGCATCGAGGCCATGGGCCTGCGCCTGTTCGCGCCGCAGTCGTCCCGGCTGAACTCGGTGGTTGGCATCACAGTGCCGGACGGATTGACCAATACCCAGATCTGCGACCACATCTCGCGCCGCTACCGGGTGGAAATCTCGGGTTCCTTCGGCCTGCCCATCGTGCGCATCGGACAAATGGGCGAACAATGCCGCACCCACAACCTGTTCCGCACGCTGCACGCGCTGGGCTCCACCATGCGTGACCTAGGCGCCAAGGTCGACATGCCTGCCAGCATGGCCACGCTGGAGTACAGCCTGCAGACCATGGCGCCCCCGGCCTGCTGAGCGCCGCGCCGGCCTTCGGGCCGGCGCGCCTCAGCCCGACAGGCAGGACTTCATGAAGGCCTTGCGGTCGTCGCCCTTCAGCGCACCGGCCTCCTTGTTGCACACGCTCATTCTCTCCTGCGGCGTCATTTTCTTGGCCGACAGGCAGGAGCTCATGAACGCCTTGCGCTCTTCGCCCTTCTTGTCCCCTGCCGCCTTGTTGCAGACAGCCATCCTGTTCTGCTGGGCGTTTTCCGCTGCCGCGGCAGGACCGGAACACGCCACGAATAGAGCGGCCAACGACCATGCAAGCGTCTTATTCATATGAACTCCGAAACGTGACCCACGCCGCGGCGGAGCCGGGATGCGGGGGAGATGTCGATGCCCAGAAAAGTGCCGGCCTCGTCCGGCGGCCACATTATCTGCCTCAATCCAAAAAATGCCTAGCGCCGCGCGGCGCCTGCCAAGCAACGCCCGCGGCTTCGCGCTACATTTCGATTTCGACGGCGCTGCGCGCCTTTCCAACCGTGGACCGATTGCAATGACGACAGCTTCCTTCACTCCCCTCGGCACCCCCCTCTCTCCCGCCGCCGTACGCGTCATGCTGCTGGGAGCCGGCGAACTCGGCAAAGAGGTCATCATGGCGCTGCAGCGGCTGGGCGTCGAAGTGGTGGCCGTGGACCGCTACGCCAACGCGCCGGGCCACCAGGTGGCCCACCGCGCGCACACGGTTTCCATGACCGACCGCGAAGCGCTGCGAACGGTGATCGAAGCGGAAAAGCCCCACATCATCGTGCCGGAGATCGAGGCCATCGCCACCGACCTGCTCGTGGAACTGGAAGCCGCTGGCGTGGCGCGCGTCACGCCCACGGCGCGCGCCGCGCAGCTGACCATGAACCGCGAAGGCATACGGCGGCTAGCGGCGGAAACACTCGGCCTGCCGACCTCTCCCTATCGCTTTGCCTCGAGCCTGGACGAGATGCGGGAGGCCATCGACCGACACATCGGGTATCCGTGCATCGTCAAGCCAATCATGTCGTCGTCCGGCAAAGGCCAATCCAAGGTGGACGGCCCCCAGGACGTCGAGCGCGCCTGGCGCTACGCACAGGAAGGGGGACGGGTGGGAGCCGGCCGCGTCATCGTGGAAGGCTTTGTGCGATTCGATTATGAAATCACCTTGCTGACCGTTCGTTCGCGTGGCGCCGACGGCCAGGAACGCACCGACTTTTGCGAACCGATCGGCCACGTGCAGGTGGACGGTGACTACGTCGAGAGCTGGCAGCCCCACCCCATGGCTCCCCAAGCGCTGGAAAAGGCCCGCGACATCGCGCGCAAGATCACCGGCGAGCTGGGCGGCTACGGCATCTTCGGCGTCGAGATGTTCGTCGCGGGCGATCAGGTCTGGTTCTCGGAAGTCAGCCCACGGCCGCATGACACGGGCATGGTGACCATGATTACGCAGGCCCAGAATGAATTCGAGCTACATGCGCGCGCGTTCCTCGGCCTGCCAGTCGACACCGCGCTGCGCCAGCCCGGCGCCAGCAGCGTAATCTACGGCGGCATAGAGGCCGGCGCGGTCGTGTTCGAGGGCGTTGCCGAAGCCCTGGCCGAAGTGGGCACCGACCTGCGCCTGTTCGGCAAGCCGCAATCCTACGTGAAGCGCCGCATGGGCGTGGCGCTGGCTACCGCGGCCACGGTCGAGGAAGCCCGCGCCAAGGCCAAGCGCGCCTCATCCCGGGTCCGCGCGCGGCCAGCCTGAAGCCTCCGCCCGGTCGTCAAAGACGACTCAACAGGCCGCTCAGCTCGAACTCGCGCCCCACATACTCGGCACTGGGCGTCACCTCGCCGCGCACCATGGCCTGGCTCCATTCGTCGAGTGCCAGCTTCGTGGCCTGCCCCACCGTCGGGCTCACCGCCACCCGCACGTAATCCGGGCTTTCCACGCCGAACGAGGTGCTCGCGCCGAAACGGACATTCCCTTTCGCGTAGTCTTTGATGGCGGTGGCGATGCAACGGCCGCTGTCGGCGATGGCCGAGCCCAGGTAAAGATGGGGTTCGGCTTCGGTCCAGTCAATATGGGTGCCGATCTGTCGCAGCCGGAATTTCTGGCACGCGCGTTCGATGCCGGGACGACCACCGTCGATCGCGCCAAACACCACGTCCACCCCGCGCCTGGCCATGGCCTCGCAGGTATCGAACGCAAGCTCCGCGTCGTCGATGCTGCCGCAGAAGGAAGTCATCATCCCCATGCCCGGAGACTGGCGGTGCGCCCCGTCCACGTACGCGGCGCGCACGCGCAGTGCGGCGTCGGTCTTCACGCCCCCCAGGTGTCCCAACCCGCCGGTGCGCGTCTCGGCCGCCGCCAACACACCGGCCAGGAACGCGGCCTGGTCTTCACGCACGCTGTAGACGGCCGCGTTCTCGCCGACGTAAGAACCTTGCACGACGATGAAATGAATGTGAGGAAACCGCATGGCCGCCATCGCGACCGGGTAGTCCCCGGGACTGCCGTAAGCAATGATGAGATCGGCGCCGCGATGGCAGATGTCGATCAGGCGCGCCGCGCGAATCGCCGGCCCGGCTGACTCGATCCAAATCAAATCGACCTGCTGGCCGGCCTGGCGGGCCGCCTCCACGCCTGCGAGGCCACATGAATTGAAGCTGCCATGCCCGGGGGAGCCGAACAGCAGAACCTTGATCCGCATGGGTCAGGCCACACCCGCACAGGCAACGAGGCTTGCCCCCAACTTGGGCATGCCTCCACGGATCGCACCGCATTGCGGCATGTCAAGCGGCCTGACATACAGGCCGTCGACCAAGGCAGGCAGGGGGGACAAGGCGATAGGCAAAGATACTGGCATCGTCTTTCTTCCTTGCAACGGGGAAGTCCCGCTGATTCCGAAGGAGACAAAGCAATCTTCGTGCCGCCGCGCGTATCAGCCCTCGATGCCCCGCGAGGCCAAGTACTCGTCGTACGTGCCCTTGTAGTCGATCAACTGGCCGTCGGGAAGAATCTCGATGATGCGGCTGGCCAGCCCGGACACGAATTCGCGGTCGTGCGAAACGAAGAACAGCGTCCCCTGGTACTTTTCCAGCGCCAGCTGCAGTGACTCGATCGACTCCATGTCCAGGTGGTTGGTCGGCTCGTCCAGCAGCAGCACATTGTGCTTACTCAGCATCAGCTTGCCGAACATCATGCGGTTTTTCTCGCCGCCGGACAAGACGCGCACGCATTTGCCGATGTCGTCGCTGGAGAAAAGCAGGCGCCCCAGCACCGAACGGATCGCCTGGTCGTCGTCTCCCGGCTGGCGCCACATGCTCATCCATTCGAACACTGTTTCATCACGGTCGAAGTGGTCGGAGACGTCCTGGGCCATGTAGCCGAGGTTGGCATTGTCGGACCACTTGATGGTGCCGCGATCGGGCTCGAGGTCGCCCGCCAGCATGCGCAACAACGTGGACTTGCCCACGCCGTTGGCGCCGATGATGGCGATTTTCTCGCCCGCTTCGACCATGGCGGAATAATGCGGGATGACAGGCTTGTCGTACGCCTTGGAAATGCCGTCGATCTCCACTGCCTGCCTGTGCATGACCTTGGCCTGCTCGAACCGGATGTAGGGGTTTTGCCGCGAAGAGGGCTTGACCTCGACAGTCTCGGCCTTGAGCTTGTCGATCTGCTTGAGCCGGGACGTGGCTTGCCGTGCCTTGGACTTATTGGCGGAAAACCGGCGAACGAAGTCCTGCAGTTCGGCGATGCGTTCCTTGGCCTTGGCGTTGGAGCTGAGCAGGCGTTCGCGCGCCTGCGCGGACGCGAGCATGTAATCGTCGTAGTTTCCGGGATAGATCCGCACCTCGCCGTAGTCCAGGTCGGCCATGTGGGTGCAGACCTGGTTCAGGAAATGGCGATCGTGGCTGATGATGATCATCGTGGACTGGTACTGGTTGAGCACCGTCTCGAGCCAGCGGATCGTGTTGATGTCGAGGTTGTTGGTCGGCTCGTCCAGCAACAGCACGTCAGGATTCGAGAACAGCGCCTGGGCCAGCAATACGCGCAATTTCCACCCGGGCGCGATCTCGCGCATCGGCAGCTGGTGCTGCTCGACGGGGATCTCCAGCCCGAGGAGCAGTTCCCCGGCACGCGCCTCGGCCGTATAGCCGTCGTACTCGGCAAACTTCGCTTCCAGGTCCGCGGCACGCATGTAGTCTTCGTCCGTGGCATCCGGGTTCGCGTAAATGGCGTCCCGCTCGGTCATGGCCTGCCACATTTCCGTGTGGCCCATCAACACCACGTCCAGCACCCGCATGTCTTCATAGGCGAACTGGTCCTGGCGCAGCTTGCCCAAGCGGATGTTCGGCTCGATGGAAACGTTCCCCGCGGTGGGTTCGAGGTCGCCGCCGATGATCTTCATCAGCGTGGACTTCCCGCTGCCGTTCGCACCGATCAGGCCATAGCGATTGCCCTCACCGAACTTGACCGAGACATTTTCGAAGAGAGGTTTGGAACCGAACTGGATGGTGAGGTTGGCGGTGGAGATCACGACGGAAAAAGACTCGCAAGAAACGGAGGATGGCGCAGGCGCCTTGCGCGCAGCGCAAAGATCAACCTAATAGTTTAACAGGCCGGCCCCAGCGCGGCCCCTGCGTTTACACAATAGAACGCCCCGCGATGCGAAGCTCGGCCATGCCCCCCGGACGGGGCCTGTGGTTTGTTACCATTCTCGCCGATGCTCGCGTGAAACCCCATCCGACCTCCAACCATAAGAGAGTGACCGCCCCCTATGTCGCTGCTGTTGCTTCTAGCGCTGCCCTTCGCGGGTAGCGCCGTGGCGGCCCTGCTGCCCGCCAATGCGCGCAATCGCGAGGCCTGGCTCGCGGGCCTGATCGCATTGGCGGGAACGATACAGGCCGCCCTGCTCTATCCCGACATCTCATACGGCAAGGTCATTCGCTACGAAATCCCATGGCTGCCCTCGCTGGGACTGGATTTCGTGCTGCGCATGGACGGGCTAGCATGGGTGTTCGCCTTGCTGGTGAGCGGCATCGGGCTGCTCGTCGTGCTCTACGCGCGCTACTACATGTCACCGGAAGACCCGGTGCCGCGCTTTTTCTCTTTTTTCCTGGCATTCATGGGGTCCATGCTGGGCGTCGTGATGTCGGGCAACCTCATCCAGCTGGCGCTGTTCTGGGAGCTGACCAG
Source organism: uncultured Pigmentiphaga sp. (assembly GCF_937950555.1). Classification (NCBI taxonomy): domain Bacteria; kingdom Pseudomonadati; phylum Pseudomonadota; class Betaproteobacteria; order Burkholderiales; family Alcaligenaceae; genus Pigmentiphaga; species uncultured Pigmentiphaga sp. The sequence continues at coordinate 475,054 of NZ_CALFCW010000030.1, read as the reverse complement.
CCTGGTCTCTTTCTTGCTAATCGGCTACTGGCACCATCGCCCCGACGCGCGGCGCGGCGCGCGCATGGCGCTGACCGTCACGGCAGCCGGCGGGCTGTGCCTGTTCGCGGGCATCCTGGTGCTTGGGCACATCGTCGGCAGTTACGACCTGGAAACCGTCCTCGCCTCGGGCGCCCTGATCCGCTCGCATCCGGTCTACAGCGTCGCGCTGGTGCTGATCGCCCTGGGCACGCTCACGAAAAGTGCCCAGTTCCCGTTCCACTTCTGGCTGCCGCACGCCATGGCGGCGCCCACGCCGGTGTCGGCCTATCTGCATTCGGCCACCATGGTCAAGGCGGGCGTATTCCTGCTCGCCAGGCTTTGGCCCGTCCTCGCAGGCACGGAGCAGTGGTTTTGGATCATCGGCGGCGCCGGCCTGTGCACATTGCTGCTGGGCGCCTATGCAGCGATCTTCCAGCAGGACCTGAAAGGGCTGCTCGCCTACTCCACCATCAGCCACCTCGGCCTCATCACGCTGCTGCTGGGCCTGGGCAGCCCGCTGGCATTGGTCGCCGCGGTATTCCACATCATGAACCACGCCACGTTCAAGGCATCGCTGTTCATGGCCGCAGGCATCATCGACCACGAATGCGGTACCCGTGACATCCGGCGCCTCAGCGGCCTGGCCCGCGTCATGCCCATCACCGCCACGCTGGCCATGGTGGCTGGCGCGGCGATGGCAGGCGTGCCCCTGCTCAACGGCTTCATTTCCAAAGAGATGTTCTTCACGGAAGCGGTGGTCGTGGGCAACGCCGTCGGCATGAGCCATGCGCTGCCTACCGCCGCCACGGTGGCCGGGGCCTTCAGCGTGGCGTACTCCTGGCGCTTCCTGCACGACGTCTTTTTCGGCCCGCCGCCGCACGACCTGCCGCGCACGCCGCACGAGGCTCCCCGCTGGATGCGTTTCCCCGCCGAGGTATTGGCGTTTCTGTGCCTAGCCGTGGGCGTGGCGCCGGGCTATACCATCGCGCCGTTCCTGGCTTCGGCGGTGCGCGCCATACTGGGCGACGACACTCCCAGCTATAGCCTCGCCATCTGGCACGGCTTCAACCTGCCCCTGGTAATGAGCCTGGTGGCGCTCCTGGGAGGAACCGCGCTTTACCTGGTCTTGCAAAAGACGCTGAGGCTGAGCACGGTCGAGCGCCTGCCGCTCTTCTACCGGTTCAACGGCAAGCGCGCCTTCGAACGCTTCATGAGCTTCGCCACCTGGCTCGCCGACCGCCTCACCAATAGCCTGGGAGCGCGCGGCCTGCAGCCCCAGCTGCTGGGCATCGTCGCGTTCTCCATACTCGTTGCCGGCCTCACGCTCTACGGACGGCCCGTGCTGCTGCCGGCATCGCAGTCTTCGGCAGTCGATCCCGTCTTCCTCTTCCTGTGGCTGATCGGCATCGCGTGCGCCGTCGGCGCCGCCCAGCAGGCCAAATACCACAGGCTGGCCTCGCTCATCATGATGGGGGGCGCGGGGCTCATCACCTGCATCACCTTCGTCTGGTTCTCGGCACCGGACCTCGCCCTCACGCAATTGCTGGTAGAGACGGTCACCACCATTTTGCTGCTGCTCGGCCTGCGCTGGCTGCCGCGCCGCAAAGAGCCGGCCGAGCTCGGCATACGGGTGCCGCTCATGGCCTGGGCGCACCGCGTTCGCGACCTCGCCATCGCGCTGGCGGGCGGCGCGGGCATGGCGCTGCTGGCTTACGCCGTGCTCACCCGTCCCTATCCGGACACGGTCTCGAACTTCTTCCTGGAACGGTCCCTGACCGAAGGCGGCGGCACCAACGTCGTCAACGTCCTCCTCGTCGACTTCCGGGGCTTCGACACGCTTGGGGAAATCACGGTGCTGGGCATCGTAGCGTTGACCGTCTACGCGCTGCTGCGCCGCTTCCGCCCGGCGCCGGAGAGCATCCCGCTGCCCCACCAGCAGATCGACCAGGGCAAGACGGACGCCGCTGCGCGCGCGGGCGACGACCCGGCGGTGGGGTACATGCTGCTGCCGTCGGTCATCATCCGCCTCGCCCTGCCCATCATCGCCCTGTTTGCCGCCTTCTTGTTCCTGCGCGGACATAACCTGCCGGGAGGGGGCTTCGTCGCGGGGCTGACGCTATCGGTTGCCTTCATCCTGCAATACATCGCGGGCGGCACGGCCTGGGTCGAATCCAAGATGCGTCTCCATCCGCAACGCTGGATGGGGCTCGGCCTGCTGTTCGCCGTCTTGACCGGCATGGGCGCCTGGCTCTTCGGCTACCCGTTCCTGACCTCCCATAACCTGCACTTCGACCTGCCGCTGATTGGCGAGATCCACCTGCCCAGCGCCTTCTTTTTCGACCTGGGCGTGTTCTGCCTGGTTGTCGGAGCCACCATGCTGATACTCACCGCCCTCGCCCACCAGTCGATACGTAGCCACCGCGTCATCCAGCACGCCGACGGCGAGCGGCCCCACACGGGAGGCGCCTGATGGAGCTGATCATCGCCATCGCCATCGGCGTACTGGGGGGGTCCGGCATCTGGCTGCTGCTGCGACCCCGCACCTTCCAAGTCATCATGGGCATCTCGCTGCTCTCCTATGCCGTCAACCTCTTCATCTTTTCCATGGGCCGGCTGTCCGTAGACCAGACTCCCATCCTGCAGGCGAGCCGGGCCAGCGAAGTTGCCGAGTACGCCGACCCGCTACCCCAAGCGCTGGTGCTGACCGCCATCGTCATCGGCTTCGCCATGACCGCGCTCTTCCTCGTCGTCCTGCTCGCGTCACGCGGCCTGAGCGGCACCGACCATGTCGACGGCAGGGAGGGTGAATGATGCTCGACTGGCGCGACCATCTGCTGATCGTCCCCATCGTCCTGCCCATGGCCATGGGCGGGGTGATGCTGCTGCTGGGAGAAGGCCGGGCCACCCTGAAGGCGGGCCTCAACGTGGTAGCCACCGTGGCCCTGCTGTTCGTCGCCGTTGCCTTGCTGCGCCAGGCCGACGAGGGCCCGATGCAGGTAGCCGTCTACCTGGCCGCCAACTGGCCGGCCTCTTTCGGCATCGCGCTGGCGCTGGACAGGCTCTCGGCCTTGATGCTGGTGCTCACCGCGACCATCGCCCTGTGTTCGCTGATGTATTCGCTGGCGCGCTGGCACCGCGCCGGGGTGCACTTCCACCCCCTGTTCCAGCTGCAGCTCATGGGGCTGAACGGCGCTTTCCTGACGGCGGACCTATTCAATCTCTTCGTCTTCTTCGAAATACTGCTGGCCGCCTCCTACGGCCTGCTGCTGCACGGCTCCGGTCCTCAGCGGGTCAAGGCGGGCCTGCACTACATCGCCGTCAACCTGGCAGGCTCGTCGCTGTTCCTGATCGGCGTTGCGATGATTTATGGCACGACCGGCTCGCTCAACATGGCCGACATCGCCGTGCGCATCGGCCAGGTGGCAGGCTCCGATCGCATGCTCATGGAAGCCGGTGCGGCGATCCTGGGCGTAGCCTTTCTGCTCAAGGCGGGTGCCTGGCCGCTCAACTTCTGGCTGCCGCCGTCCTATGCTGCGGCCAGCCCTCCGGCCGCAGCACTGTTCTCGGTCATGACCAAGGTGGGGGTATACGTCATCCTGCGCCTGTCCTTGCTGCTATTCGGCGAACGGGCGGGTGAATCGAGCGGCCTGGTGCAGCCCTGGGTACTCTACATCGGCCTGGCCACGCTCACCTTCGGCACGCTCGGCATGCTGGCCTCACAAAATACCGGGCGCCTGGCGGGGTTCGCCGTGATCATCTCTTCCGGTACCCTGCTCGCTGCCATCGGCTTTGGCCGCACCAGCGTCACCGCCGCAGCCCTGTTCTACCTGGTCAGCTCGACGCTGGCGCTGAGCGCCTTTTTCCTGCTGCATGAGCTGATGGAGCGCAGCCGCACCTTCGGCGCCGACCTGCTCGCCATCACGCTCGAGGCCTTCGGCCTGGACCGCAGCACCGACCCCGAAGACGACATGAACTCGACCGACGTGGGCGTGGTCATTCCGGCGGCAATGGCCTTTCTCGGCCTCGCGTTCATCGCCTGCGCGCTGGTCATCGCGGGGATGCCGCCGCTGTCGGGCTTCGTCGCGAAGTTCGTCCTGCTGACCGCGATCTTGAACCCGGACGGCCTCACGCCGGAGATCGGCCATCCCGAGCCCTTGCTGGCCTGGGTGCTGCTTGCGCTGCTGATCGCCTCCGGGCTCACCACCGTCGTCTCGCTCACCCGCATCGGCATCCGCTCGTTCTGGGTCCCGACTGTTCGCACGCCGCCACGGCTGCGCGTGATCGAGGTCTTCCCGATCACGGTCATGCTCGTGCTGGGCATCGTCCTGATGCTGCAGGCCCAGCCGGCCATGCGCTATTTCCATGACGCAGCCAACGCCCTTCACCATCCCGAGGAATACGTGCGCAGCGTCCTTTCTGCGCGCCAGGCCGACCACCGCGGAGGGATCTCGCCATGATCAAGCGCATCCTGCCCTGGCCCAGAACGTCGCTTTTCCTCCTCGCGATGTGGCTGGTCCTCAACCAGGCCTTCTCGCTCGGCCACCTGCTGCTCGGATCGCTGCTCGCCATCGTGCTCCCCCTGTGGACGGCACCGCTGCGCCCGGTCCGCGCAAGCCTTCGGCGCCCGGGCGCCGCGCTGCGGCTGCTGGGCGTGGTAATCGTCGACAGTTTCCGGTCCAACCTCGAGGTCGCCCGCATCGTTCTTGGGTCCCGGCAGCGCCGCAATAACTCCGGCTTCATCCGCCTGCCGCTCGACCTGCGCGATCCCCACGGCTTGATGACGCTGTCGCTGATCATCACGGCGATTCCCGGCACGGTGTGCGTCGAGCTGACCGACGACCGCAGTGCGCTCATCATTCACGTCCTGGACCTGAACGATGAACAATACTGGATCAATTTGCTCAAGACCCGGTACGAGCGCCCCTTGATGGAGATTTTCGAATGACGAACGTACTCGGCTGGGCCAGCCTGTTCGCAATGCTGTGCATCGCCTTGGCGATGGTGCTGGCGGCAATGCGCCTCATCAAGGGTCCTGCGGCCCAGGACCGGGTCTTGGCGCTGGACACCATGTATATCTGCGCCATGCTCATGCTGCTGGTGCTGGGCATACGCTTCGACAGCACCGAATTCTTCGAAGCGGCCGTGACCATCGCCCTGCTCGGCTTCGTCAGTTCTATAGCGCTCGCCAAATTCCTGCTGCGCGGAGAGGTCATCGAATGACGACGGAACTCGTGCTCCCCCTGTGGGCGGACCTCCTGATTTCCGCGCTGCTCGTGTTCGGCGGGCTGCTGACCTTGATCGGCTGCCTGGGGCTCTGGCGCTTCCACAGCTTTTATCAGCGCTTGCATGGCCCCACGCTCGGCGCCACGATGGGCATGGTCTCCCTCGCGATCGCCTCCATGCTGTATTTCAGCCTGACCAGCGACGGCCCCGCCCTGCATGAAATCCTCATCGCGATTTTCCTGACGCTGACGGTGCCCGCCACCACGCTCATGCTAGCGCGGGCAGCCCTGTATCGTCACCGTCGCGCCGGCAAGGCGGTGCCCGCGCCCGACCGGCCTCCTGGCCCCGGGGCCGAGCCGCCGCACTATACGACAGACGACATCGACGACGAGCACCGGGTTGACGCCGACAAGGCGCCTCCGCCTGCCGGCGGGCCCGGAGGCGAGCGCTAGCCGCCGCGGCCGCGGGGCCTGGCGCTCAGTGTGCGTGCCCGTGCTCCGCGAACACGAGGTAAGCCATGCCGTCTTCAGTGGCGAGCCCGACTTTCGCCCCGACCGGCAGCGTGGCCTTGGTCCGGACGTGCCCGAACGGAAGGCCCGGTACGACGGGAACCTTGACTTCCTTGCGCAGCCACGCGATGACCGAGGACAAGTCGTAGCCGTCGTCGTGCGCCGTAAGCTTGTAGTCAGTAAAACTGCCCAGCACGATGGCGCGCTGCTTGGCGAGCACGCCCGCCTGGGCCAATTGCACCAGCATCCGCTCGACCCGGTAGGGATGCTCGTTGACGTCTTCCAGGAAAAGGATGCCGCGGATGCGCGGAAAGTACGGCGTGCCCAGGAGCGATGTCAGAACCGCGAGATTCCCCCCCCAAAGGATGCCGCGGCAATCCACCGGATCGGCCTGCTCCGACTCGAAGCTGAGGATCTCCAGCTCCCCGCGCAAAGCCTCGGCGAACAGGGCGGCGGTCAAATCGTCGACGCGCTTGCCGCCAAAATCGAACGATGCCATGGGGCCCGCATAGCTGATGGCTCCGGTCTTGGCCAGTAACGCGAGCTGGAAGAACGTGAAGTCGCTGTGCCCGACGAAGCGCTTGCCGCTGTCTGCCATGGCCTTCCAGTCTATGCGGGGAAGTAGGCGTGATAAGCCATACCCGCCGCGCGTGGCCATGACGATGGGGTGCTTTTGGGAGCACGCCCGCTCCAGCGCCGCCAATCGCTGTTCGTCCGTGCCGGCGAAGCGTTGGTCGCGGAGCAAAGCTGCGCGATCCAAGACCGGCTGAAAGCCCAGCGCCTTGAGGTGGACGCGAGCCTGGTCGATCCTCTCGCGCTCTGGCACCGCCCCGGAGGGCGAAACGAGGTAAACGCCGGGCTTGCGCCCCAACGCGGGAAAGCCGTACTGGCCGTGGTCATGCGCGCCATGGCCTGGATCGTGGGCAGAACCATGCTCGTGGCCATGTTCATGCGCATGGTGTGCGTGGCCCGCGTCGCCGCGGGCTGAGGGCGTGGCTCGGGAATGGCGTCGGTTCATGCGGATCCGGATGGAAAGGGGGGATTCGAGGCGGCGCGCGCCGCCTCGCGTTTTTGACGGAAGAACGCCCGGAGCAGATCGCCGCACTCGTCGGCCAAGACACCGCCCTCCACGCGGGTCTGGTGGTTCAGCACGGAAATGGACGGCAGGTCCAGCACCCCGCCGCAAGCGCCGGTCTTGGGATCGGACGCGCCATAGACCACCCGCGCAAGACGAGCGTGCAGCATGGCCCCCATGCACATGGCACAAGGCTCGAGCGTAACGTACAGCGTGGCACCGGGAAGACGATAGTTACCGACGGCACGACATGCCTGGCGCAAGGCCTGGATCTCGGCATGGGCCGTGGGGTCGGAGCTGCCTATGGGGCGATTGGCGCCCTCGCCGATGACGCGGCCCGATGCATCACACACCACCGCGCCCACCGGTACCTCGCCGTCCCGCCAGGCTTGCTCGGCCAGGGCCAGCGCGCGGCGCATCAAGATGGCATCGGGAGATTCAGACATGGATATCGAATGGGGAACGGGCGCATTCTACCCCGTCCATGAGGCCTAGAAGGACGGCCGGCGCCGTCGGCAACCCCATCTTACCTGCAGCGGCACGCGACGGACGAGTGGCACGGCGGCGCCCCGCTCCCGGCAATCACGTCTGCGAGCGATCGCCGCCGCCCATGCCGAAGGCAATCAGAGCGGCGGAGGCCACGCACGCGGCCAAGCCCGCCAGGAAAGCCGAGCGATATCCGAGCGCACCGATCAACAGGCCGGCCAGTGGCCCGGTCACCGCCGCCGTGACGTCCACGAAGGCGAGAAAACCTCCCACCGCCACGCCCCGGCTTTGCGCAGGCACGCGCCGCATGGCCTCCACCCCCATGGACGGAAACACCAAGGAAAAACCGAGCCCCGTCAGCGTCGCTCCGGCGAGCGCAAACACGGGATCGGGCGCGATCCAAAGCAAGCCCTGCCCGAGCGCCTCGACCACCAGAGAAACCAGGGCCACCTGGCGGCCGCCCAATTGGTCCGGCAGCTTGCCCAAGAAAAGGCGAACGAGGATGTATCCGGCCGCAAAGCCGGTCAGCGCCAGGCCCGCGCCATCCCATCCCCGGTCGGCGAAGTACAGCACCACGAAGGCCGTCAGCACGGCAAACGGCGCCGACGCCAGCGACAGGGCCGCCCCCTGCCTCCAGATGAGCGCGATGATGCGCAAGAACGGGACGTGCTTGCGCTTGCCGCCGAGCACCGGAACGCCCGGCACCCGCGAGGCGACGACGAGCCCGGCCATCGGAAACGCCATGGTGGCCAGGCTGACGGCCAGGAAATCCAGGCGCTGCATGATCCCGATGCCCAACGGCGCCCCGAGCCCGAGCGCCGCGAACATCGCGATGCCTTGCCAAGACATCACCAGGCCGGTTCGCTGCGGCCCGATGCGGCCTATGCCCCAAGTCATCGTGCCGGTGAGAAACAGGCTTTCCGCAGGGCCCATGAGGACACGACCGACCACGAGCGCCCCGAGGGACGCCGTGGGATGCGGAATCAGCGCTGACGCTGCGTAGAGGGAACCCGCGCCCATCGCCATCGGCAGTCCCAGCATCACCGCCTGGCGAGGTCCATGCCGATCGACATAAGCGCCGGCGAACTTGCGCGTGAGGATCGTTGCCAGCGGCTGCAAGCCGATGACCCATCCCACGACCAAGGGAGAAAATCCGAGCCTGCCATTGACGTACAGGGGCAGCGCAGGCAAAGGCAGGCCTACGGCCAAGAATCCCGTCAAGACGATGGCTACCAGTGGTAGAAGGCGTTGCGCCGCTTGCGTCGAGGATAGGGAGGAAAATTCCGGGGAGGCGTTGTTCATCGTCGAGCGTCGATAAGCGATACGCACCGGCCCGGCGGACCTCGGAGCGACTTTCAACGCATCGAATGACGTCGACGCTTGCGACAACCGTTGCAGTATCGGCGGGGATGATACCATCGCGCCGCCGCGCCCCACCTGGCAAGTGGCGTGCTGGCCTATGGGGAGGCCGCGGGCAGGACGATGCGGAACTCGCTGCCCCGGCCCGGTTCGCTATCGCATTCGACGCGGCCGTGGTGCCGCTCCGCCACTGCCTTCACGAAGGCCAGCCCCAGCCCGAAGCCCGGCTCTCCCGCCGAAGCGCCACCCACGCGCGAGAACTCCTGGAACAGCCGTGCCTGCTCCTCAGGCGCAATGCCTGGCCCGCGGTCCTTCACCGCCAAGCACCAGTTGCCGTCCTGCGAGAACAAGCGACATTCCACGGGACTGCCGGGTGAACTGAATTTGACCGCGTTGTTGATCAGATTCACGAGTGCCCGCACGAGCAAGCTGCGCTCGCCTCGCAACGGGGCCGCACCGTCCGGCAAATCGGTCCGCAGCGCGATGTCCTTGGCCTGCGCGAGACTCCAGCACTCATCGGCCGCATCGAGCAGCACATCGGCGCCGTCCAGCAGCTCCTCCTGCACAGGCGCAGTAGCCAGGCGCGCCAACTCGACGAAGGATTCGGCCAGGGATTGGGTCCGAAGCACGTAGCGCCGGATGCGGGCGAGCAGCTCGTCGCGGGACAGTTCATCAGGATCGTTTTCGTGCAGGTCCAGCAGCGCCAGGATGGCTGCCTGCGGCGAGCGGATGTCGTGCGACAGGAATCGCCAGGCTTGGTCACGCTTGCGCTCAGCCTCGCGCAACGCCGAGATATCTACCAGTGTCGCGATCCATGCCGCATCGCCCTCACCCAACCCCGCGCAAGGTGCATATTCGAAAAGGAAAGCCCTGCCTGAAGGGTCACGGCACTCTGCGAAGCGGCCGGCCTCGACGGAAGGCGGCCAGGTCAAGGCCCCTCCTCCAACCAGGGCCCAACCCTCCAACAGGCCCGACATCTCGGCCCCCTTGCCCGCTGCTGTGCCGAAACGCGTCGTTGCCGCCTGGTTGGACAACAGCACCCGGCCGTCCTGGCCGACGGCCAGCACGGCATCCGGCAGGCTCTCGATCACTGATGACATGAAAGCCTGCGCATCGAGCAGGCGACCGGTGGCATGGGCCAGGTTCCGGATGCGCCGGTCTATCAAATCCCCTCCGCCGGGCGAAGGCGGTTCGTCCACCGCACCGTGGCGACGCAACCGCCGGAGCTCATCCACGAGATAGGTCGCGGCGCGCTCCAGCCGCCGCCAGTTCCAGGTCACATAAAAGGCAACGATCGACAATGCCGCCGCCCCCGGGGGGAACCACACGCCTTGGCCCAGCAGCAGCACCCCGCTCACGGTGACGGTCGCCGCAACGCCCGCCGCCGACGCAGCCAAGGCCCAACCCGGGGCCAGCAGCCATAGCGCAGGCAGTACGGCCGCCACCAGCAGGACGGACAGCGTCATGGCGAGCCACTGCGCCATGACGGCCCGCGTCTCTCCCGAGAGCAGGTTGTCGATGACGTTGGCCGAAATCTCGACTCCCGGCATGAAGCGGTGCCGCCCCGACCACGGCGTCGGATATACGTCCCCCAGCCCGGTCGCCGTGGCCCCGATCAGCACGATGCGGTCGCGCAAGGTATCGTCAGGCACCCGGCCCGCCAGCACGTCCGCCGCAGACAAGGTGCGATACGTCCCCGCCGGCCCCGCATAGGCGACGTGCACCCAGTGGTCGCGCCGCCAATCGCCAGCCGCCTCGGAAGGCAGCCGCGGCGGCGCGCGATTGCCGGGAAGCGGGTCGGGCACCGGCGCACCGGCCGTACGCAATAGCGCCACCGCGAAATGCTCCCACATCTGCCCATGCGGGCCCTCGCGCAAGTAAACGCTACGGACGACGCCGTCGGCGTCCGGATCGATGGAAACGTGCCCCAACCGGTGGGCAGCGGCCGCAAGCGGCGGAACGGGCAGCATGGCTTGCACCTTCCCCGTTCCCGCCTGCGCAGTGAAAAACGGCAGCACGATGTTGCCACTGCGGCGAAACGCCTCTGCCAGACGCTGGTCGACCAGCGGATCGGAAGACGGCTCGGAAAGCAGCAGGTCCAGCCCGACCGCCGCGGGCGATTGGGCGGCGATGCGCTCGATCAAATCGATCTGCTGATCCCTGGGCCAAGGCCAGCGCCCCACTTGTGCCAGGCTGCGTTCGTCGATCGCCACCACGACCACGTCCGGCCGGGGATCGCGTGCGCCAAACCGGCTGATCCAGTCATACAGCGAGCCATCCACGCGCCCCAGGCCCCCCTGCCACGCCAGGAGCGCCGCCAGGCACAGTCCGACGGCGACGGCAAGCACCCTGGCGAACCGACGGCCCAGAAGACGGTCCATGCCTTATTGCGGCCGGACTTCCTGGCCGTCGCCCGAACGCAGGGGACCGGCGCCGGTGCGGATGAAGTTGTTGATGCGGAAACGCTGCGGGCGGGTGAACTCCCGGACGAAACCGTCACTGTCCGTGGCCTGTATCCGCAGGAAATACTCGCCTGCCGGCAGGCCCTCGACCGCCCATTGGCGCTCCGAGGTTCTTTGCTCAGCCGCGATCGTTGCGAAATTCGGATCGCCCGAGACCTGCACCCAATAGCGCTGGCCGGGTTCGCCGTCCCAGGCCAGGGTCAGGCGGTCACCATCCTGTTCCAGGGCAACGTTATTGCCGGCCGGCAGCCTGACGATGAAGCGCCGCGGATCGCCATAGGGCCCCATGTCCGGACTGCCGTCCTTGCCGCGCGCGACACTGGCCACCCGCCAGTAATACGTACCCGAAGCCAGGCCGGTGACCGTCCGCCCGGTCTGCGCCTGCAGAGTTTCGTCTAGGAGAAGATCGGCGAAGGCCTCGTCGCGGGCCAGTTGCACCCGGTAGCCGATCGCGTTCTCGCCTTCGGTCCACTCGAGCGTCACATCTTGCTGTTGTACCGTGCCGCCGTCGACGGGCGCGAGCGTCACCGGCGGTTCGGGGCGGGCCTTGAGCTTGATGGGCCAAGTAGCATGCCGCCCTTCTATGCCTTGCGCGTCGATCGCGCTGATCCGGACGACGTAATCGCCGTCGTCCAGGCCCGCAAAGCGCACCCTGGGCTGCGACGCGACGACGTTGCCCACGATTCGCTCGGGATCCCCGGCAGGCCAGATGAAGGCCCGATAGGAGACCGCGCCGCTTTGCGGTGCAAAGGCCAGGTCGATGATGGGACGCTCTTGCAAAGAGCGCACGCCGGACAAATCCGGCACGGGCAGCAAGGGAGCCAATGCGGGAGCCTGCATCCCGGCCGCCACGGCGCCGCCCGTGCCTGCTGCCACGCGCGCGCTCGAACCAGACTGCCGTGCGGTCAGCTCGACCTCGCCCTGGAGTACGTCGCTGGTAGCGGCCCCATCATTGCGCAGCGTGACGCCGAATTCCGTGCCGCGCACCCCCGCTGCCATCAGCGGCGTATCGACCCGGAACCGACTTCCCGTGGGCTGCTGCGCGGTCACGCGCGATTCCACCCGGCCCTTGTCCAGGCTCACCGTGGTCTCGCTGCGCTTCTTGACGAGGCTGTACCGCAGGCGCTCCAGGCGCAGCTCGGAATCCCCCGTCACGCGCACGATGGAGCCATCTGTCATTTCCAGCGTCGCGAATCCGCCGCTGTCAGTGATGACGGTGTCACCGTCGATCAGCCGCATGCCCGGTTCGAGCGCGCCTTCGGCGCCGCCTCGAACCTTGTATCGCACCGTCCCGGAGACGTGCACCACCCGCGCGCCGCCGGGTTTCTTGCGCAACAGCGCATCGGGCACGACGATGGTCGAACCCAACTTCAACTGGCGCGGGTGCGGATTGCCGTTCGCCTGCGCCAAGGCTTTCCATTGAAGTGGATCTTCGAGATAAGCGTTCGCGAGGTCGTAAAGCGTGTCGCCGTTGCGCACGACGTGCCGGATGGGTTCTGCTTGCTGGGCCAGCGCAGGCGCCGCAGCACCCGCACACGCGGCTGCCAGTGCCCATGTGGTGAGCCGGACGCTGCATTGCACGGGAAGGAACATTTTCATGGGGAGGCGTCGTTGTTGGTGTTAGTGGGGGTTTCCGCTGAATCCAGCACCTCGAACCGGTAACCCAGTCCGTACACGGGGACGACCCGCACGCCGTTCTGCGGCCGCAGATCGAGCTTGCGGCGCAATTGCGACATGTGGGTGGTGACCGTGCGCGTATCGATGGCGCTGGTGCCCCACAGCTCCTCGAGAAGATGCTGGTGGGTCAACAAGCTGCCTGGATTGCGGAACAGGAACAGCGCGAGCTCATACTCCTTGGGCTTGAGGTCGACGACTTTGCCCCTTAGGCTGATCTCGCGGCGGTGTAAATCAAAAACGTAGTCCCCGAAGCCGGGTTGGACGGGACGGGTAGTTTCCGGATACGCGCGGCGCAGCAACGCCGTGACGCGTGCCTGGAGCTCCAAGGCCCGGATGGGCTTGGTCATGTAGTCGTCAGCACCGGCCTGAAGGCCCTCGACGACGTCTTGTTCATCGTCGCGGCTGGTGACGAAGAGCACGGGCAGGTGGCGAGGCAGGTTGCGTCGTATCCACCCCAGGATTTCCGGCCCCTCGACGTGCGGCACATGCCAGTCGAGCACGAACAAATCGTAGCTCTGCCTGTGCAACTCGCGCAGCATCAGCCTGCCGTCACCGTACACCTGGCACTGGTGCCCAGCCTGAAGCAGTGTCTTTTCGATGATCCTGGCATGCGCCGGATCGTCTTCCAATATGGCGATGCGCACCTGGCCCCCGGATTGATGCAAAGCCGACGTATATTACATTTTATAACGTAGCTCTTGCATCGCGCCCAGCGCACGGTCGCGCTGGGCGCCGCTCCCCCGGAGGCAGTGACGCCGCCCTTAGGCGTCAGCGGGCACTGCCGGCCTCCGTGGCGGGGACGACTTCCCTGTACTCGCGCAGCAAGCCGCCCCCTTCGACGCTGCCCGTAACGGTGCCGCGGCCTTCCGCGCGCGCGATGCACGCCGGGCGGTCGGCCTCGGGCAGGGCGTTGCAGCGCAGGATCCGGTTCTTCTCATAAATCGAGGGGTCCTCGTCGCGCAGGCGGCCGCGGCGGGCCTCTTGCAGCGCAGCACCGGCCTCGCGCAGGCAGGTTGCCCGGTCCTGGCCGGTCTTGCCGCTATTGCAGCGCGCGACCTCCTCCCGGTAAGCCGCTTCCGGACTCATGGCGGCCTGGGCAGCGGAAAAAACAAGGGCGCCCAAGACGGCTGCGCCGAGGTGCAGGACGAAACGTTTGCTGTGAATATGCGTATTCATGGATGGCTCCTCTTGTTCGTTCCAGGCCTCGCAACCGAGGCTAATGCGTCAATCTAGATCAAGTGTAGAGGCGCCAAGTTCCCGTCCGGCAACTGCGCCCGGCGAGGATGTAAGCGTTCGGTACACCGTAGAACTCCTCCCGGGCGCAGTTCCTTCCCTTTGCATGCCTTGTTACGAAGCTTGCTCCATCCGCAACGTTTGCGCCGCGGTCGGCGCAGGGGCCGGCGTGCTTTCCCAGCCGCCGCCGAGCGCGCGGATCAGGTTCACGGCCGAGCGCGCCAGCTCTCCGTCCAGCCGGGTCGCCATGCGGCGCTGCTGCAGCACGCTGCGGTCCGCATCGATCACGTCCAAATAGCTGACCGACCCTTCCCGGTACTGAATCTGCGACAAACGCGCCGCCCGGGCCGCCGACTCGACCGCCTGGTCCTGCGCCTCGTACTGCTCGCGCAGGATGCGCAGATGGGCGAGATTGTCCTCGACCTCCCGGAACGCGTTCAGTACGGTTTGCCGATACTTGGCGACTTCCTCTTCATAGGCGGCGCGCGCGGCAGCCACGGACGCGTCGCGGCGCCCGCCGTCGAACAGCGGGAGCGTCAGCATGGTCCCCACGAGCGGACCTAAGATGAACGTGCGGCTGGACCAGTTGAACAAATCACTCAGTTGCGCCGACTCGTAGCCGAGCGCCCCCGTCAACTCGAGGCGAGGAAAGAATGCCGCCTGGGCGAGGCCAACGCGGGCGTTCGCCGCCGCCATCGCGCGCTCGGCGGCCGCGATGTCCGGCCGCCGTTCCAGCAATGCCGAAGGCAGCCCGGGCGGCACCGACACCATCAGACGGCCCAGCGGCCTCGGGGGCAGGCTGAAGTTGGCGGGCACCTCGCCCAGCAGGATGGCCAGGGCGTGCTCGGCAGCCGCCCGCTGGCGGGCGATATCCAGCGCCTCGGACCGGGCCGACGCGAGTTCGGTGCGGGCCCGCGCAAGGTCCAGTTCGCTGATGTCCCCCTCGTCGTAGCGGCGCTGGATGAGCGCCAGGGTACGTTCGCGCAAAGCGACCGTCCCCTCGTAGAGCTGTTGTCCGGCGTCAAGCTCGCGCACCAGGAAGTAGGCGTGGGCCACATCCGCCTGCAAGGCGAGCTGGACAGAGCGCAACAACGCTTCGCCCTGCTCGGCTGCGGCCGAGGCGGCCTCTACGGCCGAAGCGATCCGGCCGAACAAATCCACCTCGTACGAAACCGCGGCCTGCGCCCGCCACAGCGTGGACGCGGAGGTCGAGGCGTCTGCCGGCAGCCCCCGCGAGGCAGGAGACGGCCGCTGGCGAGTGGGGCCGGCGCCCACGCCCACGCCGGGATAAAGATCCGCCCTCGCCTCGCCCAACCTCGCCCGCGCCTGCGCAAGCCGCGCCGCGGCGGCCTTGAGGTCCTGGTTCGCTTGTTCGGCACGTGCCTGCATCTCGTCCAGTACCGGATCGCCGAAGATCTTCCACCACTGGCCGCGATGTCCGGCCTCGGCCGGCTCCGCCACCTTCCAGTTCCCGCCTTGGGCCTCTTTGAAGGCTGCCGGTACGTCCGGCCGCGGCGGCCGATAATCCGGCGCCGTGGCGCATCCTGCCAGCGCCAAGGCCACCAGCAGTGCAGAGAAGCGGCCCAACCCGCGTTTGTGCGTCTGCATCGTGTCCTCCCGTCTCATGCGTGCCCCCTTTGCGCCGTGGCAGCCGTGATGGGCGCGTCGCGGTGGGTTGCCGAATGCAGCTTGCGCGAGCCGGCGGCCATGCGCAGCGCCACGTAGAAAACCGGTGTCAGGAACAATCCGAAGAGCGTCACACCCAGCATGCCGAAGAACACCGCGACCCCCATGGCCTGGCGCATTTCGGAGCCGGCGCCGCTGGAAAACACCAGCGGCACCACGCCCATGATGAACGCAATCGACGTCATCAGGATCGGCCGCAACCTCAGCCTGCTGGCTTCGATCGCCGCCTGCACCACGGACCTGCCCTGCAATTCGAGCTCGCGCGCAAACTCGACGATCAGGATCGCATTCTTGGACGCCAAGCCCACCAACACCATGAGGCCGATCTGCGTGAAAATGTTGTTGTCCCCCCGCGTCAGCCAGACTCCCGTGAGCGCGGCCAGGATGCTCATTGGCACGATCAGGATCACGGCCAGCGGCAAGGTCAGGCTTTCGTACAGCGCCGCGAGCACGAGGAACACCAGCAGCACGCTGATGGGGAACACCCAGACCCCGGCATTGCCCGCGAGAATTTGCTGGTAGGTGAGGTCCGTCCATTCCAGCTTCATGCCACGCGGCAGCACTTGTGCGGCGATGCGTTCAGCCGCGGCCTGGGCTTGGTCCGACGAATAACCTGGCGCCGGCCCGCCGTTGATGTCCGCCGCGGTATAGCCGTTGTAGCGGACGACCATCTCCGGGCCGTAGACCGGGCGCACCTGCACCAGGGAAGACAGCGGCACCATTTCGCCCGCGGCATTGCGCGTCTTGAGCGCGAGGATGTCGTCGGGGTGCGCGCGAAACGGCGCGTCAGCCTGCGCACGCACTTGGTAGACGCGTCCGAAACGGTTGAAATCGTTTACGTACAGCGAACCCAAATAGATTTGCATTGTGTCGAACACGTCCGTCACCGCGACGCCGAGCTGCTTGGCCTTGACGCGATCGAGTTCAACCTCCAGCTGCGGCACGTTGATTTGGTAGCTCGTGAAGGTCGGCCCCAACTCGGGCGCCTGCTGCGCCGCCGCCACGAAAGCTTTCGCCGCGGCATCCAATTCGGCGTAGCCGCGTGCGGCGCGATCCTCGATCTGCAGCTTGAATCCGCCTAGCGTGCCCAGCCCCATGACCGGCGGCGGAGGAAACACGCCGATGAATGACTCCTGGATCTCGGCAAACTGCCTGTTCAGCGCGTTCGCGATCGCATCGGCCGACAAATCCTTGCCCTTGCGCTCGGAAAAATCCTTGAGCGATACGAACACGATGCCCGCGCTGGAGCTGTTCGTGAAACCGTTGATCGACAGTCCTGGGAAGGCGACGGCGCTGTCCACGCCCGGCTGCTTGAGGGCGATGTCTGACATGCGGCGAATGACCGCTTCGGTGCGATCGAGCGATGCGCCGTTGGGCAATTGCGCGAAGGCCACCAGATATTGCTTATCCTGTGCGGGCACGAACCCGCCAGGCACGATGGCCGAGACACCGGCCGTCAGAGCCAGCAGCACGGCATAGACGCCCATCACCAATGCCTTGCGCGAGATCACGCCCGAGACGCCCTGCCCGTACCGCACCGAGGCGCGGCCGAACAAGTCGTTGAAGCGCCGGAAAAAGCCGCCGAACACGCGGTTCATCGCGCGGCTCAGTGCGTCGGGTTCCGCGCCATGAGGCTTCAACAGCAAGGCCGACAGCGCCGGCGACAGGGTCAGCGAGTTGAACGCCGAGATCACCGTCGAGATGGCGATCGTCATGGCGAACTGCTTGTAGAACTGGCCGCTCAACCCTGTCATGAACGCGAGTGGCACGAACACCGCGACCAGCGTCAGCGCAATGGCGATGATGGGGCCGCTCACCTCCCGCATGGCGCGGTAAGTCGCTTCGCGCGGCGTCAGCCCCGCCGCGATGTTGCGCTCGACGTTCTCCACCACCACGATGGCGTCGTCCACCACAATGCCGATGGCAAGCACCATGCCGAACAGCGACAGCGCATTGATCGAGTAGCCAAAGGCGAGCAGCAGCGAAAACGTGCCAATGATGGACACCGGCACCGCCAGCAGCGGGATGATGGAAGCGCGCCACGTCTGCAGGAAAACGATGACTACTAGGACCACCAGCGCGACCGCCTCCAGCAGCGTGGCAACGACCGCCTTGATGCTCGCGCGCACGAATTGGGTCGGGTCGTAGACGATCCTGTACTCCACCGAGGGCGGGAAGTCCTCGGCGATTTCCTTCATTGCGGCGCGCACCTGGTCCGAGACGGCCAGCGCGTTGGCCCCGGGCGATTGCATGATGGCCAGCGCCACAGCGGGCTTGTTGTCCAGCAGTGAGCGCAAGCCGTACTCGGCGGCCGCCAGCTCGATGCGCGCGACGTCGGATAGCCGCGTCACGCCGCCATCGGGTGCAGCCTTGAGCACGATATTTCCGAAATCGGCCTCGGTCTGCAGGCGGCCCTGGGTGTTGACCGATAACTGCAGCGATACGTCGGACGTATTGGGCGAAGCGCCAATCACGCCGGCTGCCACCTGTACGTTCTGTTCGCGTATGGCCGCCACCACATCTGAGGCCGTGAGCCCGCGCTGTGCCACTTTCTGCGGGTCGAGCCAAATGCGCATCGAATAATTTCCAGCGCCCCATAGCTGCACCTCGCCAACGCCAGGAATACGCGCCAGGCGGTCCTTGACGTTGATCAGGGCATAGTTGCGCAGGTACGTCATGTCGTAGCGATCGTCGGGCGAGATCAGGTGCGCCACCAGCGTCAGCGTCGGGGAACTCTTGAGCGTGGTCACGCCCAGCCGCTGCACGTCCTCGGGCAGGCGTGGCAACGCCTGGGAAACCCGGTTCTGTACCAATTGTTGCGCCTTGTCAGGATCCATGCCGAGACGAAACGTCACCGTGACCGCCAGGTTGCCGTCGCTGTTTGCCTGCGACTGCATGTAGAGCATGTCCTCGACGCCGTTGATGGCTTCCTCCAATGGTGCTGCGACCGTCTCGGCAATCACCTTGGGATTGGCGCCGGGGTACTGCGCCCTGACCACCACCGAAGGCGGCACGACCTCGGGATACTCGGAAATCGGCAACTGGAACATGGCGAGCGCGCCGCCGAGCAAAATGAGAACGGAGAGCACGCCGGCAAAGATCGGCCGGTCGATAAAGAATTTGGAGATGTCCATGATCGTCCGCCTGCCTCAGACGCGCTTGGCCAGCGGAATCGCCGGATCATGCTCGGGCGTACCGCCCTCGCCGCTGGCAGGCTGCTCGCCTGCCAGGCTCCCGCCGGCGCCGGCCATGGGGACGAGGCGCGGGGCGACCGGCTCGCCGGGACGCACGCGCTGCAACCCGTTGACGACGATACGCTCCCCCGCCTCCAAGCCGGCTTCTACCACGCGCAGCCCTTCGGTCACCGCCCCCAGCCGAACCTGGCGATAACGCGTGCGATTGGCCTCGTCCAGCACCAACACGAAACGCTTGTCCTGGTCGGTACCAACCGCGCGATCGTCGATGAGCAGCGCATCCCGGGGTTGTCCGGTCCCCACGCGCACCCGCGCATACAGCCCCGGAATCAACTGGCCGTCGGGATTGTCGAAAATCGCCCGCACGCGTATGGTGCCCGAGGTCACGTCCAGCTTG
This sequence comes from uncultured Pigmentiphaga sp., assembly GCF_937950555.1. Lineage (NCBI taxonomy): Bacteria > Pseudomonadati > Pseudomonadota > Betaproteobacteria > Burkholderiales > Alcaligenaceae > Pigmentiphaga > uncultured Pigmentiphaga sp. Next base: position 455,732 of record NZ_CALFCW010000030.1, on the reverse strand, counting down.
TTGTCGATGAAACTGACCGTTCCCCGGCGGGGATACCCTTCATCGTCGGCAAGCCCCATCGAGACGGGAATGACCCCGCCCGCCGCGCGACTGGCCCGGGCGATCTTCAGGTAAGTCGGCTCGTCGATGTCGAAGGCCGCGTATAGGCGCTCGGTGGACACCAAAGTCGTGAGCGGCGCGGAGGCCGCGCCTGCAGCGACCACGTTGCCCACCGTCACGAGCGCACGGGAAATGCGTCCGCTCACGGGCGCCTTGATGCGGGTGTATTCCAGGTTGAGGCGAGCCGCCGCGAGCGCCGCCTGGGCTGCCTGCAAGTTGGCCGCTGCCTCGCGCGCCGCGTTCTGCTTTTCCTCGAAATCGCGCTTGGCGATTGCATTGTCGGCCAGCAGGCGCTCCCCGCGAGCCAGCTCTGACGCCGTATAGGCCTGGCGCGCCTTGGCGGCCGCAAGCTGGGCTTCCATGCGCGCCACCTCCGCGGCATAGGGCCGCGGATCAATGGTGAACAGCACGTCGCCCTTCTTGACCATGGCGCCATCCTGGAAATGCACGGCAGTCAACGTGCCGGACACGAGCGGCCGGATCTCCACCCGATCCACGGCCTCCAGCCGCCCCGAGTAACTGCGCCAATCGATGATGGTGCGCCGAACGACTTCCGCAACGTCAACCACCGCCGCTTGCGGCGCGGGCGGCAGGGCATCGCCCGCTTGGGCCGGCAGGCGCGCAACGGCCAGCACGCCAGCAGCAGCAAGTAAGACGAGCAGCACCAGCGCTAGCCGCGCGTGTTTACGAATGAGAGACATGGAAAAACCTCGATTTCGTGTAGGCAACTTGGGAGATGACCGATTTTGAGTGTTATCGTGGTCTCGATAAATCCCGCCATTCTGCTAACACTATTCGTCCTCGACGAACAATCCCGAGGACCAATCAGGAGGCTCCATGGACAGATTCCAAGCCATGCAGGTTTTCACCCGCGTCGTGGAAGCCAACAGCTTCACGCTGGCGGCCGATAGCATGGGCCTGCCCCGGGCCACCGTCAGCACCACGATCCGCGACCTCGAACGCCTGCTACAGGTTCGGCTGCTCAACCGTACCACCCGCAAGATCAGCCTCACGCCGGACGGCGCGTCGTACTACGAGCGTTGCAAGCGCATCCTGGCGGACCTGGAAGAAACGGAATCCTCCTTCCGCGACGTGTCGCGCGGGCCGAAGGGACGCCTACGGATAGATACGCCGCCTTGTATCGGAAGGTCGATACTGATTCCGGCGCTGTGCGAGTTTCACGCCCGCTATCCGGACATCGAGCTCGTCATCGGCATGAGTGACCGCCCCGCAGACCTCGTTCAGGAGGCGGTGGATTGCGCCATTCGCGTTGGCGAGCTGCAAGATTCCTCGCTCGTCGCGCGGCGCATCGCCACCTACGAGAGCCTCACCTGCGCGGCGCCGTCCTACCTGGAGACTTACGGCGAACCTCGTACGATCGAGGATTTGAAGCATCATCGGGCGGTGCACTATTTTTCGTCCCGGACAGGTCGCGCCATCGATTGGGATTTTGTCATCGACGGGGTGCCCACCGCAGTGAAAGTCCACGGCGTCGTCGCCGTGAACGACGCGGAAGCGTACGTCAAATGCGGACTCCAGGGTTTCGGCCTCATCCAGCCGCCGCGCTATATGGTGCAACCCTACCTAGAGTCGGGTCAGCTGCGCGAAGTGCTGCACGCCTGGCGCCCTTCCCCCATGCCCATCTCGGTCGTCTACCTGCACAACCGCCACCTCTCGCCCAAGGTGCGGGTGTTCGTCGACTGGGTGGCCGAACTCTTCGACCGCTGCCCGCTGATCGAAGGCTGCCCCGCGAACGTCTCGCACGAGTGCGAATTCGCCGGCAGACCGGTCCCGCACACGGTGCGTTCTATCGTCGAACACCACAACGAAGCGGAAAGCGTTTTCTAGGCTGCACCGTCCGCCGGCCGGGCAAAGGCCTGGCGCAGGCGTTCGACCTCGAGGCGGCACATGCAATGCGGGCCGTGATCATTGACCATGCCCACCGCCTGCATCAGCGAGTAGAGCGTGGTCGGCCCGACGAAACGCCACCCCCGCCGCTTGAGCTCTTTGGACAACGCGCGCGACTCGGGAGACTCGCTCCGCGGCGGCCCGGCATACTCGGTTCGAGGTTCGTAGCGCCACAGGAACGCTGCCAGCGATCCCGCCTCGGCGCGCAGCTCGACGGCGCGCCGGGCATTGTTGACGACCGCTTCGATCTTGCCTCGGTGGCGCACGATGCCCGGGTCCCCGAGCAAACGCTCCACGTCGCGGGGACCGAAAGCCGCCACCGCATCGATGTCGAATCCGGCAAAGGCGCGCCGGAACGCAGGCCGCTTGCGCAAAATGGTCAACCAGCTCAGGCCTGACTGGAACCCCTCCAGGCTGATGCGTTCGAACAACGCCGTATCGTCGGCGACGGGCCGGCCCCATTCTTCGTCGTGGTAAGCGATGTAAAGCGGATCATTGCCGGCCCAAACGCAACGCGCGGGCCTGGAGTCTCGTTTTTCGTCGTGCATGGTGGGTCGGGTCGGGCGAAGAATCCGATATATTGTCGCCCATGGCCTCTGCGCGCAGCCGAAAGGCTACGCTCGTTTCATGGAACAAATCGAACTCGACGACGGCACTGCAGACCGTTTCCTGCTGGACGCCCCCGGCACCTCGCTGCTGGTGTTCACCAGCGCCACATGTGCCAATTGCAAAATGGCGCGTGCCCGCCTTCCCGACATGAGCCTGCCGGTACGCCGCCTCTGCTGGATAGACGCCGGCCGCAACCAAGGACTGGTCGAACGCTACGAAGTCTTCCACCTACCCTCGATGTTCGTAGTCAGGAACGGCGTGTTCTACGGCGCCGTACAGGCGACGCTGGCGGAATGGGACATACGTCGCCAGGTCTCGCTCGCGCTCGATGGCTACCCGGCGGAGCTGCCTTGACGAAGCAGGATCGCACAGTCGCCTTCGCCCAAGGGGCGTACGCTATGACCGGACTGAGTCCCAATCACGCCAGAGCGCGGCTCCGCCGCTGATCCCGGCGGCATTCGAGCCCACCGTGACGTTCGGCGGCAGCTCGATCGTTACCTTGCGCGCATTGCCGCCCCCGAGAAACACGTGGTCGGGCCTGAGCAGGATGTCGATCAGGCCCAGCGCCTTGCGCAGGCGGCGGTTCCACTGCGCTTCGCCCACCGCGAGCAATGCGGCGGCACCCAGGTAGTCCTCGTAGGTTTTCCTGCCCTCGATCGGATGGTGGGCCAGCTCCATGTGCGGCATCAATTTCCCGTCCCGGAACAAGGCCGTGCCGACACCGGTGCCGAGCGTCATGACGAATTCAAGCCCGACGCCGCGCACGAGTCCGTAGCCCTGCATGTCAGCGTCGTTGATCATCCGCGCCGGGCACCCGAGACGCTCGCCCAACACCTCGGCCAAGGGAAACCCGGCCCACTCGTCTGAATGAAGATTGACCGCCGTCAGCACGCGCTGGTTGCGGATCATGCCAGGAAAGCCGATGGAAACGCGGTCATATCCCTCCAGCTTGGCCACCATGCGTGCCACTTTCTCGACCAACAGGCCCGGGGGGCACGGGCGCGGGGTGGGCACGCGCACGCGCTTGCTGATGCGCTTACCTTCGTCGTCGATGACGGCAGCTTTCAAGCCACTGCCCCCGATGTCTATGGAAAGGATGCCCGCCGTCATGCACCGCTCCGGGACTGGGACTGCGGCAGCGGCCCCTGCTCCGGATGCGGTAGGGAGGTCTGCCGCAGGGTTTCGAGAATCCGTCGCCCGACCCTGCCGTCTGTCGGCAGGCCGGCGCGCGCCTGCTCGGCGGCCACCGCGCCGCGGGTGCGCGCGCCCGGAACGCCGTCGGGCGTGCCGACATCATGGCCACGGGCCAGCAGCAACGACTGGAGCTCGCGGATTTCCGCACGGGACAGGCCCGGATCGTCCGTGGGCCACGCGGTTGCGAGTGCCGGCTCCCCGCGCAGCCTGTCGATCAGCAAGCTGACTGCCAAGGCATACTTGCGCGATCCGTTGTAGCTCAAGATCGCGTCGAAATTACGGGTGACCAGGAATACTGGCCCCTGGGCGCCGGTGGGCGCAAACAGTTGGGCCGGCGACTCCGGCAGGGGCTCGTCCGCACGCGTCCGGTCCGGCCGGCCGCCATCGACCCGCGCCACGCCCATCGCCGCCCACTCTGCCAGGCTGCGGCGCGCCGTGCCGGCGAACTCCTCTCCCATCGGCACGGACGCTGCCACGGCCGCAGGCAGCTTGACCTCGATGACCGGCAGCAACCCCCGCGTCCACCGCGCGCGCCGCTTGCGCAAATGATTGGCGGTCGACGCCAGCGCATCGGGTAGCGACCCGTACAAATCTATCCGCCCGTCTCCATCCCCGTCGGCGGCCAGTTCGTAAAACGACGTGGGGATGAACTGGGTCATGCCGAAGGCGCCGCTCCAGGAGCCGACGAAGCTCTCGGGCTGCACCCGGCCTTCGCTCAGCAGTCGCACCGAGGCGTAGACGTTCTTGATCCATAGCGGCTTGCCCTCGGTGCAAGCCCGCGTCAACCAGGCGTCGAGCACCCGCGTCCTGCCCAGCTGCGTCCCATAGTTCGTCTCGATGCCGAAAATGGCCACCAGCGCTTCGCCATCGACTTCATAGCGATCAGCAATCTGGGCCAAGGGCCCGGCCTGCGCCTGCATCAGCTTTCGGCCGTCCGCGACGCGCTCTTCGTCGACGGTCTTGGCGATGTAATCCCACCAGGTTTCTTGGCCTTCGGGCTGGGAGCGCGCCGCCGCCACCGTGGAGGCGAGCAAGGAGGCATCACGCGTGTAGGCGTCGAACGCAGCGACTTGGATGCCATGGGCCGGCGCATCTTGCCTCAGCTTGGCAAGGCAAGCGGAGAGTTCGGCCTGGGCATGGGATGGGCCCGCGGCCATCAAGGCCATGCCGGCGCCCAAAGCCGATAAGAACCGGCTCGCAGGCCGGCTCACGCAACGAGCATGCATAAGCAGGCTGTCTCCTTGGTAATCGGGGTAAAGGGCGACGCGTCAGGCGGCGGCCGCAGATGCCTTTCCGGCACCGGGAATCGTGCCCGTCGACTCGAAAAAGCGGCGCAGGATGGCGTGGGAAGCCGGCGTTTCGGCGACGCCCGCGCGCAAGGCCTGCACGTCGATGCCCTCAGCGTCCAAACCGGAACGCATGACGTCGAAATACGCCCGCATGATAGGCGCAGTGAACTCCGGATGGAACTGGACCGACACCGCATTCGGGCCGTATCGCAGCATTTGATGAGGATCCCGGTCATTGACCGCGAGCGCGACCGCACCCCGCGGCGGTTCGAGCACCGCCTGTTCCCGAATGAAATGGGCGGCGAACATGGCCGGCATGCCGGCCAGCAGTGGGTCTTCGCGCGCCGCCGAGGTCAGTTCCACGGGGCGGGTGCCGATCTCCCGCCCTCCCTCGAGGTAGTCGATGCGCCCGCCGAGCGCATAGCTGATCAACTGGTGGCCATAGCAAATGCCGAAGAGGGGCAGCGAGGCGTCCATGGCATCGCGCACCCAGCCCGCGCACGCTTCGCTCCATGGGGCGTGATCGGTTACGTTGGCCCGCGAGCCGGTAATCAGGGCCGCCCGGTAGCGCGTAGGCGCCTGCGGCCGTTCACCTTTGTAGGCGGCCACGCGCACAAGACCAGCCGGGTCCAGGCCGGCCACCTCGCTGACCATGCGGTCGAAACCACCGTAGACATCGCCGACGGCCTGGGGAGGACCGCCGGTCTGGAGAATGAGGATGGGAAGCATGCACCTACCTTGCAATGGACGCCTACATGACACCGCAATTCCGGCCGGTCCGCAACCGTGCCCGGCCCGCGACGGCTCAGGTGGACACGCCGTTCTCGCCGATCAGCCCCCCAAGCAGCAGGGCCGCCAAGAAGAACCAGAAGAGCGCCCCGAGGATGGACCGGCTAAGCAACGCCCGGATCCCGGCGTACAACAGCAGCATCCCCAGCACCAGGAGGGCAAAATTGAACAAAGTCGGACTCATGCCCAGGGCATCGGCAAGACCGGACGAGAACTCGCCTACGGCTTCCCCGAAGCCCCCGAACACGGATTTGAGCGCCGCGACGATGGTCCGGATGACCTCGCCGAGCGCACTGCCCAACCATTCGAAGAATGTGGACTCGCTTTTCATGAGCTGGGTTTAGAGAATTTCGGGCATTATGACCTACGCCCCGGCAAGATCCCTCCGGCCGACATGCTTGGAAACAAGGCCCGGAGCGGGGTTGCAATCCATTACAAACGCCTCGCCCGCCCGGGTGGGAGAACGGTCCAAAGCCGACCATACTGAAGGCTGAAGGCGACGTAGCATTGCCCCCATGGGCATGCACTTCTGGCCTTGCCTGCGTGGCGCTGCCGGCTGCCATCGGTGTCGACGGCTGCCGCGACGCGTGGATCTCTCGAGGAGGCATCATGGTCACAACGCTCTTCCGTGCAGCATGCGCCAGCGCCGTTTTCGCGGCGGGGTGCTCATCGCTCATGGTGACCGAACCGGCGAAAATCAGCGACGGCATACTGGTGGCGCCGAACGGCATGAGCCTTTATACCTTCGACCGCGATCCGGTCGGGCAAAGCGCCTGCAACGGCGCCTGCGCGCAGAACTGGCCGCCGCTGGCCGCCCCCGCGGACGCCAAGCGCCATGGAGACTGGATGGTCGTCACCCGCCAAGACGGCAGCCGCCAGTGGGCATACCGGGGCAAGCCCCTGTATTTCTGGGTCAAGGACAAGGCGCCCGGCGACCGGACCGGCGATGGCGTCAACGGCGTATGGCACCTGGCACGCCCGTGAGCCCAGGCGCGTGCGCGCGCTCGGGCAGGTGCACCGCCTCGTCGCTCGGGATGGGTGCATAATCCGGGCCGAACGAGACCTCGCCCAGCTTCCAGCCGGCTCGCCGGCGCACGGCGCCCCAGAATCGCTTGGCCGCCTCCCATTGCTGCCCGACCAGCCCATATTGGTTATCGATGTCGACCATGGGGTCGCTGACGCCGGTCGGGCGGACCTTTTCACCGTACAAGGCCGTGCCGAAAAGAATGTCCCAAATGGGTAGCACCTGGCCGAAATTGCAATTGTGCAGCGAGGGCCGCTCCGGATCGCGAACCATGTGGTGCAGGCGATGGAACTTGGGATCGACCAACAGTTTTTCGCCGATGCGCCCAAAGCCGAAGCGCACGTTGGTGTGTGAAAGATTCTGCACCAGCTCGCTCAGCAACACGAGCAGCGCAAACTCCGAGGGCTCCACTCCCATCAACAGCCCGACCGTGGCCAGGATGAACGACTGCAGCACTCCGTCGATATAGCTGCCGCGATCATTGGTCCAGCAGCTCATTTGACGCTGGCTGTGGTGCATGCTGTGCAGCGCCCACCACCACGGTATGGCGTGCTGGGCCCGATGCATCCAGTAATAGACGAAGTCGTAGACGACGTAATAGACCAGGAACAGGACGTAGGGATGTTCTTCGAACCAGGGCACCCAATGCTTGAGCCCGGATGAGGCCGGGGCCTGGGCCGCGGCATCGCTCCCCAGGCTGCCGAGCATGTTGGCGAACGGCGTCAACACGAGATAGCTGAACAGCGGGAACAGCCCCAGCAACATCAACAGCGTATAGAGACGGTCCACGCGCGTCAGGCGCCGGTCGGCCCATTGTTCGGCCGGGACGACGCTCTCGAGCGGCCGAAATATGCAGCCAATGATGAACAGCTGGAGCATCGCGATGAGCAACGCTTCGGAGATCTCCAGCGGGTCGCCGGCACTGCCGGCGATGTGCAGGAACGCGATCGCCGGTTCGACGAGATGGGTGCTGACCCACGCGATAGCTTGAGTCCAAAACGAGGCCAGAGTCGACATGGAATAACGAGGGGATGAAAGCGCTACATACTGTAGCAATTCTCTTCCCGGTCGGCACGCGGGGCCGCGAGGTGTTTCGTTTCGCCGCGCCTTAAGATATATTTCAAATATATCTTTATTGTGATGACGCCATGCTCGACCCCAACCTCTGCACGGAAGAAGAAATCGCCCGCTTCGTGGCGGCCTTCTACGCCAAAGTCCGCCAGGATGCGCGGCTGGGGCCCATATTCGAAGCCCACGTGGACGACTGGGATCATCACCTCGCCAAGCTCACCGACTTCTGGTCGTCCATGCTGCGCGGCACCCGCCGCTATGTAGGCACGCCGATGACGCGCCACGCCGCGCTTCCCGGTCTCGACGAAAGCCTGTTCCTCCGGTGGCTGGAACTGTTCGGCGAAACGGCCCGGGAACAGGAGAATGCGGCGATGGCCGACCGCGCCCAAGCCATGGCGCGCCGCATTGCGCAAAGCCTGTGGCTGGGCTACCAGACCCAGCGCCATCCAGAGCAGCTGGCGCGCGAATTGCCCCTGCCATGCGCCTGACCACGCACAGCGATTACGCGCTCCGGCTGCTCATGTACGTCGGCTGCTACCCCGGGCGGCTCTGCACCATCGCCGAAATCGCCGAGGCGCACGGTATTTCGGAAGCACATTTGATGAAAGTCACCCACCGGCTAGGCCAGCTCGGCTATCTCGAAACCATCCGTGGCAAAGGTGGCGGCATGCGGCTCGCCCGCGCACCGGCCGAGATCGGCCTGGGTGAAGTCATTCGTGCGCTCGAACCGGATTTCCACTTGGTCGACTGCCACGCCCCGGGCGCCAGCTGCGCCCTGGCCGGGCATTGCCGCCTCACCGGCATTCTGGGCGCAGCGCTCCAACGCTTTCTCCAACACCTCGACGGCTACACGCTGGCGGATTTGCTGCCCACCCGCCGAGGGGCATCCCCGCATCTCCCGTTTCCCCTATTCCCTGCCCAGTCATGAATTTGCAATCTCTCCTCGGCATCGAATTTCCCGTCGTCCAGGCCCCCATGGCAGGGTCCCAAGGCAGCGCGCTCGCCATCGCCGTCTCCAACGCCGGAGGCCTGGGCTCGCTGCCGTGCGCCATGCTCGGCCCGGACGCCCTGCGGCGCGAGCTGGAGGCGCTGCGGGCAGGCACGAGCCGGCCATTCAACGTGAACTTTTTCTGTCACACGCCGCCGGAACCCGACCCGGACAGGGAGGCCGCCTGGCGGCGCGCGCTGGCGCCGTACTACGCGGAATTCGGGATCGACCCGGATGACATCCCTCCCGGGCCCGGGCGCGCGCCCTTCACCCCGGAAATCGCCGACATCGTCGAGCCATTCCGGCCACCGGTCGTCAGCTTCCACTTCGGGTTGCCTTCCCCGGACCTAGTCGCGCGGGTGAAATCCTGGGGCGCCAAGGTCATGTCGTCGGCCACTACCGTTGCCGAAGCACGCTGGCTGGAAGATCACGGGGCAGACGTCATCATCGCGCAGGGCTTTGAAGCCGGTGGCCACCGGGGCATGTTCCTGAGTAATGATGTCGACGATCAACCCGGTACCTTTGCCCTGCTGCCGCAAATCGTGCGCGCGGTGCGCGTGCCGGTGATCGCCGCCGGCGGCATTGCCGATGCGCGCACGGTTGCCGCCGCGCGGGCGCTGGGCGCCGCCGGGGTGCAGGCCGGCACCGCCTTCCTGCTGGCGCCCGAAGCCACGACCAGCGAAGTGCATCGCGCCGCACTCAAGAGCCCCGCCGCGGCCCACACCGCGTTGACCAACCTCTTCTCTGGCCGCCCCGCGCGCGGCATCGTGAACCGCATCATGCGCGAGCTGGGCCCCCTGTCTCCGCTGGCGCCGGCCTTCCCGCTGGCGACCACCGCCGTCGCGCCGCTGCGGGCCAAGGCCGAAGCGCGCGGCTCGGGAGACTTCTCGCCTTTGTGGTGTGGCCAGAATGCCAGCGGCTGCCGCGAAGCCCCGGCGGCGCAAATCGTGTGCGAACTGGGCGCGGCCTGGGGTTGAGAGACGTCCGATCCGGGATCAGGAACCGTCCCAGCCCCGGGCCCCTATCAGCGGGACAAACCGTACGGCGCCCAAGTCTTCTTGGCTGAAGGCCCCGTCCGGGCACCTGACGATCCTGACCAATCGCTGTAGCTCCCGGCTCGGTCCGACCGGCATGACCAGTCGGCCGCCGGGCGCCAACTGTTCGCGCCAAGTTTCCGGCACTGTGGGCCCGCCGGCCGAAACGAGGATGGCGTCGAAGGGCGCACACCCGGGCAAGCCCAAGCTGCCGTCGGCCAGGTGCACGGTGACCTGCGGATATTCCTTTAACCTCTCCCGTGCCGCGGCGGCCAGCGCAGGCCGGATCTCCACCGTCTCCACCCTTGCCACAAGCTGCGCCAATACCGCCGCCCCATAGCCCGACCCGGTGCCGATTTCCAGCACCGTGTCGTGCGGCGACAAACGCGCCGCCTCGGCCATCAGTGCAACGACGTAAGGCTGCGAAATGGTTTGCCCCTCCCCTATGGGCAGCGGCGTGTCTTCATACGCAAGACCGGACAGTTCCGGCGGCACGAAACGCTCCCTGGGCACGGCACGCATGGCAGCCAGCACGGCCGGGCCGCGGATGCCCCGCGCCGCTAGCTGGTGCGCGACCATCCGTTCGCGCTGTGTTGTCGAGTCAGGCATGCAAGACCTCGCTTCGGTTTCCTCGAAGTCCTAGTGTGCACCCTGGTGCCGCCTGCGCGTGTCTTGCCGTTAAACATGCAACGGCAGAGCGCTATGATGGTAAGCCGATAGCCCAATGCCGGTTCCGGCACCGTTTTCGTGAACCTCGACCTGTTCGATTTCACTGCCGCCTCTTCCGCCGTGGAGCCTATAGGCAGGCGATCCGTCATCCTGCGGGGCCTGGCCCTGCCTGACGCGCCGCAACTGATGCAAGCCCTGGCCATGCTCGAGTCGGAAGCGCCGTTCCGGCACATGGCCACTCCCGGCGGACGCACCATGTCAGTGGCCCTGACCAACTGCGGAGAGTGGGGCTGGGTCAGCGACAGTCGAGGCTACCGGTACACGCGTCTCGATCCGATGACGGACAGGCCCTGGCCTGCCATGCCGGCCATCTTCGCTTCGCTTGCCGAACGGGCGGCGCAAGCGGCGGGATTTCCGGGCTTTCGTCCCGACGCATGCCTGGTCAACCGCTACTTGCCTGGCTCGCGCATGGCGCTGCACCAGGATCGCAACGAACGCGATTTCAGTGCACCCATCGTTTCGGTATCGCTTGGCATACCAGCCGTCTTTCTGTTCGGGGGACATTCACGCACGGACCGTCCCGGGCGCCATCCCCTGTTCCACGGCGACGTCGTCGTTTGGGGAGGCGAAGACCGATTGCGCTACCACGGCATCCTGCCGCTGCGCGAAGCGCACCACCCGGCATTGGGAGCCAAGCGCATCAACTTCACCTTGCGCAAGGCCAGCTGACCCAACGCTTCAGGACCTCGCACGGGGCCGTCCGGCAGGCGCCTGCATGTCGTTTACATGCATTCGCCGCTAGCCGACAATGCGGCTTCTCGTTCCGATTCAAACTTGGAGGCACGAATGCACGAACCGTCCAGCCGCTCCGTGCCGGATGCGGCAACGGGCAACCGCTACGATCGCATGGAGTGGGCAGGCGCCTTCGGCGATCTCGGCACGCTCATCCCGTTCGTGGCTGCCTACATCGGCGTGCTGAAGCTCGACCCGTTCGGCGTGCTGTTCGGCTTCGGTCTGTGCATGCTGGCTTGCGGCCTGTACTACAAGACGCCCATCCCGGTGCAGCCGATGAAGGCCATCGGCGCCGTCGCCGTGACGCAAGCGGCGCAAACGGCGCTCGTCACGCCGGGCGCCGTCTATGCCGCCGCCCTCGCGACGGGCGCAATCTGGCTTTTCCTCGGGTTGAGCGGCGCGGCCACCCGGCTGTCGCGGGCCGTGCCGCCCGCCGTCGTACTAGGAATCACACTGGGATTGGGCTTTGGCTTCATGCTGGAAGGCGTGAAAATGATGCACAACGATTGGCCGATCGCAGCGATTGCCGGTTTGGGCACCCTTCTCTTGATGGCGAACCGGACGTTCCCGGCCATGTTCGTGCTGCTGGCCTTTGGCGCGGCCGTCGGCCTATGGCGCCAGCCGCACCTCTTGCACGAATTGGCGCAAGCGCCTGTCGGACTGCCCTCGCCCCGGTTCGCGCTGTCCGAGCTCGGCTGGAACGAACTGATGGTCGGCGTGGCGCTGCTCGCCCTGCCCCAGGTCCCACTTACGCTGGGCAACGCCGTCATTGCGATCAAGGATGAAAACAATCGCCTCTTCCCTCACCGTCCGGTCACGGAAAACGGCCTGGCCACTTCCACCGGCATCATGAACTTGGTCAGCTCCACGGCGGGTGGCGTACCGATGTGCCACGGCGCCGGCGGCATGGCAGGGCACGTGGCCTTCGGCGCCCGCACCGGAGGCGCGGTCGTCATACTAGGCGTCATCCTGCTCGCGCTGGCGCTGTTTTTCAGCTCCGGCGTCGCATTGCTATTCCAGGTATTCCCGCTGGCGATCCTCGGAGTGATCCTGTTCCTGACGGGTGCCCAGCTGGCGCTGGGCAGCAGCGTGCTACCCGCCGACAAGAACGAGCGGTACATTACCCTTGCGACCGCCGCACTGTGCATGTGGAACGTCGCGGCCGGCTTCGTCGCGGGGTTGCTCCTGCATTGGATGGCCAAGCGGCGCTGGATCAGGATGTAACCGCGGGGCAAACGCCGGTCGCACGGCCGCCGGCATGCAGCGCTTCGCCATCATGCCGTTCAGGCCCAGGCTGCCTCGCGGTCGCCCACGCGCGCCGCAACCGCGGGCAAACTCGAGCGATCGAGCCGCAGCGTCATGCAATAGGCGCCGCCCCCCGACATCTTGAACGGTTCCAGATCGACCGGGATGACCGAGTACCCGCGCTCGCGCAACATGGACCCAAGGCGCGGGGTGGGCGCGGCCATTACGATCCGCCTGCCAACGTTGACCGCATTCACGCTGAAGCGGCCCAGGTCCTCGTCGGACGCGGCAAGCAGCATGTCGACCGGCACGCGCTCGCGCAGGCGGCGCAGCGCGGGGCGCGTCAAGGCGGGGGGATAGTAGAGGATTTCTCCCCCGCTCAACGGGCAGAAGCACACGTCCAGGTGATAGCACCGCTCCGAAGCCAGCTCGAGGGGAACCACTTCCTGGTCGAAAAAGTCGGCAATGTGCGCCAACGACTCGCGCGCGGAACGCGGACCGTAGGCAGCCCAAAAGCACCGGCGATTCACATCCCAGATCGCATCGCCGGCGCCCTCCTGGAAACAACCCGGCGGAAACCGGGCGATTTCCTTTAGCAACCCCTGCTCGCGCAGCTGCTCGAAAACCGCCAGGAAGGCGGCCTCCTCGCCGCGGCGCTGGGGATAGCGGAAACGGGCAAGCAGCGCCCGTCCGTCCAGGATGATGCCGGCATTGGCGGGAAAAACCATGTCCGGCAACCCCGGCGCGCCGTCCGCGACGACGACGTCGCAGCCGGCCTCGCGCAGGGCGCATCGCAACGCGTCGTAAGCCCTGCGCGCCGCCGCGCGCAACCCTTGCGCATCGCGCATCCACTGCTCGGGCTGCATCCACGGGTTGATGCGGTAGCGAACTTCATAGTGGGCCGGATCGACCATGAGGAACTTGGCTGTGGCGTTCACGCTTTGCTCCTTGCCTTCGCACATTGCGAACCGTCATGACGCCCATTCTGCTCGTCCGTCGCGCCAAACGCGAGCCGGCAGAACGGCACATCCCGCGCGCAGGGATGTCGAATCGACAGACTCTGCTATCGTTTTGCCATCCGCCCTGCAGGTATCGCCATGGACGAAATCGACCATCGCCTGATCGCCCTGCTGCGCGACAATGCGCGCACGCCCGCTTCCCTGCTGGTCCGCAAGCTCGGCGTCTCGCGCGGCACGGTGCAGAACCGGATCACGCGCCTGGAAAAAGAAGGCGTCATCGTCGGCTATACCTTGCGCTTGCGCCCTGGCGTCGAGCCCAAAGGCATACGCGCCTGGATGAGCATCGCCGTAGGAGGCAACACTGCCCGGCGGGTCCTGGAGGCTTTGCGCGGAGAGCCGGCAATCCAGGCGCTGCATACGACGAACGGCCGCTGGGACATCCTGGCCGAACTGCGTGCGCAGAACATCGAGGACTTCGATCGGGCCCTCGAGCGCATCAGGCTGATCCCGGGCATTACCAGCACCGAGACCAGCATCCTCCTGTCCACTTACGTTTGACCGCCCACGCCCTTTATGCCCCCTCAGGCCCGCTCTTACCCCTTCCGCCAAGTAGACGTGTTCAGCGCGGTTCCGCTGCGCGGCAATCCGCTCGCGGTGGTCCACGATGCAGATGACCTCCCCGAAGACAAAATGGCGGCCTTTGCGCGCTGGACCGGCTTGAGCGAGACCACGTTCCTACTCCGCCCGACCGTCGCAGGGGCCGACTATCGCGTACGCATATTTACGCCTTCCGGAGAGCTGCCGTTTGCCGGCCACCCCACCCTCGGCAGTTGCCATGCGTGGCTGCGGGCGGGAGGACGCCCCGTAAGCTCCGACGTCGTTCAGCAATGCGGCGTGGGCTTGGTAAGGATCCGGCGCCGGTCGGGCCGCCTCGCCTTCGCCGCCCCCCCGCTGCGGCGCTCCGGCGAGGTCGAGCCTGCCGTTCTCGCGCAGGCTGTACGGGGCCTGGGCATAGCACCGGAAGCGGTGGTCGCCGCAAACTGGGTAGACAATGGGCCGGCTTGGCTAGCCATCATGCTTGCCTCGCGCGCGCAAGTGCTCTCGCTGCGGCCGGATTTTCCGGCGCTGGGCAAGCTCAAAGTCGGTGTCGTCGGGCCGTGGGATCCGGCCACCGACGGCCCGGAAGCGCAATTCGAAGTGCGGGCCTTCGCGCCCGGCCTGGGGGTACCCGAAGACCCGGTGACCGGCAGCCTGAACGCAGGCATCGCGCAGTGGCTGACCAGCGCCGGATTGGCGCCCGCGTCCTATGTGTCCAGCCAGGGCACGGCCCTGGGACGCGCCGGGCGCGTCTACGTCGAACGTGCGGACGGAGACATCTGGATAGGCGGCGACGTCGCCGATTGCGTCACCGGCGACGTCCTTCTCTGACGGCGCGCCGCACGAGACCGCAGGCTGCTATTCCGGCAGGATTTCCAGCACGGTTTCCATCGGCCGGCACAGCCGCGTGCCACGCGGCGTCACCACGATGGGACGGTTGATCAAGATGGGATGCTGCATCATGAAATCGATCAGCTCGTCATCGCTCCATTTGGGGTCGCCCAGGCCAAGTTCGTCGTAAGGCGTGCCCTTCACCCGCATCGCCTCCCGCACCGGAATCCCCATTGCGGCGATGAGCGACTTAAGGGTGTCGCGGCTGGGCGGCGTTTTCAGGTATTCGATCACGGTCGGCTCGTAGCCGCGCTCCCTGAGCAAGGCCAGAACCTTGCGTGACGTACCGCATGCCGGATTGTGATAGATGGTGATGTCGCTCATGGCATAAGTCCCGAATCATGAAATCTGCAGCGCGCTCAAGACATCTCGCGCTGACCGCATGATATCCCGGCGCGGGGCCGAGGGGCCGGGGCGTTTTGTGCAGTGCAATCTGATGCTGCTAAGCTATTTCCTTCGCCTCCAACGGCGCTGCAGTCTTCTTCGCCTTCATGAACCCTCCCTCCCCGGCGCAACCCGCCCAACAACCACGCGCTTCGCTTCCTGCCGCGCCCTCGTTCGGCCGCGCGCTACTGGCGCTGGGTCTCGGTGGCTTCGGCATCGGCACCGGTGAGTTCGTCATCATGGGGCTGCTTCCCGATGCGGCCCGAGACCTGGGCATTTCCATTCCAACGGCGGGACATCTCATCAGCGCCTATGCGCTGGGGGTGGTCGTCGGGGCCCCCGTCCTGGCGGTGCTGGGCGCCCGCATGCCGCGCCGCGCCCTATTGGTCGCCCTGATGGCTTTTTTTGCGCTCGGCAACTTTGCCAGCGCGGCGGCTCCCGGTTACCTCTCCATGATGCTGATGCGGCTACTGACGGGACTGCCGCACGGCACCTATTTCGGCGTCGCCGCCTTGGTCGCGGCGCAACTGGCGCCTGCGGGCCAGCGCGCCCGGGCGGTCGGCTACGTCATGTTGGGGCTCACCATTGCGACCCTGGCCGGCGTACCCATTGCGGCCGGGCTTGGACAGTGGCTGGGCTGGCGTGCCGCTTTCGCACTCGTTGGTGCCATTGGCGTAGCGGCGGCGCTGCTCGTCCAGCGCTGGATTCCGGACATCCCGGCAGGGGCAGGAGCCAGCCCCTGGCGCGAACTGGGTGCGCTGCGGCGTAAACAAGTCTGGCTGACGCTCGGCATAGGAGCCATCGGCTTCGGTGGCATGTTTGCCGTTTTCAGCTATGTCAAGCCTACGCTGATGGAGCTCGCAGGGCTGCCCGAACACGCCGTGCCCTTCGTGCTTGCATTGTTCGGCGTCGGCATGGTGTTGGGCAACCTGGTCGGGTCGAGGTTGGCGGACAAAGCCTTGATGCCGACCATATGCGGACTGCTGGTTTGGTCCGGCGTGGTGCTCGGTCTCTTTTCCCTCACCGCGTATAACGTCTGGCTGGCCGCCATCAACGTCATGCTGATCGGCACGAACGTTGCCATCGGTCCGGCCCTGCAAATCCGCCTCATGGACGTGGCCGGGGACGCTCAGACCCTGGCCGCCGCGCTCAACCACTCCGCCTTCAACCTCGCCAATGCGCTTGGCGCCTGGCTCGGCGGGGTGACCATCGCGGCGGGCCTGGGCTGGGCCTCGACGGGTTGGGTTGGCCTGCTGCTCGCCCTCGCCGGCCTGGTGATCTTCGGCATCTCATGGGCACAGATGCAACGAGGCGGGACTGCGGCCGCGCATGCGCGGCGCGGGGCGCGGCCATGAGCGCGACGAGCGCCGGCGTGCTCATGTACCGGCGTACGGGTAACACGCTGCAGGTACTGCTCGTGCATCCGGGAGGTCCGTTCTGGCGGCGGCGCGACGCCGGCGCATGGTCCATTCCCAAAGGCCTGGTGGAAGTGGGCGAGGATCCCGCCACCGCAGCCGTGCGCGAACTGCGCGAGGAGTTGGGGGCGGCCCCGCCAGGCCCGCTCGTGCCGCTGGGCCGGATAAGGCAGCGCGGCGGCAAAGAAGTGATTGCCTTTGCGCTAGAGGCCGATTTCGACCCCACTGCACTGCGCAGCAACACCTTTACCATGGAGTGGCCGCCCCGTAGCGGACGCATGCAAAGCTTTCCCGAGGTCGATCGCGCGGACTGGTTCGACCTCGAAACTGCGCGCGAAAAAATACTCGAAGCCCAGCGTCCCCTGCTCGAACGGCTCCAGGAATTGCCCGACTGCGCCAGTTAGCGCCCTCCTGGCCAACCGCCGCCGTCGCAACCGGTAGCGGCCGAGGCGACTCGTCCGTAGGTCATAATGGAGTCCGCCGGCACACCGTCCGGTTCATCCCCAGCCCGTATGAGCCGTACCGAGACCTCCTTCCTACGCACCTTGTCCAGCCTGCGCTGGCTTGCCATCGGCGGCCAGGCTGCCACCATCTTCATCGCCAGCGGCCCGCTGGGCGTGGATTTGCCGCTCGCCATGCTGTGGAGCGGCGTGGCCACCCTGGTGGCCTTCAACCTGTATGCCGGTTGGCGGCTGCGCACCGGCGGAGAACCCTCGCACGCCACCGCGTTCCTGCACATGTTGGTGGACATCTGCGTGCTGGCCTGGATGGTGGCGTGGAGCGGCGGCATCAGCAACCCGTTCGGGCTGCTCTTCCTGGTCCTGATCGCGCTGGCCGCCATGGCGCTGCCCAGCCATTGGGCATATGCGACGGCCGGTGCCGGCGTAGCCGGGTACGCGATCGCGGCCATCTTCGGCCGTCCCCTAGAGGCGCCGGGCGACGCCTACGAGTTGCTGCTATGGGGCATCGTGGCTAGCTTTCTCATCGCCGTCGTCGTCATCTTGATCTTCTCCACCCGGCTCGCCGCCGACCTGCGCAACCGGGAACGGGAACTGGCCGACCTGCGCGAGCGCTTCGCCCGCAATGAAGGCATCGTCGCATTGGCGACCCATGCCGCGTCGATGGCGCACGAGCTGAACACGCCGCTGGCCACCATGACGCTGCTGGCCGACGAAATCGCGGCCCAGGCCGACACTGACGAGCTGCGCGCCGACTCGGAAATGCTGATCGAGCTGTTGGCGCTGTGCCGGGAACGAGTACGCAATCTGGCTGTCCCAACAGAAGTGGAACTGGAGCGGGTGGTGGAGCAATGGAAATTGGTCCGCCCCACGATCGAACTGCATCGCACCGGCATCTTACCCCGCGGCCTTCGCGTCGAGCCCTCCGTCGCCCACCTGCTGCAAGCGCTGCTGAACAATGCCGCTGACGCCGGCGTCCAGGCCGGGGCGCCCTATGTGGATCTGCACCTGGAATGCAAAGGCGGGATGGTGCGCGGCGTCGTGCGCGACTATGGACGCGGGCTCAACCCCGACCAGCCGCTACTTCCGGCCACGCTATTTCGCAGCGGCAAGCCCGGAGGGCTAGGCGTTGGCCTGGCGCTTTCCCATGCCACGGTCGAGCGGCTGGGCGGCGAGATGACGATGACGGCCGCCGAAGGCGGAGGCGTACGCATCCAATTCCAATTGCCCGTGGAAACCACCGTGACTTCATGATGACTACCACCACCCTCGATATCGGACTGCTCGTCGACGACGATGAGCTTTACCTACGCACCTTGCAGCGCAGCCTGGCCCGCCGCGGCCTCGAAACCCGCACTGCAACCACGATCGCCGAAGCCTTGCGCATCGCCGACGAGATCCGCCCGGGGTTTGCCCTCATCGACCTCAAGCTCAGCAGCGACGACTCCGGCCTGACCCTGATCAAGCCGTTGCGTGCGCTGCGCGCAGACATGCGCATCCTGCTCGTCACGGGCTACGCCAGCGTCGCCACGGCGGTGGACGCGATCAAGCGCGGGGCAGACGATTATCTGCCCAAGCCTGCGACCGCCGACATGATTCTCCGGGCGCTCGGGCTGGAAAAAGCCGAGGCCGTGACCGTGGAATCAACCATGATTCCTCTGCATCGCCTGGAATGGGAACACATCCAGCAAGCCCTGCACGAAACCGGCGGCAATGTCTCCGCGGCGGCTCGCCTGCTGAACATGCATCGCCGATCGTTGCAGCGCAAGCTGGCCAAGCGGCCCGGTCCTGAACGCGGCCCCGAGCCTGAATAAAGCGCTGCGGGACATTCCGCGCGCCACCGGCACGCACCCGCGGAAGGTGGGCGCCCCGAGACGGGGTGCGACATATTGTCGCAGGGCAAATCCCTAGCCTTGTCGCGTCACAATTAGGTACACCCAAGGGGAACACGCCCTGACCCGGGCAACCGGCCGTAAAACGGGGCGGCCTGCATTCGGCGCGCGACCTTTTGTCGCATCCCCGGCCAAGACACGTTCAGTAGGATGCGGAACTGGCGGATTTCGCCAACGTTTCAACAAACCAAGGCTGGACGTGAGTAAATCCTTCTTCGTGAACGCGGGACGCGCGTTATGCGTCGGCGCCACCATGTTGCTGCTGGCTGGCTGCAACATGGCCATTCTAAATCCCAAGGGCGACATTGGCGCCCAAGAGAAAACCCTGCTCCTGACTGCAACCGGACTCATGTTGCTGGTGATCGTGCCGGTCATAGTCCTTACGCTGTGGTTCGCCTGGAGATACCGCGCCTCCAATACCAAGGCGAAATACGACCCCAGCTGGTCGCATTCCACCGCGGTCGAAGTCGTAGTCTGGACCATCCCCCTCATCATCGTCACCATACTCGGCGTATTGACCTGGAAGAGCTCGCATGAACTCGACCCATACCGGCCGCTCGAGTCCGACGCCAAGCCGGTACAGATCGACGTCGTGTCGCTGGACTGGAAGTGGCTCTTCATCTATCCCGAATATCGAATCGCCACGGTCAACGAAATCCGATTCCCGGTGGACGTTCCGGTCAATTTCCGCATCACGTCCGCCTCGGTCATGAATGCATTCTTCATCCCGCAGCTGGGTAGCCAGATCTACTCCATGGCGGGCATGACGACCAAGCTTCACCTGATCGCCCGCGAACCCGGCACCTACGCCGGCATATCGGCCAATTACAGCGGCGCCGGCTTCTCCGGCATGCGCTTTCAGGCCGTGGCGACGAACCAGGAAGACTTCGAAGCCTGGGTCCGGAATGTGCAGGCGTCGCCCCAAAAGCTGACGCCCGAGGCCTACCAAGCACTGGTCTCGCCGAGCGAGCACGAACCTGTCGCCTACTACTCGGAAGCCGAGCCCACGCTGTTCGACGGCATCATTTACCAGTACATGGCCTCCGCAGGCATGGATACCGGAATGTGCACGCCTGCCAACGTTTCCAAGATAGCCTTGTCGGAGTAAATCGATGTTCGGGAAACTGACCCTAGACGCCATCCCGTACCATGAGCCCATCATCATGGTCACGCTGGCCGCGGTCGTCGTATTAGGCGCCGCACTGCTCGGCGCCGTCACCTATTACGGCAAGTGGACGTACCTGTGGAAAGAGTGGCTCACCACGGTCGACCACAAGCGCATCGGCATCATGTACATCATCGTCGCGCTGATCATGTTCCTGCGCGGCTTTGCCGATGCCATCATGATGCGCACGCAACTGGCCATCGCCTCCGGCGACTCGGCCGGCTACTTGCCCCCCCACCACTACGACCAAATCTTCACCGCCCATGGCGTGATCATGATCTTCTTCATGGCCATGCCGTTCATCACGGGCCTGATGAACATCGTCGTGCCGCTGCAGATCGGCGCGCGCGACGTGGCCTATCCGTTCCTGAACTCGCTCAGCTTCTGGCTGTTCGGCGGCGGCGTGGTGCTGATCATGATGTCCCTGTTCGTGGGCGAGTTCGCCGCCACCGGCTGGCTGGCGTATCCGCCTCTCTCCGGCCTGGACTACAGCCCGGGCGTCGGGGTGGATTACTACATCTGGGCATTGCAGCTATCCGGGTTGGGAACGACGCTCAGCGGGATCAACTTCATCGTCACCATCCTGCGCATGCGCGCCCCCGGCATGACCCTGATGAAGATGCCGGTCTTCACCTGGACCGCCCTGGTCACCAACATCCTGATCCTGGCCGCCTTCCCGGTGCTGACCGCCACCCTGGCGCTGTTGACCGCCGACCGTTATCTGGGCACGCACTTCTTCACGAATGATCTCGGCGGCAACGTGATGATGTACGTGAACCTGATATGGATCTGGGGCCACCCCGAGGTCTACATCCTGATCCTGCCCTGCTTCGGCGCGTACTCGGAAATCGTTGCCACGTTCGCCCGCAAGACGCTGTTCGGCTACAAGTCCATGGTCTATGCCACGGCCGCGATCGGCATCCTGTCCTTCCTGGTCTGGCTGCACCACTTCTTCACCATGGGTTCGGGCGCCAACGTCAATGCCTTCTTTGGCATTGCAACGATGATCATCTCGATCCCCACGGGCGCGAAGATCTTCAACTGGCTGTTCACGATGTATCGCGGCCGACTGCAGATCTCGACGCCCGTCCTGTGGACGCTCGGCTTCATGGTCACCTTCGTGATCGGCGGCATGACCGGCGTGCTCATGGCGATCCCCGCGGTGTCGTTCGTGCTGCACAACAGCTTGTTCCTGATCGCCCACTTCCACAACACCATCATCGGTGGCGTCGTCTTCGGGTGTATCGCGGCCATG
The DNA here is from genome assembly GCF_937950555.1 of uncultured Pigmentiphaga sp. Lineage (NCBI taxonomy): Bacteria > Pseudomonadati > Pseudomonadota > Betaproteobacteria > Burkholderiales > Alcaligenaceae > Pigmentiphaga > uncultured Pigmentiphaga sp. The sequence goes on along the minus strand of NZ_CALFCW010000030.1, from coordinate 434,005 downwards.
GTGTACTGGTTCCCCAAGGCCTTCGGCTTCAAGCTCAACGAGCGCCTGGGCAAGTACTCGTTCTGGTGCTGGTTCATCGGCTTTTTCCTGGCCTTCATGCCGCTCTATGCGCTCGGCCTGATGGGCATGACACGCCGCCTGAACCATCACAACAACCCCGCGTGGGAACCGTTCCTGATCGTCGCCTGGGTCGGCGCGGTCGTCATCGCGCTGGGTATCTTCTTCCTGCTGCTGCAGATCGCCGTCAGCATCCGCGACCGCAAGAAGAACGTCGACTACGACGGCGACCCCTGGGGTGGCCGTACGCTGGAATGGTCTACCTCCTCTCCTCCGCCGTTCTACAACTTCGCAAAGGTGCCCAAAGTGACTCACCTCGATCAGTTCTGGCATGACAAGGAAACCGGCGTGGCCTACAAGCGTCCCGACCACTACGAAGACATCCACATGCCGCGCAATACCGGCGCCGGCGTGTACATCGGGATTGCCGGCACCATCCTCGGCTTCGCCCTGGTCTGGCACATTTGGTGGCTGGCGGCCCTCGGCCTGCTGGGCATGATCGGCGGCTTCCTGGCCCGTGCCTATGACCGCGACGTGGACTACTACGTCAAGGCCGAAGAGGTGGCGCGCATCGAGAACGCCCGTTACGAGTCGCTCAAGCAGGCGGCGTAGAGGGCCCCCCCTACGCGCTTGCGCGCGCCCCCCAGGGGGCGGCACCGGCGGACCGGCAGAGCCGGATCCGCGGTGCCCTGGATCTGTTAGACGGCTTCCGGCACCAGTACCGCCGGTTTTTTGAAGAGCAATATGAGTAGCGCTGCAATTCTTCGTACGCATCGCCACGATGGTGGCGATCATCATGCCCATGACGGGCATGAACACCACGATGACGGTTCGAAGACCGTCTTCGGGTTCTGGCTTTACCTGATGAGCGACTTGCTCATCTTCTCGGTGCTGTTCGCCACTTTCGCCGTGCTCTCCAAGGCAACGGCCGGGGGGCCCCATGGCGCCGAACTGTTCGACCTTTCATTCGTGTTGACCGAAACCATGCTGCTGCTGGTCAGCAGCGTGACCTTCGGCATGGCCATGCTGGCTCTGCACGCCGGCGATCGCGGCAAGGTGTTGGGCTGGATGGCGGTGACCTTCCTGTTCGGCGCCGGCTTCGTGGGCATGGAAATCTACGAATTCCACCACCTGATCGCCGAAGGCGCCGGTCCGCAGCGCAGCGCCTATTTGTCGGCCTTCTTCACCTTGGTGGGCACCCACGGCCTGCACGTGACCTCAGGCCTGATCTGGATGCTGGTCATGATGGACATGATCCGGCGCTTCGGCCTCGATTCCGTGGTCCGCCGCCGCATGGCCTGCCTGAGCCTGTTCTGGCACTTCCTGGACCTCGTCTGGATCTGCGTGTTCACCTTCGTCTACCTGATGGGAGCCCTGTAATGGCGCAACACTCCTCCCCAGCCGTCAGCGATCACGGCGCCCACGCCAGCCACGGTTCGGTCAAGTCGTACGTCGTCGGGTTCATTCTTTGCATCGTCCTGACCGCGCTGTCGTTCGGCGTGGTCATGACCGGCGCCTTGACGGGGTTTGCCGCCGCGGCCGCCATCGTCATCCTGTGCGTGCTGCAGCTGATCGTCCAGCTCGTGTTCTTCCTGCACCTGGGTACCTCGCCCGAGCAGCGCGACAACCTCACCACCTTCCTCTTCACGATGCTCATCATCGCCATCATCGTGGGCGGCTCCGCCTGGGTGCTGCACAACATGAATGCGAACATGATGCCGATGTAAGATGCCCCCTCGGCAAAACGGCCGCTTCGTGCGGCCGTTTTTTTTGACCGGCTGCATCCGGTCAACACCCCGGTCTTGATTTCCCCTATTCGGCCTTGATGCCGAACTCACTGACGACGCCCCCATAGAATGCGTACTCGCCGCGCACAGCCTTGACGGCCTCTTCCACGCTGCTGCCGGAGGTCTCCACGCCGGCGCTGCGCATCTTCTCCTTGATGTCGGGCGACTGCATGATCCGCGTGATCTCCCGGTTCAAGCGGTCTATCGCCGGCTGCGGCGTCCCGGCCGGTGCAAAGACCGGGAAAAAGACGTTCAGCTCCACGCCCTGGATGCCGCTCTCCGTGACGGTCGGCACGTTGGGCAGGAGGCTGGAGCGTTGCTTCTCGGCGACGGCGACCGCGATCAGCTGTCCGCTATCTATGTACTGGCCCACCCCACCCAGCGCCCCGATCGCCAATTTGATCTGACCGCTCAGCGTATCCACCACCGCCGGCATGACACCCTTGTAAGGCACGTGCGTCATCTCCGTGCCCGTCGCCCTCATGAACAGCTGGCCTGCGATGTGCTGGGGCGAGCCATTGCCCGAAGAGGCATAGGGCAGCCCGGGATTCTTCTTCAGGTAGGCCACGAGATCCTGAGGCGTTTTCACGCCCAACTGCGGGTTGGCCAGAATGATGACCGGCGAGGAAGCGGTGCGAACCACCGGTGCCAAGTCCCGCAGCACGTCCACGCCGCTGCCCGCTCCCTTGGGCATGACGTGCGGCGCCCCTAGCAGGGTGCTCGGGGCCAGCAGCAGCGTATGGCCGTCTGGTTCCGCGCGCGCGACAGAGGCCGCGCCGATCAAGCCGCTCGCGCCGGGGCGGTTGGTGACCACTACAGGTTGCCCGAGTGCCTCGGGCAGGCGCTCGCCCAGTATCCGGGCCAACATGTCGGTGCTCGATCCCGGCGGTACTGTCACGACGATGTTCACGGGCTTGGTCGGTGCCCATTCCTGCCCCAGGGCCGGTGCCATTGCGGTCACCGCCAGGGCCATGCATGCCGCGGCTGTCAGTTGTCTCATAGCGTTATCCTTGTTCTAGCCGGCCTCCGCCGGAGGCGGCGCCGCCCGGGCGGCGCGCGCCGAATTACGATCAAAGGGTGATGTTGATGTTCTTGCCCTGGGTGTAGGACAACAGCTCCTCGATCGACTCGTCGCGTCCGATGCCGGACTGCTTATAGCCGCCATAGCTCGTGCCCAGGAAATGCGGTCCCGCGTTGTTGACCCAGATGAAGCCAGCCTGGATACGGCTGGCGGCCCGGTGGGCATTGGCCAGGTCGCGCGTGAACACGGCGCCCGTCAGGCCGTATTCCACGGCGTTGACCTGGGCCAGCATGGTTTCTTCGTCGTTCCACTTGATGACCGACAGCACCGGGCCGAAGATTTCCTCGTTGGCGATGCGCATGTCGGCCGTGACGTTGGTGAATACCGTGGGCTCGATGAAAAACCCCTTGCTGAGCGCCGGATCGTCCGGCCGCTTGCCACCATAAACCAGGGTCGCCCCCTCCTCTTTCCCCAATTCGATATATTTCATGATCTTGTCGAGCTGGGACTGGGAGATGATCGCGCCCATGGTGGTGGCCGGATCGGTCGGCAGGCCCGGACGATAATGGCGGATTTTCTCCAGCATGCGCGCGACCACTTCGTCGTGGATGGATTCGTGCACGAACAGGCGTGAAGTCGATCCGCAAGACTGGCCGCACCAGGTGAAGTTCATCCCTTGTACCGCGCCCGCTGCCGCCCGATCCAGGTCCGCGTCCGGATAAACGATGCATGCGTTCTTGCCGCCCAACTCCAGCGTGATCCGCTTCAAGCGCTCCGCCCCAGCCCTGGCCACCGCGCGGCCCGTCGGCACACTGCCGATCAGCGAAACGAAGGGTACGTCGGGATGCGCAGACAAGGCCGATCCGCACTCGGTTCCGCCGCTCACGATGTTGAGCACCCCGGGCGGCAGGATGCCGTCGATCAGCTCCATCCACCGATAGGCCGACAGCGGCGCCTGGACGGGCGGCTTCATCACGACGGTATTCCCGGCTGCAAGCGGCGCGGCGCTCTTGGCGGCAGTGAACATCAGCGGGTGGTTGTACGCCACGATGCGGCCGACCACGCCGTACGGCTCGCGCACCGACATGTTGACGACGCCCTCGCCCATGGGAATGGTGTCGCCCTTGATTTCGGTGACCAGTCCGGCAAAGAAGTCGAACTGCGCTGCCGCGGCCTGTACGTCGCGCGTCATTTCCGCGACCGGGTTGCCGCAGTTGGCGGCATCGAGCAGCGCCAATTCGCTGGCATGTTCCCGCAGCACCGTCGCGACCTTGCGCATCAGCGCGGCGCGCTCGGACGGCTTGGTGCGGCTCCATTCGACGAACGCGGCCTGGGCCGCCTTGACGGCATCGTCCACGTCAGCGGCATTGGCCTCGGCGCAGGGTCCGAGGCATTCGCCCGTGGCCGGGTTCCAAGTATCCACGTAGCCGCCCTTCGGGACGTGCCACTGGCCACCGTAGTAGAGATCGCGATGTTGGGGCAGTTGAATGGTTTGCGGTCCAGACATATACAGGCTTTCCTTGATGGATGAGGCGCCGCGCACACATGGCGCAACCGGGCCGCGCGGCGCAGTCGATCATCTTAGGAATGCCCGGTTACGAGCGTCCAATGGATAGTCTGAATTCCGGAAATGGAAGAAACCGATATTTCGGGAAAACCCGGAAAAAATCACCCTCCCATCAGCCGCCTCACTGGCGGCTGTCGCAGTAGTTCGCGGCGAAGAGCTGGCGAAACCAACGATTGCCCGGATCGTGGTGCATGCGGTCGTGCCACTGCATGTTGAGATCGATCGGCGGCAGCTCGAACGGCAACGGTACGATGCGCAATGGCTGGGCCCGTACCATGGAACGCGCCGGCCCGTAAGGCACGGTCAACACGAGGTCTGACAACGCGAGCGTGGCGGCGAGCCCGCTGGAATACGACACGCTCAACGCGACGCGGCGCTTGACGCCCCGGCCGGCGAACTGGGTCTCCAGCAGCTGGTCGAGCGAAGCGTGGATGGATGCGGCCGGCCGGTAGCTCACGTGCGCCGCTTCCAGGTACTGCTCAGGCGTCATGGTCTTGCCGATGGTCGGGTGATGGCGGCTGATCACGCAAACCCACTGCTCGACGAACAGCGATTGGCGGTGGAAATCCGACCCCAGCTCGGGCAGGAAGCCAACGGCTAGGTCGAGTTCCCCCGAAGACATGGCCTCTTTGGCCTCCCTGACCGGCAGCGAGACGCCCACGAGGTCCACATGCGGCGCTTCCTTGCGCAGCAAGGCGACGAAGGTGGGCAAATGCGCCTGTTGGGCAATGTCGCTCAGCAATATGCGAAAAGTCCGCCTTGCGCGCGCCGGCTCGAATACCCGGCTACGCTCGAGCACCATCCTCAGCCTATCGAGTGCCTCGCTCACTTCGTCGGCGATTTCGAGCGCCAGCCCGGTCGGTTGCATGCCCGTCGGCGTGCGGACGAACAGCTTGTCGCCAAACGCCTCGCGCAGGCGTTGCAAGGCGTTGCTGGTAGCCGATTGAGACAATCCCACGCGCTCCCCGGCCAAGGTCACGCTGCGCGTGCGCACCAAGGCGTCGAAAATCAGGAGCAGCTTGAGATCGAGCTTGTGCAACTGCATGAGTCCCCCGTAGCATGGCGGCCCCGGGGGCGGCCCGGCCGCGGCCGGCTCCCCTCCTCAGCGACTCGGCATGTCCTTTTCGGTATAAACGAGTTCGCTGTTCGCATCCGGCGGAATGGGGCCGAAAATGGCATTCCAGCGATCATACCTTGCGCGCATTTCCGCCAGGCGCTCGGGGTAGCGCCGCGCCAGGTTGGCCCGTTCGCGCTCGTCGACGGACAAATCGAACAAGTATTCGTTCTCCTCGATGGCCAAGTACTTCCACTTGCCATCCCGCATGGCCCGTTGGTTGCGGTACTTCATGCGCCAATACATCTCGCGCGGGAAAGTGTGGGCTGGATCCCGCAACACCGGCTGCAGGGATACCCCGTCGAGCGGATAATCGGGATGCGGCGCAACGCCGGCAATGTCCAGGATGGTTGCCGTCCAGTCCATGGTCATGCAGTGCTGGGTGGATATCGACCCCGGCGCGAGCTTGTCGCCCCACTGGACGATATAGGGTACGCGGATCCCGCCCTCGGTCAGGTCCATTTTGCCCCCGACCAATGGCCACGAATCAGAAAACCGCTCCCCGCCGTTGTCACTGGTGAAGATCACCAGGGTATCCTCGGCCAGGCCGAGTGCCTCCAAGGCATCCAATACGCGGCCGCAGCCTTCGTCCAGGGCTTTGATCATTTCGCCGTAGACGTGTATGGACCCCCCGTCCAAGTGTCGGATGTCCTTGTCAGTCTCGGGGTTCGGGCCGCCTTGGCTGCGCGTCTCCCAGGGCCAGTGCGGCGCCGTATAGTGCAGGCTGAGCAGGAACGGCTGGCGATCCTGGCCCCGCGCCTGCAAGTAAGCCACGGCCTCATCGGTCAAGAGATCGGTGAGGTAGCGACCATCGTAGCGAACCGGCTCCCCGTTGCGGACCAGGTCGTGCTTGCCGGTGCGGTCTACATGGCTGAAATAGCTCACGCCCCCGGACAACGGACCGATGTGGTATTCGTATCCGCTCTTCAAGGGTCCGAAATGCGGCGGATAACCCAGGTGCCATTTGCCGATCAATGCGGTGCGATAACCGCGCTCGCGCAGCAGGGAAGGCAGGGTGGGATGCTCCGGCGGCAGGCCGACCGTGGTGCTGCCGCGGAACTTGCCCGTCATGGGCTCTTCGGCGGCGCCGCGCAGCCAATATTGATAGCGCCCCGTGATGAGGCCAAAGCGCGTCGGCGAACACACCGGCGAATTGGAATAGCCCTGGGTAAAGCGCATGCCGCGCGCAGCCATGCGGTCCAGGTGGGGGGAAACGGGCTGGCGCCCGCCGTAGCACCCGAGGTCCGCATAGCCGAGGTCGTCGGCCAGGATGAAGACAAAATTAGTCATACGCAATGGTCTCGTTCTTGACTCGGTTCAATCAACGCTCATGCCGGCCGACTTGATGATGCGGGCGTAGCGCTCACGGGTCTCGGCCAGTTCCCTGGCCGCGGCCTCCCCGTCACGCGTCTCGATCGTGAAATCCATGGCACGCAGCCGCTGCTGGACCTCAGGATGGGCCATGATCAGCTGCACGGCCCGGCTCAACGTCTGGACCACGGAATCCGGCGTGCCGGAAGGAACCATCGCAAGATACAGCACGTCCTGCCTGACTGCTGCGTAACCCTGCTCCGCCGTCGTGGGAACCTGCGGCAGCAACGGCGAGCGCTGGGAGCCCGTGACGGCGAGCGCCTTGACCGTGCCGGCGTTCACGTGCGGCAACAGCCCGGGCGTCGCGAGTACAGCGGCCTGGACCTCGCCCGAGACGACGGCCAGGACGGCCTGCGCATTGCCGCGGTACGGGATGTGGTTGATCTTCATCCGGGTCGCCTGCGACAGCATGCTAAGCCCCAGGTGCCCGGGAGAGCCGTTGCCCGCCGAACTGAACGCCACCATATCCTCATGCCCCCGCGCCACGAGTGCCTCGAGCGTGTCGGCCTTGGCACTCGGGTGGGCGGCGATCAGCATGCCCGACGACGCCAGCCGCATGATCGGCTTCAACTGGTCGAGCCGAAACCCCAGGGAGGGATACAAACTGGGATTCACGGTGAAGATCGAATCCAAGCTAAATAGCACGGTATAACCGTCCGGGGCCGCGCTGGCCACGGCGGCCGCCCCGATGTTGCCGCCGCTGCCGGTCTTGTTCTCGACCACCACCGGCTGCTTCAGGATGGCGCTGAGCCGCTCGGCGACGAGGCGCGCCATGATGTCCAGCGGCCCTCCCGCCGTGAAATTGACTACGAACTTGATCGGCTTGTCCGGGTACGCAGGATGTGCCGCCGCGGGCAAGCAGGCCAGCGCCCAAGCAAACGTCACGGCCGACACACGAGCAGTCTTTTTCAGCATTCGAATCTCCTCCTCGCTTACGGAACGCCACATCGCGCGTTCCGCGCTTTGCTCACGATGATAGGCGGCTAAAAGTTAATATTGGTTGATCTTTTTTGAAATTGATGGAGCAAAAGGAAAACATGCCGCGCGTCCTCGACCCCAGGCTGCGCCTGCGCCACCTGCAATGCCTGATCGCCCTCGCCAGCCATCGCAGCGTGTTGAAAGCGGCCGATGCACTTTCGCAAACCCCGTCTGCTGTTTCCAAGAGCTTGGCCGAACTGGAGGCGATCACCGGAGAGACGTTGGCGCTGCGCCACCGCAAAGGCCTGGAACTCACGCCGGCAGGCCACATATTGCTGCGCCACGCCGCCCAGGCCATCGGGGCGCTGCGCGACGGCTTCGAACTGCTCGGCGCCGGCGACAAGGCCCCCGAGCACATCCGCATCGGCATTCTTCCTACCGCGGCGGCCACGTTGGTACCCAAGGCCATCCAGGAAATGCAGGCCCGTTACTCCCACCTCGTCGTGACCGCACATGGCGGCACCAACGCCGATTTGCTGGTGCGCCTGAAACTGCGCGAACTGGACCTGGTGATCGGACGCATCAGCCACCCATCCGAGATGGTGGGGATCTCATTCGAGCACCTGTACATGGAACCGCTCGTCATGGCCGTGCGCCCCGACCACCCGCTGCTCACTCGTCCCACCCTCGGGCCCGCCGACCTAGGGGCATTCTCAATGGTGTTGCCGATGAAGGGCACCTACATCCGGCCGGCAGCGGAAACCTTCCTGCAATCGAGCGGAGTAGGCATCCCGCAGCAGATCGTGGAAACGCTTTCCTCCACTGTTGCGCGCTCCCTGATGCGCACCAGCGACGCGATATGGTTCGTCCCCTACGGCGTCATCGAGGCCGACCTCGACCGCGGCGAGGCGCGAGCCCTGCCCGTGGATACCAGCCCCACCTCCGCGGCGGTCGGACTCACGACGCTCGGCATGGGCGAAGTGCGGGAGAGCGTGCGACTCTTCATCGACGTGGTACGGGAAGTGGCGGGCGAGATGCGCAATCGAAACCGGCGCTCGATGTTCATGCGCCGGTGACTCTCCGCCTACGTGCGCGAAGGGTATTGCCCATGCAGCGGCCTCATGTCGCCTCGCGCCTCGTGGCGACGCCGCAGGCTGACGGAAATAGACACAAAAACACGCAGAATGAACCACCCCCGAACCGCGTGGTTACTTAACATCCGCTATCATGAAGGTGAAAAAAAATGATACATAGAGCGCGCATCCACAGGCAATGACCGGAACGAACGAAAGCTCTCCTTCGTTTTCTTTCCTCAGAAACCTGCTTGCCGATACCCTGAGACAGGGCACAGCCCCTAGCCAAGGCCCTGCTCCCGACTTGGCACGCTGCGCCTTCTTTTTCGACCTGGACGGAACGCTTGCGCCGATCGCGCCGATGCCGGACGCCGCGGCGGTCCCCGCCTCCACGATCGCCCTGCTGCAACGCCTGCAGCGTGCCACGCAAGGCGCTGTGGCCGTGGTTTCGGGCCGTGCCCTCGACACGATAGACCGCATGTTGCAGCCGCTGCGCCTGCCTGCCGGCGGCCTGCACGGCGCGCAATGGCGGGCGCCCGACGGGCGTCTATGGGAGGCGTCGGTCGACCCGGATGAATCCGCGCGCCTGCGCGGCGCACTCGCCGCCATCGCTGCACGGCATCCAGGCCTATACCTGGAAAACAAGGGACTCTCGTTCGCGATTCACTACCGACAAGCCCCCGGCCTGGAGGACCGGGTCAGGGAAGAAGTGCGGGCGGCAGCCGAACCTTTCAGCTCACGCTACGCACTCCAATACGGGAAGATGGTCGTCGAGGTCAGGCCGCGCGGCGCGGACAAGGCCCGGGCCATCGAACGGTTCATGACCGTCGATCCGTTCTCGCGCCGCATGCCCATCATGGCGGGAGACGACCTGACCGACGAACCGGCGTTCCAAGCCGTCAACCGGTTGGGTGGCGTCTCGATCAAGATAGGCGGCGGCGACACATCGGCGTTATGGCGACTGGCGGATCCGGCTGCCCTCGCGCTCTGGCTGAATGGTCTCCTGGCCCTCGCTTCGCGCGGCGCCGGGAGCCGCGTATAGAGGATCACGGAATGAGCAAACTCGTCATCGTCTCCAATCGCGTGCCGTCCGCGGCCGTCGGAAGAAGCAGCGCTGGAGGCCTTGCCGTTGGCGTGCTCGACGCGCTCAAGCGGCAGGACGGCCTCTGGTTCGGATGGAACGGCAAGATCGAGGAGAATCCCGCCGAAGCCGGCCTGTCCACCTATCGCATCGGCCGCCTCGACTGCGCGACCACCAGTCTCTCCCGCGAAGAATACGACGCGTACTATCGCGGCTTCTCGAACGGCACCCTATGGCCCGCCTTCCACTACCGGGTGGATCTCGCCCGGTATGCCTCCCGGGAGTACGCCGGCTACATCGCCGTCAACGAGCGGATGGCCTCCATGCTCATGGAACTCGTCGACGAAGATGACCGGATCTGGGTGCACGATTACCATCTCATCCCCTTTGCGCGCGCCTGTCGTCGCAAAGGCTTGCGCAACCGCATCGGTTTCTTCCTCCACACGCCCTTCCCGTCCGAAGGCGTGCTGCGCACCATCCCGCCCCACCGGGAACTGGTGGAAGCCCTGTGCGACTATGACCTCGTCGGCTTCCAGACTCGCGGCGACGCACAGGCCTTCCTCGATTACGCGACGCGGCGGCTCGGCCTACCCCTCGATGCCGACGGCGTGCTGCGCACCCGTTCCCGGCGTGTCCGCGTGGGGCACTATCCCATCGGCATTCTTCCCGACGAGATACAAAACAAATCCAAGGCGCGCAGCCGCTCCAAGCTGGTCACGACGCTCAAGCAAGGGCTGCAGGAGCGCAAGCTCATCATCAGCGTGGACCGCCTGGACTACAGCAAAGGGTTGGTCGAACGCTTCAACGCCTTCGAGCGCCTGCTGGAAACCTATCCCAGCCACTGCGGACGCGTCAGCTTTCTCCAGATCGCGCCGCCGTCCCGCTCGGACGTCGAGGGCTACCGCCACATCCGCCGGCAGCTGGAAAGCACCGCGGGCCACATCAATGGCCGATGGACCGAGCTTTCCTGGACGCCCATCCGCTACATGAACCGCGCATACGACCGCGCTGCGCTGTTGTCGTTCTTCCGTGCCTCCCAGGTCGGCTTTGTCACGCCGCTGCGCGACGGCATGAACCTGGTGGCGAAGGAGTACGTGGCAGCCCAGGCTCCAGAGGACCCTGGCGTGCTGGTGCTTTCCGAATTCGCCGGCGCGGCCGACGAGCTGGCGGACGGGGCGATCATCGTCAACCCCTATGACATCGAGGCGATGGCCTGCGCCCTGCATCGTGCGTTGAACATGCCGCTACCCGAGCGGCTCGAGCGCCACGGCCACATGATGCAACTCCTGCGCGACAACAGCATCCGGCAATGGCGCGATCATTTCCTTGCCGACCTCGAGCCGCTGGCAGTCGCGGCATAAGGCGGCTCACCCGCCCCGGCTCTCCATGAGCCTGACCAGGGTTGCGAGGGTGCGGTTCACGGGCGTCGGGACGCCGAGCTCGCGCCCCTTGCGCACGATGTAGCCGTTCAGGTGGTCGATCTCGCTGCGCTTGCCGCGGGCCAGGTCCTGCGCCGTCGACGACAGCTGCGTCGGCATGGTTTCGCGGATGCGCAGCACCGCATCCCACGGATTGCCGGGCACGCTCACGCCCAGCCTGCCCGCCACCGCCAGGCATTCGTCGACGACGTCGCGCATCACGTCCAGGACCTCCCCTTGTTGGGTGAGCGGGCCGTAGGGCATCTGGGCGATGGCCGACAAGGCGTTGTACGCGCAATTGAGGACGAGCTTGGCCCAGAGCTCGCCCACGGCGCTCTCCGACACCGTTGCCGGAATGCCGGAGGCGTTCAACACGGCAGCGATCTCCTCGCTGCGCGTGGACCGGCCGAGCACCAGCTCGCCGCGTCCGTGATGGCGCACGTGCCCCGGGCCGGCCATCTCCACCGCGACGTAGACGACGGTCGGAATGACATGCTGGGCCAGCAGTGCCTGCAGGCGCTCGGTGTTGTCCACGCCATTCTGCAGGCTCAGGACGACTGCGTCGGCGCAAAGATGCGAACGGATCATCCGCCCGGCCGCTTCGGTATCGGTAGATTTCACGCAGAACAGCACGAGCTCGGCGCCTGCCACGGCCTCCGGCCCTTCGGCGGCCTGTAGCTGGACATGCCCCCGGTACGAATGCATGTCGAGCAGCAGCCCGCTGCGCCGCACCGCCTCCATGTGCGCAGGCCTGCCGATCAAGGTAACGCGGTGTCCGGCCCGTGCAAGCATCCCGCCGTAGTAGCAGCCCACGGCGCCCGCTCCCATTACTGCAATGTCCATCTCGTCCTCTGACTCGCTATTTGCGCTGATTCCCGCCCCTGCGCGAGGCGCGGCAAGTGTATTCCGCCCACGACGCGGGCGCGGTCGGTCGTTGCCCATCGTCGCACGCGTTGCTAGACTGTACGCCAAAACTCAAGCGCCGCCCCCGACCGCCAACCCCTCCCGGAAGACGCCGCAGCCCCATGGCTTGCAACGTCTCCCGCATGGTTCCGCGTCCTTTCCAGCTCATCGCTCCGGCAGGGTCCCGACCGCGGACGCACGACCGTCCGCCTCCGCACCGCCATGCGTCCGGCGGCCAGGCATGCTTTCTTCCGGACTTTGAAGACCCGGCTCGAAGCCGAGCACGGGCCCTCGCATATGGCTTTCAAGAAACTCGACTTCCGCGGTCCCTCCTTTCGGAGCGTGCTCGGCTTCACGTTCCGCCACTGGGCCGCGCAGCCCTGGCGCATCCTGGCCATCCTCCTCACCATCCTGCTCTCCACGCTGACCGACGTCCTGACACCCATGTACGCGGGCAGGCTGGTCGACGCCGTGGCTGCAGGTGCGGCGCGCGACTCAGCCTGGCACGCCGCACTCACGGCATTCTGGCTGATCCTCGCCCTGGGAGCGGGAAGCACGCTCCTGCGCCAAGTCGCCTTCCGGAACATCATCGTCTTGACGCTCAAGATGATGAGCCAAATCGCTGGCCGGGCCTTTCATCGCGTGCAGCGCTTCTCGACCGACTGGCATGCCAATACCTTCGCGGGGTCCACCGTGCGCAAGATTACGCGCGGCATGTGGGCGCTGGACCTGCTCAACGATACCCTGCTGATCTCCCTGTTCCCCTCGCTCATCATGCTGGTCGGCGTGACCGTGGTGCTAGGCGTGAGCTGGCCCCTCATGGGCGCCCTGGTCGGGGTCGGGTCCGTGCTGTACGTGGCAATCACCGTGGCACTGTCGCTGGGATACGTCGCGCCAGCCGCACGTCTGGCCAATGCCTGGGACACCAAGCTGGGGGGTGCATTGGCCGACGCCATTACGTGCAACGCCGTCGTCAAGGCGTTCGGCGCGGAAACACGCGAAGAAGAACGCTTGTCCCGCATAGTATGGAAATGGCGGGAACGCACTCGCCGCACCTGGCGGCGAGGCACCCTCAATGGTGGCATACAAGGAGGCATGCTGCTGCTCATGCAAGGCGCCATCGTCGGCTCGGCCTTGCTGCTGTGGGCGGGCGGGCAGGCAGGCCCTGGAGACATCGCCTTCGCGATGACCGCCTTCTTCATACTCAAAGGCTATCTGCGCGACGTAGGCATGAACGTGCGCAACTTGCAACGGTCGGTCAACGACATGGAAGAACTCGTCGCGCTCGAACGGCAGCCCCTGGGCGTCGAGGACGCGCCAAACGCGCGCATCCTCGTCGTGCGCCAGGGAGAAATTTGCTTCGAGCGCGTGCACTTCCGCTATGGGACGCATGACCGACCTCTCTACGAAGACTTCTCGATACGCATCGCCCCGGGCGAACGCATCGGGCTGGTCGGCCCCTCCGGCTCCGGCAAGACGACGTTCATCAAGCTGATCCAGCGCCTGTACGATGTGACCGGCGGCCGCATCACCATAGACGGGCAGGATATCTCCCGCGTCCGGCAGGACTCGCTGCGCCGGCAGATCGCCATCGTGCAGCAGGAACCCATCCTATTCCATCGATCCTTGGCGGAAAACATTGCCTATGCCAGGCCGGGAGCGACGCGAGAGGAGATCGAACGCGCTGCGCGCCTGGCGAACGCCCACGATTTCATCGCGGCCCTGCCGCGCGGGTACGACACCCTCGTGGGCGAGCGCGGCGTCAAGCTCTCGGGCGGAGAGCGCCAGCGCGTGGCGCTGGCGCGAGCCTTCCTCGCCGACGCACCCATTTTGATCTTGGACGAAGCCACCTCTAGCCTGGACAGCGAAAGCGAAGTGCTGATCCAGCAAGCAATGGAGCGGTTGATGGAAGGCCGCACCACCCTCGTCATCGCCCACCGTCTCTCTACCGTGCGGGCGCTTGACCGGCTGCTGGTCATGGACCGTGGCAAGGTCGTGGAAGAAGGCAGCCACGAATTGCTGATCCGCAGGCCGAACGGCGTTTACCGCCGCCTGTTCGAGCGCCAGGCGCTGGAACTGACCCGGGGTCTATTCCTCGATGCCGATGCAAGGCGCGACGGCGAGGCGGGCGACTGGCTTGCCGAGCCGGACGAGCTCGCCCAAGCAAACGAAAGCGCGCGCCTGCCCTAGCGATCCCCGCAGCCGCGATGGGCCGCCGGGGATCGGGCCACCCTACGTCCGGTGTGGCTCTTCGCTGTAGTAATCCGCGCGGGCGTAGCGGTAGTTGCCATACTTGGGCCGGAACCCATAGCGCTTGGGCAGCAGCTTAAGGCCGTTGAACACCAGGCCGTCCACCGGCGCACCGGCTTCCACCAACCGCTTGGCCGTCTCCCGGATTTCGCCGACCGTGTTCATGCCATCTCTCACCACGATCACGACGGCCGCCGCGTGCACGCCCACGGCCGCGGCATCCGAAGAAGAAAGCACCGGGGCAGTATCGACGATGACGAGGTCGTAGTCTCGCGCCAAGGCATTGAGCGTATGCGCAAACGTCGACGAGGCGAGCAGCTCGGACGGGTCGAAGGCCACGATGCCGGTGGAAATGAAGTCCACGCCTTCGGCAACGTTCCGCTTGTTCACCTTCTCAACCGACGTGGAGCCGGCAAGCACTTCGAACAGCCCCGGTTCTTTCGGCAGATTGAAGTAACGGTTCAACTGACCTTTCCGGAAATCGGCGTCGATGAGCAGCACGCGTTTTCCGACCGCCCCCTGGATAAAAGCGTAGTTCGCCGAAACGAAAGATTTTCCCACGCCCGGGATCGGGCCGGTGAACACCAGGATATTGCTGACCGAATGCTGCAGCGACTTCTGCATGACGCCACGCAACGCGCGCAGGCTTTCGATGGACGGGTCTTTGCCCCGCTTCTGCGCCAACAAAGGCTGCACGCCCGTATTGCGCTTGAGCGCATGCCGCCACAAGCGCTCGTGCGCTTCGCTGTACGGAATGGTGCCGAGCACGCGCAAGCCGGTAAACCGCTGCGCTTCGTCCGGATCCGTCAAGCCACCGAACAAGGCATTGCGCATCAGGGCCAGCAACGTGCCGCCCACCAGCCCGATGCCCGCCGCCACGGCAAGGATGATGCCGGGTTTGGGCTGCACGGGCTCCTCCGGCACTTCGGCCATGTCAAGTATGCGTACATTGCCGATCTTGCCGGCACGGATCAGCTTGAGCTGCTGGGCGTTATTCAAGAGCGCCGTATAGAGCTCGGTGTTCACCCTTACGTCGCGCACCAGCCGCACGACGTCTTGCTCGAGATCGGGCAGCTGCCGGATGCGGTTGTTGAGCCGGCCGATGTCCGCATTCAACGATGCGATTTGCTGGTCGATGGCAATGATGCTGGGGTGGGAACGCGAGAAGCGCGTATCCAGCTCGCTGCGCCGCGCACGCAGTTCGACGACCTTGGTCTGGGCCTCGGTAGACTGGGCGAGTATCAGCTTGGCTTCTTCGCTCAGGTCAATGGTCCCGCGTGAGTTGCGCAACGCGTTGTACCGCGACTCGGCCTCGTCCAACGCCTTCTTCATGGCGGGCAACTGGCTATCCAGGAAAGCCAGCGAACGCTCTGCCTGCTCGGCGCGGCGATTGACGTTCTGGCGGACGTACTCCCGCCCGATCTCGTTGAGGATTTGGGCGGTCAGGATCGGGTCATTGCCTTCAAAGGTGGCCCCGATCACGCCGGACTGCCTCCCGCGCTCGAACACGGCCAGGCGCGCCTGCACCGATTCCTCGGCCATCAACCTCGACCACCGGCGCACCGTGAAGTCCGTGCCCGGCGCCGCCTGGAGCGCATCGATCTGGATGTCGATCGACCCGTCCGGCACGATGAACCGCTCGAGCCTCCCGACTGTTCCTTCGAAGGCCAAGCCGTGCGTCCGGTCGTAGAATCGGTAGCGGCCGTCGCCGAGCGCGGTGATCCTCAGCTTCTTGGTCAGCAACGAGTGCGGCACGTCCAGCTTGCTGACGGCGATGAGCTCCTCGCCCCAGGCGTAGCCGTTCGGCGGCAGCCATTGGGAGATCACTTTTCCGTATTTCTTCTCCGCCAGCCAGCGGCCGACCACGGGGAAGTAGTCAGGCGATGCATCGATGTAGAGCCGGTACCGTTCCACGGCAGCCCGGACGACGGTGCGCGACCGCAGTATCTCCATTTCCCCCGTCGTGGCCGGCTTGACGTCGAACATGGCGGATACGTCGCCTAGCAGTGTGCGTGCCGGTGACGTGGGTTGCTCTTCCTCGACCTGCACCAGGATGTCAGCCCGGTAGACGGGGCGGGCCAACATTAGGTACAAGGCGGCAGCTCCGAGCGCCACCAATAGCGTCGCCAGGATGGACCACCGCCGCGTCACCACTGCATCCACATACGACGATACGGGGGTCTCCGGCCGTCGGACGGGCGTAGAAGGCTCGAACGATTCAATAGGCAAGGTCATCGTCAGCTCGCTTGTAAGGGTTTGGTCTTCATCAAACAGTCCTGGGCGTCGCTCAACGGTCGTCGATGCGTGCGGCGGTATAGGCAGTCTGTGCGCTCGGGAACAGCAGGCTGACGAAGCGATTCCAGCGACCCAGATTGCCGGTATCCACGAACACGACATCCTTGGGCTTGAGCTCGAACTGTTCTGCAACGGCTAGGGCGGAAGCCGAACTGGCATCCAGGTGATAAACGTCAGGTAACGCCTCCGGCGTCGTCCGCACGACGAAGATCTGCGATGGATCGACGGTGTTCTGGTTGAGCCCGCCAGCGTTGCCCAGCGCTTCGGTCAGGCTCATGCGTCCGTCGCGCAGGGTCATGGCTTGCGGCGCGTTCACTTCGCCCATCACGAAGATCTTGCTCTCTTCCCGGGGGGACACGCGCACGATGTCACCTGGCTTGAGCATGATCTTCGTCAGGTCCTGGCCGCGCGCGATCAACCGGGGCAAATCCAAGCGCACAGCTTGTCCGCCCCGGAGCACGTACACCCGGCTTCGGTCCGCCGACGGCAGCAACCCGCCGGCCCGGTTGATGGCCTCCATGAGGTTCAGTGGCAGGTCGTTCATGGCGACTGCGCCGGGGTTCTTCAACTCACCCTCCAAATACACCCGCTTGCTGCGGTAGCCGAGCACGCGCACGGTGATCTGCGGGTTGCGGATATAGTCGACAGCGTTCTTAGTGATCAAATCCCGGACCTCGGTCTCAGTCAATCCGGCCACCTTCACTAGCCCCAGGTACGGGAACTGGATGTAACCCTCAGCCGATACCGGATAGCCCGGAATGTTCGAAGACGAATCCCCGAGGGTTAGTTCCGTCGCGCCGGCCCCAATAGCGTAGGTTTGGGTCGGAAGCACGAGTTCCGGATGGTCCCAAACGACGATCGACAGGATGTCGCCCGGCCCGATCACATAGGGCATCCCTTCTCCTGCCAGGGCGTGATACGCGGTATCCGCCTCGGCTTCGCGAACGCGCTTCTCCTCGAGGACCAGGGAAGGCGTGATCCGCGTAATGCGGGGAACCGAGTTCGGATCGTTGGGGTCGACGGGCCAGTCGGGGTCGAAGCGCATGCCGGGCGCGAATGCGCACGCCCCGAGCGTAGAGAGCGTCAAAGCGAGGATGACGACTCGAACGGTAGTAGTAAAGAAGTCTTTCATGGCAGCTCGCGGTGGGTGACTACGTTGGCTGATGAGACCCGATGCAATCGGGTTGCCACCATTCCACCTTTTTTTGCCATCCCCGCCCATTGGACGGACGGTTTAGGTCCTACATCATCCCTCTCTTCATCCATCCGGTTGTTTCGCTGCACCACGCCGCTCAATAAGCTTTTCCACGTGGCGACCCGGGACTTCGCCAATCCATTGCATCAATCTGCGTACGTTCCCCATACCACCTAGGAGTGCGTAATGGAGTCGGCTTTTTCGGAATCCGAGCGCGTGAGTGGTGCGCCCGTCCTATATCGACTATTCGACGCCAGCCTCGTCGTGGCATGCGGACTGGCTGCGGCTGAGTGGCGGCTGCCTTACGGCACGAACATGGCGCCTGCTCCCATCCACCTTTTCCTGATCGCCTTCAGCACCTTGGCCGCGCTGCTGGTGTTTCCCGCGTTCCGCCTCTACGGTTCATGGCGCGGGAGACAGCTCAGCGAACTGCTATTGAGGACGCTGGCTGCATGGTGCACGGTCTACGCCTTGGGCATCCTGCTCAGCTTTCTTCTCGATATGAGCGCCATCGTTTCTCTGTCCTGGGCATCCTCTTGGTTCCTGTTGACGGCGCTCTCGCTCATGGGCCTGCGACTCGGCATCTACGCCGCCTTGGCGGCCATGCGTGACCGCGGGCTGAATCAAAAACGTGTCGTCATCATCGGATTCGGCGCCCTCGGGCGCGAACTCTGGCGACGCGTCGAACACTACCGGGCAACGGGCTATGAGGTTGCTGGCATTTATCCAGGCACCGATGAAAAGCTCCCCAGCTGCGTGCGCCGGCTGACGTCGCTAGAGGGACTGTCCAATTTCCTGCGATCTGCAAATGTCCGGGAAGTCTGGATCGTGCTTCCCATGGAGCAAGGGCAGAAAGTGCACGAAGTGCTCTACCAACTTCGCAATGACCTGGTCGAAATCCGTTGGATCCCGGACGTCATGTCGATCCGCCTGCTCGGCCACCGAATCGACAACTTCATGGGCCTGCCCTCCATCCATTTGAATAGCCTGCCCGCAATCGGCATCCGCGGCTGGGCCAAGGAAGCCTTCGACCGCGTCTTCTCGCTTTGCGCCATCCTCGTCTTTTCTCCCCTCATGTTGGTGATCGCCATCCTGATCAAACTCACGTCCCCGGGGCCGGTCTTGTTCAAACAGCCACGGCTCGGCGTGGACGGAAAAATCTTCAACGTCTACAAGTTCCGGACGATGAAGGTCCACGAGGAAGTCGGAACAGTCACGCAAGCGACGCGCAACGACAGTCGCGTCACTCGCATCGGCGCATTCCTGCGCGCCACCAGCCTGGACGAGCTTCCGCAGTTTTTCAACGTACTCAAGGGCGACATGTCCGTCGTAGGGCCTCGCCCGCACGCCCTGGCGCACAACGAGCTCTACAAGGACGTGGTTGACCGCTACATGATGCGTCACCGCGTCAAGCCCGGCATCACGGGTTGGGCCCAGGTCAACGGGTACCGGGGCCAGACGGAAACCATTCACAAGATGCGCGCCCGCATCGAGTTCGACCTGTACTACATACAGAACTGGTCGTTCCTGATGGACCTGCGCATCATCGCCAAGACGGCGCTTACTGGCTGGACGGGTCGCAATGCGTACTGACGTTCCGTCACGGCCCCAGGCCGGCTATCTGAGCAACGAGGACTTTCGCAAGGCAGTAGACATGCTGCCGCTCGTCTCCATCGACTTGCTGCTGCGCAATAGCGACGGCGCCTACCTGCTCGGGCTGCGTCGCAACCCCCCGGCCAAGGACACCTGGTTCGTGCCGGGCGGGCGCATCCGCAAGAACGAGACGCTGGCCCATGCGCTTGCGCGCATAGCACGCGAGGAACTGTCGCTCGTTCTTCCTGCTTCCGCCTGGACTCCGAAAGGCGTCTACGAGCACTTCTATTCCGTCAATTTCGCCGAGGAACAAGGCCGGGCGACCCATTACATCGTACTTGCCTTCGAAGCCTCGGTCGCGGCGGACGCGTTCACCTTTCCCCTTGGACAACACCGCAGCTACCGCTGGATGTCTCCCGGCGTCGCGGGCGCACACCCCGACGTTCACCCATACACCCAAGCCTACTTCAAGGAGAGCGTCTCATGACCGACCTCCCTGCCCGTTTCCGAGCCGTCGTATTGTGCGGAGGCGCAGGCTCCCGCCTATGGCCGCTTTCGCGCGAATCGCTCCCCAAGCAATTCATCAGCCTGAACGGCTCCCGCAGCCTGCTGCAGAACACGTTATTGCGCCTGGGCTATGCCAACGCGGAGCACCGGCCCATATTCGTGTGTAACGACGTGCATCGCTACATTGCCAAGGAGCAGGCGGAAGAAGTGGGGGTGACGGACGTCGAAATCATCCTCGAGCCCTGCGCCCGCAACACTGCCCCCGCCATTGCCTGCGCCGCGCTTCGCGCCATGGACGACGATCCGGACTCGGTGTTGTTGGTCATGCCATCGGACCACGTTCTCGAGGACGGGCCTTCCCTGCGCAAGGCCTTCGCCTCCGCCTACGCCCACGCCGCCCGCGGCGCGCTGGTGACCTTCGGCGTCACGCCGACGTCTCCTCAAACGGGTTACGGCTACATCCAGGCGGGCGGTCCGGCCGCCGACCAGGGCGATGCATTGAACGTGCGCCGCTTCGTCGAAAAGCCGCCCGCCGACCAGGCCAAGCGCTTCTTGTCCGAAGGCGGCTACTACTGGAACAGCGGCATGTTCGCGTTCCGCGCATCCACCTATCTGGCGGAACTCGAGCGGTGCGCACCCGCCATGCTGGAAGCCGCCCGTGCCGCCGTCGCCGACGGCAAGGGCGATCATGCGACCTTCCAGCTGGACCCAGTCCACTACGCATCCTGCCCTGCCGACTCCATCGACTACGCCGTCATGGAGCACACCAGGAATGCGGTCATCATTCCGCTCGATTGCACGTGGAGCGATGTGGGCACCTGGGACAGCGTCTGGAGCATCGCCGAGAAGTGCCCGGACGGCAACGCCATCCACGGCGACGTGCTGCTCGAGGACTCCCGCAATTGTTTGGTGCACGCTACCCACCGCATGGTGGCGTCCATCGGGCTCGACGATATCGTCGTGGTAGAAACTGCCGATGCCATCCTGGTCATGCACAAGAGCAAATCGCAGGACATCAAGGGCCTGGTGGAAAAATTCAAGGTCTTGCACCGCACCGAGATCACGCAGCACCGGCAAGTCCAGCGCCCTTGGGGCTGGTATGACTCCGTGGATCGCGGCGAGCGCTATCAAATCAAGCGCATCACGGTCAAGCCGGGCGCCCGCCTCTCTTTCCAAATGCACCACCACCGCGCCGAACACTGGGTGGTCGTCTCCGGCACCGCCCGCATCTACAACGGCGACAAGCAGTATCTCCTGACCGAGAACCAGTCTACCTTCATCCCATTGGGTGAGGTCCACAGCCTGGAAAACCCCGGCAAGATCCCCCTGGACATCATAGAAATCCAGTCCGGGCCCTACCTCGGCGAGGACGACATCGTCCGGTTCCAGGACATGTATGGACGGGTCTGATCCCGCCGCCCGTCCTAGACCCTTTGATCGATATCCACCGCGAAAACTGCAACGTAATCTTTTCACCACTGGCCGACTCTTTTCGGCCGAGCGTCCAGCCATAAGGACACCACCATGACGAAGCGAGCACTGATAACGGGCATAACCGGACAAGACGGCGCTTACCTCGCCGAACTCTTGCTGGAAAAGGGCTACGAAGTCCACGGCATCAAGCGCCGGGCGTCGATGTTCAACACGGCCCGTATCGACCATCTCTACCAAGACCCTCACGAGCGTTCGCGCAACTTCGTGCTCCACCACGGCGACATGACGGATTCCTGCAGCCTCATCCGGATCGTGCAGGCCGTCCAACCCGATGAGATCTACAACCTGGCGGCACAAAGCCACGTGGGCGTTTCTTTCGAAGAGCCTGAGTACACCGCCAACACCGACGCGTTGGGAACGTTGCGGCTGCTCGAGGCGATCCGCATGCTCAAGCTCGCCGACCGCACGCGCTTCTACCAGGCCTCGACCTCCGAACTGTTCGGAATGGTCCAGGAAACGCCCCAGCGCGAGACCACCCCGTTCTACCCGCGCAGCCCCTACGCAGCGGCAAAGCTCTATGCGTACTGGATCTGCGTCAACTACCGGGAAGCCTACGGCATTTATGCGTGCAACGGCATCCTCTTCAATCATGAATCCCCGCGCCGGGGCGAGACCTTCGTCACCCGAAAGATCACCCGGGGGCTTGCGCGCATCGCGATGGGACTGCAGGACTGCCTGTACCTGGGCAATCTTTCGTCGAAGCGGGACTGGGGACACGCCCGCGACTACGTCGAAATGCAGTGGCTGATGTTGCAGCAGGATAAGCCTGACGACTATGTCATTGCGACCGGCATGCAATACAGCGTGCGCGAATTCATCGACATGGCTGCACGGGAGCTCGGCCTGCTGCTCTCCTGGGAAGGGGAAGGCGTGCGGGAGACGGCAACCGTTCTCTTTAGCGCAGTCCACGACAAAGTCCGTCCCGGACAAGTCATCGTACGGGTCGATCCGCGCTACTTCCGCCCCACCGAAGTCGACACGCTGCTCGGCGATGCCAGCAAAGCCAGGGAGAAGCTCGGCTGGACGCCCAAGACCTCCTTGCCCGAGCTCGTCAGGGAGATGGTCGAAAGCGACCTGAAGGAGGCCCGGCGCGATGCGCTCATGGAAGAAAACGGATACGAAGTGTTCGCCTACAAGGAGTAACTATGAAGACCGGCCTCGCGCGCGTTTTCGTAGCAGGACATCGCGGGATGGTGGGCTCCGCGATCCGCCGGGAGTTGGAACGAAAGGGCTACGTGCACCTCCTGACGCCATCCCGCCATGAACTCAACCTCGAGAACCAGGCTGCCGTGCAGCAGTTCTTCGACCGCGAGCGGCCGGACGTCGTCTATCTTGCCGCGGCCAAAGTGGGCGGAATACTCGACAACGAGCGGCATCCCGTCGCCTACCTGGCACGCAACCTCCTGATCCAGACCAACGTCATCCGCGCCGCGTACGAGTCCGGGGTATCTCGGCTGCTTTTCCTGGGCTCCTCGTGCATTTACCCGCGCCTCGCCCCGCAGCCCATGCGGGAGGAACACTTGCTGACTGGCCCGCTCGAGAGTACCAACGAAGCCTACGCCATCGCCAAGATTGCCGGCGTCAAGCTGTGCGAAGCGTATCGCCGCGAGTTCGGGTCCTGCTTCATCAGCGCGATGCCGACCAATCTCTATGGACAGGGTGACAACTACGACCTGGAAAGCAGCCACGTCTTGCCAGCCCTGATTCGCAAGTTCCACGAAGGCAAGCTTGCCAACGCGCCCTTCGTGACGGTCTGGGGCACTGGCCAAGCGCTGCGCGAGTTCCTCCACGTGGACGACCTGGCCCGCGCTTGCGTCCAGCTCATGGAAGGCGACCCCGACCACGCCATCTACAACATCGGCTCCGGAGAGGAAATCAGCATCGCCGAGCTCGCCCGTCTCGTCGCCAGGATCGTGGGTTACGAAGGAAAGATCAAGTTCGACCTCAGCCGGCCCGACGGCACACCGCGCAAGCTGCTCGACTCCTCGCGCATGCGGGAGTTGGGGTGGAAGCCCGAGATCTCTCTGGCCGAGGGGATTGCGATGACGTATCGCCAGTTCCTGCGCGAATCCAGTGCCCAGCAGCGGCTGACCAGTGCGCTGAGCTGACCCATGGCCCCTCTGCGATGGATCCGGCGCCACGTCGCCTGCAATGCCTCCTTTTGGGGATTGATCGAGTACGGCTGCGGGCCGCTCATTGCACTGGCGGCCATTCCCGTGCTGCTGCACCGGCTCGATACGGTCGGCTACGGTCAATATGCCATGATTCTTGCAGTCGCCGGCTTCGGAAACCTCGCCAACCTGGGCGCGTCGGT
The DNA here is from genome assembly GCF_937950555.1 of uncultured Pigmentiphaga sp. Classification (NCBI taxonomy): domain Bacteria; kingdom Pseudomonadati; phylum Pseudomonadota; class Betaproteobacteria; order Burkholderiales; family Alcaligenaceae; genus Pigmentiphaga; species uncultured Pigmentiphaga sp. The sequence continues at coordinate 410,047 of NZ_CALFCW010000030.1, read as the reverse complement.
CACTGCGACCAAGCTCGTCGCCGAGCGGGCGCACGAGCCCGGGGGAGCCTTGCGCGGCGCAGGCGTCGCATCGGCCCTCATCTTCTGCGCATTGGCCGCCGTTTCCGTGTTGACGCTCGCCGCCGCCGTCATGTTCGCGGTGGCCTGGCCCGAAGCCAGCTTCGGGAACGCCCCCCTGTTCGCCTTGCTTCCCGCGGCGCTGGCCATGTATCTCGCGCAACAGCTGGACCAGCTCTATGCCGGTGCGTTGAAAGGTCGCGAGCGCTTCACGGCCACCGCCTTGTGCGAATGCGGGGGCCGTGTCGGCGCACTGACATTGGCCTGCACCGCCGCCTGGCTCACGCATAGCGCGCTGTGGACGGCTGCCGCGCAAAGCTCGGGGCTGCTTCTGTCGGCTGGGGTCAAGATGCTGGTTTTCGCCCGCGGGGAAGGTCGATATGGGGTCCGCCCCATTGCAGAGCGCGCCGCGATGAAAGACGCATTCCGATTCTCGCGTTGGTCCTGGCTGCACGGCGTGAGCGCCCTCGCCTTCGGATCGCTCGACCGAGTTGCCGTCGGCAGCCTGATGGGCCCAGCCGCGCTGGCCCTGTATGCCGTGGGCGTTCAAGTCGGCCAGATCATCCATACCGCAGCGGTGGCCGTATTCCAGAAAGCCATGCCGCGCGTCAACCGCCTGCTCGTCGCCCCCCCCAGCCCCGGCGCCGCGGGAGAAGAGATACGCCGCCTGATGCGCTGGAACCTCATCCTATCGGCCGCCGGGACCTTGGCGCTGCTCGCCGTGAGCGAACCACTGCTGCGCTGGATGCTCGGGCCGGACAAGGTCGCAGGCCAGCAGTGGACATTCGACCTGTTGATCCTGGCGTCGGGCATCCTGTCGATGAACGCGGCTGCCCATTTTTCACTGCTCGGCCTGGGCAACGGCCGCGCCGTCGCCCTGCTCAACGGGCTGGGCGGCGCGGCCATGCTCGTGCTGATGGTGGTGCTCGCGGGCCCCGCCGGCCAGAACGCCGCCGCCATCGGACGCATAGCCTACGCTGTGATCACGTTCGCCGCCGTAGGGCTCGCACTACGCGATTCGCGCGAACATCTCCCACCTCCCGCCACGATCGCGACTCGATAGGCTGTCACATGTTCAGGGAATATATGCGCAGACATCACGCCACGAAAACCCGGGAACTGGTCAACTTCATCAGTTGCCTGAAACCTCCGCGCCCGGTAGCGACCGGCCTGTTGCCGAAGATCACAATCGTGACGCCGTCGTACAACCAGGCGAAGTTCCTCGAACGCACGATCCTGTCGGTGCTCAACCAGGGGTATCCGAACCTCGAGTACATCATCATCGATGGCGGCTCGACCGATGGCAGCGTCGAGATCATCCGGAAGTACGAGAAATACTTGGCCTATTGGACGAGCCGGCCCGATCGTGGGCAATCTCATGCGATTAACGAGGGATTCCTTCGCGCAACAGGCGAATACGTCGGCTGGCAAAACTCCGACGATCTGTTCTTCCCAGGTGCCTTGCTGCGTTTGGGCAAGGCGGCGTCGGCCGGACGGCCGCCCATCGTCAGCGGCAATCTTTATATCGCCGACGCCCAAAACCGGATATTCCGCGAAATCCAGTACACGCCCGTCGACCGCGGCATGCTGACCGTGGTGAAAGCCTCGATCCCGAACCAGGCTGCCATCTTCCGCCGAGACTTGCTCGAGAAATACGGCATGCTGGACGAAGACAAGCGCTATTGCATGGACCTGGACCTCTGGAGCCGCCTGCTGTATGCGGGCCCCAACACCATCGTGCCAGACGCCTACGGCGTCTACACCATGCATGCCGAGACCAAGACGGCCAGGCTGCAAGACGTATTGCTGGAAGAACGCAGTGCCATCGTTCGCAAGATACGACAGACAGAACCGGGCATAGGGCCGCTCTACGGCATATCGTGCCGGCTCGCCAAGATGGCCGCGCACGCCAAGCAGGGAGACATCCCTTACCTGCTAGAAAAGTTCACGAGCAAGCTGATCGGTCGCGACGACTGGAACGAACACTGAGGCCGCCTCCATGATGCCCTCGCCCACGCGCTCCACCCTACCCTGGCTGTGCCTGTTCTTTTTCGCCGCCACGGCCCTGAATTTCGACGAACTCACCATTGGCGTAGGCAATTTCAAGCTCTCGCCGTTCGACCTGCTCTTCGTCACGATCGTCATCGTCAAATTCTCCCGGCTGGGACAGCCCGGCGCCTATGCGCTTCCGTCGGGCCCGGTGCTCCTGCCCATGTTGTTGCAATGCCTGGCACTTGCCTATCTGGCCGCGACGAGCATCCATCCCAAGCCTGGTATCGTCGCTCCGGACATTGCGCGCGACCTGCGCATTGTTTTCTATTTCATGTGCATCCCCTTCCTTTGCTACAAGGACATCGATTCGGCTAGCGCATATGCCCTCCTGCAGCGGACCATCGTGTACTCCGGCTTGGCCGTCACACTCCTCCTGCTCGCCGAGCAGGTCGTCGGGTTCAGCGTGACCGAGCCGCTACGCAACGTACGCCTTGCGGTCTGGCTGCTTCCCTTCTCCATCCTGGCCATTTTCTTCTTTCCCAATACGCTCGGCCTGGGCCCCGGTCGGGCCTACTTGTGGACGCTGTTCATGTTCCTCGCGCTCGCCATGTCCCTCAACCGCAGCCAATATCTCCAGTTGGCCGTGACGGTCGCCGTCGCCGCATTCCTGGGGAGGCAGGCGAAGGCGTTGCAGAAAACGCTGTTGCTGTTCGTCCCAGCGATTGCAGCCGGCATGGTTGTGTTCTACATGATCGGCTACGTGGAGGTCCTCCTCGACCGCATCTTCACCGTCCAGGCGTTGGAATATGACTCGAGCTACGGGGCGCGCGTGGAGGAAATGGAAGGCCAGATGGAGCTCTTCCGGCAATCGCCCATTTTCGGCCATGGAGCGGGGCTGCGCAGCTGGGTCATGGGCGAGGAAGGCTTCGAGCTAAGCACCTTCGCCCACAACTCCTGGGCATTCTATTTGATGAAATTCGGCATCGTCGGGACGGCGCTCATCATGCTGACGCCGCTATCCATCCTGCTGATCTCGCTTTTCCGTCCCTATGGGCATCCTGGCCTGGAGCTCCATCGACGTTACCTGCTCTGCTGCCTGCCGATCTACATCGTCGTCGACTCGATGTCTGGAGGACTGGCTTATGCTCCCAAGACCGCCTTCCTCGGCTTCATGCTGTGCTACAGCCTGTCGCTGGCGGCCAACGGCGCGGCAGTAACGGCCGCCGCCGAGCAGGATAGGGTGAACGCCATGCTCACACCTCGGGCGGCACGCCATGGCTGATGTCCTCTTCGTCGCTCCTGATTTGTCACCCGGTGGAGTCGGTCGCTGCGTCATGTTCATCACTGACGCGCTCCCGGAGGAAGGCATCGACACCGCGCTATTCCTGCTTCGCCGTTTCCGGGGCGAATTCAAGGTCAGGAATCCGTCCGTCACGTACGCACTGCCCGAGACGCCCGGGCCCTGGCGCTTCCGCTCGGCACTGCCGCTCGCGTTCTGGCGCCTGCTCATCCACCTGCGCAACGACCCTCCAGCGTTGGTCTGCTCGCATGGCTTGCTATGCAATCTCCTCGTGGCGCTGGCGTCGATGCTGTCCGTGCGCAAGTACGCCACCGTGGCCATCGAGCACAACAGCCCGGCCGCGCACTACAGCGGCTCCGCCGTGCAGCGCTTCAAGCGTTGGCTCGCGCGTTTCAGCTATGCGAAACACGACCTCGTCGTGGGAGTCTCCCAGGGCGTCGTGCGCGACCTCTCCAACATGTTTCCTTCGCTGACCGGAAAATTCCGCCACGTCTATAACGGCATCCCCATCGAGGAAGTCCGCCGCCTGGCCAGCTGCACGCCAAGCATGCCACCGCAGCCGGGAGTACTCGAGTTCGTGGCCATCGGCCGCCTGGACGAGCTCAAGGACTTCAAGACGCTGGTCGAGGCGGCTGACCTGCTCGATGACCCTCGCATCGCTTTCGTCGTTTTCGGGGATGGCCCGGAACGCGATGCACTGCAGCGGCAAATCGCGGCCTCGTCGTCCCGCTCCCAGGTCATCCTGGCGGGACATGTTTCCAACCCATTCCCCGTCCTGGCACGGGCTTACGCCTTCGTTTCGACATCCCGCCGCGAAAGTTTCGGCAATGCGATGGTGGAAGCCTTGTGCCTGGGCGTACCAGTCATCGCCGCCGACTGCCCCCACGGCCCCGGCGAGATCCTGGCCAACGGCCAATACGGCGTGCTTTTTCCCGTCGGTGACGCCGGCGCCCTGGCCGCCGCAGTGCGCCGCTTGGTTGATCACGAAGGCGAACGCGATCGGCTGGCCCAGGCGGCCGCGGAACGCGCTGCGGCTTTCTCGCTCGAGCAGCACCGGAGAAACGTGGCTGTACTTTTCAACCCGCTGCTATAGCCGCAACCACCCTCACGGAGAAAACCTTGGAACGCATTCCGGTATCCGTCGTCGTGATGACCAAGAATGAGGCACGCAACATCGTCAAGTGCCTCGCCAGCCTGCGGGATTTCTCAGAGGTGTTCGTGGTCGACTCGGGCAGCACGGACGAGACGCAGGCCCTCGCGATCGCGCACGGCGCCCATGTGGTGCCGTTCAAATGGAACGGCAAGTATCCGAAGAAAAAGCAGTGGTGTCTGGAAAACCTTCCTTTTTCGAACCGCATCGTGCTGTACGTCGACGCGGACGAGGAAATGACGCCGGCGCTGGCCGAAGAAATCCGCCACAGCCTACCTCGCTTCCATGACGGCCATGCCGGCGCATTCGCTGCTTTCGACTATGTTTTTTGCGGCAAGACCCTCCGCCATGGCCATCGTGTCTACAAGCTCGTGCTGCTGGACAGGTTCCGCGCCCGGTTTCTCGACTATGACGACCTGGATGTCGCCAACATGTGGGAAGTCGAAGGCCACTACCAGCCGCATGTAGAAGGCCGGACCTTCGTATTGTCGAACCCCATGATCCACGCGGATCACGACTCGCTCTACCACTACTTCGACAAGCACAATCGCTATTCGGACTGGGAAGCCCACCTGCGCCTCAAAGGCCTGCTCAACGATCCGCGCGAAGCGAACGTCGGATCGCGCGCATTGGCCAAGAAGGCATTCCAGAAGCTGCCGTTCAAGGGCATGACTGCATTCCTGCACAGCTACGTCTTCAAGCGCGGCTTCCTCGACGGCAAGGCCGGATTCCACTATGCCATCGCACGCGCGTTCTATTACTGGCAGATAGGCATCAAGACCGAAGAGATGCGGGCCGCCGCCACGCGCGCCAGCCAGGGCGCCGGGCAAGGATTGGCGGGCGATCTGGATCGGAGTTCCACGTGAAAGAAGAATTCCATAGGCTGGACCTGTTTTCCATTTCCCCCGGCTTGCGCGGCCGCTCCCCCCTGGCCGTCCAGATATGGTGGCTGGCGCAAGCCACGCTCTTCAGGTGTTCCCCGCAAATCGCCTATGGATTTCGCCGATGGCTGCTGCGCCTGTTCGGCGCAAAGGTCGGCAAGAAGGTCTTGATTCGTCCCAGCGCCACGATCACCTATCCTTGGAAAGTCAGCATCGGGGATTATTCCTGGATCGGGGACGACGTCGTGCTCTACAGCCTTGCTCCCATCCACATCGGCGATCACGTCGTCGTGTCCCAGCGCAGCTATGTTTGCGCTGCCGACCACGATCCCAGCCTGCGAGCCTTCCCGATCCGCGAGCGGCCAGTCCGCATCGAACACGGAGCGTGGATCGCGGCCGACGTATTCATCGGCCCCGGGGTAACAGTGGGCGCCGGCGCCGTAGTCGGCGCCCGAAGTTCCGTATTCAAACCCGTTCCCGCGGCGATGATCTGCCACGGCAATCCCTGCCGGCCCGTGCGCAGGCGCACAATGGTGGACGCATGAGACTCTTGATATACGGGCTGAATTTCGCGCCGGAACTGACGGGAATAGGCAAGTACACCGGTGAACTGGCCGCCTGGCTCGCCGGCCGGGGTCACACGGTGTCCGTCATTGCCGGCCCCCCCTATTATCCGGCCTGGCGCATCGAGCCAGGCTACTCGGCCTGGCGTTACCGCCGGGAAACCTGGCGAGGCGTTACCGTCATCCGGACGCCGCTCTGGGTGCCTGCCCGGCCGGGCGGCCTCAAACGCCTGCTGCACCTGGCGAGCTTCGCAGCCTCCAGCCTGCCGGTCCTCATCATGCAGGCCTTCAAGCGGCCAGACGTCATATTCGTCGTGGCACCCTCCCTTTTCTGCGCCCCGGCTGCATGGCTGGCCGCCCGGCTATGCGGCGCGCGAGTATGGCTGCACATCCAAGACTACGAAGTGGACGCAGCGTTCGAGCTTGGCCTGCTCAAAGGCCGTGGCTTGAGAAAAGTCGTCCTGGGGCTGGAACGCTGGCTGCTGCGACGCTTCGATCGCGTCTCCACCATCTCGGGGCGCATGCTCGAACTGGCGCGGCGCAAGGGCGTAGACGCGCGCCGGCTGGAGACGCTGCCTAATTGGGTCGACGTCGATGCCATCTGCCGCCCAGACTGCCAATCGCGCTATCGGTCCGAGCTCGGCATCCCCCCCCATGCCGTCGTCGCGCTCTACGCCGGCAACATGGGCGTCAAACAGGGCCTCGAAGTCCTTGCGCAAGCCGCTCGTATGTTGGCAGCGCACCCCAAGCTATGGTTCGTATTCTGCGGAGAAGGGCCCCAACGCGATGCCTTGCATGCCTTGTGCAAGGGGCTGCCCCAGGTCCGTTTCCTCGATCTGCAGCCTGCAGAACGGCTGGGCGAGCTCCTTTGCACCGCAGACATCCATCTGCTGCCCCAGCGCGCCAACGCGGCGGACTTAGTGATGCCCTCCAAGCTCTCGGGCATGCTAGCCAGCGGACGCCCGGTCATTTGCACCGCACAACCAGGAACGGAACTCGCCGGGGTAGTCGCGGGCAAGGGCATCGTCATCCCGCCGGAAGATGCACAGGCCCTCGTGGCCGCGCTGGAAGAACTCGCCGACGATCCGTGCCGCCGCCACGCACTCGGCCGCGCCGCGCGGCATTACGCGCAGCGCCATCTCCACATCGACGCCGTGTTGTCCGAAGCCGAAAAGGCGCTCATCCACTGCATCGGGGGGGATACCCCAGGGGTAACCGGACCGGCCGCCTGACGGCGCTACCGGCCCGGCTCAGTCCTCGCCTTCGTCGTCCGGCTTGATCAAGCCGCGATGCCGGGCCACGAACGCTGCTTCGGCCTGGTTGCGCACGTTGAGCTTCCAATAAAGCGTGCGCGCATGGCTCTTGACCGTCGCAGCGGAGATGCCGATGTGCTCAGCTATCTCTCGCATGCTGTGTCCCTGTACCAGCAGCCTCAGGATTTCCTCCTGCCTCTTCGTCAGCCCCCGCATGACGGACCGGGCCGCCACGGGCATGTCCGGCGGTATCTCCCGGCGTGGATAACACTCGCCGCCCGCAAGGACCAGGCTCACCGCTGCGGCCAATGCGGCAGGATCGGAAGAGCGTGATATGTAACCCTGGACCCCGCGACGGGCGAAAGCGGCACTGACGGCCGGGTCTTCCGTGCCATAAAGCGTCAAGACGACTCGGGGGGAAAATATTGCCAACGCTCGCTCGAGCGTCTCGATGGCTTGTACCGGATCGGGGTTCACGTCCAATACCAGCAATTCCACGCTCTTGTTCCACGACGTTCCGAGCTCACCCAGCTGGCGGGCGGACAAGACGATGATCTCGCCCGCACCCTCTACACGCATCAATATATGTTCCAAAGCGAGCCGCAACAGCGCGTAATCTTCAATCAGAACTGTCGCCATTCCCCGCGGCCTTTTGAACGCGCCCTGACGCCCCGCCTGGCCGACCATGGAACGCCATGGCCGGCTCGGAAAGAGAGAATCTGGAGCACTGCTGATAGACACAACCGTCGCGGCCCCGCCACCGACGGGTGCCGCGTGCGGTCATTCAACACGCTTGTATCCTATCAGCGGCCGCGTGTGTCGACTCTCGTACAGGCGATTGAATCGGTTCGGATTAACGCTATTTGTGCGTATGCGCGTAGGGCTGCACCCGCTTGTTGTCGCGGTCGAGTTCCGGGCCGTGCCACTCGAGCGTAGCCCCCCGCTTCAGCGCCGTATAGACCGCTTCACCCTTGTTGCGCACGTGCAGGCGTTGATAGAGGGTACACGCATGCGTCTTCGTGGTCGCGACCGAGATATTGAGCATCCGGCTGATCGTCTTGATCGGATGACCGCGCGCGAGCAATACCAGCACTTCGTATTGGCGCGGCGTCAATTGCAATAGCTGCGCTCCTTCGGCGATGCTGATTTCGTTCGGCTTGCCGTTCGAACCTGCCGGCTTGAGCCCGTTGGACGACAGGACCCCGCCCGCCTGGTCGGCTGCAGGCCGGAAATAGGAATCCGGGGCCTGCAACTGTTTTCCGGGAAAACACTGACCTCCGGCGATGACCAACCGAATCGCAGCCTCGAGAATCTCGACTGAAACGGTTTTCATGACACAGCCGGATACCGGCAAGCCGGACAAATTGCTGAAGCTTGGCGGCAACGGCAGCGCATCGGCCAGGAGCAAAATCCGCTTCGGCTGGAGAGTTTTATGAATCTCGGTGAGGTACTGGCGATCCGACCCCGCCCCCGACGAAACGCCATATATCAGAAGATCTACTCCGATAGCCGGCGACTCGCCTTTGGCAAGAGCGTCGTAATCCAGTTCGACTATCTCCCAAGGCTCGCCCAGTTTTTTCACGATCTGCCACAAACCGAGACGCAGCAACGGATGAGATTCCATCAGGACTATTTTTCCCATCACTTCCTCTGTTCAAATCCAAATAGGCACCAGCCCGATAAGACATCAGCCCACCACGCGCCCCGCCGCATTCCGTTAATTTTTGTTACAACCATCTCGGAATCAACGACCCGTCTCCTGCCTGAAGTTAGGCGGGAGTGAGCACTTTCGGTGGATTAAAAGTGAGGTAACCCCGACGAAAAGACGTTCTTGGCTGCGGCAACCCGAATATGTAGCATTCGGTCGCAGAAAAAACGTCTTCCCGCTATTTGTAGCACAACCTTAAAACGGTATGCGCGTTTCTGCGCCAGTAAGTCTCTATCTCCAACTGCCTCCCGAGGCAAACATATATATCATTTTGTGCGAACTGTGGATGACTAGACGCAATGCCTAGGACATCGGGATGAGCCCGAACGTCGTAGGAATAAGATGGATTCACTCCATATAAGCAAAATCGAAAACCGTGTGCCCCCCGTGACTGTGCCAGTGGTGCATGGCGGAGTTGGGCTTGCCCACGAACTGGGCGTAATGCACCTCTCCGTCAGTTTCCTGATATTCCAGCGGAGTCAGCTTTTCGATGCGATTCAGGGAAATCCCTTTCCCATATTGGCAAAAACCCTGATATTGAGCGCATCGAATAATCTCTCCCGACGGCATGACGATCAAACCGGCATTTCTCGCCTTGGCCGGGCTACGCACCACCGGGTTGGCAGCATGGGGCCGCCAGTCTGTGGAGGTGGGCGATTCTGCGTAAAACGCAAATAGCTCGTCGCAATGGCTGAGCCCGTCGGTCCGATCGATATTGGTCAACAACCACCAATATTCACCATGCCGGAAGATGACGGTATCGACGGCCGAGACGTCTTTCATCAATATGCACTCGAGTTTCCATTTCATCGGAAACTCCTCGCACTTCCACAATTCGATCGTTCGATTGCCACAGGTCTCGGGAACCATGTAAGTGGCGCCCTCATATTCGAACACATAGGGGAACGAGAGGTGATAAGGTAGATTCAACGCATCCCCTAGCACCTCGAAACGACCTTCCCGATACGTGGCAACCGCGATTTTTCCCTTGCGTTCCCTGAAGTCGTAATCCTCGAAAAAAATGTAGGGACGGTTGTTGCGCATGAATACGAACGGATCGGCGTAAAACCGCCCCTTCGGGGGCGTTAACACCAGCGCTTTCGACACCAAGGCCTGGGCCCCCACTGAGGGGAACATCCCTATTCGCCACCGCATGTTCCGCTTCATCAGTCGCCGCATCACCAGCACGCCGGCCAGCCAGACTTGGCGCGCCAGATACGAGGCTCCGTCCCACTCTGTCGGATAGCTGGCCGGAGCCGCGGTATCGATGCGGGGAACGGGATTTCTTGATCGCAAAGGCGCTGCCTTGGCGAAGCAACGCAGGGCATCGCAGATGATGAGCTTGCCGAGATCGAACGCACGTGCCTGGTTCTTCAGCCAGAACGCTTCCGTGTTAAAGCTGCGCTTTTCGATCGGCTCGTCGTCCTCGGGGCGATCCGCCAGCCACCACAAGGTTTCCACAGTATGGTCTTCGCGCCGCAGGACTTCCCAAAAGCCGGCGTATCTTCCTGTTCCCGCATCGGTCGCACAATACGAGAGACACCAGTTTCCGATCCGCGCCACGCCACGCAACTGTTCGCGGGGTACGGGAAGCCCATCGGGCATGATGACCAGGTCAAGCTCAAGTCCGTGTAATGCCTCGGCCGCATTCGTCTTGGGCCATAGGTCTATGGGTTTACTCTTGGCGCTCGGCAACTGGCGCAAGTCCTGGCTCCTGAGCAAGGCGCGCTGGCGCTCGCTCAATACGCGCTGCTCCATCTGGATCAGGGCCTTCATCAGCGGGCCGTTCCTGCGCGTCCAGCCCGCACGCACGGGCCCGTGCGGGGCCACGAGGATCGCTGCCAACTCGAACTCCTGGCGTTGAACGATCCATTCGATCAGGTCGCACACCCACCCCGGCTGCTCGTAGGCATCAACCAACAGCGCAATCCTCGCTATGCTCATTTTTGCTCCTGCGCTCTGGAAACCGATCACAGTATGGATACTGCTTTCTTTCACCCATGCTTTCCAGCCTGCACACGCCCTAGGACGAATGTCTGGGCGACCGCATGAATGAAGCGCCCGCAATCAGACTCTTGCCTGAACACAACCCACGGTGCCCTCGTGCACACGTCCTAATTCGCGGGAATTCCCTAGCGCCGTGGCGAGCCGGCCGCGCGCGCGCATAACGCGTCCGCCTTAGCTCGCCATACATCGGTAGGGCTGTCGCATCGGCGCTCTGATTTACGGCCGAAGCGCGATAGTTAAGCTCACCTGCAAGGGGATACGTTTAGCCCCATGTTTAACCTTGCCTAAAGCTGAGGCCCACAGGCACACATGGGGGAATCATGGAAGAGACTAGCGTGATTACGGACGAACAGGCCGCCTTGTACGAGAAACAAGGCTACCTCGCACTCAAAGGCCTATGTCCGCCGGAAGAAGTCGAGTTGATCCGCAACACTCTGATGGACCTGTTCAACAAGCGGACCGGTTACGACGAAGGTGCCATGTACGATTTTGCGGCGCGGGACGACCCGTCCAAGCCCATTACCTTTCCCAGCCTGCACGATCCCCGGCACTATGCGCCGAGCCTGCTGCGAACGCGCTACTACCAGCGCGCCCTTGCGCTGGCCAAGCGGCTGCTCGGGAAAGATGCGGACCTGTACGGCGAGCATGCCCTGCTCAAACCCGCGCTGACCGGCCCGGCCACACCCTGGCACCAGGACGAGGCCTTTCGCTCGCCCGACTTCGAGTACCGAGAGGTGAGCATCTGGCTGGCACTGCAACCCGTCAACGAAGAATCCGGCTGCATGCAGTTCATCCCGGGCTCGAACAAGTACGAAGTCCTGGAACACCGCTCGCCTGGAGGAGACAAGAGACTACATCCGCTGGAGTGCTGCGCGGACTTCCCACGCGAGCTCGCCGTGCCCGTCCCCCTGCAGGCCGGCGACGCCACGGTGCATCACACGCGCACCCTCCACTACACCGCGCCGAATACGTCGCCATCGCACCGGCTCGCCTATATCCTGATTTTCAACGCTCCCCCCGTCTATAAGCCCGGACGACGGGAGTTCCCATGGCTGGAAGGGCGCTGGACCGACAGCCAGACGAGGCGCAGGCAATGGTACCGGCGTGGCGGCCTGGCGGTCGACGCCATGCGCAGGTTGCCGAGTGCCCGCCTCACCAGCCCCAGGTGGATGGCATGGGCGACGATCCGCGCCGTCAACAAAGTGAGGGGCAAGGCACGCACGACGCCCCAGGGAGGAAACAACCGCAAGGAGACCGCCTGACCGAGGCTCCCATCCGCCACGCGGATGGGAGCCTCCAGGCGTGCCGCTGCGACGGTCCTACGCCGCGCCGTCTGTGCGCGGGGTTGCCGTGCCGGCAGGCGCCGGCGCCTCGAGTTCCACCCTGGCCGCCGGCGCATGCCCGCTCTTGTCCTGCCCGAAGTACACCACCATGTGCGGGTACGGAAGCTCGATGCCGGCGGCAGCGAAATGCTTTTTCACCAACCGGTTATATCCACGCTGCACGGCCCACTGCATGCCTGGCTTCGTCTTGATCAACACGCGAATGGTGACGCCTTTCTCGTTGACGGCCGTCACGCCGGGAATAGCGATGTCCTCGAGTATCTCGGGCGCCAGCACTTCGTCGGTCATCAGTTCGGCAAAGGCATTGCGCAAATGCTGCATGGCCTCGTCCACGTTCTCGCGATGCGAGATGGTGTACTCGCCCAAGTGATAGGAGAAATCGCGCATGTGGTTGGCGACTACGTCTACCGACGAAAAGGGCACGAGGTGATACCCGCCGTCCAAAGTCCGGATGCCCACCGAACGTATCGTCATTTTTTCGACGGTGCCAAACACGCCGGCCACTTGGACGACGTCATTCTCATTCATCCCGTTCTCGAGCTGAATGAAAATCCCGGTGATGATGTCCTGCACCAGCTTCTGGGCGCCGAACCCCACCGCCAGGCCGACGACGCCCGCCCCGGCGATCAGCGGCGCCACGTCGATGCCGATCTGGGACAGCACCACCATGACGGTCATCGTCACGATGACGATCAGTGCGGCATTGCGGAACAGCGACAGCAACGTTTTCTCGCGGGCCGTCGGCAGCGGCCGCCCCTCGCGAACATGCAGGCGATGCTCGATGATGCTGGCAACGACGGTCCAGGTCAGCGCCGCGATCAACAAGACGATGAGCACGTTCACGGCCACGCCGATGGCGGCTGCCCCTGCGCCCGAGGTCAGCCAATGGGACAAGTTGAACGCACGCCAGGCATCCAGCACCAGGAGCAAGACGACGATGCGCACCACCCAGCCCGCGATCCGCAACGCAGTCGGCACATATGCGTTCAACCTGGCTTCGAGCATGGGTAGGCGCAGGCGCAGCTCATCGGAAATCCGTATCGGCTTGGCCAGCAAGCTATTCAACAGCAAGGTGGCGAGGCTGCCCACGCCTACCGCCACGAGCGTCTGCAGCGTTGCCGTGACCATGAACGGCAAGGCATTGGTCGGATCCAGCTGGCTCACGACCAACAGCACGGAGAAATAACCGATCCCGAGCCAGTGCCAGACGCGCGCCAGCAAGCGCGGCGAGGTACCCAGGAAAGTCAGTGTCCGGGCGCCGCTGTGCGCCAGTTTCTCTCTGACGTGAAGGCGATTGAGCCAGATGATGCGCACCGCGTAAACATAGACCGCCAGCATGATGATCAATCCGGTCAGCCGCCCCAGGGCCCGCGAGAGCGCAAGCGACACCACCGGATCGACCAGCATCGTCCCGTAGCCGGCCGCCGTGAGCAGGACGATCAACCATCCATTCCAATACTTGGCCATGTCGTCCGACATCGGCAGCAAGCGCAAATGCGGATAGCGCGTCGAAAAAACCGTACGCACCAGGACCTTGGTGATCTCGACGGCGAGAAAAGCCTTGAGAAACACTGCGACGATGGGGTCAACAGCCCCGCCCCCCGGGCCGCCGTACACGCCCACGCCATACGCGGCTCCGGCGGCGAGCAGAACCACCAGCACGTCAATGACCAATGCACCCGCAATGGCTCCCGCGCGCCGGACGAGGACCGGCATGCTTACCGGTTCCTGCCCACCCTTCGTGTTCCATCCCAGGCCAGCCACCCAATCATCGATGCGGCGGTATATCCACAGCGCAACCAGGCGCATCAACACGAACGCCACGAGAGCCGTTGCCACCGCGACCGCCAATCGCCGCAAAGCCTGCGTCGTCGCGTCATCTTCCAGCCCCAGCCCTTTCCCGGACAACAAGTCCCGGATATCGGAGGCCCCCTGCGCGACGTCCAGCACTAGGCCAGACAGGAAACGCTGGGTTCCCTCGGTGATCCGTTGCCGCCACCCTGGGGGACTTTCACCGGCCGGCTTACCTGCGGGAGGCTCGCCTTGCCGTTGGGAAGCGCTCTGTCCCTGTGCACGCAATTGTTCGATCAACGCCTTGCGGGTTTCCGGGTTTTCCAGCACGTCCGCCAGCGCGGCGGGCGTGAGCGCCTGCGCCGCCTGCGCGCCGGCCGCATCGGCAGCCGAGGACGGCCGGCCCAAGGTCAACGCACACAGCAGGCTTAACAATAAGAGGAAACGGAGCGGCCAGGGCTTCGACAGTTTGCGGCGGATCGGGGAAGCATCGCGCTGCGTTGGCAAGGACAAAAGGGATGCTGTCGTTGCGAGTCGAACCACTAGAGAGTCTCCGAATGAGAAAGCGAGTCTGGAAAATGCAGGCAGGCGCCCCCGGCGCCGCAAATGGGAAAGCGTAAAACAGGCTGCCCGATGAGACAAATCGGGAGCGTGCCGCGTCGATCGACGCAGCACGCGTTTTCACCAGTGGAACCCCGCGTGCGCGAGCCACAAAGCCAGGCGCGCGTGGGAACCGCGCTCAGGGAGTAGGTTGGTGCGGACCCGGCAAACGATCGGTGATGGTCGAAAGCATAGTGCTTGCGGGGGTGTTTGCCGGGCGGCCAAGCGGCGCGGGAGGCCCGCCCGCGAAGTCAGCGCCAAAGGCCAGGGGCGTGTTCATGACGCGTCGGCGCAGGGCTTCCACGGCCCTCTCCACCTTGCGCACCGACAACAGATATTTCCAGGAGAGTTCGCGCAGCCACCGGCCCGGCATTACCGGAGGCGGGGTAATCGCCAGGCTAGGCGCCCACCCCGGGGCCCACCTGCGGGCAATGCGCGGACGCATGGCCAGGGAAACGGCAGGAACGCCCAGGTTCGAGGCTAGGTGGGCGATGCCCGAATCATTGCCGACAAAGACCCCCGCTTTGGTCAACCAGCGTGCGAGATCGTCCAGCGCAGCGTACGAGACCAGAGGAAACCCTTGCTTCTCCACCCACGCCCACTCGGCGCGTTCGTTGGGCTCGACCACGAAACACGGCTCGTAGCCCTGGCCGTGCAAAACCTGGGCCAGCTCCCGGAAACGCCGGGGCAGCCACTGCTTCTGGCGATCGCTCGCGGTGGGATGGATGACGACCCGGTTGCGTACCTTGTCCCCACCGGCATCGACCGGCGGCACCAGCCCGTTCTCGCGCGTGAGCGGATCGGGCAGGCCCAAACACTCTCGGCAAATCTCCAGCTGGATATCCACCATGGGTTTGACCTGCCGATACGTCGGCCACCGGTCCATGACCCAGCAGCGGGGATGATCGCCCACCACGTCAGATTCATAAGCATGAAGCACGATGTCATGGCGCGCGAGCTCGGCGGGGGCCTGCGGCGGACGCAACGCGGGTTCGATGCGGAAACCGGGGAACCAGTTCCGCATGTCATGCAGGTGGTCGCTGTAAAGGGTGACGTCCACCCCGTGGCGAGCCAGGTTGTTGGCGACCACCATCGAAATGAGCGTATCTCCGATCCGCGGCGACATCACGAAGGCAACGGACCAGCCCCTCTGTATCGGATACGGAACCTGTTTGATGGCGACTCCACAGTGCTTGGATGACATCCGTACCACTGTACCGAGCACTCTGTCGCAACTTGTTTTTTATCGTAACGTCTCGTGCGCTGAAGCATATCCGGCGCGATGCACGGATGAGCGGTATTTGCACGATCCGAGGCGCGGACGTGTCAAGAGCCGTCGTCGCGGCGGCCTCCCCGCGAAGCTCTGAAAAAACGTCACCCCATCAAGCGGCCGAGCCCAAGGCGTGACCAGAACGAACGACGGCGCGTGCGGTGGTTGCCGGCGTAATCGCGCTGCGAAGCCTTGGGCAACTCACCGAAGGCATGCGGCGCCCGGTAGCGTTCGAGCGCATATCCCGCGCCCAGCGCCTCGTGATAGTAACGATCGAACAATTCGGCAAGGTCGGCCCGGGGATGGGGTAGCACCTGGCCGTCGAACCAATGCCTGCGCCCCTCTTGCTGCAGCCTGGGGAACGAGTATTTGTGGCTGAACTGCGTCCCCATGTCGGAATAATGCAGGATCCGGATCTGCTCGAGCGCCGCCTTTTCGCCATCGATGTTGTTGTAGTCTGAACCCATCGGTTCGATGAGTTCGGGCCGCTGGGAAAAGTATTCCATCATGCGTCGATGCGAGTCCGGGTCGGCGCGCAGGCGTTCGATGGGCGGCAAATGGGCGCGCGCCGCGGCGCAATCCCAGACAGCCACGCAAAAGCGCCACGAGTGCTTGCGCCCTTTGCCCGTGAGGACTTTGCCCGGCGCCATGCGCACGCGCCACAGCTCTGCCAGGTCGCACAGCACGAGCATGTCCGTGTCCATGTAAATGGCCCGCCCCTCGTAGCCGCAAAAAGCCGGCACGCCCCAGCGGAACCCGGAAAACGGGGTCGCCCAGGCTTCAGTGCGCCACCCCTGCCCTTGCGCCGGATCGGAGAACCAGAAGCTGGACGGGGCACGGGACAGCCTCATCCACTCGATGTCGATGGGCAGGGAGCTGTGCTTGCGCGCACTGTATTCCAGCACCATCATTTGCTCGAGGTCGCAATCGTTGGGATCGCATCCGATGAAGAGCTTGATCCGGTCTTCCATGCCGTCCTCCGTGCACGAACCTTCCGCGAGTCATCGAACCAGGGCATGCCAATCGAGCTGCCGGAAAGGCTCGCCGGCCAACGCTCCCTTGGGCGACAAATTGACGATTTCAACGCCTGCTTCCCGCAATAAGGCCGCCGCCCGGACGAATGACGGAAGAATGTGCCCGGGCAGGTACTGGTCCAGCGTCGTGGGCAGGCGGTTCTCCGGGGTTTCGTAAAAACGCGGCGTGGCCGCCGCATTGTTCAAGTCGACCCCATGCAGCACAATTTGCGAATATCCCAGCCAAACCATGATTTGCAGGGCCGTATAGGCTACCGTCCCCACGTCGAACAGGCCCTTGCGAATGTCGCGGCTGAATCCCAAGCCTCGCTCAGGATCGAAAATCGTCAACTCGTCGTCCGGGTGATCGCGCCGGACCTCCTCCATGGTGCGCGCCGGCAGCAAGGCCCGGCGCTGCGGGTTCTCTACCAGGAACAACCTACAACGCAGATCTCCGGGCGACACCCGCTGAAGAATGTGCCACAGGCACAAGGGCGTCGTGAATAGCAGCAAATCCTCCGCCACGATCCGCGCCACCAGATCGAAGCGGGCCCGCAGGAAACCCGTGTCGTTGAAACAGTAATAATCGAAGCGTATCGGATGGCGCTCGGCAAGCGTCATGGCGCCGTTCACGCCCATGACGCTCGACAGCTGCAGGCGGTCATATTCGATGTCATTGATCGAGGGACCGCAGGCGATGATGTGGCCCGTGCCGCGGCAGGCGCCGCGCATCATCTCCCGATTGGCCAACGGCAGGGCCCGGCCGCGATAGGAGAAGCCGGTCAGGTCGCCGCGGGCGTCGCGCTCGACGGAGACATGCGGCCAGAAGCGCTCGTTGTGGCGATGCGCGGGCCCGTGGCTATATCGGTACAACAGCTTGAACGCGGTGTTCGCGATGCGGCGGGTGATCAGCATGGGCACATTGTTTTCCGCCACGCGCAGGAAGTCGAACGAATTCCGCGCATGATTGAAACGTTGTGATACGTGCCGCCAGGCGCAGCCCCGCTACAACGTCATAACCACAAACCACGACGATGGTCACCCATGACGACGGAACCCGCCCGGATTTATGTCGGCTACGACAGCGAAGAGGTCGTAGCCTACCATGTGCTTTGCCATAGTATTTTGGAGAAAAGTTCCATTCCGGTTTCGTTTACCCCCGTGGCCCTGCCCCACCTCCAAGGCGTCTTCACGCGGGAACGCCACCCTCTTCAGTCCACCGAGTTTTCCTTTTCTCGATTCATGGTTCCCTACCTGGGCCGCTATGAAGGTTGGTCTTTATTCATCGATTGCGACACGCTGGTGCGCGCCGACATTGCCGAACTCTGGTCGCTGCGCGACGACCGGTTTGCCGTCATGTGCGTGAAACACGAATACGCCCCCAAGACCGCCACGAAATTCCTCGGAAACATCCAGACGAATTACGCCAAGAAAAATTGGTCGAGCGTGATGCTTTTCAACAACGCACGATGCATGGCCCTCGTGCCGGAATACGTCAACCACGCCGGGGGATTGGAGCTGCACCAATTCAAATGGCTGGACTCCGAAGCCCTGGTGGGGGAGTTGCCCGCTACCTGGAATTGGCTAGTGAGGGAATATGATTATCGCCCGGACGCCAAACTGGTTCATTTCACCGATGGCGGCCCCTATTTCGAGGAGCACCGGAACGACGATTATGCGGACGAGTGGTTTGCCGTCCGCGATCGTCTGCTGCATGCGGGACGCCTCCCTACATGCCCGGGCCGTTGAATATTCATGCCGCGCCCGCGGCACTCGCCGCCTTCCAGGTCAACTCGTCGGCAAGCGCCTGCGTCCAGAGTGGCACCCCGGTGGTGCGCGCCACATCGGGATCCGCGGTAAACAGCGGCTGCCCGGCCCCGAGAAGCCGCCCAATGACGAGGGCATCCATGCGTGCGTGCAACCTCGCCAGCCCGGCATCGTTATAGGCGTGGCCGCTCGAGCAGGGATCGATGCCGGTCATGATCACGGCAGGCGCACGATGGTACAGCGCGAAAAGGATCGCATAGACGCCATTCGAACATTTTGATTCGGCATCGATTTCCAAGGAACGCAAACCGGTAACCCTGTCGAGCAAAGCCATGCGTTCATAACGATCCACGATATAAAGAAAATCGTATCCGTAATTGAATGCCGCCAACCCCCGTTTCAACCGCTCACGTTCATTTTTTCGCCATAACAGCACGAATAGCGCACCCGTCCGTTTTCCCGATAAAACGCGCCTCACTTCCCGCGCATTGTGCGTCGTACCCTCTACCTGATTGAACATCATCATCGTTATGTCTGGCTGCTCCACGCCCCATTCAGCGAGCACCGTTTGGGAGCCGTTGACGGTAATCACCGAGAAACCGTGGTCCAGTCCCGCTGGCCGATGCGAAACCGGAGCCGATCCCAACACTACGATGGGCCCAGTAAAACGAACGGGCGAAGGCGGTGGCCCGGGCCGCACCAGGCGATACTTAATCCATCGATAAATGCGCTTTTTTGCTGCGACGAAAGGATTCATGCTGGGAAACTGGAATGGAATAATGGATTCATATAACCCACCTGTCGTGGAGGCTCCCTCGAGTAAATTTTTGCTTTCAGTTCTTAAGCTTTGACACGCGCGCCCGGAGCGCCTGGAGATCTACCCGATGTCTCGCGCCGAACGTCTTCTGGCCCTACTTCAGATCCTGCACCACCATCGCCAGCCTGTCAGCGGCGCGGAGCTGGCCCGGACCTTGGGCGTGAGCCAGCGGACGCTTTACCGGGACATTGCCAGCCTGCAAGCCCAGGGAGCAGCGATACGCGGCGAACCAGGCGTCGGCTATCTGCTGACGCCCGGATTCTTGCTGCCGCCCATGATGTTCTCTCGCGGGGAGCTCGAAGCACTGCTCCTGGGCACCCGCTGGGTCGCCGCCCATACCGACCACGAATTGGCGGACTACGCCCAACAAGCCTTAGGCAAAATCGCCGGCGTGCTGCCGCCCAAGCTGCGGCCGGAACTGGATGCAGATTCCTTGCGTGTGCCTGCCCGCACCCACGCCGGCCGCGAACACTTGCCGCTGCTGCGCCAGGCCATCCGCGAAGAACGAAAAATCGCCATCGCGTACCGGGACCAACGCGGCAGGATGAGCCGGCGCATCATCTGGCCCTTCGCCCTGGGCTTTTTCGAGCGGATGCGCATCGTCGCGGCCTGGTGCGAACGGCGACGGCAGTTCCGGCACTTCCAGGTCGAAAGACTGGTATCGGCCGAATTGCTGCCGGAACGCTATCCGTCCCGGCGCGCTCAATTGCGCAAGCAGTGGCAGGCGCTGGGAGGGAACAGGGTTCCATCTCGCCATTAGCACGCATAGGCCGGGCCTACTCAATCGCGGCCGCCTGCGTGGGCTCGTTTTCTCGGCTCGTCGGCGCGCATGCAACGCATAGATTTCGGGCCGAGGAATGCCAAGCATGACACGAAACCACCTTGAGCGCTCGCAATCGGCATCCCCGCAAAAGCCAAAGGCTCCCCATGGGAGCCTTTGGCGTATTTGGGAACGGCCGAAGCGCCGTTCCCCGTCGACGGACGAACGGCCTTGCCTATTTTTTCCTGGCTGGCGGCAGATCCGTACACACCCCCTCCGCCACCTCGGCAGCCATGCCGATGGACTCGCCCAGGGTCGGGTGCGGATGAATGGTCTTGCCGATGTCCACCATGTCGGCACCCATCTCGATTGCCAGGGCGATCTCGCCGATCATGTCGCCGGCATTCGTGCCGACGATGCCGCCGCCTACGATGCGATGCGTCTCTTCATCGAAGAGCAGCTTGGTAAAGCCTTCGTCGCGCCCGTTGGCGATGGCCCGGCCCGATGCTGCCCAGGGGAAGAGGCCCTTGACGACCTTGCGGCCCTGCTTCCTGGCCTCGTCTTCCGTCAGCCCCACCCAGGCGACTTCCGGATCGGTATAAGCGACCGACGGAATCACCGAGGCATCGAAATGGCTCTTCTTGCCCGCGGCGGCTTCGGCGGCCACGTGGCCCTCATGCACGGCTTTGTGGGCTAGCATGGGTTGGCCGACGATGTCGCCGATGGCGTAGATGTGCGGCACATTGGTGCGCATCTGCGAGTCCACCGGGATGAATCCGCGGTCGCCGACGATCACGCCCGCTTTCTCGGCGCCGATTTTCTTGCCATTGGGGCTGCGGCCGACGGCCTGCAGCACCAGGTCGTAGCGCTGCGGCTCCTTGGGTGCGTTTTCGCCCTCGAAGGTCACCCAGATGCCGTCCGGCTTGGCTTCCATACCCACCGTCTTCGTCTTCACCATGATGTTGTCGAAGCGGTGTTCGTTCATTTTCTGCCAGACCTTCACGAGGTCGCGATCCGCGCCCTGCATGAGGCCGTCCATCATCTCGACGACGTCCAGGCGAGCACCTAGGGTCGAGTACACGGTCCCCATTTCCAAGCCGATGATGCCGCCGCCGATGATGAGCATCTTCTTGGGGATGCCCTTCAATTGCAGCGCGCCGGTGGAATCGACGATGCGATCGTCCTCGGGGGCGAACGGCAGTTTCACCGACTGGCTGCCTGCAGCGATGATGGCGTTGGCAAATTGCAGCACCTGCTTGCCGCCTTGCGTTTGCACCTCGATGTGGTGGGAATCGAGGAACGTGCCGACGCCGGTGACGACGGTCACCTTGCGGGCCTTGGCCATGCCCGCCAGGCCATTGGTGAGCTTGCCGACCACGCTATCCTTGAATGCGCGCAGCTTGTCGAGGTCGATCTCGGGCTTGCCGAAAGAGATGCCATGCTCGGCCATCCGCGCGGCTTCGTCGACGACGGCCGCCGTATGCAGCAAGGCCTTGGAAGGAATGCAACCTACGTTCAGGCAAACCCCGCCGAGGGTCGAATAGCGCTCGACCAGCGCCACTTTCAGGCCCAAGTCGGCGGCGCGGAAAGCAGCCGAATAACCTCCCGGGCCGGCACCGAGCACGACAACGTCGAAGCTCTGGTCGGCCTTGCCGCCGAAACTCGCCGCAACGGGCGCGGGGCTGGGCACGGGCACGGGATCGGGGTCCGGCTTGTCGGAGGTGGGTTCACCCAATTCATCCAGTGCCGGAGGGGCCAGTTCAACCTGCGGGAATCCGGTGCGCGCCGTCGGATCGGGCACGACCCTGGCGGACGCGGCTGCTGCATCGGCTGCGGGCTCTATCTCGACCAAGGGCGTACCTTCGCTGACCTTGTCGCCGATCTTGACCTTCACTGCCTTGACCACCCCGCCCTGGGAGGCCGGGATTTCCATCGAGGACTTGTCGGACTCGACCGTCACCAAGCTCTGCTCTGCCTGGATCGAGTCGCCCACCGACACGAGGATCTCGATGACCTCGACGTCCTTGAAGTCGCCGATGTCGGGTACCTTGAGTTCGATCGCCATCGTTGCTCCTTACAGCAGGATGCGGCGGTAGTCCGCCAGCACCCCGGCCAGATAGGCATTGAAGCGGGCGGCCGCGGCGCCGTCGATGACGCGGTGGTCGTACGACAGGGACAGGGGCAGCGTCAGGCGCGGCACGAATTGCTTGCCATCCCAGACGGGTTTCATGAACGAGCGGCTCACGCCCAAGATGGCGACTTCGGGGGCGTTGATGATGGGCGTGAAATGCGTGCCGCCGATGCCGCCCAGCGACGAGATCGAGAAGCAGCCGCCCTGCATCTCCGATGGCGAGAGCTTGCCGTCGCGCGCCTTCTTGGCCAGATTCGCGGTTTCCTTGGCCAGTTCCAGGACGCCCTTCTTGTCGGCGTCGCGGATGACCGGTACCACCAGCCCATTGGGCGTATCGGCCGCAAACCCAATGTGGTAGTACTTCTTCAGGATCAGGTTTTCGCCGTCGAGCGAGGCATTGAACTCGGGGAATTTCTTCAGCGCCGAGACCACGGCCTTGACCAGGAAGGCAAGCATGGTGACCTTGATGCCTGCTTTCTCGTTTTCCTTGTTGAGCTGGACGCGGAATGCCTCCAGGTCGGTGATGTCTGCATCCTCGTTATTGGTAACGTGCGGAATCATCACCCAGTTGCGGTGCAGGTTGGCGCCGGAGATTTTCTTGATGCGCGACAGCGGCTGGGCTTCGATTTCGCCGAATTTGGCGAAATCCACCTTGGGCCACGGCAGCAGGTCCAGGCCACCGCCCGCCGCGGCCGGCGCTGCGGAAGCCCCCGCACCAGCCAGCGCCTGCTTGACGAAGTTGCGCACGTCGTCCGGCGTAATGCGGCCCTTGGGCCCGGTGGGCGTCACCTTGGTCAAGTCCACGCCCAGCTCGCGCGCAAACTTGCGCACCGAGGGCGAGGCGTGCGGCTTGACGCCCCGCCGTTCGCCCTCCGCATCGGCAGGAACGGGGGGCTGGCGCCTGGCGGCAGGGGCAGGCGCCGAGGCCTGCGGGGCGGAAGCCGGCGCGGCAGCCGCCTGCGCAGCCGGCGCCTCGGCCTTGGCAGGCGCGCTTTCTGCGGGCGCTGCGCCAGCGTCCGACTTCACTTTCACGAGCGGGCTGCCTTCGGAGACCTTGTCGCCCACCTTGACCAGCACTTCCAGCACCTCACCGGCCGCGGAGCTGGGGATTTCCATCGAGGACTTGTCAGACTCGACCGTCACCAAGCTCTGCTCAGCGGCGACCCGGTCCCCAGCCTTGACCAGCACTTCGATGACCTCGACGTCCTTGAAGTCACCGATGTCAGGAACGGTCACGACTTGCTCGGCCCCTTGTCCGGCGGAAGAGGCAGGCTGCGGGGCGGGCTGCTCGGCCGCAGCGGCCTTCGGAGCAGCCTGCGCAGCGGGCGCGGCGGCCTGTGGAACTTGTTCCTCCTTGTCCGCTGCCCCTTCCTCGCCGGCGGCTTCTATCTCGACCAGGGGCGTGCCTTCGCTGACCTTGTCGCCGATCTTGACCTTCACGGCCTTGACCACCCCGCCCTGGGAGGCCGGGATCTCCATGGACGACTTGTCCGATTCGACGGTGACCAGGCTCTGCTCGGGCTTGATGGTGTCGCCGACCGAGACCAGGATTTCGATCACTTCGACATCGCTGAAGTCGCCGATGTCGGGGACTTTCAGCTCGATCACATTACTCATTCTGTAGTCTCCAGAAAGCCGGACCCCGCCGGGCGCGCCGCTGCCGCCGCGGGCGGGCGCGCGCCGGCCGGGCGGACAAGATAGGGCTGGGCCCTATCTTAACCATCCCGGCCGTCTATCAGGCGTATTGAGGGTTGGCTTTCTCGGGGTTGATGCCGTACTTCTTGATGGCCTCGGCCACCTTCTTCGCGGGGATCTTGCCTTCGTCGGCCAGGCCCTTGAGGGCGGCCAGGGTGACGAAATAGCGGTCCACTTCGAAGTGATGGCGCAGCTTGGAGCGGAAATCCGAGCGGCCGAATCCGTCGGTGCCGAGCACGTTGTAGGTGCGGCCCTTCGGAATGAAGGGACGGATCTGGTCGGCGAACGCCTTCATATAGTCGGTGGACGCAACGATCGGACCCTCGGTCTTCTCCAGCAGCTCGGTCACATACGCCACCTGCGGCTTTTTCTCCGTGGGATGCAGCAGGTTGTAACGCTCGACGTCCAAGCCGTTGCGGCGCAGTTCCGTGAAGCTGGTCACGCTCCAGACATCGGCGGCGACGCCCCAGTCCTTCTCGAGCAGCTCCTGCGCGGCGATTACTTCCCGCAGGATGGTGCCGGACCCCAGCAGCTGGACGCGCTGCTCGGCCTTGGCCTCGCTCTTCTTGAATAGGTACATGCCGCGGATGATGCCCTCTTCGTCGCCGGCCTTCAGGCCCGGCTGGGCATAGTTCTCGTTCATGACCGTGATGTAGTAGAAGACATTTTCCTGGTCTTCCACCATGCGCTTGAGGCCGTGCTGGATGATCACCGCCAGCTCGTGCGCGAAGGTCGGGTCGTACGACACGCAGTTCGGGATGGTCGCCGAGATCAAATGGCTATGGCCGTCCTCATGCTGCAGGCCCTCGCCGTTGAGCGTCGTGCGCCCCGCCGTGCCGCCCAACATGAAGCCGCGGGCCTGCATGTCGCCGGCGGCCCAGGCCAGGTCACCGATGCGCTGGAAGCCGAACATCGAGTAATAGATGTAGAACGGCACCATGATGCGGTTGTTGCTCGAGTACGAGGTCGCCGCGGCGATCCAGGAACTCATCGCGCCCGCCTCGTTGATACCCTCTTCCAGGATCTGGCCGTCGGACGCCTCGCGGTAGTACATGACCTGGCCCTTGTCGACCGGCACGTACTTCTGGCCTTCGGGCGCGTAGATGCCGATCTGGCGGAACAGGCCCTCCATGCCGAAGGTACGCGACTCGTCGGGAACGATAGGCACGACGCGCGGCCCCAGGGTCTTGTCGCGCAACAGCTGCGTCAGGATGCGCACGAAAGCCTGCGTAGTCGAGATTTCGCGGCCCTCGGCCGTCGGATCCAGCACCGCCTGGAAGGCCGACAGCGGCGGCACCGGCAGGTGCTCGTCGGCCTTCTGGCGGCGCTTGGGCAGGTAGCCGCCCAGCGCCTGGCGGCGTTCGTGCAGGTACTTCATTTCCGGCGCGTCGTCGGCCGGCTTGTAATACGGTACCTCTTCGAGCTTGTCGTCCGGAATGGGGATATTGAACCGATCGCGATAAGCCCGGATGATCTCGTTGTCCAGCTTCTTCTGCTGGTGAGCGGGGTTGCGCGATTCGCCGGCCGCGCCCATGCCATAACCCTTGATGGTCTTGGCCAAAATGACGGTCGGGCGGCCCACGGACTTCTGGGCGGCGTCGAAGGCGGCATAAACCTTGTGCGGATCATGGCCGCCGCGGTTCAGGCGCCAGATGTCTTCGTCGCTCATGCGGCTGACCATCTCCAGCAGCTTGGGATGCTTGCCGAAGAACTTCTCCCGCACGAACGCGCCGTCGTTCGCCTTGTAGGCTTGGTATTCGCCGTCGACGGTCTCTTCCATGATCTGGCGCAGGATGCCTTCCTTGTCGCGCGCCAGGAGCGGATCCCAGTAGCCACCCCAGATCAGCTTGATGACGTTCCAGCCGCTGCCGCGGAACTCGCCTTCCAGCTCCTGGATGATCTTGCCATTGCCGCGCACCGGGCCGTCCAGGCGCTGCAGGTTGCAGTTGATCACGAACACCAGGTTGTCGAGCTTCTCGCGCGAGGCCAGGCTGATGGCGCCAAGCGACTCGGGCTCATCCATTTCGCCGTCGCCGCAGAACACCCACACCTTGCGCTTGCTGGTATCGGCAATGCCGCGGGCGTGCAGGTATTTCAGGAAGCGTGCCTGGTAGATGGCCATCAGGGGGCCCAGGCCCATGGAAACGGTCGGGAACTGCCAGAAGTCGGGCATCAGCTTCGGATGCGGGTAGGACGAGAGGCCCTTACCGTCGACTTCCTGGCGGAAATGGTCGAGCTGTTCCTCGGTCAGGCGCCCTTCCAGGTACGCGCGCGCATAAACGCCCGGCGAGGAGTGGCCTTGGAAATAGACCAGGTCACCGCCGTGGTCGGCAGTCTCGGCATGCCAAAAATGATTCTGGCCGGTTTCGATCATGGTCGCCAGCGAGGCGAACGATGCAATGTGCCCGCCCAGGTCGCCACCATCTGGCGGATGCAGGCGGTTCGCCCTGACCACCATCGCCATCGCATTCCAGCGGATGTAGGAGCGGATGCGGTTTTCCAGGTCCAGCTTGCCCGGATGCGGCGGCTCCATGTGGGGAGGAATGGTGTTGACGTACGCCGTATTGGGCGAGAACGGGATGTATGCGCCAGAACGCCGGGCCAGGTCGATCAGGCGTTCCAGCAGATAATGGGCACGCTCAGGGCCTGCGCGGTCCAGGACCGCTTCCAGGGCGTCGAGCCATTCTTGGGTTTCCAGGGTATCTTCGTCGTTGGCAGCGTTTACGCCGGCCCCGACCTGAGGAAGAGCGGACATGCCTGTCTCCTGAGTCTCTGACATCCAGACGGCTCGTAGCCATCCAAAGGGTTAGTCGCTGTTGGCGGCCTTCGCCTATGTAAAACTAGGGCCCTGTTGCAACTGCGGCGCGATTCTAGAAGGCGGAGAGCCTTCGATGCAATAAAAATTTCGCGTTACGATATCATTTACCACGATATGAAATCTAGCACGGATCCGGAATAAAAGCATTCTGCACTGCAATAAACCACCTAACGGATTCCTACGCGCACGCATGTGCGTAAACTTTCTCCATGTCTACCGTTCATCCTTCCAATATTCCGGCGCCGTTCAAGGATCTCGGGCGCCTGCGCCGCCGCAGCTGGTATTGGCTGACGCCCGCCATCGCCTTGGGCCTGTTCGTCTGCGTCATGGGCTCCATCCTCTGGTGGCTGGACGCGCGCGACGACGCCCAACGCTACGGCACCCTCGTGCGCGACGTCGACTGGGCGCAGCAATCGATGCGCCTGCGCATGCTGGCCGCGCGCGACCGCATCGGCGCGCTCGGGCGCGACCTGGTGCGCAATGGAATGGCGGAGAGCCGCTTCCTGGACGACGCAAAGGAGATCCTGGTCGAACACCCGGAAATCATCCACGTGGCCTGGATCAACGCCGACCGGCAAGCGGTATGGGTTTCTTCGCCGGATAGCCGCGCCGGCCAAAGTTTTCGGATGAGCGCGCCAGGGGCCGCCGAGCCCGAGGCCTTCCGGGCGTTCGAAATCGCGCGGGACGAACACCGCCCCGCCTATTCCCGCCCCTATCGCGGGCAATACAACGAGGTCTACCTGGACCTCTACGTGCCGGTTTTCCAGGAGGAGCGTTTCCTGGGCACGCTGGCCACCGTGTACTCGGTGGATGGCATGCTGCAGCACCTCATTCCCCAGGAAACGGCGCGCAAGTACAAGGTCACCATCCTCGACGCCAATGACATGCCGCTGGTCTCCTCGTCGTCGCGGGCGGACAAAGGCGCCATCAACTCCTATGAAGTGCCGCTGGACCCGCCGGGCAACGGCATGATGCTGAGCGCCAGGGGCTACCGCACGCAGACCGATACCTCGCAGACCATGCTGGTCTGGGTGGTGGTGTCGCTCTCGGCGGTCATTATCTGGAGCCTGCTCGCGCTGTGGCGCCACACCCGGTTCCGCTCCCAGGCGGAACAGGCCCTGATCGCCGAAACCGCGTTCCGGCGGGCCATGGAAAACTCGATGCTGACCGGCATGCGCGTGTTGGACATGGAAGGCCGCATCACCTACGTGAACCCGGCCTTTTGCAGGATGATAGGCTGGGACGAGGCGGACCTGCTCGGCCGCATGCCCCCCTATCCCTATTGGCCCCAGGGCGACCATGCCGCCCAGTGGCGCAATACCGAGATGCTCCTGTCGGGCAACGCGCCCAGCAGCGGCTTCGAGATGGAAGCCCAGCGCCGCGACGGCTCCATCTTCTATGCGCGCATGTACGTCTCGCCGCTGCTCGACCAGCGCGGCGTGCAGACCGGCTGGATGACCTCGATGACCGACATCACCGAGCCCAAGCGCATCCGCGAGGCCCTGGCCGCGGCGCACGAACGCTTCATGACGGTGCTCGAAGGCCTGGACGATGCCATCTCCGTCACGGCCGAGACACCCAAAGGGTCGGAGCTCCTCTTCGCCAACAAAACCTACCGGCGCGTGCTGGGCTCGCAGGCCACCGGCCACGACGAGCTATCCGCCGGCCGGCGCGGCCGCTTTACCGACGAGGCGATCGAGGTCTACTCCCCGTCCACGCACCGTTGGTTCGAAGTCCGGCACCGCATGCTGCAGTGGGTGGACGGCCGGCGCGTGCGGATGCAGGTGGCGCGCGACATCACCGAGCGGCGCGCCGCCGAAGAAGCCTCGCGGGCGCAGCAGGAAAAGATCCAGCTCACCAGCCGCCTCATCACGATGGGGGAAATGGCCTCCTCGCTCGCCCATGAGCTGAACCAGCCGCTCACCGCGATCAACAACTACAGCATGGGCGTAGTGGCGCTGGTCCGCGCGGGAGACACCGACCCCGCCAAATTGCTGCCTGCCCTGGAAAAAACCACCGCACAGGCCCAGCGTGCGGGTATGATCATCCGCCGCATCCGCGAATTCGTGAAGCGTAGCGAACCCAAGCGACAGCGGGTAAGCTTGCCCACGATCGTGGATAATGCGGTCGGTTTCGCCGGGATCGAGTCCCGGACCCGGCGAATCGATATCATTCAAAAAATACCCGAACAGTTGCCGGACGTTCTCGCTGATCCTATCCTCATCGAGCAGGTGGTGCTGAACCTGCTCAAGAATGGCCTCGAAGCCATGCAGGACTCGGAGAAGCGGGAGCTGCTGGTGGAAGCGAACGTGCGCGACGACATGGTGGAAGTGGCGGTGATCGATAGCGGCCATGGCTTGGCCGACCCCGATCGGCTGTTCGAGCCTTTCTACAGCACGAAATCGGAAGGCATGGGCATGGGCCTGAACATCTGTCGCACGATCATCGAGTTCCATCACGGCCGGCTGTGGGCCGAGCCCAATCCTTCCGGAGGTACCATTTTCAGGTTTACGCTTCCGTTGATACGTCCGACGCAGCCGACCGGCTCGGCCCCCGAACTGGAATCCGCCCCCAAGGAGCTTACCTAATGAGCACTACGCCCCAGTCCAGCACGGTCTTCATTGTCGATGACGACGAAGCCGTGCGCGATTCTCTCCGCTGGCTGCTGGAGGCCAACGGCTATCGAGTACGGGCCTATGAAAGCGCGGAACGTTTCCTGGCCGAATACGATCCCGAAGTGATCGGTGTGCTAATCGCCGACGTTCGGATGCCCGGAATGACGGGGCTGGAGCTCCAGGAACAATTGATCGCGCGCAAGGCCACGATCCCCATCGTGTTCGTGACGGGCCACGGCGACGTCCCCATGGCAGTCTCCACCATGAAGAAGGGCGCGGTCGACTTCCTCGAGAAGCCGTTCAACGAGGCAGACCTGCGCCAAATCATCGCCAACATGCTGGAACAGGCGCATGCGCGTGCGGCCGACGAAGCGACCCGCCGCAACAACGAAGCGCTGCTCGCGCGGCTGACGGTGCGCGAGCAGCAAGTCCTCGAGCGCATCGTGGCCGGCCGGCTGAACAAGCAGATTGCCGACGACCTCGGGATCAGCATCAAGACGGTCGAGGCCCACCGTGCCAACATCATGGAAAAGCTGCAGGTCACCACGGTCGCCGACCTAATGAAAGTGGCGCTGCACCACCGGCCGCAGGCCTAGGCCTCGCTCCCCGTCGACGGAACGCATGCCGGACGGGCCAACTGCCGGCCCTCCCTACATTCTGACTGACATCCCATGACCCGGCGCGGCGCATCCGCGCCGCTCGGGCGGCCTCGCGCCTGGCCGCAGGGGCGAGACCGCGCAGCCGCAGCGCCTGGTTGCGCCGCGGGTACGCGTAGGCCGCCCCTCCCCTTGCGCTAAAATCATCCCAGACGCGCCGCGTCCCTGTTTCCTCCACTCTTCCCCCTACCGCCATGCCCGCACGCCTGATAAACGGCAACGAACTTTCCAAGCAGATCCGCTCCGACATCGCCCGGCGAGCCGCCGAGCTCACTGAGCAAGGCACGCGCCCCGGTCTGGCGGTGATCCTGGTGGGAGACGACCCGGCCTCGCATGTGTACGTCCGGAACAAGGTCAAGGCGTGCCACGATGCCGGTTTTCATTCCGTACTCGAGAAATACGAAGCCTCGATGAGCGAGGCCGAGCTGTTGGCCCGGATCGACCAGCTCAATCGTGACCCGTCCATCCACGGCATCCTGGTGCAAATGCCGCTGCCCAAGCACATCGACCCACACAAGGTGATCGAGGCGATTTCCACCAGCAAGGATGTGGACGGATACTCCGTGCTCAGCGCAGGCGAACTGATGGCCGGACTTCCCGGGTTCCGCCCTTGCACGCCCTACGGCTGCATGAAACTGATCGAAAGCACGGGCTATGACCTGCGCGGCAAGCATGCGGTGGTCATCGGACGCAGCAACACCGTGGGCAAGCCCATGGCCCTGCTTCTGCTGCAGGCCAACGCCACGGTCACCATTTGCCACAGCGCCACGCCAGACCTCGCCTACCACACGCGCCAGGCCGACGTCATCGTGGCGGCCGTGGGCCGCCGCAACACGGTCACGGGTGATATGGTCAAGCCCGGGGCCGTGGTGATCGACGTCGGCATCAACCGTGACGAAAACGGCAAACTCTGCGGCGACGTCGACTTTGCCAGCGTCTCTGAAGTTGCCGGCTGGATCACCCCCGTGCCAGGTGGCGTCGGCCCGATGACCATCACCATGCTACTGGCCAACACCTTGGAGTCGGCCGAACGCGTGGCCGCCACGCGCGGCTGAGCTTCTCGCGCCTTGCGCCCGGCGGGCGCGGCGCCGGATCCCGGCGCCTCTTTCCGGCGGCCGGCTTTGCCCCCGGCACACTGGATTTCGCCGAGAATATCCCCACATAGGTTTCAGGCAGCGTCCGCCGAACACGCGGAGGCCATGTGGCCTGCCGTGCTTGCGGCCTGCCCGAACCATCGTCTTTCGGAGTCACCTCTATGACGCAAAGCCCTGCCCAGCAACCTGCCGACCTCGCCGACAACCCGCTGATGGACTTATCGGGCCTGGCCAGGTTCGAAGCCATCCGCCCGGAACACATCACGCCGGCAATCTCTGCCTTGCTGGAACGGGCGCAGGCCGCAGTGGCCAAGCTGGAGGCGGACCAGGCCGCAGGCGCGCCGGCTACCTGGCAGAACGTCGTGGAAACCCTGGACGAAGGCACCGAAGGATTGTCGCGCGCGTGGAGCGTGGTGGGGCACTTGAACGCTGTGGCCGACACTCCCGAGCTGCGGGCCGCCTATGGCGAAAACCTTCCGCGCGTCACGGAATTCTGGGCCGGCCTGGGCCAGAACCAAGCACTGTACGAACGGTACAAGGAGCTGGCGGCAAGCGAAGAATTCAAGCGCCTGACGCCCGCCCGCAAGAAGCAAATCGAAAACGAACTGCGTCAGTTCCGCCTTGGCGGCGCCGAGCTGCCCGAGAGCCAGAAACCGCGCTTTGCGGAGATCCAGGAACGCCAGGCCACGCTGTCCAAGTCGTTCTCGGACCACGTGCTCGACGCCACCAATACCTTCTCGCTCGTCGTGCGCGACGAATCGGAGCTGTCCGGCCTGCCCGACGACGTGAAAGAAGCAGCGCGCGAAGCTGCTCGCAAGGCGCGCGAAGGCAGTGACGACGCGCCTGCGTGGAAATTCACGCTGCACTTCCCATCCTATTTCCCTGTCCTGCAATACGCCGACAACCGGGCGTTGCGCGAGACCATGTACAAGGCCCACGTTACCCGCGCGTCCGAGCTCGGTCCCGAATATGGGCAAGGCAAGCCAGAATGGGACAACAGCGCCATCATGCTGGAATTGCTGCGTCTGCGCCGCGAAGAAGCGCAGCTGCTCGGCTATGCCAACTACGGCGAAGTCTCGCTGGTTCCCAAGATGGCGGAGACGCCCGAACAGGTGCAGAAGTTTTTGTCCGAGCTGGCCGAGCGCGCGTACCCGTACGCCGAGCGAGACTTGCGCGAGCTGCGCGAGTTCGCGGCAGCGGAACTGGGGCTTGCCGAACTGGAGCCCTGGGACATTGCCTATGCCTCGGAGAAACTGCGCCAGGCGCGCTATGCCTTTTCGGAAAACGAGGTCAAGCAATACTTCCCGGAACCCAAGGTACTCGCCGGTCTCTTCCGGGTCATTGAAACGCTGTTCTCGGTCCGCATCCGCCCCGACGCCGCGCCCGCCTGGCACCCGGACGTCCGCTTCTTCCGCGTGGAATCTGCCTCCGGCACGCTGCTCGCCCAGTTCTACCTGGACCTCTACGCGCGCGACGGCAAGCGCGGCGGCGCCTGGATGGACGACGCACGCACGCGCTACCGCCGCCCGTCGGGCCAGCTCCAGACGCCCATCGCCTACCTCGTCTGCAACTTCACGCCGCCTAGCGGCGGCAAGCCCGCGCTCTTCACGCACGATGAAGTCATTACCCTGTTCCACGAGTTCGGCCATGGCCTGCATCACATGCTGACGCAAATGGAAGACCTCGGCGTGTCCGGCATCAACGGCGTGGAATGGGATGCGGTCGAGCTGCCGAGCCAGTTCATGGAGAACTTCTGCTGGGAGTGGGCCGTGCTCCAGCAAATGACGGCCCACGTGCAAACCGGCGAACCGCTGCCGCGCGAGCTGTACGACAAAATGGTTGCGGCCAAGAATTTCCAAAGCGGCTTGATGACGCTGCGCCAGGTCGTCCTGGCTGCGACTGACATGCATCTGCACACGGACTTCGACCCGGACGGCGGGAAAAGCGTCCTGGAAGTGTCGCGCGAGGTCAACGACCGCATGCATGTCTTGCCGCAGCCGGAGGTTTCGCGCTGGATCCACACCTTCAGCCACATTTTCGCCGGCGGCTATGCAGCCGGCTACTACAGCTACAAATGGGCCGAAGTGCTGTCCGCAGACGCCTATGCCGCCTTCGAAGAAGCCGCTACGACCGACACGCTACGGCCCGACGTGGGGGAACGTTTCCTGCGGGAGATTCTGCAGGTGGGCGGCAGCCGCCCGGCCATCGAGTCCTTCCGGGCATTCCGGGGCCGGGATCCGAGCATCGAGGCGCTGCTGCGTCACAGCGGAATGGCGGAAAAGGTGGAATCTTGATTGCGGGCGACCAGGATCCTGACGGCAGCGATATCGTCCGACAATAACCGCGCTAGACTCGGCGTATCGGGCAATTCTCGGAAGGGGCGCTCTCCGTAGCGCTCCGTCAGTTCCCGTGCCACGTCGACCGGAACCACCGCCTCTCGCTGAGGAGTATGGCGACTTCCGGAAAACGGTAATCGCCGTTCCAGTGCCGCAATGTCCCATCCCCCGGGCACGAACATCCAAGCAACGCGCCCTTTGCTATCCAGGCCACTGAGCACGAGCAGTTCAGTAACAGCATTATTGGCTTGCATGACACGCAATTCTTGGTGGCATATACGGCGCCCTTCTTCGTAGTCCGTCCCCGAGGCGCCATGTAACTTTTGCTTACAACGCAAAATATACCCTAAATTTTTGCGTCCCACGCTTTGCGTGCCAAGCAAGCCGTTTCGGACAATGGCGCCATGCACATAGGCTCGGCGATCAGGCAGACGCGAGAAAAACTCGGGCTCAAGCTCGAGGCAGTCGCCATGGAGGTCGGAACCGACGCCGGCAATCTCTCGCGCATCGAAACCGGCAAGCAAAAGCCGTCCATTACGCGCCTGGAAAACATCGCCCGCGCAATGAACGTGGGCGTCACAGATCTCTACGCCTTGGTCGAAAACGTCCAAGTCGTTCGCGGCGGGCAGGAACTACGCGAAGGGGACGTCCTTGCCTACGGCGATGAAGACACCCGCTCGCTGCAACACGCCGCCGCCGCGCTGGATGCGCATCACCGCAAACTCTTGATCGAGTTCGCCAGGCTCCTCGCCCGGATGCAAAAAGAAGGCGAGGCGCAGCGCTAACTTTGCGCCCGCGCCTCGCGCGCCGGATCCATCCATGTAAAAAACGGCGGCCCCGCGGAATGTCGGGAGCCGCCGTTGCGCCGTTCGAGGCGCCGCGCCCTAGCGTGCGCGAGCGCGCGTGAGCTGCGAGATATCCCGCACGGCGCCGCGATCGGCCGACGTAGCCATCATGCCGTATGCCTGCAGCGCCTGCGAAACGACGCGCCGCCGGTCGAGCGGCTTCCAGGCCTTGTCTCCACGCGCTTCCATGGCCTCGCGCCGCTTGGCCAATTCCGCGGCGTCCACGCGCAGGTTGATGATGCGGTTAGGGATGTCGATCTCGATGACGTCGCCCTCTTCCACCAGGGCGATCGTGCCGCCCTCGGCCGCTTCCGGCGACGCATGGCCGATCACCAAGCCCGAGGAGCCGCCGGAGAAACGACCGTCGGTCAGCAGCGCGCAAGACTTGCCCAGGCCCTTGGACTTGAGATAGGAGGTGGGATAGAGCATTTCCTGCATGCCCGGGCCTCCCTTGGGGCCTTCGTAGCGGATGATGACGACGTCTCCGGGCCGTACGGCATCGCCGAGGATGCCGTCGACGGCATCTTCCTGGCTCTCGAAGACGCGCGCCTTGCCCGCGAACTTCAGGATGCTCTCGTCCACGCCCGCCGTCTTGACGATGCAGCCGTTCTCGGCCAGGTTCCCATACAACACCGCCAACCCGCCGTCTTGCGAATACGCGTGGGCCTTGTCGCGGATGCACCCCGCGCTGCGGTCCAGGTCCAGTTTGTCAAAGCGCTTGTCCTGGCTAAAGGCCGTTTGCGTGGGAACGCCTCCGGGCGCAGCCCGGTAGAACGCATGGATCGAGTCATCCTTCGTGATCATGACGTCGTAGGCGGCGATCGCCTCGCCCAAGGTCTTGCTATGGACCGTGGAGACGGAAGTGTCGAGCAGGCCGGCGCGATCCAGTTCGCCCAATATGGCCATGATGCCGCCCGCGCGATGGACGTCCTCGATATGGTATTGCTGCGTGGCCGGCGCCACCTTGCACAGGCAGGGCACGCGGCGGGAAATTTGGTCGATGTCGCTCATCGTGAAGTCCACGCCGCCCTCTTGCGCCGCCGCCAACAGGTGCAGCACCGTATTGGTCGAGCCGCCCATGGCCACGTCGAGCGACATGGCATTGACGAACGCGGACTTGGTGGCGATGCTGCGCGGCAAGACCGAGGCGTCCCCCTGTTCGTAATAGCGCTTGCACAGCTCCACGGCCAGGCGCCCGGCACGCAGGAACAAATCCTTGCGGTCGGCATGCGTCGCCACGAGCGTGCCGTTGCCGGGCAAAGACAGGCCCAGCGCCTCGGTGAGGCAATTCATGGAGTTGGCCGTGAACATGCCCGAACACGATCCGCAAGTCGGACAGGCGGAACGCTCGTAATTCTCGACGTCCGCGTCGGACACGGTGGGATCGCCGGCCTTGATCATGGCGTCGATCAAGTCCACCTTGATGATCTTCTGGCCACCGACGTCCTGGGCGGGATGGTAAGCCTCGATGACTTTCCCGGCTTCCATGGGGCCGCCCGACACGAACACGGCCGGGATATTCAGCCGCATGGCAGCCATCAACATCCCCGGAGTGATCTTGTCGCAGTTGGAGATGCACACCATCGCGTCGGCGCAATGGGCGTTGACCATGTACTCGACGGAGTCGGCAATCAGCTCGCGGGAAGGCAGCGAATACAGCATGCCGCCATGGCCCATGGCAATGCCGTCATCCACCGCAATGGTGTTGAATTCCTTGGCCACGCCGCCGGCAGCCTCGATCTCGCGCGCCACCATCTGCCCCAGGTCTTTCAGGTGCACATGCCCGGGCACGAACTGCGTGAAGGAATTGACGACGGCGATGATGGGCTTGCCGAAATCTCCGTCCTTCATGCCGGTCGCGCGCCATAGCGCACGCGCCCCCGCCATATTGCGACCGTGGGTGGATGTGTGAGAACGGTATTGCGGCATGGTGGAACTCACGAGAGAAAATGACGTAACGCTCTAGTATAGGGCGGAAAGCCCCTTCACCCGGGTTGCGAGGCCGATTCTCGCAAGGCGGGGAAGAAGGCGGTCGACTTGGCAAAATAGAAAATAGTTATCGTTCCCAAATCCTTGCGTCGTTTCTCCTTGCTGGACACATGGCGGCTTCGCGCGGCGGGCCCCATACAATACCGGCATGCAGGCGCCACCTCCGCCATCGCAGCGCGGCGCCGACTGCTCGCCTACCACGGAGACTCACTCATGCCAGCACATTCGTCTTCTACCATCCGCCTCTGCATAGCCGGCGAAGGCGCCATGGGGTCGACACACGCCCGAATTTTCGCGTCCATGCCGGGCGTGGAGGTCACCGCGCTGGCCGTGGGCGACCTGCGTCGCGGCAAGCAGCTGGCCGAGCAGTGGAACATCCCTCACTGCAGCGATGATCTGGCGACCACGCTTGCCCGGCCGGACGTCGACGCCGTGGTGCTGGCCACGCCTTCCGGCCACCACGCCGAACACGCCGAATTGGCGGCGCGGCTGGGCAAACCCATGCTGATCGAAATCCCCGCCGCGCTCAACCTGGAAGACACTGAGCGCCTGGTCCGCATCCAAGCTGAAACCGGGGTGCCCATGATGGTGGCCCACAGCCGCCGGTTCGCGCCGCCCCACCAATACCTGCGCGACCGCGTCAGGAAGGGGGAGTTCCAGCTTCATCACCTCGTCTGCGAGACCTATTTCTTCCGGCGCAATAACCTCAACATGTTCGGCGAGCCCCGCACCTGGGTAGACAGCCTGCTCTGGCACCACGCTTGCCATACGGTAGACCTGTTCTGCTGGCTGCTCGATGAGACGGATGTCGAGGTCTGGGGCCAGCGAGGGCCCGACCATCCACAACTCGGCATCCCCATGGACATGACGGTGGCGATGCGCTCGCGCCAGCGCGGCACGCTGCTGACGATGGCGATGTCCTTCAACAACAAGGGGCCATTCGGCGGGTTCTACCGCTACATTGGCGAAGAAGAAACCTACCGAGCCTTTCGCGATGAGCTAAGCGACAGCGAAGGCAAGCCGGTTGACGTCCCGCAAGCCCTGCCCGCCTTCGAGGCGCAGGATGCTGAATTCATCGCTGCCTTGAAAGAGGGCCGCCCCAGCCGCTGCGACATTGCGTCGGTGCTCCCGGCCATGCGCGCGCTGGATCGAATCGATCGCATCATGCACGGAAAGGACTGAGCCTTTCCCTCAAGCGTGCCCCCTCCAACGCCGCAGCAACAGGGCATTGGACACCACGCTCACGCTGCTCAAGGCCATGGCCGCCCCGGCGATCACCGGGCTGAGCAAGCCCAGGGCGGCAAGCGGCACGCCCACCACGTTGTAGACGAAGGCCCAGAACAGGTTCTGGCGAATCTTGGCGTAGGTGCGCCGGGAGATGTCGATGGCATCTCCCACCAACGCAGGATCAGGGCGCATCAGGGTAATGCCCGCGGCGTGCATGGCGACGTCAGTGCCCGTGGACATGGCAATTCCCACGTCGGCTGCGGCCAGCGAGGGAGCATCGTTGATGCCGTCGCCGACCATGGCCACGACCGCACCGCCGCGCTTTAACTCCGTGATGGCCTCGGCCTTGTGCTCCGGCAGCACTTCGGCCCGCACATCGTCGACGCCCAAGGCTTGCGCGATGGCGTGCGCAGCCCCTGCGTTGTCGCCGGTCAAGATGACGCTACGTATGCCCTGCGCATGCAGGCTGCGCACGGCCTGAAGTGCTCCCGCCTTGAGCGTGTCGCCGAAGGCCAGCAGCCCGATGAGTGCCGGCTGGCCTCCCGCGCTCCCCACCCACGACACCGTGCGGCCTTGCGCCTGGAGTTCGGCAGCACGCGCTGCGAGCGGGCTCGTATCGACGCCGCTCTCTTGCATGAGCCTGCCGTTTCCCAGCCTGAGTTCGCGGCCATTGACGAGCCCCGCCATGCCGCGTCCTGGGACCGCGCGCAGCTGCGATGCTCGCGGCGGAACGACACCTTCACGCCTGGCTGCGGCCATCACTGCCCGCGCCAGTGGATGCTCGCTGCCCGCCTGCAGTGCTGCGGCGAGCGCAAGCAACTCAGCCGTGTTGCCCGACACCGCTTCCGCCGCCACCAATTCCGGACGTCCCTCCGTCAGGGTGCCCGTCTTGTCGAACGCCACTACCGTGACCCGGTGCGCGACCTCCAGCGCCTCGGCATCCTTGATGAGGATGCCACGGCGCGCAGCCACGCCCGTTCCGGCCATGATGGCGGCTGGGGTCGCCAGGCCCAATGCGCATGGACATGCGATGACCAGGACGGCGACCGCGTTCAAGATCGCTGCCTCCCAGTCTCCCGCCGTCAACCCCCACGCCAGCAGCGTCACCGCGGCCACGCCGACGATCGCCGGCACGAATACCTCGCTGACGCGATCCACCAGGCGTTGCACGGGCGCTTTCTTGGCCTGCGCCGATTCGACCAACCTCACGATGCGCGCGAGCATGGATTCCGCGCCAACCGCCGCGGTGCGCACGACCAGCACGCCCTCCGCGTTGACCGACCCGCCCGTGACCCGCTCGCCTTCCTGCTTGGAAATGGGCAGGCTCTCTCCAGTGATGAGCGACTCGTCCACGTGGCTCGAACCTTCCACCACCGTGCCATCCACCGGAATGCGCTCGCCCGGCCGGACCACGACGAGGTCGCCGACGCCGACGGCCGACAGCGGCACCTCGACCTCACTTTCCCCTTTGCGTACCCTCGCCACCTCGGGGCGCAAGGCGTTGAGCGCACGAATGGCTTCCGTCGTCTGGCGTTTGGCGCGCGACTCCAGCCATTTGCCCAGCAGTACCAGGGTAATGACGACTGCCGAGGCCTCGAAATACAAATGTCCCGACCCGCCATGGCGCAACAGGCGGTAGACGCTCAAGCCGTAGGCCGCGCTGGTTCCTAGCGCCACCAGCAAGTCCATGTTGCCGGAACGCGCCAGCAGCGCTTTCCAGGCGGCCCGGTAAAAGCGCGCCCCCAACCAGAATTGCACCGGGGTGGCCAGCGCCAGCTGCCACCACGCTCCCGGCATCGCGCTGATGCCGAAGGGCATCCACAGCATGGGCAGTACCAAGGGCAAAGACAAGGCCCCGGCCAGGGCGACCGGCCACCAATCGGGCCAGCGCCTGGCAGGCGCCTGCTCCGCCTCGAGCGGTCGCGCCCGGTAGCCGGCCCTTTCGATCGCCGCGGCCAGGTCTGCCCAGCCCGCCCTGGCTGCGAGCTCCACGCGCGCCGTCTCCGTCGCCAGATTCACCTCGGCCTTGACCACCCCCGGCACGCGAGACAGCGCCTTCTCCACCCTGGCCACGCACGACGCGCAGGTCATGCCCTCGATGCGCAAGTCCACGGTCTCGGCCGGCACGGCATAACCGGCCTTCTCCACCGCAGCGCGCAAGGCAGAGGGCGGTACGGTGTCGTCCGCCCTCACTTCTGCCATCTCGGTTGCCAGGTTGACGCTGGCGCTGCGCACGCCAGGCACTGCGCGCAGCGCGCGCTCCACCCTTCCCACGCACGAGGCGCAGGTCATTCCCTGCACGGGCAGCGACCAGGTCGTCTCTGGCACACCCGCCTCGGGAAGCGATTGTTCGGTCATGCTCGATCTCGATCGGGAATCGTCATGCCCGCAGTATCCAGCTTCCCACG
Organism: uncultured Pigmentiphaga sp.; assembly: GCF_937950555.1. Taxonomy (NCBI): domain Bacteria; kingdom Pseudomonadati; phylum Pseudomonadota; class Betaproteobacteria; order Burkholderiales; family Alcaligenaceae; genus Pigmentiphaga; species uncultured Pigmentiphaga sp. The sequence continues at coordinate 369,961 of NZ_CALFCW010000030.1, read as the reverse complement.
GCGGGAAAGTCAAGCCCGCCTAGCGCCGTCCAGTCATGCGGCGCCCTCCCCCGGCGCCGAAACGGGCGCCGGGCCGAGTGGCTTGCCCCCGGGGCCGTCCATGAAGCTTTGCCAGGGTTCCGGCGCTTCCTGCCCGATGCCAGGCTTGGAGTAATCGCATACGCCCTCGGGGAAAACGGCTTCTAGCCTGGTCCATTGCTCTGGCGTGAACTCGACCGCGAAATCCGCGCGGGAAAGCGGCTTGAGCTGGCATTTCATCACGTCGCTGGCCAAGCCTTCGCCGGCGGCGACACGCGTGTCCCGGAATACCGGCCACTCGTCCACGCCCGGCCTATAGACCGCATTGTCTCCCTCTCCGGCTATGCTCGACGTGGAGGTCGGTTCGGCGGAGGTATTGCAATAAACGGGGTCGGTGCTCCATTGCGAGACATCGGCGCGCCAACATGCGTCCACGGCGAGCGCGGGTTTGTTCGCGATGATTTTCTCGCGCAGGGGCTTGTCGGACCGGTCGGCCTCTACCCTGGTCAACCATTCGTTCAGGGTGTCGAACAAACGCTCGGTGTAATTCGGCGGCGTCTGCTTATAGCGCCAAATGACGTGGTTGGCATGGTCTCCATGCTCTCGCAGAATGCGATTGCGGATCACGTAGCCGCGGAAATCGTAGTGTTCCTCCACCACGTTGAAGAAGATCGACTGAATGATCGCCACTTCGCCGAGGTACTTGCCGTGCGCCACTCGCCCGGACCGATGGGCGATCTCGGCCGCACCCGGGTCGGCCTTCATGCGCGTCGGCTGCCAGCGGCCGTTGATGTCGTATCCGCCGATCTGCTCATTCAGGGCAACGAACTGTTCCGGCGAAATCTTGCCCTCGTTGAGCGCGCGCAAACCGTACAGGATGCCGACGTTATCGAGCGGCGTCTTGGCATATCCGGTGTGGTCGCGGGGTCCGAACACGGCAATGTTGAAATCCTGCAAGGTGCAGCGGATGCCAGCCAGGTTGCCCTCGGACCACACGTTCCAATGCGTTCCGCAACCCGCGCCGCCCACGGAAGGATCCATGTAGAACGGGGTCCTGGACGCCATGTTGGTGTTCGCAGGCCCCTCGCAGACCTGCTCGTAGACGTGGCCGTTGACGTGTGCCTTCTGCATGATGGTGAACGGCTCGCCGGCGTCCTTGCGTGCGTCATAGAATCGCTTGAGCAGTCCGCAATCGGCGAACTCGCGGGCCGTCGTCCACGTATCTTGCCAGCCATCGCTGGGCAGTATGCCCTGGAGCAGGCCAGGATAATTGGAAGCATGCAAATGCTGCTGGTGCGCACCGCCCGATGAGCCGTCCGCCGTGGTGAACCGGATCTCACCGTAGTTTTCGGTGATGTGCTCCTTGAGCATCATCACCGTTTCGGCCGACGTGACGTCGTTGCAATGCGTCCCGTATTGGGTCATCTCCGACGAAGCCACCATGAACCCGCGGCTCAACGCCACGTGATCGAGAACATTCCCGGGATTCCCCTGCCGGCGGCCGAACTCACAGCCCGAGCCGAATTTCCAGTGCAGCTTGCCGTTCCATGAAGCCGGCCGGGCGTACGGCGTCCACCCCTTCGTCGGATCTTCCGGGTTCGCCAGATATGCGATGTCGTACTTGCCGCGATTGATCACGCCTCGCTCGATGCGCACGATGTACGGCACCGTGTTTCCTTCATCCGTCGTAGTGCGGGCGATTTGCTCGGGCGGCGGTGGGTTGCTCGGGTCATAGACGGCAAAGGTCCCGTCCAGGGTTCGATACCGGTAGCGATAGACCGGTTCTGCGATATTGCATTGCTCGTCGAGCGGTTCGCCCAAATCCGGGTTGTCGGGCGTCGGGGAGGCAACCTTGGTCGTGCATTCCCAATACCCCACTTGGGGCCCGGAGAAAACCGGGCCGCCGATCGGATGATTCTTGATGACGAGGTGTGCCGTTGCATCCCCGGCTCGCGCCACAAGCGTGTTGCCGCCTTCCACCAAGCCCTCTACCAGCCCCATGTAGCGGCCGTTCTCTCTCAAGGCAAAGGCGTCGGTGACGTCCTTGCCATTGAGCACCATCCGGATTTGCTCCGCACGTACCGAGGCCGAATCCGGGATCTTCACCTCGACCAGGGCCTGCCCGCCCGAGATCAAATCGGCTCGATTGCCGAGGACGGATATCTCCAGCGGAACCGCGGGAGGACTGCCATCCCCCGATGACCCGCCGCTTCCGCCGCATCCTGCCAGCACCGCGGCAACCAATGTGCATCCCAGCGCAATTGGAATCGTGTTCATGGACTCCTGTCTCCTTTGTTCGTAGCGTCTTCATCCACGTCCTGAACCGCTCGGGCGGATAGTAAGATTGGTTCTCATCGAGTGCATCGCTTTTTTTGGGTGGAGTAATCGATAATGCAAATAACTGACCAAAATCTCTCGACCCGACAAATCCGCGCCTTTCTTGCACTGGCCGAGCACAAGAACTTCACCCGGGCGGCGCAACAGTGCCATCTGTCGCAGTCTGCCTTCAGCACCCTGATACGAACCTTGGAAGACGCGCTCGGCGTCCGGCTGTTCGACCGCGATACCCGCCGCGTGGAATTGACCCCCGAGGGTAGGCTGTTCATGAGTGGTGCGACGCGTGTCCTGGTCAGCCTGCGCGACGCCCTTGAAGACCTCGGCGAACACGCGGCGGGCCGGCGCGGGCGTGCCAGCGTCGCCGCCCTCCCGTCGCTGGCCGCAGGCTGGATGCCGGGCGTATTGGCCGAGTTCCGCAACGCCTACCCCGGCATCCAGGTAGACGTGGCGGACGTCTTGTCCGAAAGTTGCGTCGAATTCGTCCGCAGTGGACGCGCCGATTTTGCATTGGCGTCCATGCGCACGGTCGGCCCTGAGCTGCTTGCCGAACCGTTCTGCCAGGACGGCTTCTACCTGGTCTGCCGCAAAGACCATCCGCTGTCCCGCCGCCGGAACGTCACGCTGGCGGCACTGGGCGGCGAGCCGTTCATTCACCTCTCGCAAGACAGCAGCGTGCGCCAGCACATCGAGGCCGCCATCCATCCGGCAAAGATGAACGGAATCATGGAGCTCGATCAACTGAGTACCGTGGCGGGCATGGTGCGGGCGGGGCTTGGCATTACCGTCGTACCTGCGCTGACGCTGTTCCACTTCGACAGTCCCGATCTTTCGGCCCAACCCATCGAGACGCCCGGCCTGATGCGCGAGGTATACGTCATCCGGCGCCGCGATCGGAGCATGTCCATCGCGGCCCAGGTCCTGCTCGATTTCATGCTTCGCCGCCAACCCGGCGTGGGAAACGGCCGTCGCTCCCGCAAAAAGCTGCTCGTGCTTCCCGCGGACAAGCGACATTGATCTGTTTCTTCAATCATTTATTCCAAATAATCCATTTCCCGAAAAATTCCCCTACTCCTATCGTCTCTACCTGACCGGTTGAGGACCTCAACCGGCCGTCGGGTCCAAGACATCGTTCCGGAGCGCATGCACTCTTCTTCCCTCTCCTCTCCCGCCCTGCACATCGGATCGGGCGCAGGTTTTTCCGGGGATCGCTGGGACGCCGCAGGTCCCGTGGTCCGCACGCTGCTCCAGCACGACGGCCCGCGCGCGCTGATATTCGAAACGCTGGCCGAGCGCACGCTGGCATTGGCACAGTTGCAACGCAAACAGCATCCCGAGGCGGGCTGGGAGCCGTCGCTCGAGCGTTTCGTCGCGCCGGTGCTTGCCGAATGCGTGCGCGGCGGAATTCCCATCATCGGCAACTTCGGCGCCGCCCATCCCCACGGAGCGGCCAAACGGCTCCAGGCGCTCGCGGCCTCCCTGGGGCTTCCCGCCTTGCGCATCGCCGTCGTCACCGGTGACGACCTGCTCACGACACTCCCGCCCGAGCGCATGAGCACGCTGTTGGCCGGCGCGGGCATCGAACGGCCGCTGGTCAGTGCGAACGCCTACCTGGGCGCCCACGAGATTGCGCAAGCGCTTCGCGCCGGGGCCCAGATCGTCGTGACGGGGCGCGTCGCGGATCCTGCCCTGGCGCTCGGCCCGATGATCGCCTGCTTCGGCTGGGCCCACGACGACTGGGACCGCCTTGCTGCCGGGACCATGGCCGGCCACCTACTGGAATGCGGTGCGCAGGTCTGCGGCGGCTATTTCGCCGACCCGGGATACAAGGACGTGCCCGACCTTGCGAACGTCGGCTTCCCCATCGTGGAAATGCATGCCGACGCCCGCTTCGTCGTGACCAAGGCAGCCGGTACCGGAGGATGCGTGGACCGCCGTACGGTCATTGAACAATTGCTGTACGAAATCCATGACCCCAGCGCCTACCTCACGCCAGACGTGGTCGCCGACATCAGCGAAGCCGAGGTTTGCGAACAGGCGCCGAACCGGGTCGAGATTTCCGGCGTGCGCGGGCACCCTCGTCCCGCGACGCTCAAGGCAACGCTTTGCTATGAAGGCGGCTGGCTGGCGGAAGGCGAGATTTCCTACGCCGGCCCGAACGCCGCCGCACGCGCCCGCCTGGCCGCCGACGTCGTGCGCGAGCGCCTCCGCCGCCTCGGCCTGGGACACCTCAAGCTGCGTGCCGACATCATCGGCATCTCGAGCGTCTTCGGCGCTGACCACGAACCGATGGCGGAGCGGACAGCCCCGGCCGCACCGGAGGGCGAAGACTTGCGCCTGCGCATCGCCGCTGCCGCGCCTTCCCGAGCGGAAGCGGAGCAGGTCACGCGCGAGGTCCTGGCGCTCTATACCTGTGGGCCGGCCGCGGGCGGGGGCGTACGCACCGCGGTCACGCCGCGCCTGGCGAGTGGTTCATGCCAGGTGCCACGGGAATGGCTCACGCCCGCCTGGGAGTTCGCAGCATGAGCCTGCAGACCATCCGATTGCACCAGCTGGCCCATGCGCGCGCCGGAGACAAAGGCAACCGCGCCTCGATCAGCGTCATTGCCTATGATCCCGTGCATTGGCCGGTCCTCGTCGAGCAGGTCACCGAAGCGCGCGTAGCGGAACTGTTCGCGTCACGCACGCCGACGGAGGTCAAGCGCTACCTACTGCCTCGACTCTTCGCCATGAACTTCGTGTTGGACGACGTGCTCGACGGCGGCGTCAACGACTCCCTCAACCTCGATACCCACGGAAAGGCGCTATCGAGCCTGCTGTTGACGCTGACCATTACCATCGACGATAAGGAGACACCATGAACGCACCCTTGATCCCGCGCCTTGCCCTGCTCACCCTCGCGCTGTCGGCCGTCCCGGCTTCCCATGCGCAGGCATACCCCGAACGGCCCATCACGTTCGTGGTTCCGTTCGCCGCCGCCAGCGCGACTGACCAGATCGCGCGCGCCATCGGGCAGGCCGTTTCCGAAGCGACGGGACAGCCCGTCGTCGTCGAAAACAAGCCCGGCGCCAATTCGTTCATCGGCGCGCAGGCGGTGGCCCGTGCCAAGAACGACGGCTACACGGTGTTGATCACCACCAATACGACGCACGCGGCCAACGAACATTTGTTCAAGAAATTGCCCTACGACCCGGTCAAAGATTTCGAACCGGTCACCCTGCTGGGCAAGGGCGGACAAATCATGGTCGTGCCCCCCAGCCTCCCCGTGAACAACGTCAAGGAATTCATCGCGCTCGCCAAGGCGCAACCGGGCAAACTTTCATTCGGGTTTGGCAGTTCGTCCAGCCGGGTGGCCGGCGAACTGTTCAAGCAGATGACCGAAACCGAGATCGTCCCGGTCCCGTACCGCAGCAATCCCATGGGGGTGACCGACCTGATGGGCGGGCAGATACAAGTCATGTGGACGGACATGACCACGGGCCTGCCGCAGGCCAAGAACGGCAACCTCAAGGCGCTAGGCGTGACGACCTCCACGCGCAGCCCGCTCGCGCCGGACGTCCCCACCATCGCCGAATCGGGCGTCCCTGGGTATGAATCGACATATTGGTTCGCGGCCTACGTGCCTGCCGGCACGCCGCCCGCCATCGTCACCCGCCTCAACGAGCTGCTGACCGCGGCGGTCAAGACGCCCACTGCCGGGAAGTTCTACGACCCGACTGGCACCGAGCGCGTGACCAGCACGCCCGACGAGTTGCGCCGCTTCCAGGCCGAAGAATCCCGCAAATGGGCCCAGATCATTGCCAAGGCGGGCATAGAGAAGGAATGAACGGGCCGGCCGCCCGCGTCAGGAAGTTGGCGGGGCGGCCTCTCCCTCGGCGATCGCGCGGGCCGGTACCTCGTCCAAGCGCGGAGCCGGCGGCAAGCCCGTCACCTCCAAGATTTCCTTCTCGTCCAGCGTTTCCCTTTCCAACAGGGCACGCACCAGCGCATCGAGCTGTGCCCGGTGCTCGCGCAACAGGCTCAGTGCGCGTTCGTGGCAGCTGTGGATGATGCGCTGGACTTCCAAATCCACCAGGCGGGCCGTCTCTTCGCTGCAAGCTAGCTCGCCTGGGCCTGCGCCCCCGAGGTAGGGGTTCTGCCTTGGTGCGAGCTGTACCATGCCCAGCTTGTCGCTCATGCCCCAGCGCATCACCATGTTGCGCGCAAGGTGGGTAGCTTGCTCGATGTCGCTCTCGGCCCCCGTGGTGCGCGTGCCATAAACGACCTCCTCTGCCGCCCTTCCTCCCAGCATGCCGACGATCCGCGCCAGCAGATAGGCCTCGGGATAGTTGTAGCGGTCGGTCTGCGGGCGCTGGTAGGTCACGCCCAGCGCCTGCCCGCGCGGCACGATGGTTACCCGGTGCACCGGGTCTGCGCCCGGCACGAGCAGGCCGAGAATGGCGTGCCCGCCTTCGTGATACGCGATGCGTTCGCGGTCGGCATGACTCAGGAGCAGCGGCCGCTCGGGCCCCAGCACGATTTTTTCCAGCGCGTCGTTGAAATCCTTCTGGCGCACCTCGTTCTGGTCGCGACGCGCCGCCAGCAACGCGGCCTCGTTCACCAGGTTCTTCAAGTCCGCGCCGGACAGGCCGGGCGTGGTCGAGGCAAGCTCGGCCAAATCCACGTCGGCCGCCAGGGGCGTCTTGCGCGTATGGACCTTGAGGATGGCTTCGCGCCCGTTCTTGTCCGGCAGGTTGACGACCACGCGACGGTCGAAGCGGCCGGGCCGCAGCAAGGCCTTGTCGAGCACGTCGGGTTGGTTGGTCGCGGCGAGCACGATGACGCCTTCCCTCCCCGAGAAACCGTCCATCTCGGTCAGGATCTGGTTCAGCGTCTGCTCTTGCTCGCTCGACCCTCCCAACGCCACCTGGCCCCGCGCGCGGCCAATGGAGTCGATCTCGTCGATGAAGATGATGGACGGAGCATGTTCGCGTGCCTGCTTGAACAAATCCCGCACGCGCGCGGCCCCGACGCCGACGATCATTTCCACGAACTCGGCGGCGCTCATGGAGAAAAACGGCACGCCCGCCTCACCGGCGACCGCCTTGGCCAGCAGGGTCTTGCCCGTGCCCGGCGCGCCCACGAGCAACACGCCCTTGGGAGCCGAGCCGCCCAGCCGGGTGTACTTGGCTGGATTCTTGAGGAAATCCACGACCTCGACCAGCTCATTTTCGGCCTCATCGATTCCGGCCACGTCCTCGAACGTGACGCGCTCCCCTCCTTCCAGGTCGTACCGCCGCGCTTTGCTTTTGCCCAGGCCGAACATGGTCGACCCCATGCCGCCCTGGCGGGACGCGCGGCGATACAGCCAGACGTAGAACGCGATGATGAAAATCGCCGGCCCGAACCCAAAGATGAGCGTGGCGAGCCAATTGTTATCCTGGATGGGCTGCGCGCTGATCTCGACTTTGTGGTCGATCAGGAATTTCTCAAACCCGGGATCGACAAACACCGGCAACGTGCTCTCGAACGTCGTCGACGTGCGCGGCACCTGGGAAGGAGCGGCCCCCCGCACCGGCGCTTCGGTATCCGCGCGGGGCCAGGTGACCGCATTGACGAAGCGGCCCTCGATGCGCTCTCCCTGGCTGTAAATGGCAGTCACGTTGCCCTTGGCCACCTCCTCCTTGAAGACGGTGTAGGGGATCGTGACCGGTTCGTCGGCGCCGGTAGCGAGAAAGCGCGCCACGAGGTAATTGACGAGCAACACCAGGAGAAAGATGAGCCATACCCGCCGCGGGGGCATGGTCGGGCTGCCGAGCGGCCGGTTTCCCGGCCCCTGGCGCCCTCCCGGCAGACCCGGTTTATTCTGCTTCGGCTGACTCGGCCATTTCATGGAATCGCACTCCGAACCTGAGGTTTTGGCAGAACCCAAGCATACCCTGCGCCGCTGGCCCACTGGCCTCGCACGCGTCGGACGGCGCCCCGTCAGGCACTGCGGCGGCCCGCCTGCTCGCGGGCATTCCGGATGGGACGCTTCTGCGCCCGAGCCTTGGCTTCGGCCACGACGACGTCCCTGAACGCCTGGACGGCAGGCGAGGCCGGCTGCCCTCGCTTCGAAAGAATGCCCACCTGCCTGCTCAACAACGGCTCGACCAGCTCAACGCTGACCAGGCCATGCCCTGCCGGCCCGGCCAACCCGTGTGCCGGCACGGCGCCCACGCCGAGCCCCGCCTGGATCACGCTCAACAGCGCCGGCACATGCAGCACTTCCCCTATCCACCGCGGCCGCGCCGCGAGCTGGGCCAGCCCCTGGTCGATCAGCAGCCGGTTGCCGCTCCCGGAAGCCAGGCCGATGCAGTCCACGTCGGCCAATTCCGCCCACCGCACCCGGCGCCGTTGCGCCAGCGGATGGTCAGGCCGACAAGCCAGCACGAACGGCTCCCGCGCCAGCTCTTGGAACTCAAGGTCTGGCTCGCGGATGCCGAGGTAGCTGATGCCGAAGTCCGCCTCCGATCGTGAAACCGCGAGCAGCACGTCAGTCGCGGATTGATCCAGCACCCGGAGCCGGATACGCGGGAAACGCGCATGAAAAATGCTGGCGGCGCGGGCAACGAAGTTATCGACGGCAGAGGGAATGCACGCCACCGTGACCAGCCCACGTATGCGCTCCGACAGATCGACCATCCCTAGCAAGGCGCCCTCCAATTCGGAAAGCACGTGCTGGGCGCGGGGAAGAAAGGCACGGCCCATCGCGTTGAGCTCGACCTTCCTGGTGCTGCGCTCGAATAAGCGCATGCCGAGCGCCTGCTCGAGCTTGTCCACGCGCCGCGACAACGCCGGTTGCGAGACGTGCAGAGACTGCGCCGCGGCGCGGAAGCTGCCTAGCTGCGCCACCGTCACGAAGGCCCGAAGATCGGAGAGATCGAAATTCATACGATCAACGTATCAATTGAAAGAATTTTTGCAATTTACTTGATTAGCCGATGCGGCAATGATGCGCGTCGAACACGGTCATGAATTCGATAACGATTACGGAGGCATTTCATGCAGCGACGATTCGTCCTCAAGGCTGGCGCGGCCCTCTGGTGCGCCTCGATGTGCACGCCCGCGGGGGCAGACACCGCCTATCCGACCAAGCCAGTTACCGTCATCGTGCCCTATGCCCCGGGCGGCCAAGGAGACGTGTTTGCCCGTTTGCTCGCCCAGGATTTGTCGCAGGCGCTCGGGCAATCCGTGATCGTGGAAAACCGGCCCGGCGCCAGCGGCGCGCTCGGTACCCGGCAGGTTACCCGCGCAACGCCCGACGGCCATACCTTGCTGCTCGGCCAAACCGGCGAAATCGCCATCAACGGCTTCGCGATGAAAGACCCGGGCTACGATGCCCAAAAAGACCTGCGCGCGATCGCCCTAGTCGGAAACGCTCCGCTGGTGCTCGCCGTTCCTGCCAACTCGCCCTTCGGCAGCGTCGAAGAACTGCTGCAAGCGGCGCGCACCAAACCCGGAACCATCGCCTACGCTTCATCGGGAACCGCGACGCCCGGCCACCTGGCCGCCGCTGAGCTCGCATCGCGCGCGAAGGTCGACATGACGCACATCCCATACAAGGGCGCGGGCCAGGCCATCTCTGACCTGATCGGCGGCCAAGTGCATTGCTTCTTTGCCAGCGCTTCGTCCATCATGCCCCACATCCAGGGCGGGCGAGTGCGGGCGCTGGCGGTCTCGTCGCTCGAACCGGTGGCAGCGCTGCCGGGAGTGCCGACGGTCGCGCAAATCCTGCCGGGGTTCGAATTCAGTCTATGGGGCGGTTATTTCGCACCGGCCGCGACGCCGACCCGCATCGTCGAGCTGCTTGCCGGCCACATCAATCGGATCACGCAGAAACCGGAACTGCGCAGCCGGTTCCAGGCCGAAGGCAGCGCGGTCGACCCGATGCCGCCGGAGCGTTTCAGCCAGTTCGTGCGCGCCGAAATGGCCAAGTACGAGCGCCTGGTCAAGAGCACCCAAGCCCGCATCGACTAAGACGGCCCTAGGGCAAGACCATCGCCCTCCCACACCAGGTATCTATCATGAAAATCGTCATCCTTCCCGGCGACGGAATCGGTCCCGAAACCATGGCGGCCACCGTCGAAGTCCTGCACGCGGCGTCGCAGCGCTTCGGTTTGAACCTTGCCCTGGAACACGATGTTGCCGGGCATGAAAGCCTGCAGCGGCACGGCGCGACCGTCACCCCCGCGCTGCTCGAGAAAGTGCGCGCTGCCGATGGCCTCATGCTCGGCCCCATGGCCACCTTTGACTTCAAGGACGAAAGCAAGGGCGAAATCAACCCCTCGATGTTCTTCCGCAAGGAACTCGACCTGTACGCCAACATCCGCCCGGCCCGTACATGGCGCGGCGTGCCGCACAAGGTCGACGAGTTCGATCTCGTCGTCGTGCGCGAGAACACCGAGGGCTTTTACGCCGACCGCAATATCGTCTCGGGCCGCAGCGAGATGCTGGTCACCGAAGACGTGGTCGTATCCCTGCGCCGCATCACGCGGGCCTGCTGCGCACGCATCGCCCGCGCGGCCTTCGAGCTGGCCCGCGCGCGACGCAAGCACGTCAGCATCGTCCACAAGGCCAACGTTCTCAAGGTCGGCGATGGCATGTTCATCGAAGAGTGCCGAAAGGTCGCGCAGGAATTCCCCGATGTCACCGTGGACGATTTCATCGTCGATGCCATGATGGCGCACGTGGTCCGCGCACCGCAGCGCTTCGATGTCATCGTCACCACCAACATGTTCGGCGACATCCTGTCCGACCTCACCGCCGAGCTGTCCGGCAGCCTGGGCCTGGGCGGATCGCTCAACATGGGCGCCCGGCACGCCATGGGGCAGGCCGCACACGGCTCGGCGCCCGACATCGCCGGCCAGAACATTGCCAACCCGTTCTCGCTGATCCTCTCGGCGGGCCAATTGCTCGATTGGCATGGGCGCCGCACCGGCCAGGCCGCATACGTCGCCGCCGCCGATGCCATCGTGCGGACCGCGGCCGCCGCCGTGGAGGCCGGGGAATCGACGCGCGACGTGGGCGGCAATCTCGGCACCGCCGAGACGGGGCGCGCCTTTGCGAAACGTTTGCTGGGGGCCGAGCCATGAACCCGAACGCCGCCGACGTGCGGGCCGGCATGCCGGCCCGCGCCTGCGATTGCCACACCCACGTCATCGGCCCCACCGAAAACTATCCCATGGTCGCAAACCGACACTACACGCCGGGGCCGGCCTCGGCGGCTCAACTTCGGGAGCACCTGGAACACATGGGCATGGCGCGCGTGGTCATCGTCCAGCCCAGCGTCTACGGCACGGACAACCAGTGTCTCATCGATGCGCTCCAAGCACTCGATGGACGCGCGCGCGGCGTGGCGGTCATCGACGCAGGCTTCTCCGTCACGCGGCTGCGCTTGCTGCACGAAGCCGGCGTACGCGGCGTGCGCGTCAACCTGGAAAGCGCCGGGCTGCATGACGCCGGACACGCCGAACGAGCCCTCGTCACCGTCTGCGCCCGGGTCGCCGAACTCGGCTGGCACGTGCAGCTCTATGCCGCCCATGGCGTGATCGCGGCGCTTGGCGACAAACTGGCGACCCTGCCATGCCCCGTCGTATTGGATCACTTCGCCATGGCACCGTGGTCCCCGGCAAATGCCAAGGCTCTGATCCGTTGGCTGCAGTCTGGGCGCGTCCATTTGAAGCTGTCGGCCCCGTATCGCCTCGCGACCCCCGGAGACGCCGCGCGGTGGGCGCAGGCCCTGTGCAAGGAGGCCCCCGGCGCCTTGCTGTGGGGCAGCGACTGGCCGCACACCGCCCGCGCCCCGGGCAAAGCGCCGCATGAAGTCAGCCCTTACCGGCAAATTGCCCCGGCGCAGCTGCTCGAAGACATTGGCGCGTGGCTGCCGACCCCCGGGCTGCGCCAAACCGTGCTAGCCGACAATCCAGACCGGCTTTATTGGAATTGACGCGTCCGCGTTCAGCGCGCGCCCAAGCGAGCCTCCACCCGGTCGATGTTCTCGCGGTGCGCATTCAGCATCGCCAGCAGCCGGTCCTGGATATCGCATTCTCTCACGCGGGGAATCATGGCTTCGAGCTTTCTCACCACCCATGCCTGCCCCCGGTTGAGAAAGGCCATCCGCGCCTGCAGGTCGGCGATCGCCATGGCCTTGCCGTAAAAGGCGCCGGTGTGCGATCCCGGCTTTTCCCCCAAGGACTGGATCGCCACGGTCAGCATTGCGCACCATTTCAGCTCGTCACGGCGTATGGATTCCATCAACGCCCGCGTCCCGGGATCGCTCAATTGGGCCGCGGTTTCCTCCGCCACCCGCACCCCGGCCCGCTCCGCCTCGAGCAGCTCGTTCAGCGCGGCCACCAATTCTTCCCGTGACAGTTGACCCATATATGCCGCATCGGCCTCGTCCGCATAACAAACCGGGGACGCCCGCTCTCCGGCAGGTCCGGGTGCGGACCCGTGATCGGCCTTGGATTTCATGGTTCCTCCTAACCCGAGCGTTAATGTGGTTGCTTGGCTCGACGATGCGGCACCGTTGGTGCGCCGCCCTCTCCTTTACACGTTTATACGGCGCGGCACAGGGCGCTGGCGAGGCGCAGGCCCGCACGCACGCCCCCCGCGTCGGATGCAGCCGGGCGGACCCCGGGTAAACCCCAGCCAAATCGTCGCAACTTTACGTCATTCTTAAGATGCCGCCCGAGTGCGCCAAAGGGATGGGCTGTATCATTTTGTGTCATGCCCACCCCCGAGCCTCCAACCTGTTCGCCGGAACGTTTGTCTTCCCGCGACCTCGAACCCGCGCTGCGCTTCGACATCTGGCGCGAGCAGGCACATCAATGGGTGGAAATGCTGCCTTTGCCTCCCGGCGTGGAACTGGATGCCGATCTTGTCATCCTGCGTAGCAATGCATGCGTCTTCGGCACCATGCGTTCCTCAGCCTACGCCATGCGGGCCGCCTCGCGACGCCTGGCACACGCGCCCGATATGGTAGTCGTCGCGCTGGTCCAGTCCGGCGAATTGCTTCGGGACGCGCGGCCAGGCGAATTCCAGCGGGCGGGGCCCGGGACGCTCGGCCTGTACGACCCTTGGCGCACCGGCGATTACCGCTGGAGCGCAGGCTCACGGGAGACTTTTCTCGCCCTGCCACGCGAAGAAGTGCGCGCGGCGCTCGGCAGGGATCCGGGCAATGCCCCCATCCCCTTGGACCGGTGTGTGCTGGCCCCCACGCTCGCGAGCCAACTCAATCATCTTGCACTCCTGGCACGCCAGCCGCACAAGCTCGATAACCGGGAATACGCCGCCTTGCTCGAAGGAACGCGGGGGCTGGCGCTCCTGATGCTGCGCAACCTCGGGAGACGCGGGGAAGCCTCCTCCTCCGACGCCGAGGATGACTTGAACGCCGGGCGCTACGAAGCGGCGCTGCGCTTCATGGAACGCGAAGCCCACCGCCACGACTTGGACGCGGCCGCCATCGCGCGCGGCGCGGGCTGCTCGCGCACCCGCCTGTATGCTGCGTTCGCCTCGCGTGGAGAAACCGTGATGGGGATGCTGCGGGAAATCCGCCTGCACCGAGCCAAGGCCATGCTCGAGCAGAGTCCACGGCTACACATCGGCTCGCTTTCGTGGCGCTGCGGATTCGCCGACCAGTCCACTTTCAGCAAGGTGTTCAAGGCGCGCTTCGGCATGCTTCCCTCCGAATGGCACCACCGGGTTTGGACGAACCCGGGGTGCGAGGGAACGCCCCCTAGGGACGCTGCCCAGCCCCCCGCCTGAAATGCCGTCCCTGCGCGCATCAGGCCTGCCCTGCCGACGCCCGCCCCGCTTCCTGCAGCTTTTGACATAACAGCTTTGACGCCCCGGCGGATACCCCGCGGACGCTGCGCTGCCTACAGTGCGCCTATCGCCGGGAGCCCGGGTCGAACACGCCAAGAAAACCCCGCCCGGCTTACGAGCGTCCACGCCGGACCGTCCAACAACCTCGAATAAAGGGAGACTCCAGTGAACATCGATCGACGCCGACGCGCGCTCGCGCTGGGCGCCATGGCGCTGCCCCTGGCCGCGACCGTGCCCCCCGCCCGTGCTGCCGACAAATACCCCTCGCGCCCCATCCGCATCATCGTGCCGTTGGCGCCAGGTGGCTCCGCGGACACGATATGCCGCCTCCTCGCCAATGGCCTGGCCAAGGTTCTCGGTCAGCCGGTGGTCGTCGAGAACCGCCCCGGCGCCGGCGGCTTGACCGGTCTCGCGGAAGTCGCGCGATCGGCCGCTGACGGCTATACGCTGGGTTACTCGCTTGCTGGCGCACTGACCGTGGCGCCCCACATCGCGCGCAAGATGCCTTACGACCCATTCAAGGACCTGGTCCCGGTGTCGCAGGTCATCGGCGTACCGGAGATCCTCGTCGCCAACCCGCGCACCGGCGCCAAGATCTTGGGCGAGTTGGTCTCGTACGCCAAAGCCAACCCCGGCAAGCTCAACTTCGGGTCGGCGGGCAATGCCACGATCCCGCACTTGGGGGGCGAGCTGTTCAAGCGCGTGGCCGGCGTCGAAATGGTGCACGTGCCTTATCGCGGGTCGGGTCCAGCGCTGAACGATTTGTTGGCCGGCCAGGTACAGTTCATGGTATCGGACATCACTTTGGTGCGCTCACACATCGAAGCAGGCCGGCTCACCGGCTTGGCCGTCGCCGGTCCGCGCCGGGTTCCCCAGTTGCCGAACCTGCCCACTACCGCCGAGGCCGGCCTGCCCGCCATGCAAGTGTCCAACTGGCACGGCATGGTGGCGCCCGCGGGGTTGTCCCCGGCGCTGCTGCCCCAACTGCACGACGCCATCGTGAAGGCCATGGCCCTGCCCGAACTCAAAGAGCGCATCGATTCCGAGGGCGCGGAAATCGTGGCCAGCAGCTCCGCGGACTTCGGTGCTTTCCTGAAACAAGAAAGCGCAAAGTGGGGTGGCTTGGTGAAGGAATTGGGCATACAGTGGGATTGAGCGCAGGCGGCACGCCTCAGCCTTGAGGCGGCGCCTTCCCTCTCGCTCCAGAGGTGGATTCGAGCTGGTGGGGCTCACGCGCATCCCGGCTGCTATCATGCGCTCCACGGCGGCCGCCCCGCCTCGGCGCGGCGCGTTCCCGCCGGTGGCCGCCCTGCCCCTATCACTGCCTGGAGTCCCATCGCCCGATGAAGCTCGCCACCTGGAACATCAACTCCCTCAACGTTCGTCTGCCTCAGGTCATCGCTTACCTGCAGGCCAATCCGGTGGATGCGCTGTGCCTGCAGGAGCTCAAACTCCCCGACGACAAGTTTCCCGTCGCCGCGCTGGAGGAAATCGGCTATCGCGCCGTGTTCACCGGCCAAAAGACCTACAACGGCGTCGCCATCTTGACGCGCGACCCCGTACGCGACGTCACCAAGAACATCGACGGCTTCGACGACACCCAGCAGCGCGTCATTGCCGCGACGCTGGATACGCCCGCCGGCGAACTGCGCGTCGTCAGCGCCTATTGCCCCAACGGCCAGTCGGTTGGTAGCGACAAGTACGAGTACAAGCTGAAATGGTTCGCGGCCTTCCGCGATGCCTTGCAGAAGGAGCTGGCCCGCTACCCCCGCCTCGCCGTGTTGGGCGACTATAACGTGGCGCCTGAGGACCGAGACGTGCACGATCCGGCCAAATGGGAAGGGAGCGTACTGGTGTCCGAGCCGGAGCGCGCCGCATTTCGTTCCCTGTTGGATATCGGCCTGCATGACGCGTTCCGCTTGTTCGAGCAGCCGCCCAAGTCCTTCAGCTGGTGGGACTACCGCCAACTGGCGTTCCGCCGCAACGCGGGCCTGCGGATTGACCATATCCTTCTCTCGGACCCGCTCAAGGCCGTATGCAGCGCCTGCGTCATCGACCGCGAAATCCGCAAGAATCCGCAACCGTCAGACCACGCGCCCGTCGTCGCGACGCTGGAGATCCCCGCTGCCCCTCGGTAACAAGACACCGGCTGATCTCATGATCGGTAACAACCGCGCATGCCGCCCAGGCGACGCAAAATGACTACTATCCCATAACTAGCGCATCGCCTTCCCACCCATATCTCTCACGCTGGATGACCACGCACACCGATCCGACGGGTCCTACGCTGGGCGCCATGCTGCGCAAGCTGCTCGGCGGCCTGGTCGCACTGGGCGGACTGCTCGTGCTCGCACATGGATTGATTGCTGCCTTCTGGGACGGTCAGGCCCACGTCCAGGAAGCCCTGGTCGGAGGCACCATGGCCGCCGGGGCGACTGCCTTGGGCGCGCTGCCGGTGCTCTTTGCCCAGCGGCTGTCCGACCGCATGCAAGACACCCTGTTTGGCTTTGGGGCCGGCGTCATGTTGGCGGCGAGTGGATTCTCGCTGGTGGTGCCGGGCCTGGAGGCCGCCAAGGCCCAAGGATCCGGGCCTTGGGGTGCGGGCCTCATCGTGGGTGCGGCCATCCTGCTGGGCGCGGCGATGCTGCTGGCCATGGAGCGCTACCTGCCGCACGAGCACTTCATCAAGGGCGTGGAAGGCACTCCCAAGCACTCGGCAGTACGCATCCGCCGGACCTGGATGTTCATCTTTGCGATCGCGCTGCACAACTTGCCCGAAGGGCTGGCGATAGGCGTGGCCTTTGCAGGGACAGACGCGCTGCGTGCCGCGGCGCTGACCACGGGCATATCGATCCAGGACATTCCCGAGGGGCTCGTCGTCGCCGTGGCACTGGTCAGCATCGGCTACCGTCGTCTGACGGCGGTCGCGCTAGGCATTGCCAGCGGCCTGGTGGAGCCCCTGGCGGCGGTGATCGGATCGGCCATCGTCGGCTTTTCCGCCGCATTGCTGCCCTGGGGACTGGGGTTCGCCGCGGGGGCCATGTTGTTCGTCATCAGCCATGAGATCATCCCCGAATCTCATCGCAAAGGTCACGAGGTCTTCGCCACCTGCGGCCTGATGGTGGGCTTCGTCATCATGATGCTGCTGGATACCGCACTGGGCTGAGCCGGGCGCAGACGCCGCCGTCCACACCCGGCCGACGCTTCAGTCGTCGTCCTCGAGCCCAAGGTCCTGGATCTTGCGCGTGATGGTATTGCGACCTATGCCGAGCTTGACCGCCGCCTCGATCCGGCGCCCCCGCGTCGCCCGCAGCGCGGTCGTGATCAGCGTGCTCTCGAATTGGCGAGTCAGGGTTTGCATGATGTCCGGCTCGCCGCGCTGCAAGCGCTGCTCGACATCACTTTGCAGCCCGGCCAGCCATTGGCTGGTGCGGTCACCGACGGCCACCGCGCCGCGCGCGCTCGCATCGGAGGGGGACGACGTCGTCGCGGTGCGCTCGCCCACGCTGGCCGCAACGTCTGCCGCCGCGACTTCGCTCGCGGTCGCCGCGTGACTGTCCTGCTGGATCTTCTCCAACAGTTCCGAAGGCAAATCCTGCACGTCGACCGTTTGGGCCGGCGCCATGACGGTAAGCCAATGGCAGATATTCTCCAGCTGGCGCACGTTGCCCGGGAAGGGAAAGCGCGACAGTGCCGCCAACGCCGCCGGGGTCAGGCGCTTGGGCTCGACGCCCAGGTCCCGCGCGCTGCGCGCAAGGAAATGACGCGCGAGAAGCGGGATGTCTTCGGCGCGCTCGCGCAAGGGAGGCAGCCTGAGGCGAATGACATTGAGCCGGTGGAACAAATCCTCGCGAAACAGCCCTTGCTTGACGCGCTCCTCCAGCGGCTGGTGAGTGGCTGCGATGACCCGCACGTTGGCATGTACGGGGCTATGGCCGCCCACGCGATAAAAACTGCCGTCCGACAATACGCGCAGCAGGCGGGTCTGCAACTCGGCGGGCATGTCGCCGATCTCATCGAGGAATAGCGTGCCGCCGTCGGCCTGCTCGAACCGCCCTCGCCGCATGCTTTGCGCACCCGTAAAGGCGCCGCGTTCATGCCCGAACAGTTCCGACTCCAGCAGGTCACGCGGAATGGCGGCGGTATTGATGGCAACGAAAGGGCCGGAAGCCCGGGCACTGTGGCGATGCAGTGCCCGCGCCACCAACTCTTTGCCGCTGCCCGACTCCCCGGTGATCATGACGGTCACCTGAGACTGCGACAGCCGCCCGATCGCACGGAAAACCTCTTGCATGGCGGGCGCCTGGCCGAGGATCTCGGGCGTTCCTACCAGCGTTTCCTCGGCGGAGGCTTCCTCGCGCAGGCTTTCCTCGACGGCGCGCCGGATCAATTCCGTGGCGGTGTCGACGTCGAACGGCTTGGGCAGATATTCGAACGCCCCCCCTTGGAAGGCGGACACGGCGCTTTCGAGATCCGAATAGGCGGTCATCACGATGACCGGCAAGGCGGGAAAGCGACGTTTGACCGCCTGCAGCAGTTCGATGCCGCCCGCCCCCGGCATCCGGATGTCGGTGACCAGGACTTGAGGCACGTCCTCGCCCAGCGCATCCAGGGCCTCGCGCGCCGTTCCGAAACTGCGGGTAGGCAAATTCTCGCGCGCCAAGGCTTTCTCGAGCACCCAGCGGATCGAACGGTCGTCATCTACGATCCAGATTGGTTTCATCGCTGCTTTCCTAGGAACGCTGGCAAAAGATACTCCATTCACTTCATCAATTCGGCCAATCAAGGCAGGGGCAGCAGCAACCGGAAATCGGTGAAGCCAGGTCGGCTCTCGCATTCGATCACTCCCTCGTGCTGCTGCACGAATGTCTGCGCCAAGGTCAATCCCAATCCGCTGCCGCCTTCACGTCCTGACACCAGTGGGTGGAAGATCCGGTCCAGCAATTCAGGGGGAATGCCCGGGCCGTTGTCTATCACATGCAATTCCAATGCCAGCTTGAAACGCTGCTTGGCCAAAGTCACCTGGCGCGCCACGCGAGTGCGCAACGTGATCTCGGCATCGCCGGCCGCGATGCGCTCGGACAAGGCCTCTGCGGCATTGCGCACGATGTTCAGCACGGCCTGGATCAGTTGCGCCTTGTCGCCCCGGAACTCCGGGATGGCGGCGTCGTAATCGCGCACGATCTTGAGCCCAGTCGGGTACTCTGCCAGCACCAGGGAGCGAACGCGCTCGCACACCTCGTGGATGTTGACGTCGCCCACGATGCGCGGCGCCCTGTGGGGCGCCAGCAGTCGATCCACCAGGGTTTGCAGCCGGTCGGCCTCCTGGATGATGACCTGGGTGTACTCGATGAGCGCCGGTTCCGACAGCTCGGCCTCCAACAGTTGCGCCGCCCCGCGCAGCCCGCCCAACGGGTTCTTGATCTCGTGCGCCAGGTTGCGCAACAGCTCGCGATTGGCCTGTGCCTGTTCCAGCAAGCGCTCTTCCCGGTCCACCTTCAGCTGCTGCTCGATCTCGCGCAGTTCGATCAGGGCTGGCCAGGGCTGCCCATACAGCGTCACGACGGTGGCCGACACCTGGGTCGGTTCCCTTCCCAGGCGATCGATCTCCAAGATCTGGCGCTTGGCGGCGAACTGCTGCGCCTTCGCCTCTTCCAGGGACTGGTGCAACTGCTCGCCATCCCGGAACAGGTCGCAGACCCGCACCGCGTACAGCTGCCGCACGGAAACTTCGAACAAGTCCTCGGCGGGCGCGTTGGCGTAACGGATCAGGCCATCGTCATCGATGACGAGAATGGCGCTAGACAACAGCTCGAACGCCGCGAAGGCATCGGTGCTACGGGACAGCGGATCGAGTGGCTTATGGTCCATACCAATGAAAACGGGGCGATCGCGCGCCCCGTTTCTCCTTGCTGACGACAGATCCAGCCTGGATCAGAGACCGTAGTACAGGTCGAACTCGAGCGGATGGGTCGTCGCACGGAAGCGCGTGACTTCTTCCATCTTCAGCTCGATGTAGGCGTCGATCATGGAGTTGCTGAACACGCCACCGCGGGTCAGGAACTCGCGATCCTTGTCGAGCGCTTCCAGGGCCTGGTCGAGGGACGAGCAGACGGTCGGGATCTTCGCGTCCTCTTCAGGCGGCAGGTCGTACAGGTTCTTGTCCGCGGGATCGCCGGGATGGATCTTGTTCATGACGCCGTCCAGGCCAGCCATCAGCAGGGCCGAGAACGCCAGGTACGGGTTGGCCAGGGGATCCGGGAAGCGCGTTTCGATGCGGCGCGCCTTCGGATTGGCAACGTACGGGATCCGGATCGAAGCCGAGCGGTTGCGGGCGGAGTAGGCCAGCTTCACCGGTGCCTCGAAGTGCGGAACCAGGCGCTTGTACGAGTTAGTGCCCGGGTTGGTGATGGCGTTCAGCGCGCGGGCGTGCTTGATGATGCCCCCGATGTAGTACAGCGCGAACTCGGACAGGCCGCCGTAGCCGTTGCCGGCGAACAGGTTCTGGCCGTCCTTCCAGACAGACTGGTGAACGTGCATGCCGGAACCGTTGTCGCCGACCACGGGCTTGGGCATGAACGTGGCGGTCTTGCCGTAGGCGGCCGCAACGTTCCACACGGTGTACTTCAGGATCTGGTTCCAGTCGGCGCGCTGCACCAGCGTCGCGAACTTGGTGCCGATTTCCATTTGGCCGGCGCCCGCCACTTCATGGTGGTGCACTTCGACCGGCACGCCTTGCTGCTCGAGCAACAGGCACATTTCGGAACGCAGGTCCTGGAAGGAGTCGGTCGGGGGAACCGGGAAGTAGCCGCCCTTGACTGCCGGACGGTGCGCCAGGTTGCCGCCTTCGTACTCGATGCCCGTGGACCACGAGGCTTCTTCGGACTTGATCTTGACGAAGCAGCCCGACATATCGACGTTCCAGGTCACGCCGTCGAACACGAAGAACTCGGGCTCAGGGCCGAAGTAGGCGGTGTCCCCCAGGCCGGACGACTTCAGGTAGGCCTCGGCACGCTTGGCCAGGGAGCGGGGATCGCGGTCATAGCCCTTCATGTCGGAAGGCTCGATCACGTCGCACGTCAGAATCAGGGTCGATTCTTCGCGGAACGGATCCAGGCGGGCCGTGCCGGCATCCGGCATCAACAGCATGTCCGAAGCCTCGATGCCTTTCCAGCCGGCGATCGAAGAGCCATCGAAGGCGTGGCCCGATTCGAACTTGTCTTCGTCCACGACGCTGGCGGGCACGGTTACGTGCTGCTCCTTGCCGCGGGTATCCGTGAAACGGTAATCAACGAATTTGACTTCGTTGTCCGCAATCATCTTGAGGACGTCTTTAGGCGTTGCCATTAGGGCTCCTGATAAGTCTCGTAATCGCCCCCGGCTCCTCCGGGGGTGCAGCGTTCTCGACATGCATACCGCCCGGCCGGAGCTGGGCTAATAGGTTGCGCCTGAGTAAAAGCAGTTTCCGTGCCAGTGCGGGCGCCACCGGCGTGATGCGCAAGTTTACAAGGGGCCCTGGCATTCTCCGCCGGGGGCACGCTTAGGCCAGTACCCCGGACGCACGCTTACGGTGCATCATACGACGAATAAATCACCAACTTGGGGCATTTCGTCAATAAATGTCTATTTCGCACCACTTGGGTGCAAGCGTGCCGTTTAATAGCGCAGCACGCCCAAGTCTGGTCAATCGCGAGCGAGCGCGCCGCATGCGCCCCCATTGCGGGGCCCGGACTCAACCGAGAAAAAGGCTTTGCAGATCGTTGAGGAAGCGGCGTCCCAGCGGCGTGGCGCGAAGACGGGTCGGATCCTCGTCCAGCAGTCCCTGTTCGACGGCACGTGCGAGCGGCTTGGCGATTGCGGCTAGGTTCAGCCCCGTGCGTTCGGAGAAACTGGCGGTGGGAACCCCGTCGGTCAGCCTCAGCGCATTGAGCATGAACTCGAACGGCAGGTCATCCGGACTCACCTCCCGGGACTCCGCGAGGTGGGAACTCCCCTGTGCCGGCTCGAGCAGCGCGTCCATCCACGACTGCGGATTGCGCACCCTCGCCTCGCGGAGGATCCGGTCATGGAAAGACAACTTTCCGTGAGCGCCCGGTCCGATGCCCAGATAGTCCCCGAACTCCCAGTAATTCAGGTTGTGCCTGCAGCGCCCTCCCGGCTTGGCATAGGCAGACACCTCGTAATGGTCGTAGCCGGCGGCGGCCAGCCGCTCCTCGATGCGATCCTGCATCTCGAATGCCGTGTCGTCGTCGGGAAGCGCCGGCGGGTATTTGGCGAACACCGTGTTCGGCTCAAGCGTCAGGTGGTAGATGGACAAATGCTCGGTGCCGAAGGCTAGCGCCGTCTCCACGTCCTGCATGCACGCTTCGACGGTTTGGCCAGGCAAGGCAAACATCAGGTCGAGATTCACCCGTTCCACGTGACGCTGGGCGACGGCAATGGCCTGCCGGGCTGCCAGCCCGTCGTGGATACGCCCGAGCGCCCGAAGACTGCCGTCGTCGAAGCTCTGTATGCCCAGCGAAATGCGGTTCACGCCGCTCGCGGCGTAGTCGGCGAACCGCGCCGCTTCGACGGTGCCGGGGTTGGCCTCCATCGTGATCTCGGCATCGGGCAGCAGTTGCAAGCGCGAACGCAACAGCGACAGCATGGCATCTACCGTCTTGGCCGACAACAGGCTTGGCGTGCCGCCGCCGATGAAAACCGAAACCACCTTGCGCCCCCATACCTGGGGCAGGCTCTGGTCAAGATCTGCCGTCAGCGCCGCCAGATAACGCTCTTCAGGCAGGTCTTGGGGCGCTGCATGCGAGTTGAAATCGCAATAAGGGCATTTGCGCACGCACCATGGTACGTGAACGTAGACCGACAAAGGCGGCAAACTCGTCAGTAGGCTGGGCCCCGGCGAAACCGGCACGGGCGCCTTCGTCGGCGTAGCGCCCTGCCCGGCCGGCCGGATGGGAATGGACCTGGTCATCACAGCGCGTCGAGCTTGCCCATCAAGGCCTGCAGCGCCTGGGCGCGATGGCTCAAGCGATTTTTTTCCTCAGGCGTGAGCTCGGCCGCGGTTCGGCCGAGGGCGGGCAGGAAAAAATACGGGTCGTACCCGAACCCGCCATTGCCGCGGGGCGCCTCGATGATCTCGCCCCACCACAGGCCTTCGCCGATGAGCGGTTGCGGGTCGTCCGCCGAGCGCGTCAGCACCAGCGCGGCATAGTAATAGGCCCGGCGGTCCGTCGCGCCGCGCAGCCTTTCGACCACCAGCGCATTGTTCGCGGCATCGGATTTCTCCCCGCCGTTACGCTCGGCGTAGCGCGCCGAATACACGCCGGGTTCGCCGCCCAGCGCCATCACGCAGACGCCTGAGTCATCGGCCAGCGCGGGCAGCCCCGTCAGCCGGCTGGCATGCCGCGCCTTGGCCAGGGCATTCTCGATGAACGTGACGTGGGGCTCTTCGGCCTCGGGCACCCCCAGGACGCCCTGCGGCACGAGTTCGAAGCCGCGCGGCGCCAACAGCGCCGAAAACTCACGCAGTTTCCCCGCGTTGTTGGAAGCCAGGACCAATTTTTTCATGGGTTTGCGCTCCGCATCCAGCCTATGCTTCAGCGCCCGGGATACGGTTGCGCCAGCGCCTCACGCTGCAAGCGCACCAATTCGGCGATGCCCGTCTCGGCCAGCTGGAGCAGCGCGTCCATCTCTTTGCGTGAAAACGGCGCGCCCTCGGCCGTGCCCTGGACCTCGACGTAGGCACCGCTACCCGTCATCACCACGTTCATGTCGGTCTCGCATTGAGAATCCTCGGCATAGTCCAGGTCCAGCACCGGCTGCCCCGCATAAATGCCGACGGACACGGCTGCAACGTGATCGCGGATGGGAGACGCCTCGAGTTCGCCGCGCGCCATCAACAGCGCCACAGCATCGCTGGCCGCGACGAACGCGCCGGTGATGCTGGCGGTACGCGTGCCGCCGTCGGCCTGGATGACGTCGCAATCCAGGTGCAACGTGCGCTCGCCGAGCTTGCCCAGGTCGAACACGGCACGCAGGCTGCGCCCGATCAGGCGCTGGATTTCTTGGGTACGCCCGCTTTGCTTGCCCTTGGCCGCTTCACGACTGCCCCGGGTGTGGGTGGCGCGCGGCAACATGCCGTACTCAGCCGTGACCCACCCCTGCCCCGTTCCCTTGAGAAAGGCCGGCACCTTATCTTCGACGCTGGCCGTACAAATCACCTGCGTGTTGCCGAACGCAACCAGCACCGACCCTTCGGCGTAACGCGTATATCCGCGCTGCAGGGTGACCGGGCGAAGCGAGGCCGGGTCGCGGCCGGACGGCCGGGCGAACGAAGGGGGAACAACACTCATGAAACACTCCAGATCGATGGGCGAGTCGGCCGGAGCCGGACTCGATGCGACAGCGCCAGGGGCGCTGCCGGCGGATCCAGACATTGTACGAGCAACCCCCAAGACCCCTCGCCCGTTTTATCATGCGAGTTCGTGCCGACCCACGCCCGGCCGCGTCGCCGTGCATGTCGGCTCCGCCCACGCTCTCACAGGCCTTCCCCATGATCCGTAGCATGACCGCCTTCGGCGCCGCTCGCGCCGATACCGACCACGGTTCCATCTCCATCGAACTGCGCAGCGTCAACAGTCGCTTCCTCGACCTGCATTTCCGCATGCCGGACGAGCTGCGCACGCTCGAAACCTCGCTGCGCGAACTCCTAACCAACGCCGTGGCCCGCGGCAAGATCGAAGTACGCGCAACCATCCAGCGCCGAGTCGTGGCCGACCCGGACTCCATCAACGTCGCCGCGCTGGAACAGGCGGCTTCGCTGTTCCGCAAGGTGCAGGCAGTTTTTCCGGAGGCACAGCCGCCCCGCCTGGCCGAGTTGCTCGCCTGGCCGGGCGTCCAGGCCGCCGAAGAATCGGAGGACACCTGGCGCGAGGCCGCCCTGCGCGCTGCCTCGGAAGCGCTGGCGCAAATGCAGGCGGCGCGGGACCGCGAAGGGGAGCGGCTTGCGGCCATGATCGCCGACCGGGCCGAGTCCGTGGCAGCCATCGTCGCCGAGGTCGAACAGCGGATGCCCCAATTGGTGCAGGAATACCGCGAACGGCTGGCGCGCAAGCTGCGCGACACGATCGAAGCGGCCTTCCCGGGCGGGTTCCAGCACATTCGCGGCGAAGAATTGTCGGAGCGCCTGGCGCATGAAGCCACCCTGTTCGGCCTGCGCATCGACGTGGCCGAAGAGCTGTCCCGCCTACACTCCCACCTGGCCGAGCTCAAGCAGCTGCTGGGCAAAGGCGGCACGGGCAAGAAGGCCGACAAAGGCAGTGCCGGCAAGCGGCTGGACTTCCTATTCCAGGAAATGAACCGCGAGGCCAACACCTTGGGATCGAAAGCAGGCGGGCTGGAAGTCACCCGCGCGGCCATGGACCTGAAGCTCCTGATCGAGCAGATGCGGGAGCAGGCGCAGAATATCGAGTAAGGCGTGAACACAATGCAGCGCCCGCGGGATCTTTTCCGGGCCTGGGCTAACGGTCGACGTGCCCCAGGTCGCGGCCGGGATCCAGCCGGTCGCGCACGCGCTGCTTCAATGTCTTGGCATCCGGAAATCCGCCATCCGCCTTGCGGTCCCAGATGAGGTCTCCATCGTAGCGGATCTGGAAAACCCCGCCCGTAGCGGGCTCCAACGCGACCCGGCCAAGGTCGGTGCCAAACGTAGACAACAGCTCCTGCGCCATCCACGCGGCGCGCAACAGCCATTGGCACTGGGTGCAATAGGTAATCGCGATGGTAGGTCGGGAGCCGGCAGGCATGGACGAATTCTCCGTTAGGCAACGGGCAGCAGCGCCTCGAGCCTCGCCTTCAGCAAGCTCGGGAACTGGGCTTTCCACCGGGCGTTCGCCGGTGAAGGATGAGGCAGCGGGTGCAGGTGGACCGTGCGTTGCGCGCCGTCCACCTGCAATGATGTGGCCAGGCTGCGCTCGTATTTGTCCTCCCGCTGCCAGAACGCCCGCCCAGGCCTAGAATAGGCGAGAGTCGATCCCGCCCAGCGGCGGCGTAAGCCGCTGCATCGATGCGATCCAAGTCTGAGGCGAGACCGCGAAAGGCGGCGAGCTGTTCCGAATCCAAAGGCATGGCCGACACACGGGCAGTCACGAACGCCGGCATTGTAGAGCGACCACGTTTCGTGGAGAGGGGCATGACCCGTTCAACGACATCCCGCGTGCGCGTAGGCATAGGAGGCTGGGTATTCGAGCCGTGGCGCGGCTCCTTCTATCCGCCCGGGCTCGCCCAGAGCCGGGAGCTGCAGTATGCGAGCCGCCGCCTCACCTCCATAGAAATCAACGGCACGTATTACGGCACGCAGAAGCCGGCCAGCTTTGCCCGCTGGCGCGACGAAACGCCGGAAGATTTCGTGTTCGCCCTGAAGGGCCCACGGTTTGCCACGAATCGCCGCGTGCTTGCCGAAGCGGGGCCCTCGATCGAAAAATTCCTGGCCAGCGGCATTGTCGAACTCAAAGGAAAACTGGGCCCCATCAACTGGCAATTCCCTCCCACCAAGACATTCGACCCCGACGACTTCGACGCCTTTCTCGCGCTCCTGCCGAGCGAATATGAGGGGCACGCCCTGCGCCACGCGGTAGAGGTCCGGCACGAGAGCTTCGCCACCCCGGAATTCATCGACTTGCTGAGGCGCTATGGCGTGGCGGCCGTGATCGCCGACAAGGCCGGCACGCCGCAGTTGCATGACGTGACCGCCCCGTTCGTATACGTCCGGCTGCAATCCGCGCAAGAAAGCCTTGAGTTAGGCTACGCGCCAGCGGAACTCGATGCCTGGGCGGCTCGCGCCCGCGCCTGGGCCGCGGGCAAAGAACCGGATGGTGCCCGCAGGCTAGCTGCCCCCCTGCCCCGGCCACCCAAGCAACGCGACGTGTTCATCTATATGATCAACGGGTTCAAGCCCAAGGCGCCGGCGGCCGCCATGGCATTGATGGAACGGCTTTCCTGAAATCCGGCGCCGCGGTCCGTCTTCTCCGAATCGCGTTGCGCAGCCCGTTCATGGGCGCCCCTCGCCTCGGGATTTGTCGAGCCGCCGCAGGTGTACTTGCATTTCCTTGGCAGCCTGCACATGGCCTTTGGCGGTGGCCGCCTCGATGCCGCGGCGCCAGGCATCCCGGGCCTCGTCGTCGCGGCCCAGCGCGTGACGTGCCTTGCCCAATTGCTTCCATGCGGCGGCATAGCTTGCGTCCAACGCCACCGCGCGCTCCAGGTGTTCCGCGGCCGCCGCGGCGTCGCCCTCTTCCAGGTACAGGTTGCCCAAGGTAAACCGCAGCAGCGCACTATCGCGGCCCGCGGCGATCAGCTTCAGAAAATTGTCCTTGTTCATGACTGGCCTCGACGGCGGCCCCTCACTGCGGCCAGGCGGCCCGGGCGCGCCAAATAAGGCGATCCCTGCCGGGACCGCTCTCCCAACGTTACTGCACCCGCCCGTACCACCAAAGCGAAAGCAGTCCCGAGCATACCGCCAGCAATGCGCCCAGGGCCGTGAACAGCGCCGTGATTTCCACCACGTCTCGCTTGTCGAACGCCAGCCGCGCGCTCAGCGAACGATAGATCTGCTTGAGTTCGCTGGCGTCCTCGGCCCGGAAGTACTGGGCGCCGGTCATGTCTGCCACGTTCTTGAGCACCTCTTCGTCCAGCCGCACGCGTGCAGACCAACCGTCCGCGGTCAGGGTCGTCCCTTCCGGCGTGCCGATGCCCACGGTGAAGATGCGCACGCCGTAGCCGGCCGCGACTTCGGCCGCCTTGATGGCGTCCGGACCGGTATTGTTTTGGCCGTCGGAAAGCAGCACGACCGCCCCGGCGGCATAGGAACCCGGTACGGCGGACTCAGCCTGGCCCGCTGCGGCCAGGTCCGGCGAAGCCGGCGGCTTGCGGATGCTCCCGCCCTCGAGGAAACGCTCGACGTCGATGCCGGCATTGGGCAGCAAGGTCGCCAGGGCGATGATCAGGCCGCTGCCCAAGGCCGTACCCCGCTGCGGTTCTAACCGTTCGATGGCCGCGATCACGTCTTCCCGTTTGCGGGTCGGAGACTGCACCACGGCCGCCGCTCCGGCGATGGCCACGACGGCAATGTTGACGTTGGCGGGCTGGCGCTCGACGAACTCCTTGGCCGCCTGCTGGGCAGCGTAAATTCGCGAGGGCTTGATGTCATCCGCGCGCATGCTGCCGGACATGTCCATGGCCAGCACCACGGTTTCGATCCGCGAAGGCAGCATCATCAGGGCCTGGGGGCGGGCCATCGCGACGATCATCGCGGCCAGGCCGAGCAGGAGCAGGCACGGAGGAAGCCACCGGCGCACCACCGAAGGACGCCTGCCGAGGCCGATCATGTCCAGGGCCGGATACCGCGCCGCGACGCTGCGGCGTCGTCTGTCCAACCGCCAATAAGCCAGCCCCAGCAACGGCACAAGCACCAGCAGCCAGAGCATGGTGGGCCAAAGGAAGCTCAAGGCAGGAAGATTCACCATGACATGCGCCCCGGTCTAGATGTCCCGCGCCCAAATGCCGCTCAAGCCGCCCACGAGCTGGCTGCGTCGACGCCGCAACCGGGTAAAGTGCAACAAGGCTTCGTCCAGCCGATCGTCGGTGGCCAGCTCCAGGCAGTCCACGCCCGCTTCGGCCAGTGCCTTGCGCAGCGCGGCTTCGCGCTTGTCTGCTTCCGCCGCGAAACGCTTACGGAAGCCTGGATCGTGCGTATCGACGAACAACTGTTCGCCGGTTTCGGCATCCTGCAAGACGACCAGCCCCAAGTCCGGCATGCTTTGCTCGAGCGGGTCGTAGAGCCGGACCGCAACGACTTCGTGGCGCTGGGCCAAGACGCCCAACGGCCGCTCCCATCCCGGGGCGCTGATGAAGTCCGAAACGACGAACACCACGGATCGACGCCCGATGGCCGCCTGCGCCCGCTCGAGGAGCTCGCCCAGCTTGGTTTCGCCGGAGCGGCCGTCCGCGCGCGTCTCGCCCACCTTCTGCAAGACATGCAGCACGTGGCGGCGTCCGGACCGGGCTGGGATCGCGCTGCTCGCGTTGCCCGCGTACAGCACCGCGCCCACGCGATTGCCGTAGCGCGTCAGCAACCGGGCGAGCACGCCGACGAAGCCCGTCAGCACCGCCCGCTTGCGCACGGCACCGGAACCGAAATCCACCGACCCCGACAAATCGAGCACGAACCAGGCCGATACTTCGCGGTCTTCCTGGAACTCCCGCACGTGGGGCGTCTGCAACCGGGCCGTCACGTTCCAATCGATGTGACGAACGTCGTCGCCCGGCTGGTATTCGCGCAAATCGGCCAGGTCAAGCCCGAAGCCGCGGAAAAGCGTCCGGTAATCGCCCTGGAGGGCGCCATCGAGGCGCCGGATGACCGTCCATTCGAGCCGGCGCAGCAGCTCCTCCGCATCGATCCTGAGCGGATCCGGAGACGCTGCCGCGTCGTTGGCCGGCCGGCCGGCCGGCTTGCTAAACCGCCGCAACCCGAACATGGGTCTCCAATGGCCGTTCCGGGGCCGGCAAGGTTTGCAAAATGCGCGTGATGACCTGGTCGGCGCCGAGGCCATCCGAGAGCGCCTCGTACGACAACACCAGCCGATGCCGCAAGACATCCGGCACGAGGTCGATGACATCCTCCGGCAGCGCGTAGTGCCGGCCCCGCAGGAACGCCAAGGCCCGCGCGCCCTCGATCAAGGCGATCGTGGCCCGGGGGCTCGCGCCGAAGGTCAGGTAGCGGGAGAGGTCCGCCAGCCCGTAAGCCTCCGGCCGGCGCGTGGCGGCGACGACCTTGACCGCAAATTGCACCAGGCCGGGATCGACGTACACCTTGCGGCACTCCTTCTGGAGCTGCACCAGCTGTTCGGTCACCGCGACCGGCTGCACGTCGACCGGGGGCCCGGTCACCCGGTCGACGATCACGAATTCCTCCTCCTCGCTGGGATACCCCACGATCACTTTCATCATGAAGCGATCGACCTGCGCTTCCGGCAAGGGATAGGTCCCTTCGGTTTCGATCGGGTTCTGCGTGGCCATCACCAAGAACGGCGACGGCACTTTGTGCGTCTCGCCGGCGATGGTGACCTGGCGCTCCTGCATGACCTCGAGCAAGGCACTCTGCACCTTGGCCGGTGCCCGATTGATTTCATCGGCCAGCAGCAAATTGGCGAAGACCGGGCCCAGCACCGTGGAAAAATCCCCAGTGCGCTGGTTATACATGCGCGTGCCGACCAAATCGGCAGGCAGCAGGTCCGGCGTGAACTGGATGCGCTTGAAGGTGCCGCGTATGGTCTTGGCCAGGGTATTGACCGTCAGCGTCTTGGCCAGGCCCGGCACACCTTCCACGAGCAAGTGTCCCTGGGCGAGGATGGCAACCAGGACCCGCTCGAGGAAATGGTCCTGCCCCACCACGACTCGCTTGACTTCGTAAAGCACGCGCTCCATCAGGTTTGCACTGTCTATGGCGCTCATGGTGTTGTCGCTCATGGGTTCGGTCCTGTCTCGGTGATCAGAAGGGTGGCATGCCAACGGCGCTGCCGGCGCTTTCAATGGTGGTAGCAAAACCGATGCCGACAAAGGTGCCCGCATTCGTCGGATTGAGGATGGCAGTGACGATCCCCACGACCTCACCGCGCATGTTCACGAGCGGACCGCCGGAGTTCCCGGGATTGGCCGCGGCATCGAACTGGATCAACCGCGTAAGCACGTGTTTGCCCTCCGCAGAGACGAACTCTCGGTTCAAGCCCGACACCACGCCGGCGGAGACTGACGGACCGATGCCGAACGGAAATCCGACCGCAACCACCTCGTCGCCCGGCGCCAAGTCCAGGCTGGACCCGAGGGTTGCCGCCGGCAGGTCGTCGGGAATCGACTTGGCCTTGATGACGGCGAGATCTTTCTCGGGCTGGATGGCCACGACCTCGGCATCGGACTGATAACCGTCGAAAAAGGTAACTTTCAGGCGCTTGGCCCCGGCCACGACGTGGAAATTGGTGAGGATCACGCCCGTGTCGACGACGACCACGCCGGAGCCGACACTCCCTTCCTGCTTGGGTGCGTTTCCGCCGTCGTCCTTGCCTGCCGGCTTTTCCCGCTCCTTCTCCTTGGATTTCCCGCCGGGCTTGGGCTTCGTTCCGCCCCGGGGCCCCTGGGCAACCTTGGGCGCCTCTTCCTCCGCCTTGCCTTCGTCGTCGGCAAAGCCCTGGATGCGCACCACCGACTGCCTCACGGCTTCGGCGGCCCTGGCCGTACGCGACGGGAGGTCTTTGTGTTCGAGGGTGTGCAGGACGGCCGCGTCGATGTGTTCCTGCGTCAGCGGCGTGGGTTGCGGTTGCAACAAAACGAAAACGAGGCCGCCCGCCAGGACGAGCAAGGCCAGGCCATATAAGGCATCTCGCCTGCGTCCGAGCCAGCGCCAAAGGCGCCGGGTGCGGCTCGGCCGGGGGGGGGCAGCCGCGGCATCCGTTTCAGCCGCTGCCGGCCGCGGCCGGGGGGTCCTGCTATATAAGGCAACCCGTTTCATCACTACCTTCCCGCTTGGCATGTCTCACGGAATGCGGCTGCGCAGCAAGCCCTGTGCCGCCCTGCCCGCCCCCGTGGAGAACTGGTCCCTTCCTGGCAGACAGCCGCAGGCGCGCTCGGTTCACCCAACGAGCCCGGCGAAAATAAGGTAACACTTAAACGGCCTCCATGCGCGAGTACCTTTACCGTCGCGAGGGTTCATGGGCATACTAAAGACGCCGGTGCAAAGACGCCCGTGCCGTTGTACTTTCCGCGCGCCAAGGAGCACTCATGCGGTTTCTCTGGCCAGATCTTCTTTGGCTGCAGCTCCTCATCCCCCTGCTCGTAGCCCTCTACCTGTACGTGCTGGCGCGCCGCAAGAAGACGGCCATACGCTACGCCAGCTTGAGCCTTCCCAAAGCCGCGATCGGAGCCGGCCAGCGACTGCGGCGCCACATCCCGCCGCTGCTATTCCTGCTGGCGACCTCGGCGGCACTGCTCGCCTGCGCCCGCCCCACCGCGACCATCACCCTGCCCTCGGATACGTTGACCGTCGTGCTGGCGGTCGATGTATCGCGCAGCATGCAGGCGGCCGACATCGCCCCCAACCGGCTCGCGGCTGCCCAGATGGCGGCCAAGCGCTTCATTGCGGAGCTACCATCCAACGTACGGCTCGGCATCGTTTCTTTCGCCGGCACGGCCGCCGTCGTGCAAACGCCGACCGACAACCGGCAAGACATGATCGAGGCCATCGACCGCTTCCAGCTGCAGCGTGCAACCGCCACCGGCAGCGGCCTGATCCTCGCGCTCTCCATGCTGTTTCCCAACGATGGCATAGACCTGGAATCGGTCATCTTCCAAACGCCGTCCGTGCGCGCCGGCCGGCGTCCCTTGCCGTTGGACCAGGCGCTGGCGGCGGAAGAGGCGAAAAAGAAACAAAAGGAAAAAATGGCGCAGCCCGTCCTCCCTGGTTCGTATACCGCCGGCACCATCATCCTCCTGAGCGACGGGCGGCGCACGACGGGCCCGGACCCGCTAGACGCCGCCCGCATGGCGGCCGAGCGCGGGGTGCGCGTCTATACCGTGGGATTCGGGACGCAGCGCGGCGCCCCCATTGGCGACGAGGGCTGGTCATTCTTCGCGCGGCTCGATGAACCGACGCTGCGCGCCATTGCCCAAATGACGGGCGGGGAATATTTCCTCGCCAGCTCCGAGGCCGACCTAAGTTCCGTGTACCGGAACCTGAACGCCAAGTTCACCATGGAGCGCAAGGAAACCGAGCTCAGCGCGCTGCTCAGCGCAGCGGCGGTATTGCTGCTGACCCTTGCGTGCGTATTGTCGATGCTGTGGTTCCAGCGCAGCCGCGCCTAGCCGCGCACACGGCCTGGACGCGCCGGGCTTGCGTCCAGGCTGCGCCGACTTTCGCCTCACCCCAGGTGCTTGCGGAGGAACGCCTCCATGGCTGCATAGAACTCGAACTGGTTTTCCTCATTGTGGAAACCATGCCCTTCGTTCTCCTTGACCATGTATTCGACGTCAACCCCGCGCGCGCGCAACGCGGCGACGATCTGGTCGCTCTCGTCCTTGTTCACCCGAGGATCCTTCGCGCCTTGCGCCACGAATAGGGGTGTCTTGATCCTGTCCACGAAAAACACCGGCGAGCTCTCGCGCAGCAGCTGCTCGTCGCGCCCGGGATGGCCGACCATCTCGTGCATGGAATCGAGGAACGGCTTCCAGTAAGGCGGGATAGTGTTCATGAACGTAAAGAGATTGGACACGCCGACGTAATCGACGGCGGCCGCGTACAGGTCGGGAGTAAAGGCGATGCCCGCCAGGACGGCATAGCCGCCATAGCTCGCGCCGTAAATGGCGATGCGAGCCGGATCGGCGATGCCCTCGCGCTTTAGCCACTCGACTGCGTCGGTGATGTCGTCCTGCATGGCCCTGCCCCACTGCTTGAACGACGCCTCCCAAAACTTGCGCCCGTACCCCGTCGAACCCCGGAAGTTCATCTGCAATACGGCGTAGCCCCGGTTCGCCAGGAATTGGACTTCGGGGTTGTAGCCCCAAACGTCACGCACCCACGGCCCGCCGTGCGGATGGACGATCACGGGCAGGTTGCGGGGCGTCACCCCTACCGGGAGCGTGAGATAGCCGTCGATCTTGAGCCCGTCCCGCGCCGTATACCGGATAGGCTTCATCGGGGCCATGTCGCGCTCGAGCAGCCAAGGCTGGATATCTCCGAGCTTGGTGAGCTTGCGCGACACGGCGTCGTACAGATAACGGGCGCCCTGGGTGCGGTCGTTGTATGCAGCGACGACGAAGCGGGTTTCATCCCGGGTCGCGCTCTGCAGGGCGACTTCGTAGCCCGGCAGGCGGGAAGCCAGGTCGGCATAGATCTCGGCCATCACCGGATCGACCACCCGCCGCTGCGGCTTCCAGGTGACATAGTCGATTTCGGTCAGCACCTTGCGGCGATGCGAATAGGCCAGGCCCGACACATCGACCTCGGGATGTTCGAAGATCAATGTGCCCTCGCGGGCCGTGTGCGGATCGAACTCGAACAATGCTGCCTTGTCACGCCCCCGATTGGAGCTGACGTAAATCCGCCGGTTGTCAAAGGTGAAAAACAGCGGTGCGACGGTTTCCTTGAAGTCCGTGGTCAGGATGGGCCGGAAGTCCTCGGCCTCGCTATCGCGGTACAGCAATGTGTTGTTGACGCCATCGGTCGCGATGGCGAGCCGCAACCTGCCGTCGTGATCCGTGGCCCAGCCCGTGATGTTGCCGGGGTTCTGCGCAATGAGCTGCGCCTCGCCCGTGGCGACATTCACCCGGAACACGTCGAATACCTGCTTGTCGCGCTGGTTGTGCGAAACCAGCACATGGGCGTCGTCGTCGACCAGCTCGTCCACGACGTCGGCGCGCACGCCTTCGTACGGGGTAAGGTCCGTCGGCGCCGAGCTGCCGTCTATGGGCACCGAGAGCAGGTGGAAGTTCTCGTCACCGCCGAAGTCTTTGGCATACAGGATGTGGGCCGGCCCTTTCCAGAAATACCCGCGCACGTCGCGTTCGGTTTCCTCTGTCAAGGCGCGTGCCGGCCCGACGGGCGCTCCGTCCTCGCCCAGCGCCTGCACGTGGACATTCTGCCGGCCCTGGAAAGGCGCCAGAAAGGCGAGGTGCCTGCCGTCGGGAGAAATGCGGTAGGCGGAGCGCTCCGGCTTGCGAAAGAAATCCCGGACGTCGTAGCGCTTGACGAGCGGGATGGCCGGGGTAGAGGTCGATGTCATGGCGCGGTCCGCAGGAAGTGGGTGGTAGGATTCCGAACATATCACGGGCAAGGACGCTTTCGGCGGCGGCCTCCTCGCAGCATTCTGTTTCAGTCCTCCGGAACATCGCGCCGGAATATGGGCTCCAATGCATGAATGGATGACGGGCGGGGCCGAGCGCGGTTCCCGTTGTCGCCAGGCCCAACCAGAATGGCGACGATCGTCGTCCGCTCAGGAGAAACCATGCCAGATCCGCGCCCCGCTTCGCATACCCTCGCTCGTCCCCGCCTCCTTCCCTTGTGGCTCGGTTGGCTGTTCGTCCTCGCCCTGGCCATATTCGCCGGCGGCCAGGTCCGGGCCCAGGCGCCCGCCCAGGACGACCGGCCGGACGTCCTGATCAAGAAGGCCGCGGACAACGTGCTCGAGCGGATCCGCAAGGACCAAGAACTGAAAAGCGGTTCGCCGGAAAAGATCAACCAGGCCATCGACGAGCTGATCCTGCCCTATGTGAATTTCGAGAAAACCACCCGGCTCGCGGTTGGCCGCTATTGGCGCAACGCTTCGCCCGAACAACGCACGGCCCTGGTCAAGGAGTTCCGGAACATGCTGGTGCGTACTTACGGCGGCGCGATTGCGACCATTACGCCCCAGGCGCGCGTCGAAATGCGCCCATTCCGGGCGGAACCGGGCGCCACGGACGTCGTCGTGCGCACTGCCGTCACGGATGGCCAGCGCGACCCGATCCCTGTCGACTACCGGCTGGAGAAGACTGACCAGGGATGGAAAATCTACGACCTGAACGTATTGGGAGTCTGGTTCATCCAGAACTACCGCAATCAATTTTCTACGATCGGCTCCCAGGGTGGCGTGGACGCCATCATCGAGGCGCTCAAGACCCGGAGCCAAAAAATGGAAGTGCCGGCCAACTCGCCCGCTGCCCGCTAAAACCCGGCCGCAACTGGGGGTTTTTCGCAACGGTCGGGCGCCCGGGGCGCCGCACTTGGTATGCTAGTGTCTTTGCACCCGACTTTCATGCCTCCACGCGCCGGTAACGTTTTCATGGTCGTCGCCCCGAGCGGCGCCGGTAAGTCCAGCCTCGTCAACGCCTTGCTCAAGGCCAAACCGGAAATCCGCTTGTCCATTTCGTGCACCACGCGCCCGCCGCGCCCGGGCGAGACCGACGGCAAGGAATACCATTTCGTGACGCTGGAAACCTTCGAGCGCATGCGCCGCGAGGATGCGCTGCTGGAGTGGGCGGAAGTGCATGGCAATTTCTATGGCACGCCCCGGGACTGGATCGAGCGCGAAACCGAAGCCGGGCACGACGTCTTGCTGGAAATCGACTGGCAGGGCGCGCGCCAGGTTCGCTCCAAGTTCCCCGAGGCGATCGGCATTTTCATCCTGCCGCCTTCCATCGAAGCATTGGAATTGCGCCTGAAGCAACGCGGACAGGACGAACCGCATGTCATTGCCCGCCGGCTGCTGGCAGCGGGAGGCGAGTTCGCCCATGCCCCGGAATTCGAATATGTTATTATTAATCAAGACTTTAGCGCAGCCTTGGCAGACCTGACGACCATCGTTACCGCCGCCAGGCTGCGTTTTCGTTCCCAGGCGGCGCGGCATGCCGACTTATTTTCCCAGTTGGGCATTCCGCAAACGCCTGCTAAGTCGTTTTGATATCGTATCCAGTTACGCATAGCGCTCAAGGACACTTATGGCACGTATTACCGTCGAAGACTGCTTGAAGCAAATTCCCAACCGGTTCAAGCTGACCCTTGTGGCTACCTACCGCGCGCGTCAACTGGCCCAAGGCCACGCGCCCAAGCTGGACACGAAGGACAAACCCACCGTCACGGCACTGCGTGAGGTGGCCGCCGGGCTGACCGGGCTGGAAATGCTGAAAAAGGTCCCCACCTGATACCCGAGACCAGACAGGTCTCGCTGCCGGCACTGGGGCCGGCAGCGCCTAGAGCAGGCCGGCCCACGCCGCCCTGCTCCCTCTGAGGCGACCATGGGATTTCCAGTCTCTACCACCCGTTCCGAGACGCATCCAGGAACACCGCCCGCAACGACCGGCACGCAGGCGCACGACTTCGACGCCAACCCGGTGCCCACTTCGGCCGGGGTATCCTTCGCCCCCCTGGCAGAGACGATTTCCCAATACCTGAGCCCGGAAGATGTCCGGCGGGTCCGCGAAGCCTACCGCTTTTCGGATCAGGCCCACTTGGGCCAGTTCCGCGCCAGCGGAGAACCCTACATCTCCCACCCCATTGCAGTCACTGAGATCTGCGCGGCATGGAAGCTTGACGCGCCCGCGTTGATGGCGGCCCTGCTGCACGACGTCATGGAAGACCAGGGCGTCACCAAGCAGGAATTGATCGAACGCTTCAGCGCCGAAGTCGCCGACCTGGTCGACGGCCTCTCCAAACTGGATCGCCTCGAATTCGCCAGCAAGGCCGAGCAGCAGGCTGAAAGTTTCCGCAAAATGCTGCTGGCGATGGCGCGCGACGTGCGGGTCATCTTGATCAAGCTGGCAGACCGGCTGCACAACATGCGCACGCTGGGCGCGGTCAGCCCGGAGAAGCGCCGTCGCATCGCGCGGGAAACCCTCGAGATCTACTCGCCCATCGCCCACCGCCTGGGCCTGAACATCATCTATCGCGAATTGCAGGAGCTCTGCTTCGAAGCGATGTACCCGCGCCGGTATCAGGTGCTGCGCAAGGCGGTGCTGGCGGCGCGCGGTAATCGGCGCGAACTGGTAAACAAGATCCAGGAAGCCGTTCGCGCCGCCCTCCCCGCGGCCGGGATCGAGGCCGAAGTCAACGGCCGGGAAAAAAACCTGTACGGCATCTACACCAAGATGGTCGACCAGAAGAAGTCGTTCTCCGAGGTGCTCGATGTCTATGGATTCCGGATCGTGGTCAATACGCAGCCAGAGTGCTATCTGGCCCTTGGCGCCCTGCATCAGCTGTACCGGCCGGTACCGGGCAAGTTCAAGGACTACATCGCCATACCCAAGGTCAACGGCTATCAGTCGCTGCATACGACGCTAGTGGGCCCCTACGGCACCCCCGTGGAGTTCCAGATCCGCACGCGCGACATGAACCAGGTGGCCGAAAGCGGCGTAGCGGCGCATTGGCTTTACAAGACGGCCGACGTCAACCTGAACGACCTTCAGAAACGCACGCACCAGTGGCTCCAGTCGCTGCTCGACATCCAGAGGCAGACCGGCGACAGCAACGAGTTCCTGGAACACGTCAAGGTCGACCTCTTTCCCGACGCCGTCTACGTCTTCACGCCCCGCGGCAAGATCATCTCGCTTCCCCGCGGCGCCACGCCCATCGATTTCGCCTACAGCATCCACACCGATGTCGGCAACCAGACGGTGGCCGCCAAGGTCAACAGCGAATTCGTGCCACTGCGCACCGAGCTCAAGAGCGGCGACTCCGTCGAAATCATTACTTCCGAGAACTCCCGCCCGAACGCCCAGTGGCTCAACTTCGTACGTACGGGCAAGGCGCGCTCTGAAATCCGCCACTATCTGCGCACCGTCAAGTACGAAGAATCGGTCGCCTTCGGGGAGCGGCTGCTGGCGCAGGCGCTGAAGTCGATGAACATGTCCATGCCCGACGCTTCGGACCCGATCTGGGACAAGCTCGCGCGTGGCAGCGGCGCCCGTTCGCGCGAAGAGATCCTGGCCGACATTGGGTTGGGCAAGCGGCTGGCCGCCGTGGTGGCCCGGCGCTTCATGCCTGAAGGCGATCCGATTTCGACCACGGCCGAACAAGTAGATCGGTACGCCGAACAAGGTTCCGCCACCCCCATCCGCATCCAGGGGAACGAGGGCCTTGCCGTGCAGCTGGCGCCTTGCTGTACGCCCATCCCCGGGGACGCCATCGTCGCCTATGTCCGCATGGGGCATGGACTGGTCGTTCACACCGAGGACTGCCCGAACGCCCGGCGCCAACGTGCCCGCGAGCCCGAGCGCTGGCTGGACGTGGCTTGGGACGACCAGACTTCGCGCCATTTCAACGTGCGCATCGACGTGGTGCTGCGCCAGGAGCGCGGGGTCCTGGGACGCGTGGCAGCCGAGATTTCCGCCGCCGACGCCAACATCACGCACGTATCCATGCAGGACGAAGCCTCGTCCACCGTGGCCGTGCATTTCACGATCCAGGTCGAAAGCCGCCAGCACCTGGCCCGGGTCATCCGCTACCTGCGGCGCGTTCCCCACGTCCAACGCATCATCCGGGTCAAGGGTTGACCCCCGCGGCCGCGGAGCCGGCCTTGTGGCCCCGGCCCGGCCTTCGACGCTATTGGGGCGCGGGGTCGGGGTATTTCACCTCTAGGATCTCGAGCTCTTCCACCCCTGACGGCGTGCGCAGCACGACCGTGTCCCCTTCCCGCGCCTTGAGCAGCGCCCGCGCCACGGGCGATATCCAGCTGATCCTGCCTTTCAGGGGCTCGGCCTCGTCCACGCCGACGATGGTCACGACGTGCTCTTCGCCAGCGCTGTCCAGATAGGTGACGGTGGCGCCAAAAAAGACTTGGTCGCGGTTGGGTTGCTTGGAGGCGTCGACCACCTCGGCGATGTCCAGTCGCCGGGTAAGGAAGCGCATGCGGCGATCGATCTCCCGCAGCCGTTTCTTGCCGTAGAGGTAATCGCCATTTTCCGAGCGGTCGCCATTCGAGGCGGCCCAGGAAACCACCTGCACCACCGCCGGCCGCTCCACCGTCATCAGGTGCACCAGTTCGCCGCGCAGGCGTGCATACCCTTCGGGCGTCATGTAGTTCTTGACCCCGCTGGGCAAGGCGAGATGCTCGGGCAGTTCGTCGTCTTCCTGCCCCTCGGATTCTTTGACAAAAGCCTTGTTCATGACACTAAAACCAGTCGCGCCAGATCGGCGTCAAATGTGCGGGCAGCGGCGGCAGGACTCCGAGGTCGATGCGGCTCTCCGACGGGCCGTGGAAATCCGAGCCTCGCGAAGCGAGAAAACCATATCGGCGAGCCACCTCCGCGTACTCCCGGTACTGCTCCGGGGTATGGCTGCCGGTGACCACCTCGATGCCGCAGCCCCCCAGGCCCAGGAACTCTTCGTATAACGCCTGGAACTGCAATGGCGTGTAGTGGTACCTGCCGGGATGCGCGATGACTGCCACGCCACCGGCCCCGCGTATCCAGTTGATCGCATCGGGCAAAGCGGCCCAGCGCATGGGCACGTAGCCAGGCTTGCCCTCCACCAGATAGTTCTGGAAAACCTCCGGGACGTCGCGGCAGACCCCCTGCTCGACGAGAAAGCGCGCGAAGTGGGTACGGCTGATGAGTTCAGGATTTCCCACGTGCCGCAAAGCCCCCTCGAATGCACCCGGGATCCCGACGGCGGCCAGTTGCTCGGCCATTTCGCGTCCCCGCCGCTCCCTGCCCGAACGGGTATGGCGCAGGCCTTCGGCGAGGGCGGCATCGTCGGGATCGATCTGCAGGCCCACGATGTGAACGGTTTCTCCGGCCCAGGTGACCGATATTTCCACGCCCGGCACGAACTGCAAGCCCAGTTCGCGCGCCGCCTCGGCCGCCTCCGACAGGCCGCCGATTTCGTCATGGTCGGTAAGCGCGAGCACGTCGACGCCATTGCGATGGGCGCGTGCGACCAGTTCCCCGGGCGCGAGCATCCCGTCCGAGACTTGCGAGTGGCAATGCAGGTCGACGTTCAAGGCGTTCTCCATGCTCACATTGTAGGACGGGTGCAGCGTGGCAATAGCAACGGCCCTAGGAAATCTGCGACCAATTGCGCCACCTCTGCCGGCCGCTCTTGGTGAAGCATGTGGCCGGCGTCATCCACCACCACCCGTTGCAATGACGCAACGCATTGGAGGCGTTGCTCATAGCCGGGCTGGGCGAGCATTTTTGCCCGCACGCTGCTCCCGGCGGCCTCCACCCACAGTACCGGCGCGGCAATTTGCCGCCAGCAAGCGAGCACCTCCTCGAGGCGATAGGCGACACGATTGACGACCTTGTGTGCGGGATCCGCCCGCAGCTTCCAGCGGCCGCCGGCGGCCCGGCCATTCTCCTCGGCCAGGAAAGCCGCCTTGTCGGGGTCGAGCCGGCTGTTGTCGCGCAGGAGGCGCTGCGCATACGCTTGGACGTCAGGGTAATCCCACAACGTAGGCGGATCCGCGATCTCGTCCAGCCACTGCCGCAGCCGGGCAGGCACCGCTTCGGGAGGCACCGCGGGCAAGCCCAGGCCTTCGAGGTTGACCACGGCGGCGACCCGGTCGCGGCGCACGCCTGCATAGAGCATGGCCATGTTGCCGCCCATGCTGTGGCCTAGCAGGGCGATGGGTGCGGAAGGCGAAAGATGGCGGCAGAAAGCGTCGAGATCGCCCAGGTATTCCCCCACCTCGTAGGAGTCCGTGCCCGCCCACTCCGTGCGGCCGAATCCGCGCCAGTCCGGCGCAACGATGTGAAATCGGCCTGCCAGGAAATCAGCCAAGAATTGAAACGTCGCGGAGGAATCCATCCAGCCATGGAGTGCCAGCACGAGCGGCGCCCCCGGATCGCCCCAGTGGCGAAAATAGTGACGTAAACCCCTAATTTCCAGGTAGGCGGACCGAGGCGGGACGAGCGGCTTATACATCGAAATTCAACCCAAATAGACGGCAATTGCGCTGAAATGCGCGCGGCCGCTCCCTCCCCCGGGCCGTTTCGCCCGGCAGCGACCGCACCAAAGTTATTGCGGTTACCGGTCAGGTCAGTAATGATTGCTATATCACGCAGACACCCCGTCCGCCGATCTGGCCGGACCAGCTCCTAAAACCAGCGGAGGGTTATGGAAGACCAGTACCAGGCACTCTACACCACGTTTCGATGGTGGGTTCCGCAACGACTGAACATCGCAGACGTCTGCTGCCGGCGCTGGACCGTTAGCAGCGCGGATGCCAGGCGTATCGCCATCTACGCGGAAGATGCCGAGGGCAGGCGCGAAATCTGGACATACGGCCGCCTGCAAGAATATGCCAATCGACTCTCCAACGGTTTGCGCCGCATGGGCGTGCAGCGAGGCGACCGCGTCGCCATCGTCCTGCCCCAGCGTCCCGAGGCGGTGGTCGCCTACATCGCCGTCTTCCAGCTTGGCGCGATCTCGGTACCGTTGTCCGTCGCCCTGACTGCCCAGACGTACGAGCAACGCCTGCGCGACAGCGAAGCCCGCATTGCCATCGTCGACGGCACGGCTGCGCCGGCGCTCCTTCCGGCCACGGAACACTGCCCCCTGCTGCGCCAAACCGTCGGCATCGACCTGGAAGACGAGCGGGTCCTTTCTTGGCGTACGCTGCTCGCACGCCAGGAAAGCGCCTTCGAGATGCATCCCACGTCGTCGTCCGACCCGGCGCTGCTGCTCTACACTGCCGGAGCAGGCAGCTTGCCGAAGGGAGTGGTGCTGCCCCATGCGACCCTGATCGGGAATTTGCCCGGCTTTGTCGCGTCCCAAAACTGGTTTCCCCAACCGGGGGACGTCATGTGGACGGCGTCGGAATGGGGAAGCCCCCACGGCCTGTTCGCAGCCGTGCTGCCCAGCCTATATTTCGGCCAGCCGCTGGTGGCCGTGCGCCCGCCGCCCGATCCGCACGCGACGTTCTGCCTGCTGGAGCGCTACCGGGTCACCAATCTCGCCCTGACCACGCGCGACCTGCGCCGCCTCCTCAAGGCGGAGCAGCGGCCCGCGGAACGCTACCGCCTGGCGCTGCGCGCGGTCACGGCCACCGACACCGCGCTGGGCCGGGCC
Source organism: uncultured Pigmentiphaga sp. (assembly GCF_937950555.1). Taxonomy (NCBI): domain Bacteria; kingdom Pseudomonadati; phylum Pseudomonadota; class Betaproteobacteria; order Burkholderiales; family Alcaligenaceae; genus Pigmentiphaga; species uncultured Pigmentiphaga sp. The sequence continues at coordinate 327,177 of NZ_CALFCW010000030.1, read as the reverse complement.
CTGTTCGAACGCTGCAAGCAGGCGCTAGGCATCGAGCCGAACGAAATCTACAGCCAAGTCGAGATCGGGACGGTGATCGGCCAGAGCTGCGAAAAATGGCCCGTGCGGCCCGGCAGCATGGGACGCCCCTACCCCGGACACCAAATCGCGATCGTGGATGCACTCGGCCGACCGGTTTCGGCCGGCGAGCACGGTGAAATCGTCGTCAATCGCTATGACATCCACGGCCACCCGGATCCGTCCTTCTTCTCCGGTTACTGGCGCGGCGAAGAAACAGGGCGGCCTGTCAGCGGCACGTGGCACCGCACGGGCGACCTCGCGCGCATGGACGAAGACGGCTACCTCTGGTACGTGGGGCGCTTGGACGAAATGTTCCAAATCGGCAATCGCCTCGTGGCCCCCGGGCCGATCGAAGACTGCTTGAACCGACACCCCGCAGTCGCCGACTCGGTAGCGGTTCCCATGCCCGACGGCGCAGGCATCAAGGCCTACGTGGTTGTCCTGCCCGCCCCTCCTGCTGCCGAGGCCGCGCCGGACGAAGCGCAACCCCCCGCCCCAGCGCAAGGCGAGGAGGCATCCGGCGAACCCGCAACTGCGCCAACCGAGGCTGATGACGCCGCCCGCCTCCGCACGCTGCGCGACCAACTGATCGCCTACGTTGCCTCCGAACTCGGCCGGGATGACACCCCCAAAGAGATCGAGTTCGTCGAAGCCCTGCCGCTAACCCCCTCCGGCAAGATCCGACGCCAAGCGCTCAAGCAGATCGCGGACGATCGCGTCCGGAAATGGCCGCCAGCTCCAGCGCACGCAGCTCCGTCTCCGTGAAACCCGCCGCCCGGCGGGCCGGAAGGTTGAACGGTCCATACTGGCCCGGCGCCTCATAACGCTGGGCCAGGACCACATAATGGCCCACTGGGTCGACGCCCTCGCGCTCGCACAGATAGCGGTACCAACGATTGCCGATCGCGACATGCCCGATCTCGTCGCGCAGGATGACATCGAGTATCTGCGCGGCCTTCATGTCTCCGGCGCCTGCCAGTTTCGCCCGTATGGCCGGGCTGACGTCTAGCCCGCGCGCCTCCAGGGTTCGAGGCACCAATGCCATGCGCGCGAGCAGGTCGAGCCGCGTGCGCTCGGCCATTTGCCACAGTCCGTCATGGGCCAGGAAATCGCCGTAGGCGTAGCCCAAGGATTGCAGGTGCTCCGCGAGCAGGGTGAAGTGCAGAGCTTCCTCGCTGGCGACCTTGAGCCAGTCCAGGTAATAGTTCTTGGGCATGCCGGCGAAACGCCAGATCGCGTCCAACGCCAGGTTGATCGCATTGAATTCGATGTGCGCCAGCGCATGCAGCAATGCCGCGCGCGCCTCGACCGAGGCCACGCCCCTTCCCGGTACGTCGCGCGGGGAAACCAAGACGGGGCGGAGCGGGCGGCCCGGGACACCCTCGGGCTCTTGTAAAACGCAGGCGGCATCCACATATACGGGCGAAGCCCCCAGCTCGCGCGTACGGGCGGCCTTCTCGGCCGGATCGCAAAGCGTGAGCAGTAGACGCGCCGCCTGTCGCAGTTCGGGTTCGGCTGTCATAGGACAGCATTGTAGAATGGCTCACCCCCACGCGCTTTCGAGGAAGTTTTTTGTCCGATCAGCTCAAGAAATACCTATTCGAGGACCAGACCGTCCGGGCTGAGGTCACCTCCATACGCCAGACCTGGAAAGAAATCCAGGCCCGTCACGACTATCCGCCCGCCGTCCAGCGCCTCTTGGGTGAACTGGTGGCGGCAAGCGCGCTGCTGGCCGCCAACATCAAGTTCAACGGCACCGTGGTCCTGCAGCTGCAGGGAGATGGCCCGATCGGCTTGATCGTCGTCGAATGCCATGCCGACCTCGGCATACGCGCGACCGTCAAGCTCCGCGAGGGCCACGCCGTGCCCGACGACGGAACGTTCCAGAGCCTGCTCAATAGCCAGGGAGGCGGCCGCTTCGCCGTCATGCTCGATCCCCAGGACCGCCAGCCGGGCCAGCAGCCCTACCAGGGCATTGTGGCGCTGCACGGCAATTCGGTGGCGGAAGCGCTCGAGCACTACATGCTAGCCTCCGAGCAATTGCAGACGCGCATCTGGCTCGCGGCCAACGCCGAATGCGCGGCCGGCGTGTTGTTGCAACAGCTTCCCCGGCATGGCGGCAAGACCGAAGGCCAGGCCGCCCAAGCCAAGGCCGACGACACCTGGGAACGCGCCCAAGTCTTGGCCGACACGCTCAAGCCGGAAGAGTTGCTCACGCTTACGCCGGACGCCTTGATCCACCGCCTGTATTGGCAGGAATCCCTGCGCGCCTTCGACCCGGCCCCGGTGACCTATCGCTGTACGTGTTCCCGCGAAAAAGTTGCCGACGTGCTGCTGCGCATCGGCAAGGCGGAAGTGGACGACATTCTGGCAGAACAAGGTCGCGTACAAATCCACTGCGACTACTGCGTCAAGAGCTTCGAGTTCGATGCGGTCGACTGCGCCGAATTGTTCGCCAACGATTCGGCCATGGTGAGGCACCAGAACACCACGCGCCACTGACGCCAGGCGGCATCGTGGCCGCGCTGCTGCAGGGGTGGAATGGCGCCTAACCCTCAGGCTGCGGTAGGCGCGTTTTGTCCTCGGGCAGTATCCACAATGGACGCCGGGCCGATGCACGGGCAAGCTCGCGTCATGCCTCCGGTCCATCACCCGCCTCGCATTCGCCTGCGCCGCCTACGCGGCACCGCCATGGCGGAATTCACCGTCGTGGCACTGCCGCTGCTGCTCGTAGGGCTCGGCGCCTTTGAAACCGGCCGCTGGCTATTGGTCCGCCAGGCCGTCGGCTACGCCTTGTTCGAAGCCGCGCGCGCCGGCGTCGTCTCGCACGCCGATCCATCCGCCATGGCAGGTGCATTCGAGCGCGCCCTCGCGCCGGCACTGGGCATCGACGCCCTCCCGGACCCTGCCAGCGTGGGGCCGCGGGTCAAGGCCAAGCTACAGGCCCGGGAGCGCGAATACGGCCTGCCTATGGCCCGCATCGAACAACTGAGTCCGAACCGGGCTAGCTTCGACGATTTTTCCAATGACCGGTCAAGCGCCGGGGGCGTTCGCGAGCTCGACTACGACTACCAGCGGCTGCACCACGACACCGTCTATCTTGCCCGTTACGGCAACGGTGCCGGCCCCCATTCGCGGCAAACCGTGTTCCAGGCCAATACGCTCGTGTTGCGCCTCACGTACCTGCACGCCCCCTACCTCCCTTGGATGGCTGCGCTGTTGCGCACGCTGGCCGACTCCGGCGAGGAGGATGATTACGTGCGACGTGCCCGCGCCGCGGGCCTGGTGGTGATACGGCGCGACATTGCGATGCCTATGCAGTCGGCCGCGCGTGAGCACGCGAAAAATGAAAATCTGCTGGCGGGGTAGTTCAGGAAGCGCCGGGTTTATCGATCCGCAGGCGCGGTCATGCGACGCTGGGGCGATGCCGGCGCAGTTCCCGGAGCAATCGCCGCAGCCGCCGGGCCTTCGACGATCTGCACGAATGCCTCGCCTTCCTTGAGCATGCCGAGCTCGTAACGGGCGCGCTCTTCGATGGCATCCGTGCCGCTCTTGAGGTCACGCACTTCGGCGTCGAGCGCAAGATTGCGCGTACGCAATTCCTCGTTGGTCTGGCGCTGGGCCTCGAGCTGGCGCTCGAGCTCCCAGGTGCGTAGCCACCCGCCTTTTCCCAGCCATAGCGGATACTGGATCAGCACCAATAGCAGGGCGATTATCAGAGTGAGCAGACGCATGCGGCCCGTCCCCCAATGGGAGCACCGGACCACCCGCCTAGGCAGTCCGGCGCAATTGCATCAACGCAGGTTGTAGAACGCCTCGCGGCCCGGATAGTGCGCCACGTCGCCGAGGTCTTCCTCGATGCGCAGCAGTTGGTTGTACTTGGCCATGCGATCCGAGCGGGACATCGAGCCCGTCTTGATCTGCATCGCGTTCGTGGCCACTGCGATGTCGGCGATGGTCGTGTCTTCCGTTTCGCCCGAGCGATGCGACACCACGGCGGTGTATCCCGCCCGCTTGGCCATCTCGATCGCGGCGAAGGTTTCGGTGAGGGTACCGATCTGGTTGATCTTGATCAGGATCGAGTTGGCAATGCCCTGCTCGATGCCGCGCTTGAGGATGCTGGTATTGGTGACGAAGAGATCATCGCCGACGAGCTGCACCTTGCGCCCCAGCTGCTCGGTCAGGTACTTCCAGCCATCCCAATCGTTCTCGGCCATGCCGTCTTCGATGGTCACGATCGGGTACTTGTCGCACCATGTGGCCAGCATGTGGGTCAACTCCTGGGAGCTCAGCGTCAAGCCTTCGCCCTCCATGTGATACTTGCCGTCGCGATAGAACTCCGAGCTCGCGCAATCCAGGCCCAGCGCGACCTGGGTACCCGGCTCATAGCCGGCCTTCTCGATGGCCTGCAGGATCAGCTGGATGGCCGCTTCGTGATTGGCGACATTGGGGGCAAAGCCGCCCTCGTCGCCCACGGCGGTGGACATCCCCTGGTCGTGGATCAATTTCTTCAGCGCGTGGAACACTTCGGCCCCCATGCGCAGGGATTCGCGGAAGCTGGTCGCGCCCACCGGCAGGATCATGAACTCCTGCATGTCCAGGTTGTTGTTCGCGTGAGCACCGCCGTTGATGACGTTCATCATGGGCACGGGCATGCTCATGGCGGCGCTGCCGCCGAAGTAGCGATACAGGGGCAGGCTGCACTCTTCAGCCGCCGCCTTGGCCACGGCCATGCTCACGGCCAGCATGGCGTTGGCGCCGAGGCGCTCCTTGTTTTCCGTGCCGTCCAGCTCGATGAGCGTGCGGTCCAGGAACGCCTGCTCCTGCGCATCGAGCCCCATCAATGCTTCCGCGATTTCGGTATTGACGTTCTCGACGGCCTTGAGCACGCCCTTGCCCAAGTAGCGCGACTTGTCTCCGTCGCGCAATTCGATGGCCTCACGCGATCCCGTCGAAGCGCCGGAGGGAACAGCCGCACGGCCCATCGCTCCCGATTCCAGCAGCACGTCGCACTCTACCGTGGGGTTGCCGCGGGAGTCGATGATTTCGCGCCCGATGATGTCTACGATTGCGCTCATAGGTATCCAGTCTCAAGAAGTTATTGGAAATCGTTTTCGAGAAACCCGTGACGTTTGGTCACACGGTCGAGTTCTATCAATGAGGCCAGCAGCTCGCCCATACGCTTGAGCGGTACCGCGTTCGGCCCGTCCGACTTGGCATGCGCCGGATCCGGATGTGTCTCCATGAACAGTCCCGACACGCCGACGGCCACGGCTGCGCGCGCCAGTACCGGCACGAATTCGCGCTGTCCGCCAGACGTTGCGCCCTGCCCGCCCGGCAATTGCACGGAGTGGGTGGCATCGAAAACCACCGGGCAATTCGTTTCGCGCATGATAGCCAGAGAGCGCATGTCCGACACGAGATTGTTGTAGCCAAACGATGCTCCGCGCTCGCAGACGAGGATATTGTTCCCGTCCCCGCCCGCTTCCAGCGCGGCCTCCCTGGCCTTGGCCACGACGTTGGCCATGTCGTGCGGGGCCAGGAACTGCCCCTTCTTGATGTTGACGGGCTTGAGCGTGGCCGCGCAGGCGCGGATGAAATCGGTCTGCCGGCATAGGAAGGCGGGCGTCTGCAGCATGTCGACCACGTCGGCGACCGGCCTGACCTGGTCGGTCTCGTGCACGTCGGTCAGGACCGGCACGCCGATCTGCTCGCGGACCTCCGAAAGCACCTTGAGCCCGAAGTCCATGCCCATGCCACGGAAGGACTTGCTCGAACTGCGGTTGGCCTTGTCGAAGGAACTCTTGTAGATGAAAGGCACGCCGAGCCTGCCCGTCAGCTCCTTGAGGGTGCCGGCGGTTTCGAGCGCGAGCTCGAGCGACTCGATCACGCACGGTCCGGCAATCAGGAAGAACGGCTTGGAAAGGCCGACCTCGAATCCGCACATGGAATAAGTACGGCTGGCGACGTCTTGCTGTGGACTCATGGTTGCCTCCTAGCGAGCAACGGCCTCCCCGCACTGATGGCGGGGACGCTCATGCCTGCTCCGCCGCGGCGCGCCGCAGCTTGTAATCGTGCGCGGCCCGGATATAGGCCGAGAACAGCGGATGCCCGTCGCGCGGCGTAGACGTGAACTCGGGGTGGAACTGCACGCCCACGAACCAGGGGTGGTTGGGCAGCTCCATCATCTCCGGCAGGTTCTCGGTCGGCGTGCGCGCGCTGATCACCATGCCGGCTTCTTCCAGCTTGGGCACGTATACGTTGTTCACTTCATAGCGGTGGCGATGGCGTTCATTGACCTCGTCACCGTAAATCGAGTGTGCCAGCGTGCCGGGCTTGACCGGGCAGCGCTGTGCGCCCTTGCGCATGGTGCCGCCCAGGTCGGAAGTCGCGGAGCGGCGTTCAATCTTGCCCTCGCGGTCCATCCACTCGGTGATCAGGGCGACCACGGGATGCGGCGTATCGAGCTCGAACTCCGTGCTATTGGCACCGGCCAGCCCGGCCACGTGCCGAGCGAACTCGATGACGGCCAGCTGCATGCCCAGGCAGATGCCCAGGTAGGGTACGCCGTTTTCCCGGGCGTAGCGGATCGCCTGGATCTTGCCTTCGGTTCCACGCTTGCCGAAACCGCCCGGCACCAGGATGGCGTCGTACTTACGCAGTTTGTCCGTGCCCTCGCTCTCGATTTCCTCGGAGTCGATATAGTCGACGACCACGTTGCAGCGAGTGTGGATGCCGGCATGTACCAGCGCCTCGGTCAGCGACTTGTACGACTCGGTCAGGTCCACGTACTTGCCGACCATGGCGATGTGCACCTCGCTCTCGGGGTTCTCGCGCGCGTGGATCAGGCCTTCCCACATGGAAAGATCCGCCGGGGGCGGCTGCAGGCCAAGGGCCTCGCAGACGAGGTCGTCCAGCCCCTGCTGATGGAGCATCGCGGGGATCTTGTAGATGGAGTCCACGTCCCAGACGGAGATGACCGCATCGAGCGGGACATTCGAGAACATGGAGATCTTCGCGCGCTCGTCGTCGGGTATGGGGCGGTCGGCCCGGCACAGCAGCGCGTGCGGATAGATGCCGATTTCGCGCAGCTTCTGCACCGAGTGCTGCGTGGGCTTGGTCTTGAGCTCGCCGGCCGAGGCGATGAAGGGCACCAACGTGAGATGGATGAAGGCTGCCCCCCCGCGCCCCAGGCGCAGGCTCATCTGGCGTGCAGCCTCGAGGAACGGCAGGGATTCGATGTCGCCCACCGTACCGCCGATCTCGACGATGGCCACGTCGGTCTTGCCATCCCAGGCCGCGGCGGCGCCGCGGGCGATGAAATCCTGGATCTCGTTGGTGATGTGCGGGATGACCTGGACGGTCTTGCCGAGGTAATCGCCCCGGCGCTCCTTGCGCAGCACCGATTCGTAGATCTGGCCCGTGGTGAAGTTGTTCACCTTGCGCATGCGCGCGCTGATGAAACGTTCGTAGTGCCCCAGGTCCAGGTCCGTTTCCGCGCCGTCCTCCGTCACGAAGACCTCGCCGTGCTGGAACGGGCTCATCGTGCCGGGATCGACGTTGATGTAGGGGTCGAGTTTGAGAAGAGTGACTTTGAGGCCGCGCGATTCAAGAATAGCGGCCAGGGACGCGGCGGCGATGCCTTTCCCCAGGGAAGACACCACACCGCCGGTAACGAATACGTACTTGGTCATTGCCAATGGCGCGCGGTTTTTGCCGAGCGCTTGCGGGAAATTGGAATTATAGCTTCTGTTCCGAAGGGCCGCGATCCCAGGGGGCGTAACCTTTGGCGACAAAAAGACATCGGGCGCGCGGCCAAGGCCGGCGGGCCGGAACGCCCGCGCGCTCCCAGGTTCAGTACAGCACCAGCGTATCCAGGGCGGGCTGCTCCCCTTCGATGCGGCCGGACTGGACGGATTCGGCGAAGAAGACCTGGCCGTCATGACGGCCCACCGCGTCCCGGGTAGTACGGGCCTCGTAGTCGACGTGCGATTCCTCGGCCCGGCCGGAGCGCTGAAAGACGGTGAGCTGCCGCAGCGAGCGCAGCCACCACCGCTTGGCCTGCCGGTCGTAGGACAGGGTCAGCTCGGCCGAAGTAGCCGTATCCTCGGCCTTGGAAAAGCTGCGGTCGGTGATGACGACGCGCCGGTGCCGGATTTCCACCTCGAAATTGCGGTCTGCGGGAAGATCCACGCCACAGGCCGCGCAGGGCACGAGAAACCCCCAGCCCGTGGCTTCGAACCCCCTGGCGCTGCGCACCCCCAGCAGCAAGGCGCGCCGCCCCTGGGCATTGCGGTAGACCTGGGCCACCCCCACGCCCTCTGCGCCGAAATCCCCCTCGACTTCCCGCTCGAGTTCGAATCCGTCGGGAACGAAAGCCTCGGCCCGGGAAGCGAGGGCGGGAATGGCCAGCGCGGCGGGTATGTAGGGACCGGCTGCCTCGCCTCTCACCGCCGGGCCGAAGGCGGCCAGCAGGAACGCCAGGACTGCCGGCAGGAACCCCCGCAGTCCGTCAAGCCGCGGCAGCAACGGCAGAGGTGTCCAACTTGGCGGCGGTCTTGTCCACGACCTCCTGCACGGAGACCCCCGGCGCCAATTCGACCAGCTTCAGCCCGTCCGGAGTCACGTCGATCACCGCCAGGTCAGTGATGATGCGGTCCACGACACCCACGCCCGTCAACGGCAGCGTGCATTCGGGCAGGATCTTCAGGTCTACCGTCCCGTCTTTCTTGCGGGCCACGTGCTCCATCAGGATCACGACGCGGCCCACGCCGGCGACGAGGTCCATCGCGCCGCCCATGCCTTTGATCATTTTGCCCGGGATCATCCAGTTGGCCAGGTCGCCCTTCTCGGACACCTGCATCGCGCCCAGGATGGCGAGATTGATCTTCCCGCCGCGGATCATCCCGAATGAATCGGCCGACGAGAAAATGGACGAGCCGGGCAGCGTGGTGACCGTCTGCTTCCCGGCGTTGATGAGGTCCGGATCGACCTCGTCTTCCGTGGGGAACGGCCCGATGCCCAGCAACCCGTTCTCGGACTGCAGCCAGACCTCGATTCCAGGTGGCACATGGTTGGCCACCAACGTGGGCAACCCAATTCCGAGGTTGACGTAAAAGCCGTCCTGCAGTTCACGCGCTGCCCGCGCCGCCATTTCATCGCGAGTCCATGCCATCTGATCTCTCCTCAATATCCTTTACCGTGCGCCATGACGTCCGCCGACACACCGCCGTGCGAGGCGCCGCGGCCCGTTCGCGGCATTATTTCGACGCCCTCACCGTACGCTGCTCGATGCGCTTTTCCGGGTTCGGGTTCAACACCAGGCGGTGCACATAGATGCCCGGCAGGTGGATGTGGTCGGGATCCAGCTCGCCGTTCTCGACGATGCGTTCGACTTCGGCCACCGTGATCTTGCCGGCCATCGCGACGTTGGGATTGAAGTTGCGCGCGGTCTTGTTGAAGATCAGGTTGCCGGCCTTGTCGGCAACCATCGCCTTGACCAGCGATACGTCCGGGACCAGGGCTCGCTCCAGCACGTATTTCTTGCCGTCGAACTCGCGGATTTCCTTGCCTTCGGCCACCTGGGTGCCGACACCCGTAGGCGTGAAAAAGGCCGGAATGCCCGCGCCACCTGCGCGCAGCTTCTCGGCCAGCGTGCCTTGAGGCGTGAATTCGACCTCTAGTTCGCCGGCGAGGTATTGGCGTTCGAACTCTTTGTTTTCGCCGACGTAGGAGGAAATCATTTTGCGGATCTGCCGCGTCTCCAGCAATTGGCCGAGCCCTACGCCGTCGATGCCCGCGTTATTGCTGATGCAAGTCAGATTCTTGACGCCGATGTCCCGCAGCGCGGTGATCAGCGCTTCGGGGATACCGCACAGACCGAACCCGCCCACTGCCAACGTTTGTCCGTCCCGCACGATGTCAGCTAGCGCCTCCCTGGCGCTGGCATAGACCTTGTTCATCTGTCTTCCTCGCTTTACATGTTGGCCTGTGGCCGTGACCGCATGAAATACAATCCAAGATCATACTTCGAACTGGCTTGACGGCGACACCGCCCGCCCCCGCACCTCCCGGAGGAACTCTGTACATGCAAGGCACCGAACGCGAGTCTATGGAATACGACGTGGTGATCGTCGGAGGCGGTCCCGCCGGGCTGTCCACCGCGATCCGCCTCAAACAGCTTGCGGCAGAAAAAGGCCGCGAGATCGGCGTCTGCCTGCTTGAAAAAGGCAGCGAGATCGGTGCCCACATCCTCTCGGGCGCCGTCATGGACCCGCGTGCGCTTACCGAGCTGATCCCCGACTGGAAGGAGAAAGGCGCGCCGCTGAACACGCCGGTGAGCGAAGACCGCTTCCTGTTCCTCTCCGAGACGGGGGCCAAGGCCACCCCGGGCTGGCTGCTGCCCCCCTGTTTCCACAACCAAGGCAACTACGTCGTCAGCCTGGGCAAGGTCACGCGCTGGCTTGGCGAGCAGGCCGAAGCGCTGGGCGTGGACCTCTTCCCCGGCTTCGCGGCGGCCGAGATCCTCTATGACGAGAACGGCGCCGTCAAAGGCGTGGCCACCGGCGACATGGGGGTCGGCCGCGACGGCCAGCCCACGGCGCAATACCAGCCCGGCATGGAGCTGCATGCCCGCTACACCATATTCGCCGAAGGTTCGCGCGGCCACCTCGGCCGCCAGCTGAACGAGAAATTCCAACTAAGCGCCGGCAAAGACCCGCAAAGCTATGGCATCGGCATCAAGGAACTGTGGGAGATCGACCCTGCCAAGCACCAGCCGGGCCTGGTGGTCCACACCGCCGGCTGGCCGCTCGACCCGGACACTTACGGCGGGTCCTTCCTCTACCACCTGGAAGACAACAAAGTCGCCGTGGGGCTGATCGTCGGGCTCGACTACAGCAACCCGTGGCTTTCGCCTTTCGAGGAATTCCAGCGATTCAAGACCCATCCGTCCATCCGCGGTTTCCTGGAGGGTGGAAAGCGCATCGCCTACGGCGCGCGTTCGATCACCGCGGGCGGACTGCTGTCACTGCCCAAGCTCGTGTTTCCGGGCGGAGCGCTGGTGGGATGCGAGGCCGGCTTTCTCAACGCCTCGCGCATCAAGGGCAGCCATGCCGCAATCAAGAGCGGGATGCTGGCGGCCGAGGCGGCCTTTGCCGCGCTGGAAGCAGGCCGCAGCCGGGATGAATTGGCGAGCTATCCCCAGGCGTTCGAGTCGTCCTGGCTTTATGAAGAACTGAACAAATCGCGTAACTTCAAGCAATGGTTTAAGAAAGGACGCACCGTCGGCACCTTGATGACGGGTATCGAACAATGGCTGCTGCGGGGCAATTTCCCCTGGACCATTCACCGCGACAAGCCGGACCACGCTTGCCTGAAGCCGGCCGACGCCTGCCCGCGCATCGAATATCCCAAGCCGGACGGCAAGCTGACGTTCGACCGCCTGAGCTCGGTGTTCATCTCCAACACCAATCACGAGGAGAACGAGCCGATTCACCTCACGCTCAAGGATCCGACCGTGCCAGTGGGCGTCAACCTGGCGCGCTATGCCGGTCCAGAAAGCCGCTACTGCCCCGCCGGCGTTTATGAATTCGTCAAGGACGAGCATGGCGCCGACCGCCTGCAGATCAACGCGCAGAACTGCGTGCACTGCAAGACCTGCGACATCAAGGATCCGACGCAAAACATCGTCTGGGTGACCCCGCAAGGAGGCGAAGGGCCTGTTTACAACGAAATGTAAGGCCGCGGGCGCGGCGTCCGCCTCGCAGCCGCAAACGCGCCGCGCAGGCGGTCCTTGCCCGCCAGGCGTGGCTACCGCCTCGTTGCAGCTCAATCCTGCAGCGGACGCGTGGCGACCAGGAAATCTTGGCCTACCCGCCAGTGGGACGCATCAACCGCAAAGCACCTGCGCACGAACTCCCTCGTCAGCACCGCCTGGGGCAGGCCGTCCGCGACGAGCTTTCCTTCTCTCAGCGCCAGGATGCGATCGCCGTACTGCGCGGCGAGGTTCATGTCGTGCATGGTCACGATGGCGGCCGCCCCGGTGCGATGCGCGAAATCGCGGATGGCCATGCATACCGAGTGCTGGTGGTGGGGATCAAGGCTGGCGCACGGCTCGTCCAGCAGCAGCAGCCGCGAGCCGATCCCATCATCCACCTGCGCCGGCCAAACCTGGGCGAGGACCCGAGCCAGGTGCACCCGCGCCTGCTCGCCGCCTGACAGGACCGGCATGGGCCGCTGCGCGAGGTGCGCCACGCCCAGGGCCTTGAGCGCCGCCTGGACGACGTCCCTCAGCTGGCGCCGGGACTCGCTGCGTGCCAGGCATCCCAGGTACACGACCTCCTCGACGGTAAACGGCAAGCTCAGCCCTGCACGCTGGGGCAGCACCGCACGGTGCCGTGCCAACTCCCCCGCTGCCCAGGCGGGCAAGGGCTTCCCCTTGAACAGCACCTGCCCGGCCGCCGGCGCGAGGTCTCCGGCCATGGCCGCCAACAGGGTCGACTTGCCCGCGCCGTTGGGCCCGATCAACATCACGACCTCGCCCGCGCCGATCCGGCAATCGATGTCGTCCAGCACCGTCCGGGCCGGCTGCATGGCCTGCCTGCGCGCGACCCTCAGCGAGCGCACCTCGAGCATCGCACTCAGCCCTCGAACATCCGCGCCTTGGCCCGGAGCAACAGGAACAGGAAAAACGGCGCGCCGACCAATGCCGTCAGGACGCCGATGGGCATCTCGGCCGGGGCAATGGCGGTCCGGGCCACGAGATCCGCGCCGACCGTGAGGACCGCGCCCAACAGCGCCGCCCCGGGCAGGACGATCCGGACGTCCGGTCCGGCCACCAGCCGTATGCAATGCGGCGCCACCAACCCCAAGAAGCCGATGATGCCGCAAAACGCCACGGCCACACCCACCCCCAGCGCGCTGAAAATGATGGCCATGGCTTTCAGGCGCTCCACGGCAATGCCCAGGTGGCGGGCCTCGGGCTCGCCGAGGGCCATGGCGTTGAGCCCCGTGCGTAGGCGCCACATGCCCGCCAGCGCCACCACACCTCCCGCGAATACCACGCCCACGACCGGCCAGGACGCCGACGCAAGGCTGCCCAGGTTCCAGAAGGTCAGGTTGCGCAGCTGCTCATCCGTCGCGACATAGCTGGACACGCCGATGAGGGCCAAGGCGATGGCGTTCATGGCGATTCCCGCCAGCAACATGGCGGCAACGGACACGCCCAAGGACGTGCGGCCAATCCGGTAGACGAGCAGCGTCGCGAGGACGCCGCCGCTGAACGCTGCCGCCGGCAGCAGAGCCAGGCCCAATGTGTGCGAAAGCTCCGGCCACCACAGATCGCCGAAGACGATGGCCAATGCCACGCAAAGCGCCGCGCCGCTCGAGATGCCGATCAGGCCCGGATCGGCGAGCGGATTGCGAAACAGGCCCTGAAGCGTGGCCCCCGCCGCGCCCAGCAAGGCGCCCACCCCGACTCCCAACATGACCCGAGGCAGGCGAATGCTCCACAGCACGCCCAATTGCTGTGGCTCGAACCCGCCCTCGGCCAGCCCTGCCTTGTACAGCAGGATGGACGCCACATTCGAGGCGGAAATGGGATACGCCCCCCTGCCCGCAGCGACGACGACCAGGCCCCCGAGAACGACGGTCAAGAGCGCGAGCAGCCAGCCAGCGGGCATGCGCCCAACCCGCGCGCGGGCCCAAGCCGACGCAAGGGAAGCGTTCATGCCAGCGGCGCTTCGCACGGACGTTCGACCGCTTGCGACAGGTGAAGTCCGGCGCCAGGCCCGACATGAGCGTCGCGCATCTTCGACATCTCCATCTTTTTCCTCATGCGAGCGAAGGCTCGCCGTCCAGATCATAGCTGCGCGCGAGCAGCACCGCGAAACGCTGGAAGGCCGCCCTGGCCCCGGCCACGACCCTGTCCTGTTCCTCCTCCGCCATGCCGCTGCCGTCCAGCGCCTGCACGAAACGCTTCCATGCCGCGCCCCGGCCGTCCGCAGGCGAGGCCAGGCTGCGCGCGCCGAAATGCTCGTCCAAGCCCAACCTTTGCCCCGCTTCCTTGAGGAGAAACGCCGCACCCAACTTCGACCCCTCCGACACGTAAAGCCAGCCCAGGCCTTCGGGCAGCGGCAGGCCTGGGCCTTGCGACGCATCCTGCGGCACAGGCAGGGGCACGCCCAGGTCGCGGAGGTCCGCTTCCGCTGCGGCCAGGCGGGACCGGCCCGCGAGATCGGGAATGAGCGCGGCATAAGGCCCGCTGGCGTACAACGGCTCGACATCGCGCTGGAACAGGTACTGGGCGGCCACGAATCGGCCGTAGTTGGCGCGACTGCCGAACGGATCGAGCGCAGTCACCAGCTTGTCGAGCCTCTCGTGCAGCGCCGCGGTTTCCGTTTTCAAGCGAAGAGCCAGCGAGAGCTGGGTGAAGCCTTGGGTCGTCATGGAGCGTCGCCTAGAATAATCATGAAAAAAGCCCACCCTCAATGTTATGTCCCGTTATGCCCCGCGCCCGGCCCGTCTGCCGGCTGGCACCCTGCACCCTGCGGAGATTATTCGCTCCTCCTGCGCAAAACAATTTTGACTGGGGCATGCGTTATCCGCCCGCCCGGGCGGCGCGCGCCCGTTTATCATCGGCACATCCCCGTGATCGGTCCGCAAGACCGCCATCATCATAGGCAATGTCAGGAGAACCTCATGACGGAACGCATCAATCGCCACGGCCTGCAAGTGGCGTACCAGCTCGACCGCTTCATCGAAGACGAGGCGCTGCCCAGCACCGGCGTTGGCAGCGATGCCTTCTGGCGGGGCTTTTCGGATATCGTGCATGACCTCGCACCGAAGAACCGCGCGTTGCTGGCCGAACGCGACCGTCTGCAGGCGGAAATCGACGCCTGGCACCGTGCCAACCCCGGCCCCATCCGCGACCAGGCCGGCTACCGCGCCTTCCTGGAGCGCATCGGCTATCTCCTGCCCCAGCCCGAGCACGTACGCGTCACCACCGAGAACGTCGATACGGAAATCTCCGAACAGGCCGGCCCGCAGCTTGTGGTTCCCGTTTCCAACCAGCGCTACGCGCTGAACGCCGCCAATGCCCGCTGGGGCAGCCTCTATGACGCCCTGTACGGCACGGACGCACTGCCCGAGGCGGACGGTGCCGAACGCGGCGCGGGATATAACCCGGTCCGCGGACGCGCCGTCATTGCCCGCGCCCGGGCCTTCCTCGACCAGGCTGCCCCGCTCGCCCAAGGTTCGCATGCCGACGCAACGGGCTACTCGGTTCGCGACGGCAAGCTCATCGTGGGCCTCGCCCAAGGCGAAACCAGCCTGGCACGGCCGGAGCAGTTCATCGGCTACCAGGGCCGCCCGGAGTCGCCATCGGTCATCCTGCTGAAAAACCATGGCCTGCACTTCGAGATCCACATCGACCGAGCGAGCGAGATCGGCGCCAGCGACGCGGCCGGGGTGAAAGACGTCGTGCTGGAAGCGGCGATCACCACCATCATGGACTGCGAGGACTCCGTCGCCGCAGTGGATACCGAAGACAAAGTCAAGGTCTACCGCAACTGGTTCGGGCTGAACAAGGGTGACTTGACGGAAGAAGTCACCAAGAACGGCAAGACCTTCACCCGGCGCCTGAACCCCGACCGCGAATACACGGCCGCCGACGGGTCCAAGCTCACCCTGCCTGGGCGCTCGCTGATGTTCGTGCGGCACGTCGGCCACCTCATGACTACGCCAGCCATCCTGGACCGGGACGGCAACGAAATCCCCGAAGGCATCATGGACGCCGTCGTGGCCACGCTGGTGTCCATGCCCGACCTCACACTCAAGCGCAACTCACGCAAAGGGTCGTTCTACATCGTCAAGCCCAAGATGCACGGCCCTGCCGAAGTGGCCTTCGCCAATGAGCTGTTCGACCGAGTGGAAGACCTGCTCCAGCTGCCGCGCCATACGCTCAAGATGGGCATCATGGACGAAGAACGGCGCACCAGCGTCAACCTCAAGGCCTGCATCGCCGCCGCCAGCGCCCGCGTCGTCTTCATCAACACGGGCTTCCTCGATCGCACCGGCGATGAAATCCACACGGCCATGGAAGCCGGCCCCATGCTGCGCAAGGGCGACATGAAGTCCTCGGGCTGGATCGCGGCCTATGAGCGCAGCAACGTGCTGATCGGGCTGGACGCCGGCCTGCGCGGCCGGGCGCAAATCGGCAAAGGCATGTGGGCCATGCCCGACATGATGGCGGCGATGCTCGAACAGAAAATCGCCCACCCCAAGGCCGGCGCCAACACCGCGTGGGTCCCCTCTCCGACCGCGGCCACCCTGCACGCCCTCCACTACCACCAGGTCGACGTCCAAGCCGTGCAGCAAGAGCTGGAGAAAATCCCCCTGGCAAGCGTCCAGGAAGAATTGCTGCAAGGACTGCTCACCGTGCCGGTGGGCGACCCGTCCGCCTGGTCGCAGGACGACATCCGGCAGGAACTGGAAAACAACGTCCAGGGCATCCTCGGCTACGTCGTGCGCTGGATCGACCAGGGGATAGGCTGCTCGAAAGTGCCCGACATCCACAACATCGGCTTGATGGAAGATCGCGCGACGCTGCGCATATCCAGCCAGCACATCGCCAACTGGCTGCGCCACGGCATCACCACCGAGACGCAGGTGCGCGAAGTGCTCAAACGCATGGCCAAGGTCGTCGATCAACAGAACGCCGGCGACCCGAACTACGAACCCATGTCTGGCAACGAGGAAACTTCGCTCGCCTTCCAAGCCGCTTCGGCCTTGATATTCGAAGGCCGCGTGCAGCCCAACGGGTACACCGAACCGTTGCTGCACGCGTACCGCGCCAAACGCAAGGCCCGCGGGCGCTGAGGCACGCAGCGGACGGCGGCCTGCTGCCGTCCGCATCCTGGCCGCGACATACCGGCCGCAGGCTTCCGGCGAGGGCAACCGTGCAGGCAAGCGACTTTGACTGCGCGGCGGCGGACCACTTATCCTACATGGGCTATCCAAGACCATAAGGAGACAAACACATGTCCGTCCCGGCTTCTCGCGCCCAGGCTTTTCACTGGCGCCGCAACCTCCTTGCGCTCTGCCTTGCTGCCATCTCGGGCTCGGCCTTCTCGACCACCGCCCTGGCAACGGACGCCTACCCGTCGAAACCGGTCACGCTCGTCACATCGTTCTCGGTGGGAAGCGGACCGGACACCGTGCTGCGCCTGGTAGCCGACCGCCTCGGCAAGGCGTGGAGCCAACGCGTCATCGTGGAAAACCGCCCCGGGGGCGCCGGCTTCATCGCCATCGATGCCGTCAAGCGCGCGGCGCCGGACGGTTACACGCTGCTTCAGCTGGACAGTGAGCAGCTGGCCGCCCTGCCGCACTTGTACAAGAGCCGGAACTACGACCCGGACCAAATCTTCGATCCGGTCGCCACGCTCTTCATTACGCCCTTCCTCGTGTCGGTTTCCACCCAATCGCCGTGGAAGTCCGTTTCCGACCTCATCGCCTCGGCCAAAGCCAAGCCCGGGCAGGTCACTTACGGCTCCTGGGGCATTGGCAGCCCGGGCCACCTTGGCGGCATCGCCCTCGAGAGTGATGCGAACGTCTCCATGCAGCACGTGCCGTACAAGGAAGTCGGACAGCTATACGCGGCCGTGAGCAACGGGGATGTGAACTGGAGCATGGCTACCATCGCCTCGAGCCAAGGTCCGTACCAGGCGGGCAAACTGCGTTACATCGCGGTCGCGGCGCCCAAGCGCATATCCCAAATGCCAGACGTGCCGACCGTAGCCGAAAGCGCCGGCCCCGCCGGCCTCGACGTCAATTCCTTTGTCGTGCTCTTGGCCCCCAAGGGAATTCCGCCTGCGATCCGCGACCAGATCAATGCGGAAGTAGCCAAGGCCGTGGCCGATCCCGAAGTCAAGAATCGCCTGGACGGATTCGCTTTCCAGGTCATCAGCTGGTCGCCGGAAGAAATCCGCCGCCAAACCACGCTCAAGTCCCAGACTTATCAGAAGCTGATCCAGAAGGCCAACGTGTCGCTCGAATGACACCGCCGTTCCGGCAGCGGGCCCGGGGTGCCCGCTGCGAGGCGGACATCATGCGGCCCTGCGGGCCGCTCGCATGTTCCGGCGTACGAAAAACCTTCGCCTGGCTAGCCGGATACCGCAGCGGCCCCTTTCCTGCGCCGCTCGACGAAGAATGCCCCGATCACCGTCTTGACGTCGGTGACCTGGCCCGCCTCGATCCACGCCAGCAAACGCTCGAGCGGGGCGCTGAATACTTCGACGAATTCGTTGTCGTCCAGCTTCTGCGTGCCGCGCTCCAGGCCTTCGGCCATGTAGAGCACGATGCGCTCGTCGGCGTATCCGATCGCATTGTGGATAGTGGTCAATTCGGTCCACTTGCTGGCGCGGTAGCCGGTTTCCTCGGTCAGTTCGCGCTGGGCGGTCGCGAGCGGTGATTCGCCCGCATCGATCTTGCCGGCGGGAAATTCGATGAAGGCGCGATGGACGGGATACCGGTATTGGCGCAGCAATATGACTTGCCCGTCGGGCAAGACCGGCACGATCATGGCCGCCCCCGGATGCACGATGTATTCGCGCGTAGACGTCGTGCCATCAGGCAGCCGGACGATGTCGCGCCGGACGTCCAGCAGCTTGCCCTTGAATACTGTCTCGCTGGCCAACGGCTCCTCGCGCAGCCGCTCGGAACTGCGCGCCAGCTCTTCCAAGGCGTGGTCGTAGGCACTCATCGCGCACTCCGTCTGAACAGGTAACGATAAACGAAACCAGGATAGGCCAGCACGAGGTAAAGCGTCAGCGTGACCACGTAGAACTGCCAGCCCTGCGGAAAGACGTTCCCCAGGCTAGCCTCGAAGGCGAACCCGATTGCGCCGACCACCAGGTAGAAGACCAGCACTTCCCCGAGGCGAAGCCAAAAGGGCTTGGTCGCTGCCGCGCCGTCCCGGCGATAGGCGATGACGCCGAAAATGCGTTCCGACAGGAACGGCAGATTAGCCGTGACCAATGCCAGCAGGATCAGGACGTAAATAGCGACGGTTTGTTTCAAGTCGGTATTCCTGCGCGACAAACCCGGCCTGGGACGACGGCGGCCCGAAGGCCGCGGCGGCTACCGCCCGGCGATCAGAGGGCGAGCGAACTGGCGATGGCTTGGGCGCACACGGCGACCAGCGGTGCGGGGAACACGCCGAGAACCAGCAGCAGGATGCCGTTGACCGACAGCACGGTACGGAAACCGGCGGAACCTTGCAGCGGCGCCTGGTCCGCGGGTTCGTCGAAGTACACGACCTTGACCACGCGCAGGTAGTAGAAGGCGCCGATCAGGGAGAACAGCACGGCAATCACGGCCAGCACGATATGGTTGGCCTGGACCAGCGATTGCAAGACCGCCAGCTTGGAATAGAACCCGACCGTGGGCGGGATGCCCGCCAGCGAGAACATCTGCAGCAGCATGACCCCCGCGAACCAGGGGTTGCGGCGGTTCAAGCCCTTGAGGTCGTCAATGTTCTCGCAGTCAAAGCCTGCGCGCGAGAGCAGCATCAACACGCCGAAAGAGCTGAGCGTGGTCAGCACGTAGACGATGACGTAGAACATCGCCGACGTATACGCATTCTGCGCGTTGAAGGCGCTGTCTTCGACCACGCCAGACATCAGGCCCAGCAACACGAAGCCCATGTGGGAAATGGTCGAATAGGCCAACATGCGCTTGATGTTGGTCTGCATGATGGCGGCCAGGTTGCCGATCATCAGCGACAGTACCGCCATGATCGCCAGCATGGGCTGCCAATCCGCGGCCAGGCCGAACAAGCCATCCACCAGCAGGCGCAGCACCATGGCGAAGGCCGCCAGCTTCGGCGCGCCGCCCAGCAGCAGCGTCACAGCGGTGGGCGCCCCTTGGTAGACGTCGGGCACCCACATGTGGAACGGCACGACGCCGAGCTTGAACGCGACTCCCGCGACCAGGAACACCAGGCCAAAGACCAGGATCATGCGGTGATCGCCCGCATCCGTGGTGGCCAGGGAGATGTCGGCGAGGTTCAAGCTGCCGGCGGCGCCGTAGATCATCGACATGCCGTAGAGCAGCAGCCCCGAGGCCAAGGCGCCCAGCACGAAGTACTTCATCGCCGCTTCGGTGGAAACCGTATGGTCGCGGCGCAGGCCGATCAGCGCGTAGAACGACAGCGACATGAGCTCCAGGCCGAGGTAGATCGTCAGCAGGTTGCCCGCGGAAATCATGACCATCTGGCCGAGCAGCGCCAACAGCGACAGCACGTAGAACTCACCGCCTCGCAACATGCCGCGATCCTTGGCATAACCCTTGCCGTAGATCAGCGTCACGCCGACAGCGATGTACGAGCACACCTTGAGCACGTGCGCGAGGCCGTCGGTCACGTACATGCCGTCGAACGCAACGCCTTGCACGCCCGTGGCCAGGGCTGACAAGCTCATCCAGCTCAACAGCACCAGCGTCAGCAGGGACAGGATGTGCGTGAGCGCGCGGCCATCATCCTTGACGAACAAATCGATCAGCAAGATGGCGGACGTCAGCACCAGCAGCGTGACTTCCGGCGCGACCAGGGACAAATTCAAATTGGCAAATTCCATTGCTTAACGTCCGGCGTCTTACAGTTTCGAAATGGCGACGTGCTTGAGCAGCGCATCGACCGAGACGTGCATCACGTCGGTAAAGGGCGCGGGATAAACACCCATGTACAACACGGCGATGGCCATCACGCCCAGGATGAAAAACTCGCGAGCGCTCAAGTCCGACAGTTCGCGCACGTGCTGATGCGTGATGTCGCCAAAGACCACGCGCTTGACCATCCACAGCGAATAGGCTGCGCCGAGGATGAGCGCCGTCGCAGCCAGCAAGCCGATCCAGAAGTTGTACTCGACCGACCCCATGATGACGAAGAATTCGCCCACGAAGCCGCTGGTGGCAGGCAGCCCGCTGTTTGCCATCGAGAACAAGACGAAGAACGTCGCGAACTTCGGCATGGTATTGACCACGCCGCCGTAATCGGCAATGCGGCGCGAATGCACGCGGTCGTACAGCACGCCGATGCACAGGAACATCGCGCCCGAGACGAAACCGTGCGACACCATTTGCACGATGGCGCCTTCGACGCCCGCCGTATTGAAGATGAAGAACCCCAGCGTAACGAAGCCCATGTGCGCCACGGACGAATAGGCAACCAGCTTCTTCATGTCGTCCTGCACCAGCGCCACCAGGCCGATGTAGATCACGGCGATCAGCGACAGCGCGATCATCAGGCCGGCCAGGCTGTGCGCGGCATCAGGCACGATGGGCAGGGAGAAGCGCAGGAAACCGTACGCCCCCAGTTTCAGCATGATCGCCGCCAGCACTACCGAACCGCCGGTGGGTGCCTCGACGTGTGCGTCGGGAAGCCAGGTGTGCACCGGCCACATCGGCACCTTCACCGCAAATGCCATCAGGAATGCCAGGAAAATCAGCACCTGTTCGGTCTGTCCCAGCGGCAGCTTGTGCCAGGCAAGGATGTCGAAGGAGCCGCCCGCCGAATACCACAGGTAGATGAAGGCAATCAGCGTCAGCAGCGAGCCCAGCAGCGTATAGAGGAAGAACTTGAACGCGGCATAGACCCGGTTCGGGCCGCCCCAGACGCCGATGATGATGTACATCGGGATCAGGGTGGCTTCGAAGAACACGTAGAACAGCAGGCCGTCGAGCGCGGCAAACACGCCGATCATGAGGCCCGACAGGATCAGGAACGCCCCCATGTACTGGGCGACCCGGCTTGTGATGACCTCCCAGCCGGCCAGCACCACGATGATGGTGATGAAGGCCGTCAAGAGCACGAACCAGAGCGAGATGCCGTCGATGCCGAGGTAATAGGAGACGCCGTAGTCGGCGATCCAGGTCGCCCTTTCGACGAACTGCATGTCCGCCGTGGATGGGTCGAACCCCGTATACAAGGGCAGCGTCACCAAGAAGCCAGCGATCGCACCGATCAGGGACAGGATCCGCGCCAACTGAGGATTGCTGTCGCGGCCCACCGCCAGCACCAGCGCGCCGAACACGATCGGGGTGAAGATCGCAAGCGAGAGCCACGGAAAAGAAGTTTGAGCCATATCGCTTGCCATCAATTGTTCAGCAGGACAAAGAAGGTAACCAAGGCCATGATGCCGACGATCATGGCGAAGGCATAGTGATAGATGTAGCCCGATTGCAGATGGCGGACTACGCCGGCGAACCAACCCACCAGGCGGGCGCTGCCGTTGACCACGAGGCCGTCGATCAGCGAGCGGTCGCCAACTTTCCACAGGCCGCCGCCCAGCGCACGGGCACCGCGCGCGAAGACGGCTTCATTGATCTTGTCCATGAAGTACTTGTTCTCGAGCAGGTTGTACAGCCAGCCTGCGCGAGCCTTGATGGCAGCGGGAATGGCCGGATTGACCATGTAGAAGTACCAAGCAACCACCACGCCTGCCACCATCAGCCAGAAAGGCGCGGTGCCGAAGGCGTGCAGGCCGTATGCGACCCAGCCGTGGAAATGCTCGGCCAGTTGCGCCATGACGGGGTGCTCGGGCGAATTGAAGATGACTCCCTTGAAGAAGTCGCCGAACAGCATGGGCTCGATGGCAATGGCGCCGATGATGACCGAGGGAATTGCCAGCAGCATCAGCGGGACCGTGACCACCGCAGGAGACTCGTGCGGTACGCCGCCATGGTGGCCGTGGTCGTCGTGGCCATGGCCGTGGCCGTGCTCGCCGGACGCATCAAACCGCTCCTTGCCGTGGAACACCAGGAAGTAGAGGCGGAATGAATAGAAGGCGGTCACGAACACGCCGGCCAAGGTCGCGAAGTAGGCAAAGCCCGATCCCCAAACGTTGGAGAGCTTGGCGGCCTCGATGATGTTTTCCTTGGAATAGAAGCCGGCGAAGAACGGCGTGCCGATCAGGGCCAGCGAGCCGAGCAGGAACGTCAGCCAAGTGATGGGCATGTACTTGCGCAGGCCGCCCATGTTGCGGATGTCCTGGTCGTGGTGCATGCCGATGATCACGGATCCCGCCGCCAGGAACAGCAGCGCCTTGAAGAAGGCGTGGGTCATCAGGTGGAAGATTGCCACCGAATAGGCAGACGCGCCCAAGGCCACGGTCATGTAGCCGAGCTGGGACAGCGTCGAATACGCGACGACGCGCTTGATGTCGTTCTGGATGATGCCCAGGAAGCCCATGAACAGCGCAGTGATCGAACCGATCACGATGATGAACGACAGCGCCGTGCTCGACAGCTCGTACAACGGCGAGAAGCGCGCCACCATGAAAATGCCCGCGGTCACCATGGTCGCGGCGTGGATCAGGGCCGAGATGGGCGTCGGGCCCTCCATCGAGTCAGGCAGCCAGACATGCAGCGGGAACTGCGCCGACTTGCCCATGGCGCCCACGAACAAGGCGATGCAGGCCACCGTCAGCAGCATCCAGTCCGTACCCGGGAAGACCATGCCCGCGAGCTTGTCCGACTGCGCGAACACCTCGGTGTAGTTCATCGATCCGGCATAGGCGAACAACAGGCCGATGCCCAGCACGAAACCGAAGTCGCCCACCCGGTTCACCAGGAAGGCCTTCATGTTGGCGAAGATGGCGGTCGGACGGGTATACCAGAAGCCGATCAGCAGGTACGACACCAGGCCCACCGCCTCCCAGCCAAAGAACAGCTGGAGCATGTTGTTGGACATGACCAGCATCAGCATCGAGAAGGTGAACAGCGAGATGTACGCGAAGAAGCGCTGGTAGCCGGGATCGTCCTGCATGTAGCCGATGGTGTAGATATGCACCATCAGCGACACGGACGTGACCACGACCATCATCATGGCCGACAGCGTGTCGATCATGAAGCCGATTTCCAGCTTGACGCCGCCGATCGCGCTCCAGGTGTAGAGCGCGCCGTTGAAGGTGTTCCCCGCCAGCACGTCGTTCAGCACGATGACCGAGCCGACGGCCGACACCAGCACGCCGAGGATGGTCGCCCAATGGGCGCCCGCCCGGCTCACCCACCGGCCGAGGAATCCGGTGCCAAACAAGCCAGCAATGATGGACCCGACGAGCGGGGCGAATGCGATGAGGAGATAGAGCTTAGGTACCGACATGTCTTGATATTCTCGTAGCCCAGACCGTCAGCCCTTCAGCCGGTCAAGTTCATCAACGTTGATCGTGTTCAGGTTGCGGAACAACACAACCAGAATCGCCAGGCCGATGGCGGACTCCGCGGCTGCCACGGTCAGAATGAAGAACACGAACACCTGTCCGCTCAGGTCGCCCATCCAGCTCGAAAAGGCGACAAAATTCATGTTCACCGCCAGCAACATCAGTTCGATCGCCATGAGGAGGACGATGATGTTCCTGCGGTTGAGGAAGATGCCGACGACGCTGATGGCGAACAGGATCGCCCCCAGCACGAGGAAGTGGCCGAGAGTCAAGGTCATAGTTGGCTTCCCTTGGAGTCGGAGGGGGCGGACGCGGCAGCGCTCTCGCCTTCCTGGGAACTTACGGATTGCGACGGAATCTTAACCAGGCGCACGCGGTCTTGGCGGCGCACCCGGATCTGCTCGGACGGACGCGTTACCTTGACGTCGGTACGGCGACGCAGCGTCAGCGCAATGGCGGCAACCATGCCAACGAGCAGGATGACCGCGGCGATCTCCACGGCGTAGATGTACTCGGTGTACATCGCCACGCCTATGGCACGCGTGTTGTTGAAATCAGCCGGCGCCTGCGCCACGCTCGGATCCCAGTACGCGCTCGCCAGCACGAAGGCCATTTCGGCCACCATGATCGCGCCGACGATCATGCCCAGCGGCAGGTGTGCCCGGAACCCTTCCCGCAGCTTGGCCGAGTCGATGTCCAGCATCATCACCACGAACAGGAACAGCACCATCACCGCCCCAACGTAAACGAGGACCAGCAAGATGGCGAGGAACTCGGCCTTCAACAGCATCCAGATCATGGACGCCGTAAAGAACGACAGCACCAGGTGCATGACGGCAGTCACGGGGCTGCGCGCGATGATCACCCGGCAGGCGGCCACGACGAGGATCGCGGCGAAGATATAGAACAGTATGGCGGTCATGGTTTCGGTTACCGGTATTTCGCATCCTGCGCGCGATTCTGCGCGATTTCGGCTTCATAGCGGTCGCCGACCGCCAGCAGCATTTCCTTCGTGAAATACAGATCGCCCCGCTTTTCGCCGTGATACTCGTGGATGTGCGTCTCGACGATGGAGTCGACCGGGCAGCTTTCCTCACAGAAGCCGCAGAAAATGCACTTGGTCAGATCGATGTCGTAGCGGGTGGTGCGGCGCGTGCCGTCTGCACGCGGCTCCGACTCGATCGTGATGGCCACCGCCGGGCAGACTGCCTCGCACAGTTTGCAAGCGATGCACCGCTCTTCCCCGTTGGGATAGCGGCGCAAGGCATGCAGGCCACGAAAGCGCGGAGACATCGGTGTCTTCTCCTCGGGATACTGCACCGTGATCTTGCGGGCGAACATGTATCGCCCCGTCAGGCGCAATCCCTTGAGGAGCTCGGTCAGCATGAGGCTGCCGAAGAATTCCTTGATCGCTTGCATGTTTCAGTTCTGCCTATTCTTGGCTCGCACTCGGCGGGCGCTTACTTCCAGATGTTCCAGGGCGTCTGCATCCAGACCGCCACCACGAGCAGCCAGACCAGCGTCAGCGGAATGAAGACCTTCCAGCCCAGGCGCATGATTTGGTCATAGCGGTAGCGCGGGAAAGACGCGCGGAACCAGATGAACATGGACACCACGACGAACGTCTTGAGCGCCAGCCAAACGATGCCGGGCACCATGTTGAACGGCGCCACGTCGATCGGAGGCAGCCAGCCCCCCAGGAACATGATCGAGGCGAGCGCCGAGAGCAGGATCATGTTGGCGTATTCACCCAGGAAGAACAGGGCGAAGGCCATGCCCGAATATTCCACCATGTGCCCGGCGACGATCTCCGACTCGCCCTCCACCACGTCGAACGGGTGGCGGTTGGTTTCCGCCACGGCCGAGATCACGTAGATGACGAACAGGGGCAGCAGCGGCAGCCAGTTCCAGGACAGGAACGACAAGCCCATGTCGGCGAAGCGGCCACTGGCCTGCTTCAAGACGATCTCGCTCATGTTCAGGCTGCCGGAAACCAGCAACACCGTCACCAGCACGAAACCGATGGCCAGCTCGTAAGACACCATCTGCGCCGAGGCACGCAGCGCGCCGAGGAAGGCGTACTTCGAGTTGGACGCCCAGCCGGCGATGATCACGCCGTAAACGCCCAGCGAAGTGATCGCCATGATGTAGAGCAGGCCGGCGTTGACGTCGGCGAGCACCACCTCGGGGCTGAACGGCATGACCGCCCAGGCCGCCAGCGCCGGCATCAACACCACCACGGGCGCCACGATGTAGAGCACCTTGTTGGCGTTGCTGGGGACGATGACCTCCTTGGTCAGCAGCTTCAGCACGTCGGCGAACGGCTGCAGCAACCCCTTGGGCCCTACCCGGTTCGGCCCGAGGCGGATGTGCATCCAGCCGATCATCTTGCGCTCCCAGTACGTGAGGTACGCCACGCACAAGATGATGGGTATCGCGATGCAGACGATCTTGACGATGTTCCACACCACCGACCAGGCCGCCGGCCCGATCAGCTCCGTTCCTTGAGCCTGAAGGACGTCGATCCACTGCATCAGGCACGCTCCACGCTGAGTTGTTCGAACGCGCTGCCCAGTGCGAAGGTCGAGGCATGGGCGGCGGCAACACGCACGGCGCCGGCCGGCACCGTGTCATCCAAAGATACGAAGAGTTCGACCGACCCGGTGCCGGACTTCACCCGCACGCGGTCGCCGTCGGCCAACCCCAGTTCGGCCAGGGTCGCCGCATTCACGCGCGCGGTCGGCGCCGCCGCAGCCGGCGTAGCCTGCAACGAAGGCGCGCGCCGGACGATGGCGTCGCTGAAATACACCGGCACGTCGGCCACGCGCTGCAGGCCCTGCACCGCCTTGCCGAGGCCTGGCTTGGCGGCAAAGGCATTGGACAGGCGCGGGGCGATCTCGCCGGCGAGCACCGCATCGCGCACGGATTCGGAGGTTTCGTCGTCAAAGCCGGGCAGCTCCAGGGCGTTGCCCAGCACGCGCAGCACTTTCCAGCCGGGACGGGTCAGCCCCAGCGGACGCACCGTGCCCTTGAAGCTCTGCACCCGCCCCTCGGCATTGACGAAGGTGCCCGAGGTTTCCGTGAAGGGGGCGACGGGCAGCATGACGTGCGCCCAGTCCTGGGCAGACGAACGGTACGGCGTCAGCGCCACGTTGAACTGTGCCGAGCGCAGCGCCTGCAGGGCAGCCACGCCGTTGTCTGCGTCCAGCGCCGGTTCGGCATGAAGCACGATATAGGCCTTGAGCGGTTCGGCGAACATTTGCGCCGCGGTCTTGCCGCCGCGCACCGGCACGGCTTCGGCCAGGTAGCCGCCGACGGTATTGCCGCCCTCGACCGTAAAGCCCAGGCGTGCCGAAATCGAGCCGGCAATCAACTGCGCATTGGCGGCCAGCGTGCTGGCCTGGGGATGCTGGGCGGCCAGGTTTCCGAGCAGCACTGCGCCGTTTTCGGATGCGGCCAGCAAAGCAGCGATGCGGGTCGCGGCCTCGCCCGGTTGGACGTCGGCGAGCTCGGGCGCCACGACGGCTTCCTTGGCCCGCGCGACTGCCACGGCGATCTCGGCGAGCACAGAAGGCAACGCAGCCGGTGCCACCGTGATGCGCTCGGCCACGGGCATCAGCGGATCGTCGGCGGCGACGTCGACCAGGATGACCTGGGTACCAGCCTTGGCGGCCTGGCGCAGGCGTTGCGCCAGGAGCGGGTGATCCTTGCGTAGGAACGAACCGATCACCAGCGCGCAATCGAGCTTGCCGACATCGGCCAGCGCCAGCCCCAGCCAGGGCGTGCCGTTGCGAACGGCATCGAAGCCGACATCGGTCTGGCGCAGGCGGAAGTCGATATTGTCAGACCCCAAGCCGCGCACCAACCGTGCCAGCAGCGCAAATTCTTCGGTGGTCGAGTATTGGGCAGCCAGCGCGCCGATCTGGCCAGCGCCGAAGCTATTCTTCACCGACTGCAGGCCGGCCGCGACGGCATCGAGCGCCTCGGGCCACTCGACTTCCTTCCATTGGCCGTCCGCGCCCCGCACCATCGGCGCGGTCAGGCGATCCTCGCTGTTCAGGCCTTCATACGAAAACCGGTCGCGGTCGCTGATCCAGCACTCGTTGACGGCTTCGTTCTCGAAGGGGACGACCCGCATTACGCGGTCGTTCTTGACCTGCACGATCAGGTTGGCGCCGATGCTGTCATGCGGGCTGATCGATTTGCGGCGCGCCAGCTCCCAGGTCCGCGCGCTGTAGCGGAACGGCTTGGAAGTCAGTGCGCCGACCGGGCACAGGTCGATCATGTTCCCCGACAGTTCCGACTCGACGGCACGGCCGACGAAGGTCGTGATCTCCGAGTGTTCCCCCCGGTTGAGCATGCCCAGCTCCATCACGCCGGCAATCTCTTGGCCGAAGCGCACGCAGCGGGTGCAGTGGATGCAACGGGTCATTTCCTCGGCCGAGACCAACGGGCCGAGATTCTTGTGGAACACCACGCGCTTCTCCTCGCTGTAGCGCGAGGACGAACCACCATAGCCGACCGCCAAGTCTTGCAGCTGGCACTCGCCGCCCTGATCGCAGATCGGGCAGTCCAGCGGGTGGTTGATCAGCAGGAACTCCATCACGCCTTTCTGGGCGTTGATGGCCTTTTCGGAAGCAGTATGGACCACCATGCCGTTGCTGACCGGGGTGGCACAGGCGGGCAACGGCTTGGGGGCCTTTTCGACGTCGACCAGACACATGCGGCAGTTTGCCGCGATCGACAGCTTCTTGTGATAGCAGAAATGCGGCACGTAAAGGCCGACCTTCTGGGCGGCATGCATGATCATGCTGCCCTCGGCCACCTCCACTTTCTTGCCGTCGATCGTAATTTCAACCATCTTGTTTCCGTTTGCCCCCACTACGGGCGGGGCGTATGCGTTTCGGTAAATACTTTCGTTACGGGCAAACCGCCGGCTACAGGTACTGAGGCACCAAGCAACGCTTGTTCTCGATGTGGTACATGAACTCGTCGCGATAGTGCTTCAGGAATCCGCGCACCGGCATCGCCGCGGCGTCGCCCAGCGCGCAGATCGTCCGGCCCATGATATTTCCGGCCACGGAATCGAGCAGGTCCAGGTCTTCCGGACGCCCCTTGCCGCTCTCGATGCGATGGACCACGCGATAGAGCCAGCCCGTGCCTTCGCGGCACGGCGTGCATTGGCCGCAGCTTTCTTCGTAATAGAAGTAGGACAAGCGCAGCAGCGACTTCACCATGCAACGCGTCTCGTCCATGACGATGACTGCGCCCGAGCCCAGCATCGACCCGGCCTTGGCGATCGAGTCGTAATCCATCGTGCAGTCCATCATGATGTCCGCGGGCACGACCGGGGCACTCGACCCGCCGGGAATCACGGCCTTGAGCTTGCGGCCGCCGCGCACGCCGCCGGCCAGTTCAAGCAGCTTGGAGAATGGCGTGCCCAACGGCACCTCGTAGTTACCGGGATACTCGACGTCGCCGGAGACCGAGAACAGCTTGGTGCCGCCGTTGTTGGGCTTGCCCACCTGCAAATAGGCCTCGCCGCCATTGCGGATGATCCACGGCACCGCGGCAAACGTCTCGGTGTTGTTGATGGTGGTGGGCTTGCCATACAGGCCGAAGCTCGCCGGGAACGGCGGCTTGAAGCGCGGCTGCCCCTTCTTGCCTTCCAACGACTCCAGCAGCGCGGTTTCCTCGCCGCAGATATAGGCGCCGTAGCCGTGGTGGGCATGCAGCTGGAAGCTGAAGCCCGAGCCCAGGATGTCGTCGCCCAGGAACCCGGCCGCGCGGGCCTCTTCCAGCGCTTCCTCGAATCGCTCGTACACCTCGAAGATTTCGCCGTGGATATAGTTGTATCCCACGGAGATGCCCATCGCGTAGGCGGCGATGGCCATGCCCTCGATCACGATATGCGGGTTGTAGCGCAGGATGTCCCGGTCCTTGAACGTACCCGGCTCGCCTTCGTCGGAGTTGCAGACCAGGTACTTCTGCCCGGGGAAGGTCCGCGGCATGAAGCTCCACTTCAGCCCTGTCGGGAAGCCCGCACCGCCGCGTCCGCGTAGCCCCGAAGCCTTGACTTCGGCGATGACCTGCTCCGGCGTCATGCTGGACAGGACTTTGCGCAGGGCCTCGTACCCGCCGCGCGCAACGTAATCTTTCAGGCGCCAGTTGTTGCCGTCCAGGCCCGCCATGATCTGCGGGTCGATGTGGCGGTTGTGGAACGCCGTGCTGATGACCGGTACGGCCATGCTCATTTTGCACCTCCGGCACTCGCCTCGGCCTTGAGCTCGTCGATGAGTGCGTCGAGCTTGGCTTCGGACATCTGAATGCACATACGCTTGTTGTTCACCAGCAGGACCGGCGCGTCGCCGCAGGCTCCCATGCACTCGCCCTCGATGACGGTAAACAGGCCGTCGGCGGTGGTTTCCTTGAAATCCACGCCCAGCTTCTGCTTGAGATAGTGCGCGGCCTTCTCGCCGTCGCGCAGCGCACAGGGCAGGTTCGTGCAGACCGATATCTTGTACTTGCCCATCGGCCTGAGGTTGTACATGTTGTAGAAGGTCGCGACCTCTTGCACGGCGATGGGCGGCATGCCGAGGATCTTCGCCACTTCTTCCATCACCTCTTGCGACAGCCAGCCCTTTTCGTCCTGCGCAATGGCGAGCGCCGCCATCACGGCGGACTGTTTCTGGTCGGCCGGGTACTTGGCGATTTCGCGGTCGATCTTCTTGAGGGCCTGTTCGGAAAGCAGCATGGTGGTATCCGGTTGGGACGCAGTCATGGCTTCAGCGGTCGATCTCGCCGAACACGATGTCCTGCGTGCCGATAATCGTGACGGCATCGGCGATCATGTGACCGCGCGCCATCTCGTCCAGCGATTGCAAGTGGGCAAAGCCCGGGGCCCGTATCTTCAGCCGATACGGCTTGTTGGCGCCATCGGACACCAGATAGATGCCGAATTCGCCCTTCGGATGCTCGACGGCCGAGTACACCTCGCCCGGCGGCACGTGAAAACCTTCGGTGAAGAGCTTGAAGTGATGGATCAGCTCTTCCATGCTGGTCTTCATTTCGGCGCGGCTCGGCGGGGCGACCTTGTGGTTGCTCGTCATGACCGGGCCGGGGTTCTTGCGCAGCCAGTCTACGCACTGCTTGATGATGCGATTGCTTTGGCGCATCTCTTCGACGCGCACCAGGTAACGATCGTAGCAATCGCCATTGACGCCGACCGGCACGTCGAACTCGAGCCGGTCATAGACTTCATAGGGCTGCATCTTGCGCAAGTCCCATGCGATGCCGGAACCGCGCAGCATGGGGCCGGTGAAGCCGAGTGCTTTGGCACGCTCGGGGCTTACGACGCCGACGTCCACGAGGCGCTGCTTCCAGATCCGGTTATCCGTCAGCAGAGTTTCGTACTCGTCCACGTAACCGGGGAAGCGCTCGGTGAACGCTTCGATGAAGTCGAGCAGAGAACCGGAGCGATCCTCGTTCAGCTTCTTCAGCTCTTTCTCGCTGCGCAGCTTGCTCGGCCGGTATTGCGGCATGCGGTCTGGCAGGTCGCGGTAGACGCCGCCCGGACGATAGTAGGCGGCGTGCATGCGCGCGCCCGAGACTGCCTCGTAGCAGTCCATCAAGTCTTCCCGCTCGCGGAACGCATACAGGAACACCGCCATCGCCCCGACGTCGAGCGCGTGCGAGCCCAGCGACATCAGGTGGTTCAGGATGCGGGTGATCTCATCGAACATGACCCGGATGTACTGCGCCCGGATCGGCACCTCGATGCCCAGCAGCCTTTCGATCGCCATGACATAGGCATGCTCGTTGCACATCATGGACACGTAGTCGAGACGGTCCATGTAAGGCAAGGCCTGCAGGAAGGTCTTGTGCTCGGCGAGCTTCTCGGTCGCGCGGTGCAACAGCCCGATGTGCGGGTCGGCACGCTGGATGACCTCGCCGTCCAGCTCCAGGACCAGGCGCAACACTCCGTGCGCGGCCGGGTGCTGCGGACCGAAGTTGAGGGTGTAATTCTTGATCTCTGCCATATCAATAGTCCATTGCCGGCCGCGCCGCCTTCGACGCCTGCACGATCCGATCCTGCATCAGCGGGAAGCAAGGCGAGCTCATCGACCCACCCCGTAACCCTCTTCCCGCACGACGCGGGGAATGAGCTCGCGCGGCTCGATGGTGACGGGCTGGTAGATGACCCGCTTTTGTTCCGGATCGAACCGCATTTCGACGTTGCCCGACAACGGGAAGTCCTTGCGGAACGGATGGCCGATGAAGCCGTAATCGGTGAGGATGCGACGCAGGTCGGGGTGGCCTTCGAACAGCACGCCGAAAAGATCGAAAGCCTCGCGCTCGTACCAATTGACGCTGGGCCAGATGTCGACGAGCGACGGGACGACGGGCATGTCGTCGTCGGGCGCGTAGGTGCGCACGCGCAACCGCCAGTTGTGGGTGATCGAGGTCAAGTGCAGCACCACGGCAAAGCGCGCGCTCTCGCGCACTTCATTGCCGTACGTCGAGTAGTCGACACCGCACAAGTCGATGCAGGTTTCGAAATGCAGGCTGGGATCGTCGCGCAGCGTCCGGCAAACCTCGACGTATCGTTCGACGGGAACCTCGAGCGTCAGCTCTCCCAGGGCGAGCGTGAGACGGATGTCTTCGCCCAAAGCGCGAAGCAGATTCTGGCGCAGGGTTTCAAGCTTGGTCATGAGCGCTCGGATCAAAAGACGACGCCGGGCAGGCTGCGGCCTGTCCGGACGAGAAGGAATGGATGAAAGGTCGGTGCACCGGCATCGAGGTCAGCGCGCGATCGTGTTGGTGCGCCGGATCTTGTTCTGCAGCTGCAGCAGGCCGTACACCAGCGCTTCGGCCGTGGGAGGACAGCCCGGGACGTAGACGTCGACCGGGACGATGCGGTCGCAGCCGCGCACCACCGAATAAGAATAGTGGTAATAGCCGCCGCCGTTGGCGCACGACCCCATGGACACCACCCACCGGGGCTCCGGCATCTGGTCGTACACCTTGCGCAAGGCCGGGGCCATTTTGTTGCAGAGGGTTCCCGCGACGATCATCAGATCGGACTGACGGGGACTCGGCCGAAAAATGATGCCGAAGCGGTCGAGGTCATAGCGCGCCGCACCGGCATGCATCATCTCGACCGCACAACAGGCCAGGCCGAACGTCATGGGCCACAGCGAGCCGGTCTTGGCCCAATTGATGACCTTGTCCGCGGTCGTGGTAATGAAACCTTGATTGAGAATTCCGTCGATAGCCATTGATGAAACCCGGTGTCCTTCGGCTGGCCGCTGGGATCACTCCCAGTCGAGCGCGCCCTTTTTCCATTCGTACACGAAACCGACCACGAGAACGGCCAGAAACACCGCCACGGCACTGAACCCCAGCAGGCCCACCTGCTCGTTGGCCATCGCCCACGGGAACAGGAAAGCAATCTCGAGATCAAAGAGGATGAACAGGATGGCGACGAGGTAGTAGCGCACGTCGAACTTCATGCGGGCATCCTCGAAGGCCTCGAAGCCGCATTCATACGGCGAGAGTTTTTCGCTGTCGGGCCGGCGCGGGCCGAGCACGGCGCCGAGGAACATCAGCGCGAATCCGATGACGCTGCCCACGATGATGAACAGCAGGACAGGAAGGTAACTCTCGATATTCATCAGGCAACCTGTTCGAGTCACGTCCCAGGCAAGGGGCTGCCCGAAACGTCATTGGCAAAATTGGCAGGAGCGGACCAGACTTCCTTGCTATGAACGGCAAGCGATACCGCCTGCAGGGCCCAACCGGGGCGGCGCCATGCCAAACCGCTAGCCCACACTTACATGCAAGGATGTATGTTTTTGCGCGGACTGCTGGGTTCATTCAGCCTTGCGAGTCGGCGCCAAACAAAACTGTCTTACCGGTAACTGTCGGACACGCATGTTTCATACCCATGCTGGTCCGACAGAAAGTATAGCGCAAACCCTGAGTCCGCCGAAACGTCACGCCCGGCTTGCGCGCCTGGGAAAACCGCATCGCGCATGGCTTACGGCGGGCTGAACGGGATGCCCGTGCGCGAGGCGGCCCGACGTCAGTCGTACCGGCGCGCCAACCCCGAAACGTCGCCCGTGAATACCTCGGGATCTTCATTCCGGATGGCGCGATACAGGTCGGCGCAGAACGCCGAGACGGGGGTCCGCGCACCGAACTCGCCCGCCATGTCCCGGGCGATGCCGATGTCCTTGGCCATGAGCTCCACGGCGGTGCGCACCGGCTCGTACACGCCCGCTGCCATCCCGGGGCCGAACAGCTGCAAGGGCAAGGAATCCGCAAACCCGCCGGCCAGCGCGGGCGCGAGCTGGCTGACGTCCACCCCTGCTCTGCGCGCCAGCCCGTAGGTTTCGGCAATCGTGAGCACGTTCACGGCCACGATCATCTGGTTGCAGATCTTGGTCGTCTGCCCGGCCCCGGCGGGACCCATGTGCGTGACTCGCCTCGCAACGACGTCCAGCAGCGGGCGTGCCGCCGCCAGGTCGTCAGCCTCTCCGCCTACGAAACAGATCAGCGTGCCCTGCTCCGCGCCCGGCACCCCGCCCGAGACCGGGGCATCCAGCCACGCTGCGCCATTGCGCTGGCGCAGCCGTGCACCGATTCGACGGGCCTCGTCCGGCGCGATGGTGGAAAAATCGACCACGACCTTGCCGGTGGCATCCGGCACGGTCGCGAGCCCATCGTCACCGAAAACGGCCGCCTCGACGGCCGCTCCGTCCTTCACGCAGATACCGACCAGTTCGGAGCCAGCGAGCACGGCAGCGGGCGTCTGGGCCACGCCAGCGCCCTCCGCCTCCAGGGCGGCCGCCTTCGACGGCGTCCGGTTCCAGACCGTCACCCGATGGCCTGCCGCCAGAAGACGGCGGACCATGGGCGTCCCCATGTTGCCGAGCCCGATGAAACCGATATGACGAGGCGCCGCATCCATATGCATCCTTCTCCGACAATGATCGCCGCATCATATCTCGCCGGAATTGGCGCGCTGCGGGATACCTCCCCGCCCCGCTGCGCCGCCCTTCGCCCAGGGGACGCGCCCCCGGCCCCGTGCGTGTCTCCGCGGTGACCGACGATCTGCTGGCGCATCCTCCGCGTCATTCATCCATTTGGGTTAACGTATCGGCATCATCAATTTACCCCTTCCCGCCCTCGTCCCCGACTTCATGCCGACCCGTACGCATCGCAACCGATGGCGAGTGCGCGGAGAAATCACCTCCCGCCGCGAAGTCATCCAAAGAACCATCACCGTCACGCTGGTCATCATCCTCGTGGCCGATTTGGTCGACCTTGGGTTCAACCTCATCTACGCCCCGCAGCAGATCGTCCGTTCCGCCGTGCAGACTACCTTCATCTCAGGCGTGCTCGGCACGATCGTGGTCTACACCTCGGCCATGGCCAACTACAAGCTCTACCAGATGAAGGCCCATCTGGCCGAGCTGAACCGGCTGGACCCGCACACGGGGCTCCTCAACCGACGGGCCTTCATCGAGGTCGCAGAATCCGTCCTGATGTCGGACAAGCCGCACGCATTAATGCTCGTGGACATCGATGCGTTCAAGCACATCAACGACACCCACGGACACCCGGTCGGGGACCATGTGATCGTGACGCTGGCCCAGTTGATGCGGAACAGCCTCGCGCCCCGCGGCGAAGTCGCACGCATGGGAGGAGAAGAGTTTGCGGCGCTGCTCCTGCCCTCCGCGCAGGAGGATGCCCTTCACCTGGCCAGCGAACTCGTGGCGCGCGTGGCGGCCACCGACTTCTCCACGGGCGGCGAGCCGCTGCACATCACCATCAGCGCCGGCGTGGCGCCGCTGCGCCCCGGCATGAGCTTTGCCGAGGTCTATGCCCGCGCCGACCAGGCCATGTACCGGTCCAAGGCGGCCGGCGGCAACCGCGCCACGCTCGCGGCCTAGCCCCCCACACCACGAACCACCGCTTCCGCACGACGGCTTCAGCACGTCCGGGCTGAGGCACAGGCCAACCGCCGGCGCACGACGCCCCTTGGGGCCCGCTCCGCGCGGCAAAAAAATTTCTCATACGTGCCATAAGAACATTTCATTTGGCTAGCCGCTCCCGCGCTCGGCACAATGCCCCGGACTCGAACAAGCCCGGTCACCCACGAACGGGCACACTTCGCGGAGACAAGAATGAAAATGAAGGAGACTTTGGCGGGAGCCCTGCTCATCGCCATGGCAGGCACCGCCCAGGCACAGGACTACCCCAGCCGTCCGATACGCATGGTCGTTCCCTTCGCCGCAGGCGGCGTCGTGGACGTAACCGCCCGGCTCCTGGCCCAGAAGCTGACGGAGCGCCTGGGCTGGAACGTCATCGTGGAAAACAAACCCGGGGGCAACGGCTTCATCGCGGTCACCAACGTGGCGCAAGCCCCGGCCGACGGCTATACGCTCCTGATGGCCCACACAGGCGAATTCTCGGTCAACCCAGCGCTGTTCAAGCATGTTCCTTACGACCTGGAGCGTGATTTCAAGCCCATCACGCTGGTCAGTGACACGCCGCTGCTCCTGGTAGCCAACTCCGCCACCCCCTACAAGACCTTCGACGACGTGGTCAAGGCTGCCAAAGCCAAGCCGGACGCGCTTGCCTTTTCCTCGCCAGGCGCGGGCAGCTACAACCACCTCGCCGGCGAGTGGTTCGCCTTGGAAGCCGGAATCAAGCTCATGCACGTCCCGTACAAGGGCGGCGCCCCGGCCATGGCGGCCGTTGCCGGCGGCGAGGTACCACTGGGCGTGGTGGCCGTACCTGCGGTACTCCCCCACGTCAAGACGGGCCGCGTCAACGTGATTGGTTTGCTGACCCGCAAGACCATGTCCGACCACCCCGACTGGAAGACGGCCCAAAGCGCGGGCATACCCAACGTGGACGCGTCGAACTGGGTGGGGATGTTCGCGCCCAAAGGGACGCCGGACGCCATCATCGAGAAGCTGCACCGCGAAGTCGCCCAGACGCTGTCGGATCCCTCCGTCGTGGCGCGATTCGCAGACAACGGGGCGACGGTCGGTGGCATCTCGCCCGCGGAATTCAAGCAGCGGATCGAATTCGACCTGAAGAATGTCCGCAACGTCATTGAACGCGCCAAGATCGAACCCTGAGTGCCGCGCGCCGAACCTACGGAAGATCGACGATAAAGACACGATGACCAAAGCCAAGGCAAACGGATTGGACCTGAGGAGTTGGCTCGCCGACGTCGAATCCAGGAAAGAGCTCAAGCGCGTCTCGGGAGCCGACTGGAATCTGGAACTGGGCGCGATTTCCGAGCTCAACGTCAAGAAGCCGGACCCAAAGGCGCTGCTGTTCGACGACGTTCCCGGTTACCCGTCCGGCTACCGGGTACTGACGTGCAGCACATCGAACGCTATCCGGCTCGCCAACATCCTTCGCTTGGGCGAAGTCGCCGGCCACCAGGAGCTGGTCGCCAAGCTGCGGGGCCGTCCCAACGCCTGGAAAGGGCGCGCCGCGGAGTACGACCCGATCGTGGCCGAGACCGGACCCGTGTTCGAACATGTCATGTCGGGCGCAGCCGTGGACGTATCCGCATTTCCCGCCCCGCTCTGGCACGAGAAGGACGGTGGCCGGTACATCGGTACCGGCTGCATGGTGGTCACCCGGGACCTGGATTCGGAATGGGTCAACGTCGGCACCTATCGCGTCATGATCCACGATCGCAACCACGTCGGGCTGGACATGATCCCGGGCAAGCACGGCGCCATCCAGTACGACAAGCACATGGCCGCGGGCAAGCCGTTCCCGGTTGCCATCGTGCTCGGCTGCGACCCCTTGGGATACACCATCTCAGGCATCGAAGTTCCCTACGGCATGTGCGAGTACAACTACATCGGCGCCATCCTTGGCCAGCCGGTGGAAGTGGTGCGCGGCCAAGTCACCGGCCTGCCCTTTCCTTCGGCCTCGGAGATCGTGCTCGAAGGATGGGCCCATCCGGGGGACATCAAAGAAGAAGGCCCATTCGGGGAGTTCCACGGGTATTACCCCGGCAAGCAAGGCGTCTCGCCCGTCGTGACGGTCGAGCGCATTTACTATCGCTCGGCGCCCATACTGCTCGGCAGCCCACCGGCCAAACCGCCCAACGACTATTCCTACTCGAAGGCTGTCATGCGCTCGGCGCTGCTGATGGACGCGCTGCAGGCCGCAGGCGTGCCTGACGTCCAGGCCGTGTGGGCCCACGAGATCGGCGGTGCGCGGATGTTCAACGTAGTGTCGATCAAGCAGCGCTATCCGGGCCATGCCCGCCAGGCCGGCCACCTGCTGCTCAACTGCGGCGTGGGCGCGTACATGTCGCGCTGGGCCGTGGTCGTGGACGAAGACATCGATCCGGCGAACTTGCAGGAAGTGATGTGGGCGGTGGCCACGCGCGCCGACCCCGAGCGCGACGTCGACATCATCCGGCGAGGCATGGGATCGAAAAACGACCCGCTATACGTCACCTTCGGCACCGACACGCCCTTCAACTCCAAGGCCGTCATCGACGCCTGCCGGCCGTACGACTACCTGGCGCAGTTCCCCGAGGTCGCCGAGGCGAGCAAATCGCTACAAGCCGCCACGCGCCAGAAGTGGCGCCACATCCTGGACGAATGACCGAAAAACCGAGGAGACGACATGAATAAGTTCGCAATCGCGGCAGGGCTCGCTGCCGCCGTGACCGCAGGAGGTGTGCAGGCCCAGTCCTGGCCCACCCGGCCCATCACCCTGGTCGTGCCGTTTGCCCCGGGCGGAGTCGCCGACACGGTGGCCCGCCCCCTGGCCGAAGCCATGGCCCGCAAGCTGGGCCAGCCGGTGGTGGTGGAAAACAAGGTCGGCTCCGGCGGCGCGGTGGGCACGGCCCACGTCGCGCGTGCGAAACCGGACGGATACACCATACTGATCTCGCTCCCGGCCATCTCCAGCATGCCCACCGCGGACAAGCTGATCGGACGCCAGCCGATGTACCAGATCGACCAGTTCGCACCCATCGCCCGCATCACGGCCGACCCCACCGTACTGGTGGTGCGCAGTGACAGCCCCTGGAAAACGGCGCAGGAGTTCATCGAATACGGCCGCAAAGAGCAGATCACGTACGGCTCATCCGGCGTGTACGGCACGCTGCACATGTACATGGCTTCGCTCGCCAACGCCGCGGGGATGAAAACCCTCCACGTGCCATACGGCGGTGCCGGCCCGGCCATGGTGGCGCTATTGGGCAAGCAGATCCAGGCTCTCGCCGCTTCGCCCGGCTCGGTCAAGCAACACGTCGACAGCGGCTCGGTGCGTGTCCTGGCGCACTGGGGCGACGAGCCCATCGAGGCTTTTCCTAAGCTGCCCAGCCTGAAATCCCTCGGCTACAACGTCGAGTTCTACCAGTGGAGCGGCCTGTTCGCGCCGGCTGGCACGCCCCCCGAAGTGCTCGACAAACTGGGCGACGCCGTCAAGTTCGCCATCGAAGACGCCAAAGTGCGCAAGGTCATCGAAGAAGGGGCTGGCCTGCCCATCAAGTACCTGAACAGCACCGATTTCGCCAAGTTCTGGAAAGAGGACGCAGAAGGACAAATCCAGGCCGTGCTGCGGATCGGCAAAGTCGAATAACCCGAGTACAACGAGAATCCGAGATGTCATTGCAATACAGCTCCTCTGCAGACGGAACGCGCATCGCGTACGTTTTGCACGGTACGCCCGACGCGACGCGACGCTTCGCGCTCATCCATTCACTCGCCATGGACCATAGTTTCTGGGATCCGGTCGTCAAGGAGCTGGGCCCCGGCGTGGCAGTCGCGGCCGTGGACGCGCGGGGCCACGGACAGTCCGACAAGCCGGCGGGCCCCTATCGCGTGGAGACGTTCGCCGACGACGTCACCGGTGTGCTCGACGCCCTGGGTTGGGAGCGTGCGGTGATCGGCGGCGCCTCGATGGGCGGCAGCGTTGCGCTAGCCTTCGCGATTCGTCACCCCGGCCGCACCGCCGGACTGGGACTCTTCGACACGACCGCGTGGTACGGGCCCAACGCCCCCTCCGACTGGGAAGGCCGTGGCCAGAAAGCGGTGCAGGAGGGGCTTGCGAGCCTGCTCTCTTTCCAAGAAACGCGTTGGTTCACGGATGACTTCCGCCGCGAGCGCCCTGAGATCGTCGAAGGCAGCAAGCGCGTGTTCCTGGCCAACGACGTCAAGGCCTATTTGGAAACCTGCCGCATGCTCGGCAACATGGATTTGCGCGGCGGGCTCGCGGGCATCCAGGCGCCGACCCAGATCCTGGTGGGCGAAGAGGACTACGCCACTCCCATCGCCATGGCGCAGGCGCTGGCCGACGCCATTCCCAACTCGACGATGCGCATTCTGTCCCAGGCGCGGCATCTCTCGCCGCTCGAGCGTCCGCGCGAAGTCGCCGAGAGTCTGCTGGCATTGGCCCAAAGCTAGCCGAGGATCGCCCATGTCTGCATTTGAACTGTTACAGCCTTCGACGCTGGAAGAAGCGCTCGAAATCATTGCCGCGCCCGGCTTTGCCGGCCGCCCCGTAAGCGGCGCGACGGCCATTTCGCTGATGCGGCGCGCCGGCGTATTGAACGTCGACAGCCTGGTGAGCCTGGAGCGCCTGCGCGAAAGCATGCGTGGCATCCATCTCGCCAGCGACGGCCAGGCGCAGGTGGACGGCCTGGTCACGCTGGGCGAAATGGAAAATCATGCCGGGTTGGCCGCGTCTCATCCCATCCTCCCCGCGGTGTTCGCGACGCTGGCCAACCCGCGCGTGCGCAACGTCGCAATGATAGGCGGCTACCTCGCCCACGGGGATCCCCACATGGATCTTCCGCCCGTCCTGAGCGCCTTGAACGCCCGCGTCCTCGCGCAAAGCGTGCGGGGCTCGCGGGAAATTCCGGTCGACGAGCTTTACCGTGGCTACTACGAAACCTCGCTCGAAGCCGACGAGCTAATCACTCGCCTCGTGATTCCGCCGCAGCCGGCCTGTGCACACTACAAGAAGGTCACGACCCGCGCCCGCCATGACTGGCCCACATTGGGCATCGCGGCCGCCTTCGATATGGAAGACGGGCGTATCGTGCGCCCCAGGATCTTCATCGGTGCGGCAACGGACCGC
Organism: uncultured Pigmentiphaga sp.; assembly: GCF_937950555.1. NCBI lineage: Bacteria > Pseudomonadati > Pseudomonadota > Betaproteobacteria > Burkholderiales > Alcaligenaceae > Pigmentiphaga > uncultured Pigmentiphaga sp. Next base: position 285,763 of record NZ_CALFCW010000030.1, on the reverse strand, counting down.
CCCCTGCGCCTGGTACAGGCAGAAGCCGCCGTCGCGGGCGAGGCGTGGACGGAAGCCTTGGCCCGGCGCGCCGCCGAGGCGGCCGCAGGCGAAGCGGTGCTGGTACCCGACAGCCACGGCAGCGTGGAATACAAGCAAGCCCTGCTGCGCGCCCATCTTCCCGAGGTCTTCGAGCGGGCCCTGAAAGCCCCCAAACCGGCAGCGAGACAAGCATGACGACAGAACGCCCTCCCCTCCACCGGCTCGGCAAAGGCCTGCGCCGCCTCGAGGCCGTGGACAAAGTCACCGGCCGCGCCGACTACACCCATCACGTATCGTTGCCCGGCATGCTGCATGCCAAGATCGTCCGTAGCCACGTGGCGCATGGACGGCTGCGCAGCATCGACACCACGGCAGCGAAGGCGGTTCCTGGCGTGTATGGCGTCTTTACCGGCGCCGATATCCTCAAGGTCATTCCCGAACCCTATTACGGCCCGGCCTTCCACGATCAGCCGATTCTTGCCATCGATAAAGTGCGATACGTCGGGGAACCCGTGGCCGCCGTGGTAGCCGAATCGCCTCACGCTGCCGAAGAAGCGGCCGGACTGGTTCAAGTCGACATCGAAGAACTGCCCGCCGTGCTGGACGAAGTCGAAGCCATGCACTCCGACGTATACGTGCACGAATCGTTGCGGCCGGCCGGGACGTTTGCCGACCTGAAACACCTGGACGGCATCCGCAACACCAACGTGGCGTTGACATTCCACCTGAAGAAGGGCGACTGCGAGGCAGCGTTCAAGAACGCTCACCGCGTGTTCAAGAACACCTTCAAGACCCACCAGGTGATGCACGTTCCGCTCGAACCCATGGTGTCGGTGGCCGACGTGCGCCACTCCCACGCCTACCTGTACACGGCCAGCCAGACGCCGTCATTCGCCCGGACGGAGATCGCCCGTTTGCTGGGATGGAAGGAGAACCAGGTCACCATCAAGACAGCATTCCTCGGTGGCGGCTTCGGCTGCAAGCTGTACGTCAAGCTCGAACCGCTCGCCGTCGCCCTGAGCATGCTGAGCCAACGGCCCGTCCGCGTGGCGCTGACCATGGCCGAACAGTTCTACACGATCACCCGCCATCCCACCACCTTTACCATCGAATCGGCAGTGGATGAAACGGGCCGCATTCTGGCGCGGCGCTGCGAAGTCATCTGGAACGGCGGCGCCTACGCGGACATCGGTCCGCGCGTCACGCAGAAGTCGGGCTTCACCGCCCCCGGCCCCTACGACATAGCCAACGTCGAGGTCACCTCCGTCGCGGTGTACACCAACCGCCCCCCCGCCGGCGCTTTCCGCGGATTCGGCATTCCGCAGCTGGTCTGGGCCTACGAAAGCCAGAGCGACATCATTGCCCGGGAAATGGGCATCGACCCCCTCGAATTCCGCCTGCGCAACGCCCTGGCCGACGGCAAGCGCCACGCTACCGGTACCGTCATGAAAAGCGCGGCCATCCCTCAGGTGCTCACGCGTCTGGCCGAACGCTTCGGATGGCACGAGCCTTTCGAGCGGGGAAGCGGCCGCTACCGGCGCGGCCGAGGCTTGGGCATAGGCATCAAGGCCTGTGTTTCGCCCACGACATCAGTCGCGGCGGTGTCCGTCGCCGCGGACGGCAGTTGCAGCGTGCAATGCAACACCGTCGACATGGGCCAGGGCTCGGATACGCTGATGGCCATGATCGTGTCCGAAGTACTGGGCGTGCCGGCCGAGACCGTATCGGTGGTTCACCCCGACACCGACGCCTCCCCCTACGACATGGCGACCCTGGGATCGCGCTCCACCTTCCACATGGGACACGCGGTCCGCCTGGCGGCCGAAGACGCGCTGGCCAAGCTGCGCGCGATGGCCAAAGACGTCGGCTTGGACGATGTCGACCCCGGCAACCTCGGGGCGCTCTTCGTCCGCAAATTCGGCATGCAGGCCGGCACGGTCATCGGCACCGGCATCTACAAGCCCACCTATCAATCACCCGACAAGACCACCGGTCAATCGGAAGACATTACGCCCAACTGGATGATAGGCGGCACGGCCATGGAAATCGAGGTCGACACCGAAACCGGCATGTATACGATCCTGCGCATGGAGAACGTGGTCGATTGCGGCACGGCCCTCAATCCCCTCGTGGTCCAGACGCAGATCAGCGGCGCGGCCATCATGCAGCTCGGTACGGTCACGCTGGAGGAGATGGAGTTCGACGAACAAGGTCAGCTGCGCAACGCTGGCCTGTCTGAATACAAGATTCCCGGCATCCAGGACATTCCCCGCGCGATCGGCTGCGAGACTGTCGACGCCTACCAGGAAAACGGCCCCTTCGGCGGCAAAGGCGTGGGAGAAAGCGGCACCTTCGGCGTCGCGTCCGCACTTGCCGCAGCCATCGAGGACGCCGTAGGCGTCCGAATCACGCAACTGCCCATCCGTCCCGAAAAAATCTGGGAGGGGATGCGGGCCAAACAGGAACAGCAGGCATGAACATCGACATCGAGTTCGAACTCAACGGACGCCCCGAACGCAGGCACGTCGACGTACGCGACAACGCCATCGACGTACTGGGCCGCTGCGGCCTGAAAGCCGCGCGGGAAAGTTGCGGCCAAGGGCTGTGCGGCTGTTGCACCCTCTACGTGGACGGCGCGCCGGTCTCGGGTTGTCTATACCCGGCTTGGAAACTGCAGGACAAACGGGTCGAGACGCTCGAGGCGCTCAATGAAGCGAACAGCGAGCTCGACCCCGTCCAGCAGGCATTCATCGAATGCGGCGCGTTCCAATGCGGGTTCTGCACGCCAGGTTTCGTCATGATGACGCGCAAGCTGCTCGAGGCCCATCCGCGGCCGACCGATGCCCAGATCGAACACTATCTGGCGGGCAACCTGTGCCGCTGCGGCACCTACCCTGAAATCATCGCTGCGGTGCGGTTGGCCGCAGAGCGCATCGCCGCCCGTAACTAAGGAGCACATTGCATGGAAATGGCCGCAGAGCGCCTGATCGCCGCCCCGCGAAACGAGGTCTGGCGCTGCCTGAACGACCCGGAAATTCTGAAAGCATGCATCCCCGGCTGTGAATCCATCGAAGCGACGGGCCCCGATAGCTATAAGGTCGCCATGGTGGCGGCCGTCGGCTTCATCAAGGCGAAATTCGTCGGAGACCTGACGCTGCAGAACAAGGTCGACAACACGTCCTACGACCTGAGCTTCAACGGATCGGGCGGCGCCGCCGGGTTCGGCAAGGGAACCGCAAGCGTCAGCCTGAGCGACGCCCCCGGCGGCACGACGCTCACCTATCGGGTCAAGGCCCAGGTCGGCGGCAAATTGGCGCAAGTAGGCGCCCGCGTGATCGACGGCGTCGCCAAGAAAATGGCGGACGATTTTTTCCAAAGACTGGACCAGGTCATCACGACTTCGGGGGCTGGCGCGGCGAAGGCCCCGACCGGCGCGAATGAGCCGCCCCGGGCCGAAGGAGCGCAGCGCGCTCCTGCCGACGGTCCGTCCCCCGGCGGGGCAAACGCTGCCTCCTCCGCTCCTGCCTCTTCCGCCTCGTCCCGCCTCTGGCTCTACGTCGCAGCGGCGATCGCGGCTGTGATCGTGGCGGCATTCGCCCTCGGCGGGGGCGCCACATGATTCCGTGGATGCCACGCAGCCTGCCTGCGCCGGCGGGTCACTACGTCCCGGCGATGCAAGCGGGCGGCCTTGTGTTTCTCTCGGGCGTGCTGCCGGACCTGGCTCGCGGCGATGCGTTCGCCACCCAGTTCGAGACGTGTTTCGACCGCGTCGAGGCGATTCTCGGCGACGGCGGCTTGGGCCTCGGAAACATTGTGCAGTGCACGGTGTACCTGGCAGGCATCCAGTACTGGGACGAGTTCAACGCCCTTTATGGGCGGCGCCTGGGCACGCATCGCTGTGCTCGCACGGTGGTGCCGGTGGGGCCCCTGCACTATGGCGCGCTGCTCGAGGTCCAAGTCGTGGCGGAAGCGACTCAGTCAGGCGCTGCCTGAGCTGCTTGCGCGAGATCTTGCCATTGGCCCCCAGGGGAATGCTGTCCAGCTTCCACCAGTAGACCGGCTGCCAGGCAGCCGGCAGCCGCGTGGCAAGGTAAATGGCCAGGTCGTCCGCCTGCACGGCGGGTGCCCCGGTGAAAGCACAGCCCACCACGGCGCCGTACGTTGCATCGTCCACGCCGAACACCACGGCTTGCCGTACGCCCGGCACCTGTTCAACCTGGCGCTCGACATCGGCGGGATGGATGTTCACCCCGCCGCGCAGGATCATGTCATCCGCCCGCCCGGCCAACGCCAGGCGCCCGGTATCGTCGAACTCTCCCAGGTCTTGGGTATCGATGGGACCGTCTCCCCCGCGCACGACCTCCCCCCCAACCGACTGGGTGGCAAGCGCCGCATAAGGCGAAGACACTAGGATCCTGCCGGGGCCGGTGGCCATGCCGCCGTCGCGGCGCACCTCGACCTTCACGCCCGGGATGGGAAAGCCGACCCGGCCGATGCGGCGGGTCGCTTCTTCCGATCCGCAAATCCAGCCCAGCTCCGAGCTTCCATACAAATTGATCAGCGGAATGTTCCAGGTATCTTCGGCCCGCTGCCACAGTTCGGGCGCCAGTTCCGCGGCACTGCAGGAATAGCGCCTGAGCGATCCAGGCAAAGCATCGGCAACACCCAGCATGATGCGCACCATGCTGGGCACCGTGGGCATGAAGCGGATATTGCGCTCGGCCAGCCAGCAGACCAGCCGCGATGCCGAGAAACCGGGTGCAAGATGCAACTGCGTTCCCACGGACAAGAACGGCATCAAGCTGAGAATCTGCGCCGAATACCAGTTCAGGCTGCGCACCTCCAGGCACGGCTCGTCTTCGTCGAGTGCCATCAGCCGGGCAGACACGTCGCCGTTGTGCCGCAATGCAGCCGCCGAGTGATAAACCAGCCGCGGCACGCCTGTCGTCCCGGAAGTGCAATTGACCAGCACCGTGCCGGGCGGCATAGAAGGCCCATGGGCTTGCGCAAACGGGAAGCATTCGGGGCCGCTTGCCGTCATGCGGAGACGGCCGGTCGGACGAACCGTCGCAAGCAAAGCCTGCACCGTATCGGCCGGCAGATACTCGCTGTCGATGTTGAGCACGGCCGCCCCCGCCATCCAGGCGCCCAGCCACAGCACGATTTTTTCAACGCTGTTGGCGCTCGGCAGCAGATACAAGGGAGGCTTCGCACCGTCGGCTACGGGCAGCGATCGCGCCACCGCTGCCACGCGTTCGTACAATTCGCGCCCGTCCAGGCCGGCGCCGCCGATATCCGCCACGGCCAGGCGACTGGGACGGCGCTGCGCCCTGCGCACGAGGCAGGACGCGACGAAGCGGGCGAACTCACTACTCACGGGCGACCAGCGCCTCGGGCGCCATGCGGAAATAGTCCGGCGCACGGTCCAACAGCCACTGCCGGAAGCGCGCCACTTTGGGCTGGTCGTACCGGCTTTCGGGCGTAGCCAGGTAGTAGGCCGATTTCGACTTCAGTCGCGGGCCAAAGGGCGAGACCAGCGCCCCCTGGCGCAACGCTCGATTGGCGAGCGGTGTCCGCGCGATGACCACGCCGAGCCCTTCCACCGCCCCTGCCAGAGAAGTCAGCTGCATGTGCATGCCGAATTCCATGCCGGGTTGCAAGTCGGCCAGGCCCGCCGCTTCGAGCCATTCCGGCCAGTCGTCTTCGTACAGGGACGTGAAGTACGTGCGCAGCCACGTCGCCCCCTGCAGCACCTCCCGTGCATCTTTTCCCTCCCTGCCCTTGAGCAAGCGCGGAGCCATCGCAGGGAAAAAGTATTCATCGCAGAGCCAATCCGACTTCACCCCTTCCCACTTGCCGGACCCATAGCGAATCGCCACGTCGTAAGCGTTGATCTGGAAAGCCTCGAATGCAGACGACGTAGAAAGCTGGAGGCGCAGGTCCGGATGTGCCTCGTGAAACTCAGGCAGGATGGGAAGCAGGCATTCCGTCGCGAAGGTGGGCAGGCAACTAATGGAGAGCGTGCTTTCGTCGCCGCCCTGGCTGACCCGGTCCGTGGCCTTGGCAAGCTCCACCAGCAGCTTGCTGACCGATTCGAGATATTCGGCGCCGGGAGCCGTTAGCGATATCCTGCCCTTGGCGCGCACGAACAGGGTGGTTCCCAGCCGATCTTCCAGCGACCGGATCTGATGGCTGATGGCCGCTTGGGTCAGGTGCAGTTCATTGGCCGCCTTCGTAAAACTCCGATGGCGAGCAGTCGCCTCGAAAGCAAGCAATGCGTTCAACGGCGGAATGAAAGAAGGCATGCACGGCTTCCATCGCAGGATGGGCTGACGAAGCCGGATTATAGCCGTCGGGCCCAAAACGATTCAGCGCGCGTCCGCGGCTGGCCATGTCCGCTTCGCATGCCTTGCGCCCTGCCGCGGCGGGCGCCTGCGATCGCGGCGACTCAGTCCGGCCGCATCAAGGTCGCCAGCGCGGCCAGGTCCTCCACGTCCGACAGTCGCCAGCACGCCTGGATCAACTCGGCCGCCCGCCCTGCCCCCAATATCGGATCAGCCATCCCCCTGAATTTGCGCTCCAGGTCCTCGTCGCTCATCGGGCGCTGCAGCGAACCGATCGCATGCTCGACGAATACGTGGACCTTCCGGCCATCCGCAAGCAGCGCGGTGACGTCGGCGCTGGCCTCGTCGAGACGCTCGTCGACGGTTGCGATCACCTTGCGCCGCAGGGCGACCAGGTCTGGGCGATTGACGATCTCGTCCGAGTATTCGTCTTCGCTGGCTTTCCCGAAAATCAAGCCGGCGGCGCAGCCGTGATAGACGCTGAACTTGCCTTGCAAGCCGTCGGCGGGCTCTTTCTTGCCCGTCAGTTCCAGCACGAGGGGATGAACCTTCAGTTCGATGCGCTCAACCTGGTCAGCCGTGACCCCTTGGTCCCGCAACTGCACGCATGCGTCGATGCTGGGATGGATGACGATGCCGCATGCAAACGGCTTGTAACTGTTAAAGGAGATCTCGAACCGTTCCCCCAGTTCATCCGTGGCCTCGTGCCATGCAGCCTTGGTGGATACGACCTGCACGAAACCACGCGGCGCCTCGAGCGCGCGCGGACTGGCGGTAAAGCCATGCTGGGCCAGCAGTGCCGACATCATCCCGGCCCGTGCCGCGGCGCCGGGATGGAAAGGCTTGGTCATGGTCCCGAACTGCTCGCGCAACCCGACCGGCTGGGAAGCCGCAATGCCGAGGGCCATCTGGGTGCGGTCCGCATCCAGGCCGAGCAGCCGCGCGCAACCCGCCGCCGCCCCCAGCATGCCGGTCGTGCCCGTGATGTGCCAGCCGCGATCGTAGTGGTCCGGGTAAATGACGTTGCCCATGCGACACGCTACGTCTATGCCCAGCACCAGGGCATCGATGAGCTGCCGTCCGGTCGCGCCCTTGAGCTCAGCCAAAGCCAGCACGGCCGATGCAACCGGGCCCGCCGGATGGATGATGGTCTTCAGGTGCGTGTCGTCGAAATCGAAAGTGTGCGAGGTAATCCCGTTGACCAACGCGGCGCTCGCAGCGTCCACCTTTTCTTTGCGGCCGATGACGGTCGCCTGCGGCGCAGGCTGCAAGACGGCGACCGCGGCCAGCGCCGCTTCGGCCGCCTCGTGACGGGCTGCCCCCACGGCGCAGCCTAACCAATTCAGGAAGGTGCGATGCGCCTCGCGGTCCACCGCATCGCTCCACCCGCGCGACGGGTGGGAGGAAACATATTCCGCCAAGACTCGGGTAATGGGAGGCGCATTGTGGTCGGCCTGGACCTGCGTATTGCGTGCCATGGTCAGCTATGAAAAGTTAGTCGAGAGAAATGTTCTGGGCCTTGGCCAGCTCGGTCCAGCGCGACAGGTCCCTTTGCATATAGGCGCCGAACTCGGCTGCCGTCATCGGCATGGGTTCGACTGCCTCGCCGGCGAGCTTCTCGCGCATGTCGGGCGCCTTGAGCACGGCGTTCAGCGTATCGTTGAGTTTGCGTACTACTTCCGGAGGGATGCCGGCGGGGCCCACCACGCCATACCATTGCACGGCGTCGAAATTGGGCAGGCCGAGCTCCTCCAGCGTAGGGACATCCGGCATTTGGGAGGCCCGGCTCTTCCCCGTGATCGCCAACGCGCGCAAACGCCCGGAACGGATGTGCTGCAGCGAAGCCGCCAGGCCAGGGAAGGCGGCCTGCGTCTGGCTGCCGATGACGTCGGTCAACGCCGGAGCCACCCCGCGATACGCCACGTGGGTGAGCGGAGTGCCAAGCTGCTGCGCCATCAGCTCCATCGTCAGGTGCGTCAAGGAGCCAGCTCCCGCCGACCCGTAGCTGATCTTGCCCTGGTTGGCCTTCAAATAGGCCACGAACTCCTTGAAGTCCTTGACCGGAAGCTTGGGATCGATCACTAGGATGTTGGGCGTGGCGCCGATCATGCCGATCGGCGTGAAATCCTTGATAGGGTCGTAGGGAACCTTGCGCGTCGCCGGGCTCGTGCCGTGGGTGGCGACATAGCCTTGCATGAGCGTGTAGCCGTCCGGCGCCGCGCGCGCGGTGCTCTGGCATGCGATGACGCCGCCGCCTCCTCCCTGGTTCTCAACGACGATTTGCTGCCCCAGCAAGCGGCTCCACCGTTCGCAGACGGTACGGCCGACCAAATCGCTGCCACCCCCGGGCGCGACGGGCACGATGTATCGCAGCGGTTTGTCCGGAAAACCCTGCTGCGCGCCCGCGGGGGAAGGCCGGGCAGCCAGCGCGGGAGATAACAGTATGGGGGCGGTCTGCAAGAATGCGCGTCGTTGCATGGCGTGTCTCCTCTGTGCTCTTGGAATGACGCAAGCGGCCCCTCGGAGGCGCCGCGGGTGACCGCAGCCGTCAGAGAGCCGCGGTGGCCTGCAACCGTGTGAAAGCGTCCCGGACGTGGCTGGCGAGCAACGCCTCGCACCGGACCGCATCGCCGTCGCGCAATGCTCGCGCAATCTCGACGTGCTCGGCGATGGACGCCCGCATGCCGGTATCCTGGGACAAATTCTTCAGCCTCGACAAATGCAGTTTCTGCACCACCGTCCGGTAGGTCTCTTCGACCGGCCGGTTGTCGGCAGCCTCGATCATCAACCAATGGAAACGCAGGTTCTCCGCGTAATACGTCGCAACGTCGTGGGCGTCGGCCGCCGCGCGCATGTGCGAGATGGATTCGTCAAGCGCATCGGCAAGCTCCACCCGTTGGGGCAAGGTCAGCTGTGCGGTGCGCCGTCCCGCATAACCGTCCAGCAGCGCGCGCAGGTCGTACAGGCCGCGCACTTCTTCCCCATCCAGTTCGCGCACGAACACCCCGGCATGCTTGCGCGATACCACCAACCCCGAACTCTCGAGTTCGCGCAAGGCCTCGCGCACCGGAACGCGTGAAACTTTCATGCGGGCAGCGACATCGGGCTCGTTGATCCGGGCGCCCGGAGGCAACTCTCCGGCCAAGATCTGCCGCAACAGCTCATTCCGGACCAGTTTCGACAACTTGGTCTCGCGGATTGCCGTGAATGCATCCTCGTTGGTGGGGAAGCTCCAGGGAAGCATGGCGACGCCCCGAGCGGGCAATGGGGTGGAGACGAGAAAATTCTATATTTCGTATACGAAATACAAATAGGGATAAACCAGCACCGCCCCTAACCGGGCGCCCTAAGCCTCCCTAGCCGAATGGACCATAGCAAGGTGCAAGGCCAGCGTCGCACAATCTTCCGGGAGCGTCGTCGGGGGATGCGACGCCGCAACAATGGCGCGGAGGCTGCAAAGGGGGGACGGTGGGACTGTTGCGAACGCTGCTGGCACTCTCGGTTCTACTTGACCACGTCTGGAATGGAGAACGGGAAATCCTCGTGGGAGGGCGCCTGGCGGTCCAAACCTTCTATCTGATCTCAGGTTTCTTGATCTCGTACGTCCTGACGGCGACTGACACCTATCGCCACGACCGGCTCAAGTTCTACCAGAACCGCTTTCTTCGCCTCTATCCGGCATATGCGGTCGTCGCAGTGCTGACGCTGGCGGCGCATGCCGCGTTGGGCACGGGGTTCCTGCAGCGCCTTCACAACCTGCCGGGCGATGCGACCGCGATACTGCTGGCGTCGACCGTGTTGCTCTTCGGCCAGGACTGGATTCTGTTCATGGGGGTGCACCACGATCACCTCGCCCTGACCGGCAGCTTCCGGGACAGCGACGTCCCATTGTATGAAGCATTACTGGTTCCGCAGGCCTGGAGCCTTTCCGTCGAGCTGACGTTTTATCTCGTCGCGCCGTTCCTCATTACGTCTCGGCGGTGGATGTGGGTCGCGCTACTGGCCTCGCTCGGGCTCCGCGCCGCCCTCATCGTGACGGGCATAGGCCGCAGCGACCCGTGGACCTATCGCTTTTTCCCTTCCGAGTTGGCACTGTTCCTGATCGGTGCGCTGTCCCAGCAAATGCTGCTGCCGCGATTCCAACGACTATGCGCGCGGCTCCCTTGGCTGCCCGGCGCGGGCGTCGGCGCCCTGCTCGCCCTATCGTTCTCCCACTTCCAGGAGCCGATCAACCCGACCTTGCGCGACGCGCTGTTTCTGGCCGTGGCGGCAACGGTGCTGCCGCTGGCATTCATTTTCCAGTGCCGGCACAAATGGGACCGTCTCGTGGGCGAACTGAGCTACCCGCTCTACATCTCGCACATGCTGGTCATTTTGTTGTTCTCTGGCCTGGGCGCCGGAGCCGGAGCGCTGCACTCGACGCGCGGATGGGCAGCCATTGTCATGGCTAGCGTCGCAGCGGCAGTGGCGTTGAACGTAAGCATAGCCGCCCCCATCGAGCGTGTGCGCCGTCGACTCAAGACCTCGTCGGAGCAGGCTCGAACCCTGGAGAACAGATGGTCGCCCGCAGGGCATTGAAGCGCCCATGAAAAAACCCGCGGCCTCGATGGCATCGCGGGTTCCAGGGCCTTTCAGATTGCGCTGAAAGTTTTTGACTGGTGCCGTCGGCGAGACTCGAACTCGCACAGCTTTCGCCACTACCCCCTCAAGATAGCGTGTCTACCAATTCCACCACGACGGCTTGCGTGAGCCCGCTAGTATATAACATTTCCGGGCTCATGAGGAAGCTTCCTTACTTTTTCTCCGCTTCCGGCTGCGCAGGAGCATTTTCCTGTGGCGCGGCGGACGGAGCTGGCGGCACCGAGGCGTCGGGTGCGGCGGGCGGCGGTACTTGCGTCGAGCCCGGCACGCTCGGCACCGTTTGGTCGGGATTGAAGCTCTCCATCACGCCGCCTTCCGGGGCGGAAGACATCGGGCGCCCCAGGTAGGCCAGCGCGGCAGTGGTGATGAAAAACACCACTGCCGCCCACTTCGTCGTGCGCGACAGGAAATTCGCCGCACCTGCGGCGCCGAACAGGCTACCGGCCGAGCCGCCGCCGAAGGCGGAACCCATGTCGGCGCCCTTGCCTTGCTGCAGTAGCACCAGGACGATGATCGTCAGGGCAGAAATGACCTGCACGATGAGCAGGACGGTAAGCAATACGGACATTCAAGCACTCCGGGTTGTCGCGCCCGCCTCAGCGATGCGCAGGAATTCTTCGGCGACCAGCGAGGCGCCTCCTATCAGGCCGCCGTCGATGTCGGGCATGGCGAACAGCTCAGCGGCGTTTGCGGCCTTGACGCTGCCGCCATAGAGCACGCGTACGCCGGGGCTACCCACGCGTCCGAGCGCGGCGCGGATGGCAGCATGCACTTCCTGGGCCTGCTCGGGGCTTGCGGTCTTGCCCGTGCCGATCGCCCAGACCGGCTCGTAGGCGATGACCATGCGGGACACCGCATCCTTGCCCAGTGCCAGGACGGGGGCGAGTTGTTCGTCGATGACGGCCAGCGTACGGCCGGCTTCGCGCTCGGCCAACGTTTCGCCCACGCAGACCACCGGCGTCAGGCCAGCCGCCAGGGCAGCCTTGGCCTTATCAGCCACGAGCTGGCTGGTTTCGCCATGCATGCTGCGCCGTTCGGAGTGCCCGGCAAGTACGTAGCGGCAGCCGAACTCGGCCAGCATCGCGCCGGACACTTCGCCGGTATACGCGCCTTGGGCGTGGACGCTGACGTCCTGGGCGCCCCAGGCGATGTCGGAGCCGGTCAAGGCCGACTCGACCTGGGCCAGGTAGGGAAACGGCACGCAGACGCCGACGTCGCAGGCAGCGGCGCCGGACGATTGGTTCCAGGCGCTGCGGACGGCCGAAAGCAATTGCGCATTGGCCGTGAGACTGCCGTGCATCTTCCAGTTGCCGAGCACCAGGCGGCGGATATTCTGTGTAGTTGCCATCGACAAGGGATCGAAAAAAGCCCGCGACGCTCAAAAAGGACGCAGGCAAAATCTCGATTGTATCGGGTCCGGGCCGCTACTGCAGCCCGTATCGCAAAAAAGCAGGCATGGCCGCCCGGCCCACACGCGTCGCCAGGCCGGAAACCTTGCGGCTGCGCCAAGCCGGCGCGACGGGTACCACGCGCGCAGAGGCAGCATTGTAGACCGTCCGTCGCCGGCGTGCCCTGCTCCCACGCACGCGCCGGCGCGAGGCTGTCCGGTCGCTGCGCGCCGGGTGCCGGCAGGCGGCCCCGGGTGGCGTCTCGAGCACTTACCGGGCGTGCTCAGACGGTCAGGACGATCTTCCCTATGTGTTCCCCCGACTCCATCATGGCGTGCGCCCGCGCCGCCTCGCGCAGCGGAAAAGTGGCGTAGACCACCGGCTTGAGGCGCCCGTCTTCGAACAAGGGCCATACGTGCTGCCGCAGCGCCGCCGCCACCTCGCCTTTGAACTGCGTCGAGCGCGGCCGCAAGGTCGAGCCGGTGATCGTCAAGCGCCGGCTGAGGACGCGGGCAAAGTCGATTTCGCCGCGCGCGCCGCCCAGCAGCGCAATCAGGACGATGCGCCCATCGTCGGCCAGGCATTGGATGTCACGCGCGACGTAGTCGCCCGCCACCATGTCCAGGATGACGTCCACCCCCCGTCCGTTCGTGAGCCGCTTGATCTCTTGTACGAAGTCCTGGGTGCGGTAATTGATGCCGGCGGTCGCCCCGAGTTTCTCGACGGCTGCCACGCGCTCATCGCTGCCCACCGTGGCATAGACCGGATGCCCCAGCGCGTGCGCCAGTTGCACTGCTGTCGTGCCAATGCCGCTCGCCCCGCCGTGCACGAGCAGAGACTCCCCGGCGGAGAGGCGGGCCCGCATGAACACATTGCTCCACACGGTGAAATAGGTTTCGGGCAAGCCCGCAGCCTCGACCATGCTCAAGCCCTTCGGCAAGGGCAGGCACTGGGTGGCCGGTACGGCGCAGTATTCGGCATACCCCCCGCCGTTGACCAAGGCGCAGACCTCGTCCCCCAACGCAAAGCCGTCCACGCCTTCCCCTAGCTTGGCGACGGTGCCCGCCACTTCCAGGCCGGGCAGGTCCGAAGCCCCGGGAGGCGGCGGGTAGGTACCGAGGCGCTGGGCGACGTCCGGCCGATTGACGCCGGCTGCGGCGACCCGGATGAGGATTTCGCCCGGGCCCGGCTCGGGCGTGGGGCGTTCGACGGCTTGCAGGACTTCAGGTCCGCCGGGACGGGTAATTTCGATCGCGATCATGGAACAGCTTCCCGTTTTTTGTCCGAAGACGGTCATCATATACGGCTATGCCACCCCTGCTCCCATCCAGGGCCCTCCCCACCCAGGTGAGCGTCATTGCGCCCGCACCCGACCATAGCCAAAACGAATATCGACGACGGAGAAATTCATTCTCCATGACAATCGGGATTGCCTAGACTTGTACCGGCGAAAACCGGCTCACTCCCACGAGCCCTTCCAAACGAACGAGAGAAGACATGAACACACAAGCCAAAGTCGTCGAGGGCAAAGCGACGCCCCGCGGCAAGTATCCCCACATCAAGCGCGCTGGCGATTTCCTCTTCGTTTCCGGCACCAGCTCCCGCCGGGCGGACAACTCGTTCGCCGGCGTCCAGGCCGACGCAATGGGCACGACCCAGTTCGACATCCGCGCTCAGACCCGGGCCGTGCTCGAAAACATTCGAGACATCCTGGCCACTCAGGGTGCCTCGCTGTCTGACGTCGTGGAGATCACGACCTTCCTGGTCGACATGGGAGATTTCGGCGGCTACAACGAAGTGTACGGAGAGTTCTTCGACTTCAATGGCCCGGCGCGCACGACGGTCGCGGTCCACCAACTGCCCCATCCCCACCTGCGCATCGAGATCAAGGCGGTCGCCTACAAGCCGCTCTGATCCATCACGCCCATCCGGAATACACCATGAAAATCGACATGCATGCACACCACTTCCCCCGCATTACCCGGGAGGAAGCCGCCGCACTCAGCGCCGAGCGCGCCCCCTGGCTGCGCGTGGACGAGGGCGGCAAGACCGGGCAGATCATGCGCGCCGACAAGCCGTTCCGGCCCGTATACGACGCCCTGTGGGATCCACGGGCGCGCTTGGCCGAAATGGACGCGCAAGGGGTAGACATCCAGATCACCTGCGCCACGCCCATCATGTTCGGCTACGAATTCTCGCCCGAGAAAGTGCTGCCGTGGGCCCAGCGCATGAACGACCTCGCGCTTGAATTCTGCGCGGCTGCGCCCAAGCGGCTCGTGCCGCTCGCGCAGGTGCCCCTGCAGGACATCGACGCCGCCTGCCGCGAAGCGTCACGCGCCAAGGCGAGCGGCCATTACGGCGTCCAGATCGGCAACCACCTGGGCGACCGGGACCTCGACGACGAAGGCCTGGTGACTTTCCTGCAGCACTGCGCGAACGAAAACATTCCGCTGCTGGTGCACCCGTGGGACATGATGGGCGGCAATCGCATGAAGCAATGGATGCTGCCCTGGTTAGTGGCCATGCCTGCGGAAACCCAGCTGGGCATCCTGTCGCTGATCCTCTCGGGCGCCTTCGAGCGTATCCCGGAATCGCTGAAGATCTGCTTCGCCCATGGCGGCGGCTCCTTCGCATTCATGCTGGGTCGCGTGGACAACGCCTGGAAGCATCGCGACATCGTCCGCAAGGACTGCCCGCGGCCGCCTTCGGAATACGTCAAGCGCTTCTACGTCGATTCGGCAGTCTTCGACCCGCGGTCCCTGCGGCTGCTGGCCGAAGTCATGGGCACGGACCGCATCATGCTGGGGTCAGACTATCCGTTCCCCCTGGGCGAGCAGTCCATCGGCAAGCTGGTGGCCGAGCAGCCCGGCTTCACCGATGCAGACAAGCGGGCGATCTACGCCGACAATGCCATCGAATTCTTCGGGCTACAGCAATTGGTCGCCTGATCCCGTTTCCTCACCCACCTCAAGGAAATACGCCATGGCCTTCAACGCCCCATTGCGATACCTGACTGCCGCCATCACCCTCGGCTTGGGCCTCTCGGCCGCGGCCGCCCATGCCGAGTACCCCGATCGTCCGATCCGGCTGGTCGTGCCAGCGCCGCCCGGCGACGGCTCCGACCAACTGGCGCGCAATGTAGGCAAGGCCATGGGCGACGTGCTCGGCCAAAGCCTGGTCATCGAAAACAAACCCGGTGCAGGCGGCAGCATCGCATCGGACATCGTCGCCAAGGCGGCCCCCGACGGCTACACGGTGCTGCTGGGCAACGCCAGTTCGCACGCCGTCACCCCCGGCCTCTACAGCAAGCTGCCATTCGATGCAGAGAAAGACTTCGCGGCTGTCACGCTGCTGGCGAGCGCCCCCAACGTATTAGTCATCAACCCTGCGTTGCCGGCCCAGAACATCGGCGAGTTCATTGCCTATGCGCGGGCCAACCCTGGCAAGCTGAACGTCGGCTCCGGCGGCAATGGCAGCCTATCGCACCTGTCGGCCATTCTGTTCAACTCCATGGCCGGCACCGACATCCCGCACGTCCCCTACAAGGGCGCCGCGCCAGCGGTGACCGCCGTGATGAGCGGCGAGATCTCGGCCTTGATGATCAACATTCCGACCGTCTCGCAGCAAATCCAGGCCGGCAAGCTGCGTGCGCTTGCGGTCAGCAGCCCGGAACGCTCCCCCGTGCTCCCGGATGTGCCAACGCTGGACGAAGCCGGGCTGAAGGGCTACAACACCCAGGCTTGGTTCGGGCTGTTCGTGCCTGCCAAGACTCCGGCTCCCGTCGTGGCCAAGCTCCAAGCCGCTGCGGCCGCCGCCCTCAAGAATGACGCAGTGCTGAACAACATCAAGAACATGGGTGCGGTGCCCCAAGGCATGAGCGGCCCCGCCTTCGCCGACTTCGTGAAGACCGAAGCCGCGAAATACGGCGCCATCATCAAGCAAGCGAACGTGCGAATCGACTAAGCTAGAGGCTTCGTCATTCGTACTGGCCGCGGCCGACGCCGCGGCCGCATCGCCGGCATGAAACGAAGCATTTCGACTCATCCCCCCCTCCTCCACGGCACCCTGCGCTGCGCGCGGGCCTGCGCATGACGGGGCCAGCCATCCGCCTCGTGATCGGACCGTGGCCAGCGCTGCGCAGTGACGCCTCATCGATCCGCGAGGCCGTGTTCGTCGAAGAGCAGTCCGTTCCCCTGGAATTCGAGTACGACGACGCCGACGCCGTCAGCCTGCATGCCGTGGCCTACGACTCCGCCGGCCGCCCGCTGGGCACGGGTCGCCTGTTGCCCGACGGCCATATCGGCCGCATGGCGGTACATCGCCATGCGCGGGGAGCCGGCATCGGCGGCGCGATTCTCGACGCGCTGATCGAGGAAGCGCGGCGCCGCAACCACCGGCGGCTCCTGCTACACGCCCAGACACGCGCCCGCCGGTTCTACGAAACGCGCGGCTTCCGGGCCGAGGGCGACGAATTCATGGAAGCGGGCATCCCCCACGTATTGATGGCGCTGTCGCTGGAGGACGGCACCGGGGACGCCCCGGCAGCCGGGCGTTGAGCCGATCCATGCAGTCACGATCGGTCGAGCCCGAAATCCTCAGGCTGCAGGCGGGTCACGGTGCCATGTTCGCCAGCCGGTGCGGCGGCGGCCACGTCGTGGATCTCCGCCTGTCCGGCCAAATATGCCGCAAGCAGGTGATCGGCACGTTCGTCCGGCGCCCCGAAGCGCAGGCGCAAGACGCGCGCATCCACCTCGTACACCTGCGGGCCGCGCGTCTCGTGGAAAAGCGTGAAACGAACGCCCTGCGCCGTCGCGAGCGGCGTAGATCCTGCGGCAAGTCGATTGGGCATGGCATGCCTCCGGTAGACTGCGGCCGACGCACGCTCCGGCTCCGGGCGCCATCGCCGTTCGATTCTTTTTTGTACGCCGGCTCGCTGCGCGGCGCCTCGGGCGGCCGCCGGCTCCGCATGCGCCCGCAAACATCGTTCCCAAACCGCGCCGCCGTGCGCGCATGTCCGTCATGACCACCGAAAGCCGTCCCACTCTCGCTCGTGCCGTGTCTCCCGCCATGGCGCTGTTGGGCATCCTGCTGGTTGCCGCCACCCTCCGTACACCGCTGACCGGTGTCGGCCCGCTGTTGGGCCATATCCGGGCCTCGACCGGCTTGGACGCAAGCAGCGCCGGATGGCTCAACACCCTGCCGCTGCTCGCTTTTGGGTTTTTTTCCGTGCTCACGCCTGCCTTGGGCCGCCGCCTGGGGTTGGAACGCATCCTGTGCTTTGCCATGGGCATGCTCTCGGCCGGCATCGTCCTGCGGTCGGTACCAGGCATCATCCCGCTGTTCCTGGGCACCCTGGTCGCCGGCGTCGCCATTGCAGTGGGCAACGTCATGCTGCCGGCCGTGGTCAAGCGCGAATTCCCGCAACGCATCGGCCCGTTGACCGGCCTCTATTCGGTGGTCATGAGCATGTCTTCGGGACTGGTCGCCGGCATGGCCGTGCCGTTAGCCGACGCCCTGCCCGGAGGCTGGCGCACCGCGCTAGCCTGCTCGCTCATCTTCACCGTGCCGGCAGCCCTGGTCTGGCTGGGACGCTGGCGTCGCGCCGCGGCCGCCGAAGCGCCGGCCGCGTCCACCCAGCCGGTGCCCGTCAACGTCTGGCGGTCATGGCTGGCCTGGCAAGTCACGCTATTCACCGGCATCCAGGCATTCAATTTCTACATCCTCATGGCCTGGCTGCCGTCCATGCTCCACGAGACGGGCATGAGCCCCCTGCTGGCCGGCTGGATGGTGACCCTGATGCAAGTGGCCTCCCTGTTCGGCAACATCGCCACGTCGTGGGTCACCGGACGGGTACGCGACCAGAAAGCCCTGGGGGTCTTCATTTCCGTGCTTTGCCTGGTTGGATTCGCCGGCATGGCGCTCTTCCCCGCGTGGATCATGGCCTGGGTCTGCATCGCGGGACTCGGGCTGGGCGGGAGCCTCTTGCTCTCCTTGGCATACATCAGCCTGCGCTCGGCCACGCCGACGCAAGCCTCGTCGCTATCCGGCATGGCGCAGAGCCTGGGGTACCTGATCGCAGCCGCCGGTCCCGTGATCTGCGGGTTCCTGCGCGACTGGACGGCCAGCTGGCTGCCCGTCCTGGTCCTCATGATCGTCACGGCTGCCGTGCAGGCCTGGGTCGCTTACGGCGCGGGCCGCCCTCGCACGGTGGGCGACCCCGAACCGCACGCCTAGGCCGGCTCCGCGTCGGCCGAGGCGGGGCCGCGCCGCGCGGCAATCAGGGCCAGCAATTTCTCGACATCCACCGGCTTGGTGAGGTAATCGTCAAAACCGTGGGCCAGCGCTTCCTCCTGCCCGAAGGCCGCGCTGCGCCCCGTCACGGCAATCAGGGTAACCGGTTGCAAGTGCGCGATGTCCCGCATCATGGTGGCGACTTCCAGCCCATTGGGAGAAGGCATGTCGATGTCCAGGATCATCACGTGCGGGCGCCAGGCCAAGGCGACTTCCATGGCTGCCGACCCGCCCCCGACAAACTTGACCTCGTGATATCGGCTGCACGCCTCGGCCAGGGCCTCGGCTGCGCTGACGTAGTTGTCCACCACCAATACCCGGCAAGACGCATTCTGTCCCACCTCGTTCTCCTCTCCATCCCGCAGGCCGCCAGCGCCCTGCACGCCCAACAGGTCGGCGCACTGCCCCCGGCTCATGCCGATCGCAGCTTTCATTGCGCCGCCCCGTGCGGCGCACGCTCGCCGGGCTCCCCTTCATCCGCAAGAAACAGGCTCAAGGCGACCGGCTCGACTGTTTCGCCAGGCACCGCCGGCGCGGTGGCGACGAACCGCCGCAGCGAGCCATAGGCCAGTTTGGCCGCCACGTCTTGCAGGAGTTTTTCCGCCGTCAGGAACCCTGTTGCCTCGATGTCGTCCCATAGCAGGCGATAGGCCAGCTCGCCGCGGGCCAGCGAGATGGCACCAATCCTCGCCAGCTTACCGGCATCATCCTCGGCATAAATGTGATAGCCCGATATGCACAGCCTAAAGCGGCGAGGCTGCGTGCTCCCGCGCCCTGGATCATCCAACATGCGCTTCTCCGTGTCGTAGCGAGTGCTGGATAGCAAGTCACGTACCCGGCCTAATCGCGCCCCGACGGCAACTGGTCAAGTCTACAGAAAGCGTCTATAACGACGGAGAGCGCGACGACCTGCGTCGCATTGCGTTTCGCCGTGCGATTGCCATGAAACCCGTCATGAAACACCTCCTTCAGTACGCGCGCCAGCTCCGGCAGCGCCGCTTGGCCGCGTTCGAACTTTCGTTGAGCCGCGCCGACAGCCTCGACCCCTACGACGTCGAACTGCGACAGCTCACGCTGAACTACGGTCACTCGCCCGAAGTCGACGCGCGCGCGCTGCGGCGCCGGCTGGCCGAGCTGGAATATGACGATGAAGGCTGATGCAGTCCAAGCGACCTCTCCTTTGAATAAAATCGAATCCTCGCGACACCGCCCTGTCCACGAGGTCGCATCCCGGATGAACTCAACATGAAGAAGCTCTTCGTCGCCCTCCCGACCTTGCTTGCACTCTGCGCCTGTGCAGGCAGCCCCTCTGCGTGGCGCAAGGAGAGCGCGCTGCCCGAACAACTCGAACGCGATCGCATCCAGTGCGAGCGCCAGGCCCGCCTCAGCGTGCCCGGGACGAGCACCCCTTCGCTGCGCGGCATCAATGCCGGCGCAGGCTCGGGAGTCAGCGACGGCCTGGCCAATGCTGAACGGCAGATGGGCCTGGCCAACGACTGCATGCGCGCCAAAGGCTACACCCTGCGTTAACGGCCCCGGCGCGGCCGGCCATGCCCTGCTCGTCCAACATGTGGCATGATTGCGCGGAGCCCGCTCCGGGCCCCATCCTCCGGAGGAACGCCATGCTGTCTCTGCTCGGAACCCTGCTGGTTGGCCTGATCGTGGGTTTGCTCGCACGTGCAATCAAACCCGGCAACGACAGCATGGGATGGATCATGACCATCGTGCTCGGCGTCGCAGGGTCGCTCGTGGCCGGCTATGCAGGCCGCGCCCTCGGCTGGTACGAACCCGGCGAAGCCGCCGGCTGGATCGCTTCCGTCATAGGCGCCATCGTCCTGCTCGTGATCTACGGCATGATCACCAAGAAAAAATCCGCCTGACTCCGGCGCGCCAATTGCGCATGGCCGCGGCCGCTTGCGCTGCGCCCCCCTTGTCAGCCATCGGGCGTGCAAACGCGGATCCGATGGCCGTCCGGATCCAGGGCCACGAACGTCAGGCCGAACACCGCATGGTGCGGCGGCTGCTCGATAGCCACGCCCAGCGCATGCCAGCGTTCGTACAGGGCCAATACCTGCTCGTCGCCGGGCACCAAGAACGCAATTTCCGCGCGGTGTCCCGAGCCACCCGACACGAAGTCCCGGGCCTTGCTCGACCATAGCCCGAGATGCCATCCCTGCGCCGACTCGAAGGCAGCATAAGTGGGATATACCGCCGCGGGCGGCTGCTCGAACAACGCCTCATAAAACCGTGCGCTCGCGGGCGGATCTTCAACGTACAGCAGCATCAGGTTGGGCATCGGCATGGAATCGCCTCCAAGCATCTCGACGTCCCAGGATAGCTTGGCCCACTGTCAGGAATTGTCAGGATGATGAGGTGAACCTGCTCCGGGCACCCGCAGAGGCCGAGGCAACGCACCGTTACGGCTCCGAGTACTTCCCGCGGACGGCTCGACACTAACAAATCTCTCTTTTGGGCTGATCGAAATATGTTGTTTCTCCACTCCATCTGGCCCTTGCTACAGTAGCCACGACCAAAAAATATGCCAGGGCCGCGCGCAGCGCTGACGGCTGGCGCAACATATCGGAGGAGACATGGGAGGCATAGGACCAGGCCGTAAACTCAAGGTCATCGTGGTCGGAGCCGGCATAGGCGGCTTGACCGCCGCAGCGGCACTCCATCAGAAAGGATTCGAGGTCCAGGTCTACGAACGTGCGCGTCAGCTGGGCGAAGTGGGTGCGGGGCTGCAAATTGCTCCCAATGCCGTCAAGGTCATACGGGCACTCGGGCTGGAAGAAGAATTCATGCGCGTCGCGGCCGAACCCATCGAGCGGCTCTCCATCAAGTGGGACACGGGCGAAGTCACGGTCCGTGAACGCTTCAAAGACAGGATGCCCGAAATATTCGGGGCCCGTTATCTGATGGCACATCGGGCGGACCTTCACCGCCTGCTGCTTTCGCGCGTGCCCGAATCATCCGTCCATACAGGCGTCGCCTGCGCGGACGTGGCCAACACCGCGGAGGGAGCGGTCATGCGCACCGAGGATGGCCGCGAAATCGAGGGGGACGTCATCCTTGGCGCGGATGGCATCAAGTCCACCGTGCGCGGCAAACTCTTCGGTTTTCTCACGCCTCGCTTCACCAACCAGATTTGCTGGCGGCTTATCCTCCCCATGGAGGAACTTCATCGCGCCGCCGACAAGCTTCCCACCCGGCTGACGGGCTCCGAATACGTGGGTTGGCTGGGGCCGACCGGTCACGTCCTGTTCTATCCCATACGCGGCGGAGAACTCCTGAACATCTTCGCGGGACGCGTATCGACTGAATGGGCGTCCGACGATTGGGCCGTGCCGAGCTCCAAGGAGGAAATGCTGCAGGCGTATGCCGGCTGGCATCCGGGCATGCTCCATGTGCTGTCCCAAGCCGCCGAAGTGTTCAAATGGGGCATTCACGATCGCGATCCGCTCGACCACTGGGTGCAAGGACGCATCGCGCTACTGGGGGATGCCGCGCACCCCATGATGCCCACGCTGGCACAAGGCGCAGCCATTTCCCTCGAAGACGGTTATGCCATCGCTCGGCACCTGGCACTCGGGGATGCCGACCCCACTGCTGCGCTACTCGCCTATGAGCGGGAGAGACAGCCGCGCGGCAAACGGGTGCAACTGCAGGCGCGGCAACAGTTCATCAACAACCAGCTCGTCCCCCCGCCTCCGCCGCTGCCCGTCGACTGGATTTATAGCTACGACGCCGCGAGCGGGTCCATGCACAAGGCGGCCTGACATCGAACCCGCCCGTACCCCATAACACGACAACCACGCGCCGCACGTGCCTCCCGTTCGGCGCCCACATCGAGGAGACAACCATGTTCCGATCCATCCTGGCGATGGGAGCACTGGCGCTCGCCCCGCTCTCGGCCATCCACGCACAGGAATTTCCAAACCGGCCGATACGGCTCGTCGTCCCTTACCCGGCCGGCGGGGCGATGGACGTCTCTGCACGAGTCGTCGCGCAAGAGCTCAACAACGTGCTCAAGCAAGCCGTCATCGTCGAGAACCGCGCAGGGGGTGCAGGAACCTTGGCGGCCGATTACGTTTCCAAGGCCAAGCCCGACGGCTATACCTTGTGTTGGTGCCCGACGGGTCCGCTGGTCATCACGCCCCTGTCGGATGCCACCGTACCGTACGACCCGCTTAAAGACCTGGCTCCGGTCAACCACACGCTCAACTTTGAGAACGTCCTCATGGCGCGCAAAGACTTGCCCGCCAGCGACATGAAGCAACTCTTGGAACTCGGCCGCAACGCCAAAGAGCCGCTGACCTATAGCACGCCGGGGGCGGGTGGCACGCACCACCTGGGTGGAGAATGGCTCAAGAAAGAGACCGGCCTCAACCTCATGCACGTGCCGTACAAAGGCGAGAACCCCGCAGTCACCGCTGTCATGGCCGGGCAAATCGACATGGCGTTCGCATCGGCGCTGATTGCCGCCCCGGCCGTCAAGGACGGGCGGGCCAAACTCATCGCCAATGTCGGCCCCACCCGGTCCAAGCTGCTACCCGACCTGCCGACGGTTTCAGAGTTGGGCTTCCCGAACTACGCATGGGTCAACTTTGTCGGCGTCAACGCCCCGGCTGGCACCCCGCCTGCGATCATCGAACAGCTGTCCAAGGCGATCGCCCAGGCCGCGCGCACGCCCGCCGTGGAAAACCGGCTCGCCGAAATGGGCATCACCGTGGTCGGTGGTGGGCCGACGGAGTACGAAGCATTCCTGCGCAAAGAGATGCAAACCTGGGGCAATTTGCTCAAGACCACCAACGTGACGCGCGAATAGCACTGCCGCGACGCCAAGGGCGGCGAGCGGAAATCGCGGCGCTGCCCCGGGCCGCACGCCGCGGACTCCGGTTCATTTCGCGACCTTGCTCAAGGCCGATCCTGTGTGCGCAGCGATGTGATCGGTCTTGTCGCTCTTGATCTCGTATTGCGGGTCATCTTTGCTGGCTCGCCGCCTATGCCCCTTGTACTCGAAATCCTGCGTGTGCACCCTGATGATGGTTCCGCTCACCCAACCCGCTTCAGAGTTCCAGGTCACGTGGTCTCCTACCTTGAACTTGCCTGGCATGGTTTTTCCTCCTGGTCCATGACCATCAAGCCTCTCGGTCAAGTCGAATAGGTCAAGTGGCCGTTCTCGACGCGCGCTGCCGACGTGTAGGGATGGACCTCGCTTTTGCAAGCGGCGACAATGTGCCTGACGCAGGCGCCACGAACCTTCAAGAGATCAGCGATCAGCGACCGGTGGCAGCGCCACCACAACGCCTCTGCGCACAGGATGGCTGTCCTGCGGCGGCCCGCCAGGGCGACCAGACGCGCGAAGCCGCCCCAAAACGCATCGGTATCCATGTAGTCCGCATAACCGCGAAACGAATCATTGCGCCACGCGGTATTGTGCGAATCAGGCCTCGGCCTCCGGCGGCCGCCCAGCTCAGGCAGGGGAACATATTCGATGCCTGCCTCGCCAAGCGCGCGACGCAACGCGTCGCCATTGAAGTGGGGGTACTTGCGCGACCCGGCGTACCGTCGCACGTCGGCGATCGCCTGGATGCCGTGGGAAGTCAGCATCGGGAGGAACTCATCCCATGAGTGGGATGAATGCCCGATGGTCCAGAGCTCCAGAGCCGCAGGCACTGCCGTCACCATTTCCGCCGCCTCCACATGGACTGCGTTCAATGGTTATAGCAAGGGACATGCCGTTGATCCACGGTCGCGCCAGCCTCAGCGTGCGGTGGACGAAGGCCAATGACGGCGGTGGCGGAAGGGGTGGGATTCGAACCCACGGATGGTTGCCCATCGCTGGTTTTCAAGACCAGTGCATTAAACCGCTCTGCCACCCTTCCAGGCCGCGGCGCCGTGAGGGGCCGCCGGCTCCGCAAGAGCCGAATGATAATGCATTTTCACCCCGGCTTCCGTCCGCACCTCGATCGGTGGCGCCGCCTACGTACTGGCTACGCGCGCCCACCCGGCCGATGGGCGACACGGGGCTCACCTGCCTGCTACGCGGCCTCGACGTCGAACCGCGGCACGGCGTCGAGCAGGCGCCGGGTGTAGTCATGCTCGGGCCGCGTCAGCACGCGCTCGGCGGGCCCTGATTCGACGATGCGCCCTCCCTGCATCACGGCCACGTCGTCGGCGAGATATTCCACCACGCCGAAGTTGTGGGTGATGAACAGATAGGCAATGCCCATGTCGCGCTGGAGCGCGTGCAGCAGGTTCAGGATCTGGGCCTGGACGGAAACGTCGAGCGCCGAGGTGGGTTCGTCGCACACCAGCAGCTTGGGCTCGACCGCCAATGCGCGCGCGATGGCGATGCGCTGGCGCTGGCCGCCGGAGAATTCGTGCGGATAGCGATCGCGTGCGTCAGGGCGCAGGCCGACCTGGTCGAGCAACCGCAGGGTGGCGGCCTGGCGGGCGGCGTCATCGAGGTCCGGCCGCAGCGAGAGCAAGCCTTCGTCGAGGATTTCTCCCACGCGCATGCGCGGATTCAACGAGGCGAATGGATCCTGGAAGATGATCTGGATGTCGCGTCGCAGGCGCTTGATCTGCCGGCGCCCCGCGCGCAGGAGGTCCTGCCCCAGGAGGCTCGCCTCGCCCGTCACGGCAGCCGTTCCGTCCAAGAGCCTGAGCAGGGCCTTGCCCGTCGTGGTCTTGCCGCATCCCGATTCACCCACCAATGCCAGCGTCTTGCCCGCGTCCAGCGAGAGGCTCACGCCATCCACGGCCTTGACCCAACCGACCGTGCGACGCAGCACGCCCTTGCGGATGGGGAAATGCACCTTGAGATCGGATACGCGCAACAGGCCGGCCCCGGCGGCGGCCCTTTCCTCGCCGGCGTCCGGCACGCGCCCCGGGGCGTGAACCTGGCGGGAGGCTCCATCCGCAACGTGCACGCTGGGCAAGTCCGGTCCCCGATGCTCCGCCTTGGCGGCGTCGATCGCGGCCAGGCGCACGCAGCGCACCGCATGGCCGGGCGCCTCTTCGACCAGTGCAGGCGGCGCGGCGTCGCACTCTGCCGCATGCGCAGGACAGCGTTGCGCGAAGCGGCAGCCGCGGAAGGCTTGGTTGAGCGCCGGCACCGTGCCCGGGATGGCTGCCAGGTGCATCCCGCGCCGCGCCATGCTGGGCAAGGCGCTAAAGAGCAGCCGGGCATAGGGGTGGCGAGGACGTTGGAAAAAGGCTTCTGCGGGCGCGGACTCCACGATCTGGCCGGCATACATGAGCGCGACGTGGTGGGCCATGCGGCGCACGATGCCCAAGTCATGGGTGATGAGCATCATGGCCATGCCGAGCTGCGTCTGCAGGTCGCGCAGCAGATCCAGGATTTGCGCCTGGATGGTGACGTCGAGCGCGGTGGTCGGCTCGTCGGCAATGAGCAGCTCGGGTTCGGCCGCCAACGCAATGGCGATCATCACACGCTGCTTCTGGCCACCGGAGAGCTGGAACGGATAATCATCCACGCGCCGCTCGGGCTCGGGGATGCCGACTCGCCGCAGCCACTCGACGGCCTTGGACTTGGCCGCCGCGCCCCGCAGCGAAGTATGGGTGACGATGGTCTCGACGATTTGATCGCCCACCCTCATGACGGGATTCAGGCTGGTGGCAGGCTCCTGGAAGATGATCCCGATCTTGCGGCCGCGCACGGCCCGCATGTCGCGCTCGGGCAAACGATTCAAATCGACGCCGTCGAGCAGCGTTTCTCCGCGCTCGATGCGGCCCGCATCGGGCAACAAGCGCAACAGCGCCAGCGCGGTCATGCTCTTGCCACAGCCGGACTCCCCCACCAAGGCGAACGTCTGGCCCCGTTCGATCGCCAAGCTGAGCGCATCCACGGCATGCACGATGCCGTGATCGCTATCGAGCATGACGTCCAGGTGGCGCACGTCGAGCATGGCCTGGCCGCCCGGCGACCGGTCGAAAGCGCTCATCAGCGATCCTCCAGCATTTTTCCGGCGCGCCCGCGCGCCCACGCCGGACGGTACGCCCGTGCGCGGGGATCGAACGCCTCGCGCACGGCGTCGGCGAACAGGTTGGCGGACAGGACCAGGGCCAGCATGAAAACGAAGGCCGAAAGCAGGCTCCACCAGATCATCGGATCACGGGACATTTCCAGGCGCGCCAAGTTGATCATGGTGCCAAACGAATTCATGGACGGATCGACCCCCACCCCCAGGTAGGACAGCACGGCCTCGTAGAGAACGAGCGTCGAGAACTCCAGCACGACGGTGATCAATACGATGTGCATGACGTTGGGCAGCAGGTGGCGGACCATGATGCGCGCGGGGGAAGCACCAAAGGCGCGCGCCGCGAGCACGTAGTCGAGCTCGCGCAGCTTGAGCGTTTCCGCGCGCAGCAGCCGGCAAAGCCCCGCCCACCCCGTCACGCCAAGGATGATGCACAACAGGAACAGCCGCAGGTCGGCCCGCTCGGCGCCTGTCTCGAACATGTCGGGGTTGTTGTCGATGAATACCTGCACCATGAGTACGCATGCCGCGATGAGCAGCACGCCGGGAATGGACGTCAGCGTGGTGTAGATGTACTGGATGATGTCGTCCACCCAGCCCTTCAGGTAGCCCGCCATGATGCCCAGCGAAAGCGCGAACGGCAGCGTCGCCAGCGTGGTCACGCTCCCGATGATCAATGCCGTACGGAAGCTTTTCACTGTTTGGACCAGCACGTCGTTGCCGGTGCTGTCCGTGCCCAGGACGTGATAGCCGGTGGACAGCGACGCCGCCGCGCCGCCGATCACCGCGAGGATGCCGAATGTCAGCAGCATGGGCCCGAGCGGCATGGGAGTGCGTCGGTACACGATGTCGTGCCAGGCGGCAGGCAGGGATACGCCCCTGCGGTGCGCCAAGGCGGCCGCCACCAGCAAGGCCGCCAACCCGGCCGCCAAGGCGCCCGCCACCACGCCCACCGCGGTCCGCCGCAGCACGTCGCCGAGCCATTGCTGGTCGGGATCGGACAAATGGGCACCGCCATGGCGCAGGCGCGGGTAATCGCGCACCGGCTTGCCGTCCACCAACATGGACTCTTTGGTGAACTGCCGCACTGCGAGCGGAGCGGAATACGTCTTCTCGCGGCCGCCCATCGGTTTCTCCAGCAAGATGTCGAGCACGGAGCGCGTCACCGGCGAGTAGGCCCGCGCCCCTTTTCCACCGGAGACTTCCACCGCGTCGAGCAGCGGGCGGTAATGCATGGAGTCCAACACGCCTATGAACAGGAACACGCCCAACACGACTGCGGCGCACATCGCGGACGTGTCCCGCCCCACCCGCGCCCACGTGGTGCGCAGGTTCGGCGTGCGGGCAACGTGCCAGGCATAGAGGGCCACGCCGAGCAGGATCAGGAACAGCGCGAGGTCGGTCCAGAGAAAGACGATCTTGGGCATGTTCTCACTCGAAGCGGACGCGCGGATCGGCGATCGTGTAGGAAATATCGGCCAGGATCAGGCCGATGATGTACAGCACGGAGCCGATGAATACCATGGCCCGCACGATGGCGAAGTCCTGCGCGTTGATCGCGTCCATCGTGTAGCTGCCCAGCCCCGGTATGCCGAAAAACGACTCCGCAATCAGGCTGCCCATGAAGAGCAGCGGAATGGTGGAAATGGTGCTGGTCAGAATCGGCAGCATGGCGTTGCGCAATACGTGCCGGAACAGCACCAGCCGTTCTGACAATCCCTTGGCCCGGGCGGTGCGCACGTAATCCTTGCCAATCTCCTCCAGGAACAAGGCGCGGTAGAAACGCGCTTCGGGCCCGAGCTTGGCGATCACGGCCACGAGCACGGGCAGCACCAGGAAGCGGACGGCGTCGAACCCGCCCGCAAACCCGGACAGCGGCACCAACCTCAGCGTCTTGGAAAACAGATACTGGCCGGCGATGATGTAGAACAGCGCCGATATCGACAACATGGCCACGCACAGCACCACGCCCCAGAAATCCAGGTAGGTGCCGCGGAAGTACACGAGCAGCAGCGAGAACGCGACGCTGGCGAACAACCCCAGCAGGAAGGTCGGCACTGCCAGCGCCAGGCTCGGCCCGACCCGCTGGCGGATTTCGTAACCGATGTCGCGTCCCGCGTCCGACGCGCCGAAGTCGAAGGCGAACAGGCGCACGGAACGCTCGAAAAAGATGGTGTCGGTGTAGCGCTTCACCCCTTGCGCCTGGGCGTTGACCAGCAGCGGCTTGTCATAACCGCGCTCGACCTTCCACTTCTCGATGGCATCGGCGCTCACGCGCCGTCCGCCTATGGCCAGGCGCGCCATGTCGTCGGGCGTGTTGACCGTGAAGAACAGGATGAAAGTGAAGAGATTGACGCCGATCAGGATCAAGACCCCGTAGAGGATCCGGCGCACGATATAAGCCGTCATGCAGGGCTCCTTGCTGGGCGATCGGATTGAACCGCGACGGCGCGGTCCCGGCGGCGGACCATGCGCCAGGCCGGCAAGGCGAGCAACACCAACAACGCCGCCGCGAGCAGGACCGGCCACCACACCGGGCGATTCCATTCGGCTATCTTGCGCGCACGCAGCTCGGGATCGATTTTCATGTATTGGAGATGATTGCGTATCATCTGGGTCGGCTTGCCGTTGCCCACCCACTGGTGATAGGCGCCGCCCGACTTCGGGAAGTATCCGAACATCCAAGCCGCGTCTTGTTGCACGATGGACACCATGCGGGCGATCAGCTCCTCTTTTTCGGGGCCGTCGTCCAAATACTTCATCCGCTCGAAGAGCTTGTCGAACTCCGGATTGGTGTAATTGGAGGCATTCTCGCCGCCATGCTTGGCCTTGCCGTTGGGGCCGTACAGCAGGAACAGGAAGTTTTCCGCGTCGGGATAGTCGGCGTTCCATCCCCACATGAATAGCTGGGCCACCCCGCGCCGCATTTTGTCCTGGAACCGGTTGTAGTCGGTAGAACGAATTTCCAGCTGTATGCCGAGCTTGCCGAATTGGCGCTGCAGCCAGTCGAACTGGGAGCGGGCGGCGGGCGAGACTCCCCCCATGGCGTCGTAGTTCAGGACCAGCGGCTGGCCGGTCTGCGCATTGCGGCCTTCGGGATAGCCCGCCTCGGCAAGGAGTCGCTTGGCCACCTCGAGCGGCTTGCGCGTGACTTTCTCGCCATCGATGTCGTAGACCACCGGATTGGCGCCGGCGGGCGGATCCTTGTACCCCAGCAAACCGGGCGGCAGCGGGCCGTGTGCCACCTGCGCCTGCCCGTTTTCGAAAATCGTGACGTATTCTTCCCAATCGACGGCGATGCTGATGGCCTGGCGCAGTTTGCGGTTACGTTCCTGCTGTTCGGGCGTCTCTCCCTTCCCCACGACAGGGTCCAGCCAGTTGAAGCCCATGTACCAATTCTGGGTCTCGACCGTAGTGGGAAGCTTGAGCCCGCGCTCGGCGTACAGCGCGGCCTTTTCCTGGGAATCGCCCGCCGCCACCAGGTAGGCGACGCCGTACTCGCCGCGCTCGGCCTGCGGCACGTCGTAATAGCCCTGCAGGAACTTGCCTTGCAGCGGCACGCTTTCTTTCTCGATGCTGAAAACAATGCGATCGATGAAGGGCGTCGGCTTGCCGCAATCCTCGAGCAGGCCGGCGGCGCGGTCCTCTTCGGTACCCTCGCAGGGATACGGCTCTCCCCGGAAATTCGGATTGCGGGTCAACACGTGCCGGCGGTTCTCCCGGTACTCGGTCAACATGTACGGCCCCGTCCCCACCGGCCAGTAATTCAGGGTCAAGTTGCGGGCTGCCATGCCCGGCTGGCTGTAGAACTGGTCGGCCTCCCACGGGATGGGGGCGAAGAACGTCATGGCCAGCCAGTACTTGAACTGTGGATACTTGCCCTTGACCCGAATCCGCAGCGTGTACTTATCGAGCGCCTCCACGCCCTCGAAGGCGTATTGGCGAAAATCCAGCCAAGGCAGGTCGCGGGTGGTGGGGTCCAGCCCTTTGCGCAACTCGGCATCGACGACGCGGATGCGATCGCCGTACTCCTTGAAGCCGACGATGTAGTCCGTCATGTGCGCATAGATGGGCGAAACCACGCGCGTCGTCGCCAGGCGCCGGATGCCATAGACGTAGTCGTCCGCGGTCAGCTCGCGCGTACCCGTGTGGGGAAAATCGGTGATCGCGTACTTGCCCTCCAGGTCCTCCGGCTTGAGGTGCCGGTACCGGTCGCGCCCGGATTCGTCGACCGCGAAGGCCGGATGGGGCTGGAACAGGATGCCCGGCTTGATGGGTATGTCGTACACGCTCTGCGCCACGCGCTCCCCCGGCACGTCGGGCGGCAGCACGTTGCCGGCCTCGTCCAGGTAAACCGGCTCGACGATGCGGGTCGCCGTGCGCGGCACGAGCTCGTAGGGACGCTTCAGGTAATGGTAGCCGTACAGCGGTTCATAGATCTGGTAGGTGTACGGCGTCTCGTCGACAGAGTAGGAGCTGGCCGGGTCCAGGTATTTGGGCGAGCGCTGCGTGAACGCCGTGTACATGACGTTTTCGCGCTCTGCGCCGGCGGCATAAGGGCTGTTGAGCGGCGTACGCGCACCCGGGTCGCCGGACGAGCAGCCCATCACGACGGCCGCGCCGACCACGCCAAGCAAGCGTATTGTCCAACTCCATGCGCGCTTTGCGCCCTGTTTCATACCTTCAGCGCGCACGAGGCGCATCAGCTATCTCCCAGGGGTAACGTTCCGGTGAGGATAGCAAAAACCCTAGCCTCGACGGCTGTGCCCAGCCTAAGGAATACCCCGATCGCCCATTCTCGGCCGACGATATAGGCATCGGGCATATCTACGCCGGGAAATCGCATTACCAGCCCGCGGACGTCCGGGACTACGATGGCCGGTCATCGCCAGGGGAAGACGAATGCTTCGCTACACTGCAGTGTTTCTTTCATGCTTGCTGGCAGCAGCTGCCGCCCATGCAAGCGATTATCCGTCCCGCCCAGTCACCCTCGTCGTGCCGGGGCCCCCGGGCGGAACGCCCGACGTGGTCGCCCGGATGGTGGCGGAGAAACTGCGGGCCCGGTTGGGCCAACCCGTCATTGTCGAGAACAAGGCGGGGGCCAGCGGCTTCATCGGAACGGCCGCAGTCGCCAAGGCCGCGCCGGACGGCTATACGGTGCTGATGGGCTTTGCCCAGACCATGGCCGTGAATCCCGCCACCTTCAAGAAACTGCCCTACGATCCGGTCCAGGACTTCACGCCCATCGCGCGCCTGGTGGATTTCGAACTGGCGCTGGCAGTCCCGGGCAGCACGCCGGCCCGCAACTTTCCGGAGCTCCTGTCCTGGCTGCGCGCAGGGCGAGGCAAGTATTCGTACGGCTCCTTCGGCGCCGCAACGCCCTCCCAGTTCGCGGGCGACATGCTCAACCGCAAGGCTGGGCTCGACATGCAGCACGTACCCTACAAAGGCTCCGCGCCGCTGGTCACCGATTTGGTGGGCGGGCAAGTGCAGTTCGGCTTCGTCGTCCTGCAAGTGGCGCAACAGCTGGCCCAGGGCGGCAAGCTGAAAGTGCTGGGCGTCACGGGGAAACGCCGGCAGCCAGCCGCCCCGGACGTTCCCACTATGACCGAGCTGGGCTACCCCGACGTCGATGCCACGGGATGGTACGGACTCTACGCTCCCCGGGGCACGCCGGCCGAAGTCGTGGCCACGCTGGAACGTGCGGTCGAGCAGATCATGCAGGACGACGAGGTCCGCCGCAAGCTGGTGGACCAAGGCGTGAACCCGGCCTTTGCCAGTAGCCGGGCGCTCGGGGACTACACCCGGGCGGAGATCGCACGCTGGCGCGAGGTCGTCGCGCAGACCGGCTTCCGCGCACAGGACTGACGCCTCCGGCCGGGCGGCAGGGGCAGCAAGCAAGAAACGGATGCGTACCCAATAGACGACACCGAGAGCGCGCGGCGTTTCCCGTTAGAAAAATCTACAGTTGCGTCGGTTTGTATGGATGAGCAGACGCCGGGGCTGCAGGCGCCCAGAATGACGAGGATCCACCTCTACCGCAGCCGGTCGCTCCATGGACTTGCGTTCCCGCCTCGAACGATTCCGCCGCACGCTCGTCGTCTCTCTGGCCTGGGACACAGTGCGCCGCTGGTCGGCCCACCGCGCCTCGAGCAAGGGCGCCGCCCTGGCCCTATACATGGTGTTCTCGCTGGCGCCGATACTGCTGCTGGTCATCGCCATCGCCGGTGCCTTCTTCGGTGAGGAAGCCGTGCGCAACCAGCTCGTCGGCCAGATGCGCTCGCTGACCGGCCAGCAAGGGGCCGAAGCCATCCAGACCGTCCTCGCCAGCGCGCAGCAATCCGACAAAGGATGGGCTGCAGCGCTCATTTCGACGGTGTTGCTGATGTTCAGCGCAACGACCGCGTTCGCGGAACTGAAAGACAGCCTCGACGAACTATGGGACGTACCGGCCTCCAAGACATCCGGCGTCTGGGCGCAGATCCGCAGCCGGTTGTTGTCGTTCGGGCTGGTGCTCGTGCTTGCGCTGTTCCTGCTGATTTCGCTGACGGTCAATGCCGCGCTCACTGCCCTGCAGGATTACTGGCATGCATTCTGGGTGGAGTCGGCGTTCGCCACGACGGCGATGCTGGCCTCGAGCCTGTTTTCTTTCGCCGTCGTGACCGCGCTGTTCGCGGTCGTTTTCAAGCTCCTGCCCAGCACGAGCATTCCGTGGCGCGACGTCCTTCCCGGAGCGCTAGTCACGGCCGTGCTGTTTTCGGTGGGCAAGAGCGTCATCGGCCTGTATCTTGGCCACGGCAACGTGGCTTCGTCCTACGGCGTGGCAGGCTCGGTCATCGCGCTGATCCTGTGGATTTACTACTCTGCCCAGATTTTTTTCTTCGGCGCGGCGTTTACCCGGCAGTATGCGGACACCTTCGGGCAGGGCAGGCGCCGGCGGCCTGGGCCCGTGCAGGCACCCTCGCGCAAAGCCGGCCGAACGGATGCGGCGCTCAAGGCACCTGGGGCGGATCGATCCAAATAAAGGTTTCGCCCCGCGCGATCATTTCGGCAACGTCTTCGGCGGGTACCTCGTAGTCGGTACCCATCAAGCTCGCCGAGCCGGACTCATGGATATGTATGACCGACGGCGGGTCGGTGTCGATGAAATACCAGTAATACCCCGCCTTGAGGGTGTGAGGCTTGTCTTTCACGATGGACCCCTCCACGGCGTGGATCGCCGCATCTCGTTGCAATGATACCCACGGGGCGAAAGAGATGCGACCAAACTGCCGGGTCAGTCCGGAATGACGGCCGTGACCTCGATTTCGACCTGCGCTTCGTCTTCGATCAGGCCGGCTACCTGCACCGCCGTCATGGCCGGAAAATGGCGGCCGATGATTTCGCGATACGCCTTTCCGATTTCTTCGTACGACGCGACATAAACCCGTTTGTCGAGCACGTACCAGGTCATGCGCACGATGTGTTCCGGCCGGGCCCCGGCCTCGGCCAGCACGGCGACGACGTTCGCGAGCGCCTGCCGCACCTGCCCCGCAAAGTCCTTGGCCCGAAAGACGCCATCCGGGTCCCAGCCTATCATCCCGCTGATGAAGATCTGCTTGCCGCGGGCGGCGACGCCGTTGCTATAACCGCGCGGGCGCGGCCAACCCCCGGGCTGCAGGATCTCGATGTTCGATGCCATGGATTCTCCTTTTAGTCAGGCCGCCCCGGCAGAACGCAGCAGTTCGCGGGCGATGATCAATTGTTGGACTTCGGTGGCGCCTTCGTAAATGCGCAGGGCCCTGATCTCGCGGTAAAGCCGCTCGACGGTTTCGCCGCTCACGACCCCCTGCCCGCCGAACATCTGCACCGCGGCGTCGATGACGCGCTGCGCGGTTTCGGTGGCGGTCATCTTGGCCATGGCGGCTTCTTTCGTAATGCGAGCGCCGCCGTCGCGCATCCATGCCGCACGATAAGTCAGCAGCGCGGCGGCATCGATGCCGGTCGCCATTTCCGCAAGCTTGGACTGGGTAAGTTGGAAATCGGCCAGCGTTTGGCCGAACATGCGGCGCGACGTCGCGCGCCCGATCGCCTCGTCGAACGCCCGCCGGGCAAAGCCGAGCGCAGCCGCCGCCACGGAGGTGCGAAACACATCCAGCGTGGCCATGGCCACTTTGAAGCCCTGCCCCGGCTCGCCCAGCCTCTGGGCGGCCGGCACGCGGCAGTCATGGAAGCGCAAGCGCGCGAGCGGATGCGGCGCAATGACGTCGATGCGCTCGGCGACCTCGAGCCCCGGCGTATCGGCATCCACCACGAAAGCAGTAATGCCGCGCGCGCCGGGCGCCTCGCCGGTGCGCACGAACACCACGTAGAAGTCCGCGATGCCGCCATTCGAAATCCACGTCTTTGTGCCGTTCAGCAGGTAGCCGGAACCGTCCGGGCGGGCCGCGCACGCCATGGCTGCCACGTCCGATCCCGCCTCGGGCTCTGACAGCGCGAACGCCGCAATGGCCTGCCCCGCCGCCACGCGCTGCAGGTAGCGAGCACGTTGCTCGGTGGTGCCGAATAGGCTAATGGCCCCGGACCCCAGCCCCTGCATGGCGAACGCGAAATCGGCCAGCCCGTCGTGATACGCCAAGGTCTCGCGGATCAGGCACACCGTGCGGGTATCGATGGTATCGGACGACCCGCCGTAGGCACGTCCGGCCACAGCATGCTGCAGCCATCCCCCCTCGCCCAGCGCCCTCACCAGGTCCCGGCAGGTCGCATCGACGTCTGCGCCATGCGCGTGCGCCGTCCGGCCGGCTGCCCACTGATCGAGCGCTGCGACCAGCTTGCCGTGGCGCGGCTCAAAGAATGGCCAGTCCAGGTGCTGCATCCGCGATGCCTTGCCCCCCTGTTGCGGGGTACGCGCCGGCACGGCATTCGATGGGGTGGTTTCGCTCATGTTGATTCCGCAATGCATGGAAGCCAGGCGCGGGCAGCGCCCGCGCGGGAACGGGTATCAATCGCCTTCGAATACTGGGCGCTGCTTGGCGACGAACGCGTGATACGCGCGATGGAAATCATTCGTCGCCATGCAAATGGCCTGGGCCTGGGCTTCAGACTCGATGGCCTGCTCGATGCTCATGTTCCACTCCTGGTGCAGCATGCGCTTGGTCATCGCATGCGCGAACGTCGGCCCTTGAGCCAGGCTCGCAGCCAGCGCGCACGCTTCCTCCAAGAGCGCCTCCGGCTCGCAGAGCCGGTTGAAGAATCCCCAGCGTTCGCCTTCGTCGCCGCTCATCGCGCGCCCCGTGTAGAGCAGTTCCGACGCCCTCCCCTGCCCGATCAGCCGGGGCAATATGGCGCACGCGCCCATGTCACAGCCGGCCAGGCCCACCCGGGTGAACAAGAAGGCGGTCTTGCTGCGCGCCGTGCCCAGCCGCATGTCGGCAGCCATGGCCAAGATCGCGCCAGCCCCCGCGCACACGCCGTCTACGGCGGCAATGATGGGTTGCGGACATGCACGCATCGCCTTGACCAAATCCCCGGTCATCCGGGTGAACGCCAGGAGGGAAGGCATGTCCAGCTTGGTCAGCGGCCCGATGATGTCGTGCACGTCGCCGCCGGAACAGAAGTTGCCGCCGGCACCCTGGATGACCACGGTGCGAATATCTTCGGCATAGGCCAAGTCCCGGAAGAAATCGCGCAGTTCGGCATACGACTCGAAGGTCAGCGGATTCTTGCGCTCCGGCCGGTCGAGCGTGACGACGGCAGTGGCGCCGCGCGCTTCGAGGGAAAAATGCCGGGCCTGGTAGCCGGCCATGGCCGCGCGGGCGCCGTGCAACATCTGTTTTTCACCGTGGACGTAGCGCATAGTCGTCACCTTTTATTTGCGTTCATTCGGCAAGCGATCGTTGAGGCCTTGTTTCAATTGCGACAACAAGTCGATGAGCATGTCCTTGGACGACGCCGGCAAAGCCGAGAACAGCTCGATGATCCATTGCTCGTGCACGGCGGCCATTTTTCCGAACGCCTTGCGGCCAGCAGGCGTGAGCTTGACCACGAACGCGCGCCGGTCTTCGGGCGAGGGCTCGCGCACCACCAAGCCTTCTTCTTCGAGCTGGTCGGTAATGCCCGTGACATTGCCGCCCGTCACCATCATGCGCTGGGACAGCTCTCCCATCCGCAGCCCTTCCGGATGACGCTCGAGTTGGGCCATGAGGTCAAAACGCGGCAAGGTGATGCCGAAATGCGTACGCAGGCGCGAGCGGATTTCATTCTCGACGCGTACGGTGCACGACAGCATGCGCAGCCACAGCACGAGGGACTGGTGATGGTCCTCGGTGAGGCGCGCCTCCATGTCGAGCACCGCAGCGGAGCCCGATCCCGTGCCGGCGCCATTCGATTCGCCGATGGATTTGCGTGCCATCGTTACTCCTTCAAGTCACTTCGCCCCCGGCCACCGCGACGGCTTGGCCGTTCATCGCCGCAGAGGCCGGCAGGCAGAGCCAAACTGCCGCATGGGCCACTTCCTCGGGCTGCACCAGGCGCTTCTGGGGATTGAACGCCGCCAGCGCCGCCTTGGCCTCAGCTTCGCTGCGACCCGTGCGGGCGGATATATTGGCGATCGCCTCCCGGCTCAAGTCGGTTTCCGTAAAGCCGGGACACACCGCGTTGACGGTCACGCCCTTGGCCGCGACCTCCAGCGCCATCGCCCGCGTGAGCCCCACCACCCCGTGCTTGGATGCACAGTAGGCAGCCGTATACGCATAACCGATGAGCCCGGCAGTGCTCGCCACGTTGACGATACGGCCCCATCCCGCCTCCAACATGCCCGGCAGGACGGCCCGAGAGCAATAAAACACGCCGCTCAAATTCACCGCCAGCATCCGCGCCCACAGTGCATCGTCGGTCTTGCCGATCGCCGCCGACTCGGCCTGCCCCGCGTTGTTGACGAGTATGTCGATGCGCCCGGCAGCCGCCGCGGCAGCGGCGATGCCATGCTGCACCGACGCAGATTCGGCAACATCCATGCGCTGGCTGCGAACCGCGCCCAGCGGCGACAGCTCGGCAACGGCCGCATCCAAGGCTGCCTCGCTGCGGCCCGCCAATGTGACGGACGCGCCATGGCGCAGCAATTCGCGCGCGATCGCCAGGCCTATGCCCCGGCCCCCGCCCGTCACCAGCGCATGTTTTCCTTTCAATTGCTCCATGGTCGTATGTCCTGCCAGTCGAACGAGAGGGGCGAAACGCGTCCGCGACGCACGCCTACTCCAGGAGACGCGCGGCAATCTCCCGCGGCGACAAACCCTGGTTGGCCGCCGCCAGCTGCCGTTCGCGCTCGAGGTTGCGCTCCAACTGCATGCGGCCCGCATAGTACTGCTTGGGCCAGCTCACGTCCCATCCCATCTTCGCGGCTTCCAGCAGCGTCCACGCGGGGTTGGCCAGGTGCGGCCGCGCCAGCGCGCAGAGGTCGGCGCGCCCCGCCGCGATGATTCCATTGACATGATCCGCCTCGAAGATGGCGCCCACGGCAATGGTGGGGATGCCGGCTTCGTTGCGGATGCGGTCGGCGAAAGGCGTTTGGAACATGCGCCCGTACACCGGCTGCTCGCGTTTGCTCACCTGGCCCGAGGAACAGTCGATCATGTCCGCGCCCGCCGCTTTGAACATGCGGGCGATCCGGACGGCATCGTCCGGCGTGATGCCACCCTCCACCCAGTCGTGCGCCGAAATGCGCACGCTCATGGGTTTGTGCGCCGGCCAGGCTTCGCGCATGGCGGCGAAGACTTCGAGCGGGTAGCGGCAGCGGTTCTCCAGACTGCCGCCGTATTCGTCGGTGCGATGGTTGGTCAGCGGGGAAATGAAGCTGGAGAGCAGATACCCGTGGGCGCAGTGCAACTCGAGCCAATCGAACCCAGCCTTGTCCGCCTCGACCGTGGCGCGCACGAAATCATCCAGGATGCGCCGCATGTCTTCACGCGTAGCGGCGCGCGCCACCTGCGAGACGCCTTCCAGGTATTGCTGCTCGGAGGCGGCCACCAGCGGCCAGTTGCCCGACTCCAGCGGCAGGTCCGTCCCCTCCCAGGCACGCCGGGTCGAGCCCTTGGGCCCAGCGTGCCCAAGCTGCATGGCAATCTTGGCATCCGTGTTCTCATGGACGAAGTCGACGATGCGCTTCCAGGCGGCAGTATGCTCAGGGCGGTACAAGCCCGGGCAGCCGGGCGTAATGCGCGCATCGGCCGACACGCAGGTCATCTCGGCGAACACCATGGCGGCGCCGCCCATGGCGCGGCTACCCAGGTGGACGAGGTGGAAATCGCCCACCGTGCCGTCCACGGCCGAATACTGCGCCATGGGCGACATGACGATGCGGTT
This sequence comes from uncultured Pigmentiphaga sp., assembly GCF_937950555.1. Lineage (NCBI taxonomy): Bacteria > Pseudomonadati > Pseudomonadota > Betaproteobacteria > Burkholderiales > Alcaligenaceae > Pigmentiphaga > uncultured Pigmentiphaga sp. Next base: position 246,727 of record NZ_CALFCW010000030.1, on the reverse strand, counting down.
CTTGAGCACCAGGTCGCGTACGCGGTACGGCGTGAGCATGGGTGGGACAGGCTTGCCGCGGGCCGCCTCGGGCTCCGGCAGGCCAGCGGCCGCGAACGCGCGCCGCGCGAACCAGCGCTCGTAGCTCTCGACGTAGGAAGCGTCGCGCAGCCTCAGGTTTTCGTGCGAAACGCGCTGGCTGCGCGTCAGCATGGAGTAGGCGAACTGCTCCGGCTCGAGGTCGACATAGCGGCTCACATTCTCGAACCACTCCATGGAGTTACGCGCGGCATTCTGGATCTTGAGCACTTCGACGGACCGCACCGCCTCATAGGCCGCCAACAGCTCTTCCAGGCGTTGTTCCCGGTGCGTGTCGAAGCAGCGCGAGAGCTCGATCGCGTCCTCCAGCGCTAGCTTGGTGCCCGAGCCGATAGAGAAATGCGCCGAATGTGCCGCATCGCCCATCAATACGACGGGAACCCGCCTGCCGTCGATCTCGTTCCAATGGATCCAGCTCGCACAGACGATGCGAGGGAAGCGGATCCAGATCGCCGAACCCCGCAGGTGCGGCGAATTGCTCATCAGCGGATGACCGTCGAGATACTTGGCGAACAACCGCTCGCAAAACGCGACGGCCTCGTCCTGGCTCATCTTGTCCAGGCCGGCGCGTTGCCACACGTGATCCGGCGTCTCGACGATAAAGGTGGACGTGTCGCCATCGTATTGATAGGCGTGGGCCTGGAACCATCCGTATTCGGTCTCTTCGAATGCGAACGTGAACGCGGAGAACAGCTTCTTGGTCCCGAGCCACACGAAGCGGCAATGCCGGGTCTGGATGTCGGGCCTGAATACGTGCTCGTAGCGCTTGCGCACCTTGCTGTTCAAGCCGTCCGACGCGACGACCAGGTCGGCTTGATAGCGCCTTGCGATTTCCCGATCGTCTTCCACTTCGGTTTCGAATACCAGCTCCACGCCCAGTTCCTGGCAGCGGTCCTGCAGGATGTTCAGGAGGCGCTTGCGGCCGATGCCGCAAAAGCCGTGTCCGCCCGAAGTGATGGTTCGACCCTTGAAGTGGACGTCGATGTCGTCCCAGTGATTGAACGACTGGAGGATGCGCCGGGCCGTAGGTTCGTCCGCCTGCACCAGGTTGCCCAGCGTTTGGTCCGAGAACACCACGCCCCAACCGAAGGTATCGTAGGGACGATTACGCTCGATGACCACGATGCGGGAGGACGGATCCCGCTTTTTCATCAGCAGCGCAAAGTACAACCCGGCGGGACCGCCGCCGATGCATACGATGTTCATGAGTCCTCCGCTGGCCGGATGAGCCTCTTTCCAGATGACTGGAGGACGCAACGCCCCCGTCTAATCGACGGTCATTATTTCATACTTAAAATATTTTTGTGTCAATCATTTTGCGTGGAAAGACTCATCGCCAGGCATTGCGCATGCGGCTCGCGATGTCCACTCGGGGGCCCGACGGCGAGCCGGGCCCGCCCCCTGCGCCCGGAGCCTGCCCTGCCTTGGGCAAGATTTCGAACAAAGGAAGCAGGCGCTCGGGAATGAACCGGCTGCGCGTGCCGTAGACGTGCCGGTCGCCCATGCTGCTCTGCTGGTGCACGTAAAAGCGTTGCGGCACAATCAATTGCAGGTCTTCCTTGGCCCGCGTCATGGCCACGTACAAGAGGCGCCGCTCTTCCTCGATTTCCTCGGCGTCCCCGGTGCTCATGTCCGACGGAATGCAGCCGTCCACGACGTTGAGCACGTACACGGTATTCCATTCCTGCCCCTTGGCCGAGTGAATGGTAGACAGGATGAGGTAATCCTCGTCGAGCAGCGGCGCGCCGGATTGCCCGCTGGTGGCGTCCGGCGGATCGAGCGTCAGTTCGGTCAGGAATTGCTCGCGCGACGCGTACGTGCCGGCTATGCGTGCCAGCTGGTCGAGGTCTGCCCGGCGCACGGCGGCGTCATCGTACAGCCGCTGCAAGTGGGGGCCATACCAGCGCAATGCCAAGTCGACGTGCGCCGGCCAAGCCAGGCCCTCCTCGCGCAACGACAGGAACGCCTGCACGAACCCCTTCCAGTCTTCCGCGGCGGCAGGAGGCGGAGCAAAGCACGCGAGCGCCTGGGCCGGGTCACTTGCTTGCGCCATGGCATCGAGCAGGCGCATGGCAGTGGCGGGCCCGATGCCCGGCATCAACTGCGCGACGCGAAAGCCCGACAAACGGCTCAGGGGGTTGGCCGCCCAGCGCAACAAGGCGAGCACGTCCTTGATGTGCGCTGCTTCGAGAAACTTGAGGCCGCCGAACTTCACGAAGGGAATGTTGCGTCGGGCGAGCTCCAGCTCCAGCGTTGCGCTATGGCTGGCGGAACGGAAGAGCACGGCCTGCGACATCAGCCGCGTGCCCGCCTCCCGCTTGGCAAGGACCTGGTCCGCCACCCACCGTGCCTGCCCTGACTCGTCGCTGACATAAACCAGCTGCGGGCGCTGCGCCGAAGCGCGATCGGTCCAGAGCCGCTTGGCATAGCGCTCCGCCGCCTCGGCGATCACTGCGTTGGATGCGTCCAGGATGGGTTGCGTCGACCGGTAATTGCGCTCCAGCGTGACGATATGCGCCGGCCGCGGGAATTGCGCCGGGAAGTCGAGGATATTGCGCACCGTGGCGGCACGGAAGGAATAGATGGACTGGGCGTCGTCGCCCACCACCGTCAGCCCGCGGCCATCCGGCTTCATGGCGAGCAGGATCTCCGCCTGCAGGCGGTTGGTGTCTTGGTATTCATCCACCAGCACGTGATCGAAGGCCCCGCCCAGCTCTTGTGCGATGGCTGGCTCTTTCATCATTTCGGCCCAGTAAAGCAAGAGATCGTCGTAGTCGAGCACGTGCTGGTCCTGCTTGGCCTGCACGTACGCGCCGAACAGCGTCTTGAGCTCCGCCTCCCACTGCGCGCACCACGGGAAATGCTTGGCCAGCACGGCTTCCAGCGACGCCTGGCTGTTGACGGCGCGCGAATAAATGGCAAGGCACGTGCCCTTGAGGGGAAAGCGTGACTTGGCACCGGAGAACCCAAGCTCATGCCGGACGAACCCCATGAGATCTTCGGCGTCGCCCCGGTCGTGGATGGTGAAAGACTCGGACAGCCCGATGCGCGGCGCATACTCCCGCAACAGGCGCGCGCCGATGGCATGGAAGGTGCCGGCCCACGGCAGGGCGGGCGGTTCACCGCCCGGGCTGCCGAGCACGGCTTGCAATACGCGGCCCGCGCGCCGCTCCATTTCGGCGGCGGCCCGGCGCGAGAACGTCAACAGCAAGAGGCGCTGCGGGTCGACGCCATGGAGGATGAGCCTGGCGACGCGATGGGCCAAAGTGCTGGTCTTGCCCGATCCCGCACCCGCGATCACCAGCAAGGGGCCGCAAACGGCATCGTCGCCCAGGCCGTACTCGACGGCCTCGCGTTGGCTGGGATTCAATTCGGCCCAAGGATCGCGGCCGGGCGCATCGGCGGTATGTGACATAAGGACGCGAAAACTGTATATTCATCCAGTATAAACGCCCTTTCCCGCTGCATCTCATCCCATGCCTGTGCGCGTCGGCACGTGCTCCTGGACCGATCCCACGCTGCTCGCGTGCGGCCGCTTCTATCCCCGCTCGGTACGCACTGCGCAAGCTCGCCTGCAGTTCTATGCCTCGCGGTTCCCGATCGTCGAAGTAGACAGCAGCTACTATCGGCTCCCTTGCGCACGCACCGCCTACCTCTGGGCGCAACGCACGCCGCCGGGCTTCGTCTTCCACGTCAAGGCGTTTCGCCTCTTCACCGGCCACAAGGCGCCGGTCGATGCCCTCCCTGCAGACATCGCATCGGAGCTCTCGCCCGGCGCGCGCATGGTGGACTATGCATCGATGCCCGGGGAGCTGCGGGACGAACTCTGGAGCCGTTTCCTCCAGGCGCTGGAGCCGTTGCGCCAGAGCGGGCAGCTGGCGGCCGTACACTTCCAGTACGCGCCGGTCGTGCACAACGATGCTGCGGGACGCGCCCTCGTGGCGGAATGCGCCGAACGCATGCAAGAACAGGTGCTCGCCGCGGAATTTCGCCATCGCAGCTGGCTCGACGCAGCCGGCAGGCCCGGAACGCTCGCCCTGCTGCGGGAGCTCGGCGCAGCCCACACCGTCGTCGACGGCCCCGACCGCTGGATAAACAGCGTACCGGCCGTCTGGGCCGCGACGCGCGACGATCTCGCGGTGGTGCGCCTGCATGGCCGCAACCACGAAGCGTGGAACCGGCGCGGCCTCGCCGCATCTTCGGGCCGCTTCGTGTACGAGTACTCGCAGGAAGAACTGCAGCGCATCGCAGAACTCGTCCGCCGCCTGGCCCAGGCTGCCGCCAACGTGCACGTTCTTTTCAACACCAATTTCGAAGACCAAGGCATGCGCAACGCGGCGGCGTTCGAGGCAACCCTCGACCGCTAGGGTGCCCCGCCCCTGGCGCATTCTCCCTGACGAAAGAAACCATGGAACAAGTCGATTGCATCGTGATCGGAGCCGGCGTGATCGGCTTGGCCGTTGCGCGCGCCCTCGCTGGCCGCGGCCGGGAAACCATCGTGCTGGAAAAGGAGAGAAAAACCGGCACCGGCACCAGCTCGCGCAATAGCGAAGTGATCCATGCGGGCATCTACTATCCCGCCGAGTCGCGCAAGGCGCAGTGGTGCGTGCGCGGGAGGCACCTGCTGTACGAATACTGCGCCCGGCGCGGAATTCCGCACCGGCGCTGCGGCAAGTACATCGTGGCCACCTCGAGTGCGCAGCTCGACGTCTTGGAGCATTTACGAGGCTCGGGCCGCGCGAACGGGGTGGAGCGGCTCGACATGCTTGGCGCGGGGCAGGCCATCCGCTGCGAACCGGCGCTACACTGCGTGGCCGCACTACACAGCCCCGACACGGGCATCGTGGACAGCCACGCCCTGATGCTGTCGCTGCAAGGCGACTTCGAGGCAGCAGGCGGCATGCTGGCCCTAGGCTCCCCCGTGCTGGAAGGCCACTGCGACGCGGACGGCATCGTGCTGCATGTCGGCGGCGAGCCGCCCATGGACATCCGGGCCAACCTCGTCGTGAACGCCGCCGGCCTGCATGCCCAGGAAACCGCATCCCGGCTACGGGGCCTCGCCCCGTCGACCATTCCCCCGCTCTACTTCGCCAAAGGCAACTACTACGGCCTGACCGGACGCTCGCCCTTCACCCGCCTTATTTATCCCGTGCCCGAACCCGGGGGACTGGGCGTCCACCTGACCCTGGACCTAGGTGGCCAGGCCCGTTTCGGGCCAGACGTGGAATGGGTCGACAGCCTGGACTACCGTGTCGATCCGCGACGGGCGGACGCATTCTATGCCTCGATTCGACGCTATTGGCCAGCGTTGCCCGACGGGGCCCTTCATCCCGCCTACTCGGGCATACGCCCCAAATTGGGAAAACCGGGCTCGGACGCGGCGGACTTCGTGGTCCAAGGCCCGGCCGAACACGGCATCCCCGGCTTGATCAATCTATACGGCATCGAATCGCCGGGGCTGACGGCCTCCCTGGCCATCGCGGAAGCCATCGCGGAAATGGTTTAGCGAGCGCGCCCCGCGCGGGCGCACTCGCAGAAGATGCCATGGCAACGTCGCCCGCTACCGCACCGCCTCGCGCACGCGCCGCACTTCAGGCAGGCTGACCGCGCTCGCCTGGTTGCCCCAGCTTTGGCGGATGTAGGTCACCACCGCCGCCACGTCCTGGTCCCCCAGGGCCTGCGCAAAAGGAGGCATGCCGTGGGGTTGAGGGTTTCCTGCCGTGCTCGGCGCGAAACCGCCGGACAAAACCATGTGGATGGCATTGTCCGGGGCAACCGCCACCACCGACAGATTGCCCGCGAGCGGGGGCCAGGCTGGAGGCTGCCCTTTGCCGTCCGCACCATGGCACTGGGCGCAATGCTGCTCGTACAGCTTGCCTCCCAGCTCCATCAACGAGGCGGGTGCAGCCGCGGAGAGCGCTGCGGTATCCGTCCCGGCTGCGGGCAAGGACTTGAGGTAAGCCGCCATGGCATCCAAGTCTGCATCGCTGGCATATTGGAAGCCTTGGTGCACAGCCTCGGCCATCGGGCCGGCCGCATGCGAGTGGCGGGAAATGCCCGTCTTGAGGAGATCGACGATGTCCTGCCGGGTCCACTCTCCCAAGCCGGTCTTCCGGTCCCCCGTCAGCGGCGGCGCATACCAGGACTGCCCCCCTATCAGGGATCCGGCCAACCCAGCTTCCGGCACCATCGCCCCGAGGCGGTTACGCGGCGTATGGCATTCCGCGCAGTGCGCCAGGCCCTCGACCAGATAGCGCCCCCGCAACCACTCTTCGGATTGGCCAGCCACCGCGGCCTCGCGCTCGGTGGGCCGGAAATAAAATGCCCGCCAGACCGCGACCAGCCAACGCTGGTCGTAGGGAAAAGCCAGGTCATGGTCCCGATCGGGTTTGGCCACCGCAGGCAAGGAGCGCAGATAGGCGTACAGCGCGTCGGCGTCTTCGCGCGAGACGTACCGGTAACTAGGATAAGGAAACGCCGGATACAGCAAGCGGCCGTCAGGCGCTTTGCCATGATGCAACGCGCGCCAGAAATCCTCCGCGCTCCAGCGGCCCAATCCGTGCTCTGGGTCCGGTGTCAGGTTGGGGCCGTAAAACGTGCCGAACGGAGTAGGAAGCGCCCTCCCGCCTGCATAAGGCGCACCGCCGGGCTCCGTATGGCAACCCATGCAGTTGCCCAGGCGGGCGAGATAGCGCCCGCGCTCGACGAGCTGGATCGACTCGTCCGGCCTGACGATCGATGAAACCGGTGCGACATCGTGCTCGCGATGCCCCAACCAAAACAGCGTGCCGATGCCGGCTGCCACGGCCAAGGCCAGCCCTGCCAAGAATGCGCGCTTGTTCATTGCCGCACCTCCACGCGCATTTGGCTGCCGCATTCCATCGGGGGCGGCGCGGGCAAACCGGAGGACGGCGTCGCGCTACGAACTGGTTGCGATGACAGCCAACCTGCGACGGCACTCACATCCTCCGGCGTCATGCGCCGGGCGATGTCGGCCATGCAATCAGGCTCGATCGCCTTGCGCAACCCGTTGGTCCACGCGCCAAATTGGGAGCTGATGTAATCATGCGGCAAGCCGACGAGTGCCGGTACGGCCGGCAATACGCCCGTCAGCGACGCGCCGTGGCAGGCCACGCAGGCGGGCACGCCGCGCCGGGGGTCGCCCTCCATCACGAGCTGCCTGCCCCGATCGAGCACCGCGGCCGGCAAACGGGAAGGGCTCGGGTCCGCATACGGAGGATGCTGGCCGGAGAACCACTCGGCGATCTGCCGCAGGTAGTCGTCGGACATGTGCTCGAGCAGGTTCTGCATGGGGCGATACTGCCTTTGCCCGGAGCGGAAATAAACGAGCTGGTTATAAAGGTAATCGGCTGGCTTGCCGGCGATGCGGGGGTAATAACCATCCGGGCCGGCGCGACCTTGCGAACCGTGGCAGGCCGTGCAGGCGGCCATCCGTGCCGCCATGGTGTTAGGTTCGAGTTTTCCGGACTGCTGGGCCGCGAGCGGCGCAGCCAACGCCATTGCGGCGAGTCCCCACAGTAGTTTGTATTTATGCAGGACGAATGGCATGGGTACATCGAAGACAACGAAGCTGTCTTCCGATCAGCGTTTCGACCTTGCCAGTGTACCCGTCTTAACGGGCCTCGCGTCTTTGCCTGCGCGCCCGGCACGCCCCCGGCGGGCGACACGCGTGTAATCGGGCTGTGCCGCGAAAAAAAGCCCTGTTGCTTGCGCAACAGGGCCAGAGCTTGCCATGTGGTGCTGCTGAAAGCACCAGGGTCGGTCGGGATGACACGACCCTGCCTCCCACTGGGGAGCCAATTACCAAGAGTGGAGGAGACGCGCAAACAGCCGCTCCGGTAACTGACTTCCCTGTGCAATCTGCAGAGCTAGCTCTGCAAACCACGACGAAAGTCTAAGTACATCCGGCCCCGCCCTCAAGGCGTTCGAGGCCAAAACCTGGCGGGTATTTGAGCCCGATCAAATGCCAGCGGCGCTAGCCTGCATTTTCGTGATGGATGCGACGGCGCCGACAGGGCGGCTGCCCGAGAGAGATGTTCGCGTGCCGCACACAGCCCGGCAACATCAGGCTGGCATTAAGGAATGCTTCCAGGCAGAAGAAAGTTTCAACGCGGCGCAAGCGCAATATGTTGCAGGCACTCGCGCAAAGTAAAAAGGGGTTAGCGGATGCTTCCACTAACCCCTTGCAATTTGGCGCGCCCGGCAGGATTCGAACCCACGACCCCTTGGTTCGTAGCCAAGTACTCTATCCAACTGAGCTACGGGCGCTGCGAAGAAGTGAAATTATAGCGAGACTTTTTTGCTCGTGCAAATCAGGGGCGCTGATCTTTTTCTGACAGCACTTTTTTCGGCCGGGCGCCTCCCGGCCCGGCTGCTTGCTTGCGTCCGAAGCGGCCGCCTAGCGGCCCCTTCGGAGGCCCTCAACGTCCGCGCTTGGTCTCCGGCCCCACCACCCGGTTCGCGCTCTCCAGCTTGGCTTGCTGCTCTTCCAGCATGCGAATCTGGCGCTGCAAGGCGTTGAGCTGCTCGCGTGCGGCCTGCCGCTCATTGGCCAAGGCGGCGGCTTCCTGGCGCGCCTGTTCCTGGCGCGCTGCAACCTGCTGCTCCTGTTGACGCTGCAGGGTGAGGTCGTTCTGCAAGGCGGCCAGGCGAGATTCATTGGCGGCGATCAGCCGCTCCGTCATGGCCCGTTCGGCGTCGAGCTTGATCCGGCGGATGTCCACGTCGGCGAGCTGTTCGGTTTGCTCGACGAAGGCCTTGTAGGTTTGTTCGGCTTGCTGCTCGGACGTTGTCTTGACCACGCGCCAGAAGTTCTTCTGCTGGAACATGGCGACGTAATAGGTCAGGTCATCGGCCTTGAACAAGAGGCTGGCGCCGTAATTACCGTTATAAGTGGTGCGCAGCTCGTTCAACGCACGATTCTGGATGAGCTGCTGCAGCTCTGCCATGGTGCTGTTGGCCGGGGTCAACGCGCCGCTCTCGGCCGAACGCTCTTGCGCCGCCGCCCCCGCCCCGGCAGGCTTACTGTTTGCATTCTGGACCACCTGGGCCGACGCGCCCAACGACACGGCGGAAAGCAGCAGTCCAATCCCCACACGTTGGAGCATTCTGCGTGTCCTAACTTTCATTCCAGCTTCCTTGGTGATATGAATTCGGTCGCCCCGACCGCAACTAAGCGCGTCTGATTTTAATGAAACCGCGCCCCCCGGTACGCTTTTATTTACGAGCATTCAGTCCATTTCCCCGGCGATTTCCGCTTCCTGGCCGACAATCTGATATTTGCGCATTTTTTCCCATAGAACTTTGCGGCTGATGCCGAGGTAATTGGCGGTGTCCTGGCGGCGCCAGCCGTGCGCGTCGAGGGCTCCGATGATGCGGTTGCGTTCGGCCACTTCCTGCGGACTGCGCTCGTTGACGGGAATGACACCGTCGGAAAGCGAGGCGAAAATCCGGCCTATGCGTTCCCTATCCCAGGAGCGAAACTGCCGGACCATCACGCCGACGCGCTCGGCCACATTGCGCAGCTCGCGCACATTGCCCGGGAAACGCGTCCGGGCTACCAGCGCCTCCAGCCAGTCGGGCACGTCTTCCTGGTCGGAAAGTATTTGGCCGAGCATGGCCTTGAATATCGCGATTTTGTCGGCCGCGCCCCGCTCTTCCAGGTTCGGGACCTGCAGGTCGATGACCGCAAGCCGGTAATACAAGTCGGCGCGGAACAGCTCCTGGCGCACCAGCTCCCGCAGGTCGCGGTTGGTCGCGGCCACGAGCCGGAAGTCGACGGGAATTTCAGCGGTGGCCCCCAGGCGGGTCACGGTGTTTTGTTCCAGGACCCGTAGCAGCTTGACCTGCTGGTACAAGGGCAAATCGCCGATTTCGTCCAGGAACAGCGTCCCCTCGTTGGCTTGCTCGAAATAGCCCTTATGGGCAAAGGTCGCCCCCGTAAAAGCGCCCTTGGCGTGGCCAAAAAAATGGGACTCGAACAGGCCGTCGGGAATGGCGCCGCAGTTCACCGCCACGAAGGGTCCTTTGCCATAACGGTGATGCCCCTCGTGCAACAGCCGGGCGATGCGCTCCTTGCCGACGCCCGTCTCGCCCCGTATCAACACCGTGGAATCGCAATCGGCGTAAGCCTGCACCTCGGAAAGGAACGCCCGCATGCATGCGGAGGTAGCGATCAGCGGTTCAGAGGCCTTGGCGCGCGCGCCCTGCTCGCGCACCACGCCGGCGACCTTGAACACCAGCGAGCGTAGCTCCGCCGCCGTAAAGTCGGCCGGCAGGATATTCGAATACTCGGGCGGGTAAACGCGCGGGTCGGTGGTGCGCGCCTCGGCCGCCACCCAGATCACGGGCATGCCATGGCCGGCCTGCCAATCGCTTACGCTGAAATTCGGACGATCGATGACGGTGACCGATATGACAGCGACCGACAGCCGTGCACTGAGGATGTCGCGCGACACGACGATGTTGTCAGCGCGAATGACGTCCACGTCGAAATTAGCAAGCGCGCGCGCCACGCGCTCCGCGATGTCCGACTTGCCTTCCCAGACATAGACGTCCAGTTCCGGTACGAAAGCGGATCGGAGTTTCATGCCATGTCAGCCCTAAAAGAACGCCTCATCGTCATGCTCAATAAACGAGCCTGGCATTACCGCAGTTCACAGACAGCAACGAGACGTCGGTCTCCCCGAGGCCCAAGCCCAATACGTCGTTCAACAGGCCTTGCAGCAATGTACTGAGCGCATCCAACAGGGGAGACAGCACCTTCACGACCAGGCCAAGAATCGCCGTCACCGCCGAATCGCCGCTGAGCATGCTCTTGACGAACGGCACCTTGCATTGGTACAGCGCATCGGGCCCTCCCAGCCCGCACAGGCCGAGCACCACGTCGCCCAGCACCGCCCCCACCGTCGATAGCAGCTTCCCGACGAGTTGAAGCAAGCCCGTCAACACCGCTCCGCTAGCCCACGTATTGGCAAAGTTTTCCAGGGCCCGCCCCGACCAAGTCAGCTCGGCATTGATTTCGGAAAGCGAGCGTCCTCCAGGCTTGCTACCCAGCAGCCGCGTGGCCATCTCAGTCTTGGCTTGGTCGCTCGTCGCTCCCGACACGCCGGATGCGGCGGGCGCTCCCAGCACGTCGCCGAGCAATCCGTTGCCGACGGCCGAGGCGATGGTGTAGCCGAGCTGGGTGAGATCGATATTGTCGTCCGGGCTCACGGTCACGACCTGGGCCGCGTCCGGCGGCAACGGCGCGGTGAGCACCACGTCCGCCGAGCTGGAGGGCAGGATCGGCGCTTCGACCTTCGCCTGGACTGGCAGTAAGCCCAGCACGTCAAGCACTTTGTGTCGACCGACCAAGGATGTGCAAGCGTTGGTACTCGAGAAAAAATCGTCGCTCGCCGGCGTTCCCATGTTCGGAAAACTGCCTAGGCACAGGTTCGCCACCGCAGATTGCACGGACAAGCTCGCCTGCCGCTCCTGCAACGACGCCGAACACATGTCTTGCAGAACTCCGGTGGACTGTGCCACCTCCAGGATGATGGGCAAGTCAACCACGATCCCGAGCGAGTTCAGCAGCCCGCCCACCAACGGAACAGTGCTCGTGCCGACCCGCAGATACACCCGCACCTGAGCGCTGTTGGCGGAGGTGCCGATGCCGCCGATGGCGATGGTCGGCGGCTCGACGATCCGGATCTTGCCCCGCACGAGCCCGGCGACGTTGAGGTCGGGGATATCGATGAGGTTGTCCCCATTGGCGACGCTGATCGCCGTTCCGACCAAGTCGAGGACGTTCACGTTCGCGGTCAACGCAGCCATGGGATTGGGCGTGGTGATGTGGGCAAAGATGCCCGGCTCCGTCTGCGTGCCGAACAGCCTGACGGGGAGATCGAGCGGGCTATTCGAGGGGATGGCCCGCAATTCGGCCTCCAGCAGCTTGAGCGCGTCTAATTGCGCACCCGCCACATGCTCGAGGCTGAGCACGTCGATCATGGCGCCCAGCAGTTGCCCCAGCGTCAGGTTTTTCAGCGCCGCGGCTTCGCTCGGCGTGCCGACGTCCAGGATGGCGGTCGCCGGCAGGCCTAGCGCCTGGAGCAACCCCGCCGGCGTGAGACTGACGTTCGCCAGCCCGGCCGAGCTGAGCACGTCCAACCGGGAAGGCGAGACCCCGACGCTAGCAAGCAGGTTGTAAAGCAGGCTGCCAGGATACAGGCGGATCAATCGTGAGCCCACGGTGAACGAAGCCACGGCATCCTCGCGCGTAGCGATAGCCTCGGCCGTGATCGTGCGGTTGCCCAGGAAAGGCAGCAACGCCGGCGTAGACTGCGATATGACAACCTTGACGGCATTGAATCCGACCGAATTCTTCGGCGTGCCGAAGTACTTTTGCCCCCCCTTCCCTCCGTAGGATTCGGTAGGCGGTTCCATGGCCAGCACCGTGTTCTTGGCGGGATCGGGGTTCGGATCCCAGCGACCGCACACAGGTGCCGGCGACGACGACATGGTCAGCCCATACCGCTGCAGGTTGGCATTGGCATTGCCGATCGCCGCGGCCGTCGCGGCATCGCAGCTATCGGGGTCCAATTGCTGCGCGCCGGCCAGCGCCGCGAGGTCCGCCGTCTTCTGCAGCTCGCGTTTCATATAGAAGAGATGGCCGATATCCGCCGAAGCGAGCAGGATCACCGACACCAGCATCGCCCCCGCGGCCGCGATCAGCACCGATCCCCGCTGCCGGCGCAAGGGCTGCGGAAAACCGGATGGAAAAGAAGAAGACCGGCGCAAGAAAGTCATGGAACCTTCCTACTATTGCTTGGGCTGCGACGTCGTTTCGTAGAACTCAGGAATGGGATGCGAGAAGCTCTCGACGTAGCGCTTCCAGCTCGGCGCGGCCGTGGCGCCCAGCATGGGCAGGGCCTGCCCCGCCAGGCGGCCTTCGGCCTGGGCACGCAATATGGCCCGGGTCACGTCGCCGGTCGGGCGATTCTTGCCCGCCAGCGCCTCCTGTGTCGCGCTCGCCTGCGTCGCAGCACCAGCCTGTGGCACGGCGGCAGACGGTTGCGCCCCCGAGGCCGGCCGCGGGGCCGGCGCGGCAGCCGGAGCCGCCTCGACCGTCGTCACCCGCAGGTCGGGCGTTTGGGCCGATTGCGGCCGCTGCCCCGGGGAAGGCTGAGCGGATGCCGCGGGCGCGGCAGCCGGTCCAGGCACTTGGCGCACCACGGAAGACGCCGGCCGCGGCGCGGCCGGTGCCTGGGCCGCTCCCGCGCCGGCGGCCTGCCGCTGCGCAGCCTGCTGGCGGGCGGCGGCAGCCTGGCGCGCCTGTTCTTCGGCCTGGGCCTGGCGTGCCGCTTCCTGCATCCGTGCGCGCTGCTCGGGAGTGACCTGCATCATGGAGCCCGTCACCGGTGCATTGGACTGCCCATGCGCCACGGGCGCCGCCGTCATCACGGCCAGCATCAGGGAGTACGTCACGCGGCGCGGGGAGAATTGCCCGTGCAAGGATTGGCTGGTACGTTTCATGATCACCTTGGTTCCAGGTATTCGTCGTTAAAGATCCCGTTCGTCAGCCGTCCGGTGTCAGGGGGTGTCCGTGCTGAATCTATCGAGCATCGACTGCATGGGCACGCGCACGGGTGCCAGGTCGGATGGCAAACCGGCAGGCGCCGCCTGCATCGCCTCGGCGGGTGGCAATGCATCGGCCCCCCGCGCCGAAGGAGCTTGCATCGCCTTAGGCAGGCCGGGCGTGGCGACCGGGAGCGACACGCGCGCCATCTGGGGCGCGGTACTAGCCTCGACCGGCCGGACCACGCTCGATGCAGCAGCTGGGCCCGTGCGCGCGGCCACTGGCGCAGGAGCTCCTGAAGTTGACGCCGCCAACCGCATGCTTGCGTGCTCCTGCACGATGTCGCCCGCCATCTTGCGCACCGTCGCGCGGGCATCCGCCGAAAGCCCGGCCTTGTTCATGACGGTTTCTGCGCGCGCCGCGTCACCCGACACCAACATCAACAGCGCCAGGTTGCCGAGGATCTTCGGATTGTCCGGGGCCAACTCCGCGGCCTGCGCGAGCGGAAGGCGCGCACCGGCGACATCCCCACTGCGCAGCAAGGCATAGCCCAGATCACTCACGATCAATGCGTTGGTCGGATCGAGGCGAGCGGCCTCGCGCAGCGACGCAACGGCACCGGCATAGTCTCCGCGCCCGCCGGCAAGCAGCCCCAGCCCTTGGGCCGCCGCCGCGCCGACTTCCGTCTTGAGCAGCTTGCGATAAACCGCCGCGCTTTCTTCGGCCTGCCCGGCCTCGCGCAAGGCGTGCCCGCGCAACAGCTCGATATCGGGCGCGCTGCCGTGGCGCTGGACGAAGGCGTCGATATGCGCGAGCGACGCAAAATACAACCCCTTGCCTTGCATCTCGCGGATCAAGGAGAGATACATGCCGCGGCTGTTCGCCTCCGGCTCGTTGTTAGCCACCTGTTGGCGCAACAGCGCTTCGTCATTGAACTGGGGAGTCGAGACCCCATACCCCGACGGCGTCGAGCCACACCCCCCGAGCATGACGAGCAGGCTGGTCAACGCGGCAGTGCCGATGGGCCTGGATTTATTCACGTTCAACCTCCCACTCTCGCCAGGCTACGGAAAACCGCCAGGAAACCGGCGCCCCCCGTCACGATGATGAGCGCCGGCAGCAAGGTCAGCACCATGACCCCTGTCATCTTCACGGTGAGTTTCCCAATGCGCTCTTTCAGCTCCATGCGGCGCTGCTCCCTCAACCGCTCCGAGAACAGCTTGAGAGGTTCCTGCACAGCGCCACCGTGTTTGTCCACCTGCACGATCAAGCGCGCCAGGGCCGTCAGGTCTTCATTGCCGAAGCCCGTGGCCAGCCGTTGAAGCGACTGCTCCCGGGAGAGTCCACGCGCATACTGGTTGGTGGCGATCTCCAACTCCCCGCCCAATACCGGCAGGACGTTCCGGAACTCGGTGACGACGACATGCAGGCTCTGGTCGATGGACAGCCCCACGCCTTGCAGCAGGCGCAATAAATCGATCAACAGGGGCAGCTCCTCCTTCGCCTTGCGGACGCGGACAGAGGCGAAATAGCGCAGCGCCCACTTGGGCGCGAGATACCCCAGCGCAAAGCCCACGAACAGCGACAACATCGTGCTCAAGAAGCTGCCGTGCCCGAAGAGCCAGGTGATGACGGGAACCGCGACGACCAGCAGGGCGCGCGCAACGATGTAGAGCGCCCGCGCGCGGGCGGGATCGGAAAAGCCGCATCGATCGATCAGCTGCCTGTCTTCCGACTCCAGCAGCAGGCCGCCCAGGCGTCCTCGCTCCCACTTTTCCCCGAGCTCGGCCGCATTGTCGAACATGCTGCGGACCCGGTCCCGACGGGAAGGCGAGGCCACGCTGGCCAGCGCATCTTCCAGCCCCGGGTTGGCCCGTGCCGTGATGGCACTGTCCACGACCCGGCGGCTGCGATTCTGGCGCATGCCCCGCACGACGATGCCCAACCCCACCAGCAACGCCGCGGCGGCAAACAAGAGCAAGGAAGCGGCAGTCAGCAGTTGTGTAGACATAGCATCAAACCGATTTGGCCATGCGATAGAGCCAGAAGGAGCCGATCAATTGCAGGGCAAAGGCGCCCACCAGCATCTTCTGCCCGACCGGATCCGTCCACATGCCCATGAACATGTCGTTGTTGAAAACCAGGATGAATCCCGCCACGCCCGCGGGCAGCAGAGCCAGCACCCAGGCCGACAAGCGCACTTCCGCCGACAACGCATGCAACTCTTCCCGCGCCTGTTGCAAGTCGCGCATGAAA
The DNA here is from genome assembly GCF_937950555.1 of uncultured Pigmentiphaga sp. Classification (NCBI taxonomy): domain Bacteria; kingdom Pseudomonadati; phylum Pseudomonadota; class Betaproteobacteria; order Burkholderiales; family Alcaligenaceae; genus Pigmentiphaga; species uncultured Pigmentiphaga sp. The sequence continues at coordinate 230,817 of NZ_CALFCW010000030.1, read as the reverse complement.
GCGGCCATCCGCTCGAGCACCTGGTCGCTGCGCCCGCCAAAACGCAATGCCACGCCGATCACGGCCGCAACCAGTTCGAGCTCGTAGAAACGATAGAGGCGCGCCGTGTGGACGAGCGCCGCGTCCAGTTCCATGCCCGCGCGGTTAAGCTGATTGGCACGCTCCAGGACTTCCAACAGCGGCGCCTCGACCGAAGGGACGGCCGTATGAAAAGCCGAACCGAGGCTATTGCCGATCGTGATGAGCCGGACCAATGCGTCGATGAATCCGGGCAATTGCCGCACCATCTTTTGGCGGCGCTTTTCTGCGCACCACCAGAGCTGGAACAGGGCAGCTACCAGCACCATGCCAAAAAGCACTGCCGCGGACACAGTGCCGCCCAGGAGTGCCGCCGACAGTGGCAACAGCACCAAGGCTGCGATCCAGGGAACAAAGAACTTGGGGCCCGGAACAATGCCCGCCCGCAGCATCATGTTCTGCAGGCGGCCATGGACCCCTTTCGGACGGACGGGCGGATAGAGCTCTTTGACGGTCTCGACCACGGCATGGCCCGCATCGAAACGATGGAGCTGCTCGTCCATGAACGCGCTCGCCGCCTGCTGCCTGCCGCGCTCGGCCGCACGCTGCCAAAGCCACAACCCCGCAGCCACCAACAGCAGCGCAACGCAGAGGATGACCAGAGCCTGTACCGACATCAACGCCCCCGAGACCAAAACCCGCCGCCGCTCGCAGGCGCTTCCGGAGCCGGCATCGGGCGCAATTGATCGCGATACTTCGCCAGCTTGGGCGTGTGCGGATGAATGCCCAACGAGACCCACCGGTCTTTTTCCTCGCCGTCGGGGCCGATGAAACTCTCGTGCCGGTACAACTCCTGGGTGGCAATGACGTTGTCGCCCATGCCGGTCACTTCAGAGATGGAAATAATGCGGCGCCGACCGTTGGAAAGACGACCGATCTGCACGATGAAATCGAGCGCGCTCGCGATCTGCCTGCGTAGGCTGTCCTCGCTGCCCTGGAAGCCCGCGAATCCGGCCAGCATCTCGATCCGGTACAGGCATTCCCGCGGAGAGTTGGCGTGGATCGTCGCCATCGAGCCTTCGTGGCCCGTATTCATGGCTTGCAGCATGTCCATGACTTCCGGCCCCCGCACTTCCCCCACCACGACCCGGTCCGGGCGCATGCGCAGGCTGTTGCGGATGAGGTCGCGGATGGTGACCTGCCCCGCCCCGTCAAACCCGCCCTGGCGCGCCTCGAGCCGCACCACGTGCGGATGGTTGAGCGACAGCTCGGCCGTGTCTTCGACGGTGACCACGCGTTCGGTCTCGGGAATGAAGAAAGCCAGCGCGTTCAGCAGCGATGTTTTGCCCGAACTGGTGCCTCCGGATACGAGGATGTTGCAGCGCTCGCGCACGGCGAAGCTGAGCAGGCGGTGGATTTCCTCGTTGAACGTACCGAGGGCGAGCAGGTCGGCAGGCTTGAGCGGGTCCTGGCGGAATTTCCGGATGGACACCATGGGGCCATCGACCGCGAGCGGCTCGATCACCACGTTCAATCGCCCGCCATCCGGCAAGCGCGCATCCACCATGGGGCACGACTCGTCCAGGCGCCGGCCGAGCGGCGCCAGGATGCGTCGCACGATGCGCAGCAGGTGCTGATTGTCGGTGAAACGCAAGGTTTCGCGCTGGAGCACGCCGCGACGCGAAACGAAAACGTTGTCATATCCGTTGATCAAGATGTCCTCGACCGAGGGATCGGCAAGGAGATCTTCCAGCGGCCCCAACCCGGCAAGCTCTTTGGTGAGCGATTCGGCAACCAGCCGCAGTTCGGTTTCGTTGATCGGCACGCGCCGCAAACGCACGAAACTGTCGACCTCCACGTTCACGAACTGCTGGATGGCTGCCCTCGACCAGCGCCCGAATTCTGCGCCGAGCTCCTCGATGCGGGACAACAGATGCTCGTGCGCCGCGGCCTTGATGTCCTGGAAGCGCTGGGTGTTGGCAAAGGCCGGACTATCGTCGGCAAACTCGATCGATGCCGTCATGATTACGTTCTCCGCATGCTAATGCGCTCGAATTCAGCCCCTCGGTTCATCGGGCCACCAGTCGCTTCTGCAGGCCCGGCAGCCATTTCGACAGCCATGTCGCACCAACGGGCGCGGGCTGGTCGTAGGCCCCCAGGGAATCCACCAGGAACTGCACCGCCCGGACGTACGGATCGCGGTCGGCCACATCGCACAGCAGCCGGCCTTGGTTGGTGCTGTTCATCAGGGCCAATACGCGGTCAGGCAAAGTGCCGAGCAGCCGCAAGTCGAACCGCTGGGCGATCTGGTCTCCGGTCATGCCATAACGCTCGTCGTAGCGGTTGACCACCAGGCGCAACTTGTCGCGGTCCACGTCCCGGCCGTCCAGGTCACGCAGCATGTCCGCCAGCGACACCAATGCGCCTACGGACTGGTCGGTTACCAGCCAGGCCTGGTCCGCCGCCCTGACGAGCCCGGCCACGAATTCGGGATTCGAAAAGCCGCCGACATCCGCCACGACCAAGCCAAAGTGCTGGCGCAACTTGTCCAGCAGGGCGAGCGAATCCGCATGGGAGACGGTCCGCATCTCGCTTAAGTCGCGCGGCAACGAGATCACTGCCACGCCGTGCGAACTGCGGGTGACCGCCGTATTCACCAGCGTCTCGTCCAGGCGACGCACGTTGCGCACGGCCTCGGCGAAGTGGAAGCTGCCCGACACGTTCAGATAAAGCTGTCCGTCCGCCACCGGCAGGCCAAGGTCGAGGAAGGCGACAGGGCCGCGCAAGCGGCGATTTTTCCCGGTTTCCTCGGAGTCGGCGCCTTGCGCCTGCACCTGCGCCATGGTGCAGAGGTGGGCTGCCAAGGTAGAGGCGCCTACGCCCGCGCGCACGCCGAGCAGCACCACCATTTGCCCGCGCCCGGGCAGGGTGCTCACGGTATTGGAATGCAGCACGCGACGGACAATGTCGCGCACTTCGCCCTCGTTGACGGGATCGATGAAGTCGCTCACGCCCGCGCGCAACGCCGCGACGGCGCCTTGCGGGCGCATCATGCTTCCGACCGCGACCACGGGCAGCGCGGGTGCGATGCGCGCCAACGTGCGCGCGAGCTCCGAGGCATGCGCGAGCTTGCCGGGCTCGCTGTCATCGGCGCCGAAATCCAGCAGCACCATCTGCGGCGCCAACTCCGCCAGGCGCGCCGACAGCCGGTCTGGCATGACGTCCTCCTGGACGACCACGCCGTCGTGGCGCAACACGGCAGCGAGCCGCTGCGCCAAGCTGCTATCGCCGGTAAAGAACAGGAAACGGCGTGTATCCAAGAGACTCGCCAACTCCTTGCTCGGGGCGTTCATAACTCACTCCTGCTGATACTCGCCGCCTCACTTGGAGAAGCCGGGCAACTCGTCGTTGCTCGCTACGCCCAGGAGAAAATGCCCCCATGCATTGGTGGGGGTGTCGCGCTTTTCGTTCTCCCCCGGCATGGGAAGCTTTACTCCCCGCGCCATGGGCTTGACCAGATGCGGCGTCACGACGATCAGCAATTCCTTTTCTTTCTGCGTGTAGGACATGTTCCGGAAGAACGTGCCGATGATGGGCAGGTCGCCCAGGAACGGCAGCTTGTCCAGGTTGGATACGGTCGAACGTGACACCAGCCCGCCGATGACAAAGCTTTCGCCATCGCCCAGCTCGACGGTCGTATCCGCGCGGCGCGTGATGATCGCGGGAATCTGGATGTTGTTGACCGTGACCCCGTTGCTCCAGTCCAGGTCGCTGGCCTCGGGCGCGACCTTGAGCGCAATGCGGTCTTTCGACAATACCGTGGGCGTCAAGGTCAGCCCGATGCCGAACGGCTTATAGGTGACCGTGGTCGTACCCAGGCCTCCGGATTGGGGGACCGGCAGTTCCCCGCCTGCGAGGAACTTGGCGCTCTGGCCGGACAGCGCGGTCAAGGTCGGTTCGGCCAGCACGCGCGCGAGTCCGTTGCTTTCGAGCAGGCGCAGATTGGTATCGAGCAGGAAATTGCCGCGGCTCAATCCCAGCGTCAGGTCAAACGCCTTGCCGGTGGGGGCCAGGTCGCTCGCCAACCCGAAACTGAAACTGCCCCGGCGATTGAATGCCGAAAAATTGAACCCGGCCTCCTTCAGCACTTGCCGGCTGAATTCAACGACCTTGACCTCCACCTGGACCACGCCGCCCGTCTCGATGGTGGAAGCGTCGAACACGTTATCGTTTCCGACCGCATCGGCGGCGGAAGCCAGAGAGCGCCGGTGCGCAAGCAAGGAAGGCGCTTGGCCGTTCAGCACTGCGGCATCCCCGTACACCTGGGCCTTGGCGCCATCGCCTTCGCCTACCAGCGTGGCCAGGTCACCGGTCACGCGCACCAGGTAAGCCTGCGGCGACGCTTCGCCGCGTTGCCAGACCGACACCATGGTGGTGCCGGGCTTCTTGCCGACGACCAGCACCCCGCCCTTGCGATTGCCGCTGCCTTTCTCGATTACGACATCGGCCACATCCGGATCCACGACCGCGACGCGTTCGAGGTTGCCGGGAATGGTCAATTGGTACTGATCGCGCACCGCCACCGATATCTGGCGCGGGCCGGCCTCGTCGGCCGCCCCCGCCGGAATGGCGAACGACAACGTCAATGCCATGGCCAGGGGTGCCAGACGCCGAACGAAACCTTGATGACTTATCTTCATTGACGCTCTACCCGTTAAAACCCGACGACTTCCCGCTTGGTGCCACGCACCACTTCCACCGTATTGGCCGGCGCCCTGGGCGCAGCCGCCGGTTGCCGTGGGCGAGCCGCCGGCACCGGGCGCTTGGCCGTCTCGCCCGACAAGCCGGCAAGCTCCAGGCCCGCATAGGCTTGGTTCTCCGCCTTTTCCAAGGCCTCGCGCTGTTCTTTGGTGAGGCCAGGCTTGGCGGCCAACACCGGGGGCGGCTCGGGGAAGAGGCTGACATCCGGCGCCGTTTCGTCGGTCGGGTGGCGCAGCACGAGCTGCAGCTTGCCATTCTGCGTAGCCAGGAGGAGTCGGTTGACATCGGCGGTGGGCACCGCGAGCACCGCGGTTTTCGCAGGCGCGGGCGGATTATTGCTGCGCGCCACGACAATGCCGTTGTCCTGCTGGACATCCCCACCTGCCGACGCCGAACCGTAGGTCAACACGCGCAGCCGGGACAACAGCAGGCGGGCCTGCGTCTTGGTGATGTCCTGCCCCTGCCCCTGCTTGAGGGTGAAGAAGACGTCGACGAAATCGCCGGGCGACACGCGATTCCCCGCGCCCACGACTTCATCCACCGGCACGGCCACCGCGCGCTCGCCCTCATTGAGCAGCAAGGTCAAGCCCTTGACGAGGCTGCTTTCCGTGACGGGCGTCCCGGGGCCGATGTCGAATTTGGGAATCTTGCCCGCCAAGGCCGAAACGTCCCGATAGCTACCCGCCGGATCAATGGGCAACTCGACGACCTTGAGCGCGGCCGCATCGATGGGCACCCCGCCAGGCAACAGCTTGTCTGCCACGACCACGGGCGTCTTCTTTTCCGACAACGGCACGGGCTCGCTCGCCGGCTTGGCCGGCTCGGGTGGCGGCTTGGTCGCCAAAATGAAGGCATAGCCTCCCAACAGCACCGCCAGCAGCACCAACATGGCAGCAACGATTTTGGTCACGGTGTTCATCAGCTCGTCGCCTCGATACTCAAAAAAAACGCATGAGTCAGACCCGGTTAGGTGCCCGACGGATTCTTACCCAACTGCACGGTCGCCACGGCGGACAAATGCTCCGGCAGCCACGCCGACCCACCCCCGAACAGGGCTTCTAGCCAACGCCCCAAGGGCAATATTTCGGGCATCAACGGATACTTGTAGTAGTCCGAATACGTCACCACCACCGATGCGCATTGCAAATTGGCGGCGTAGGTACACGCCTGCGGCGGCCGCAGCTCGCAGAGCACGGGCCCCTGCCCCAATGCCGCGCGATGGCGCGTCAGCCACTCGACCGAATTGGCCACGGCGCCACAAGCCTCGGCCTGCGAAGGAATGCGGTTGGGCGAGACCAGGGAGGACTGGAGCGCTGCCCGGGCCCCTTCCTCCGCCCCCCGCGACAAAGCCTGCTGGGCGACGAACATGCCGCCGTAGCTGACGATGCCGAACAAAATCACCAGGAAAAGCACGCAGACGAGAGAAAACTCCAGGGCCGCGATGCCCGATTGCGCCCGACGAACGGCCCAGGAAACATAAGCAAGCTTCACGCGCCGCCCCCCCCCGCAGCGAGGCGCAAGACAGCCGGATCTATCGTCACGCTGGCCGCACCCCGGATCGTGTCCGGGATCAACAACGCGGTACCCGGCAACGAGGGAGCGAGCGGATTGGCGCCATAGGCGTAACTCACCGTCACGCTGACCGAGCATTGTTCGGCCAGTGCGGTGCCACAGGCCACGGAACCTGCCCCCCCACCGCCGCCCAAGGCGATGGAGCAGCGTTGCGAGGTATCGATGGAACCGTCCGCGGCACGGCACGGCCCCTGTATCGCAGCGCTGCACACGGGTGCGACGCCACCTGCGGTGCCGCTGCTCGCCAGCCACGAGGCGCGCTCCTTGGCCACGTCGCAACCATGCTCCAACTGGCCGAGCAGCTGCTGCTCGGTGCTGAAACCGCCCCCCGCCGGTTGGAAATAACGCAAGCTGGCGCGGGCGCCGTCCTCGGCGGCCAACGTGAGCGACTGCTGCACCGTAAAGATGAGGCCAAAGCTCAGCACGCCATAAAACAGCACGAAGAAAACCGGGAACACGAGCGCGAACTCCAGCGCGTAGGCGCCACGCTGCAAGCGCTGCGCGGTCGCGCGCGCGACATGTGCGCAATCGACCGGTCTGTCAGTTTCCACTGCGTCCTCGCGTCCGTACTCAATCCACAAACTTTCATCGCCCCAACACGACAACCACCGCCGCGACAGCGAGGTAGGCTGCATAGGGAATCCCCCGGCGCCCGGCGCGCAGGGCCGAGACCCACTGGCCCGCCCGACGCAGGACTGGAATCCGGGACACAGCGCCTTGTACGGGGGCGAGCTGCAACATCACCCATTCGCCGGTCAGCCCGCTCCTGACGCAATACGCCGCCAAGGCATGTATCCCCGCCAACACGCTGCCGCCCAACCACACCGGCACCAAACCCGGCAAGCCCAGCCAAAATCCCAAGACGGCAAAAAACTTGACGTCACCCGCACCCATCACGCGAAACACATAAAACGGGAGGAACAATGCCAAGCCAGCGAAAAAACCTAAAAATGCCGTTGACCACTGCTGGGCAAAAACCGAAGCTTCGTGCCCAGCAGTGGCCAACACCAGAACATTGCCAGCAATGCCCACCACCAACAGCCAGTTGAATACCCTGCGGAAAAGCAAGTCGCCCAATGCTACTGCTCCGCAAAATAACAAGAAGAAGAAATCCACTGGCGAAAAAAAATGCATTGCTAGCAAGTTTACCTATCAGGCACTAGGTTTTTCTCCTTTCACCCCGGAGCTGATCTTTCCAAACATCTTGTTCAAATCATCACCCAGGGTATACAGAGCTCCAACGATCGCCACAGCGATCAAACCAGCGATCAAACCATATTCGATGGCGGTAGCACCATCTTCTTCTTTCAAGAACTTGATTATTTGCTTCATTTTTTTACCTCCGCTGCTGAAAAACTCAAACAAAACCGGCTTTGCTGGCGCCGATTTACCTGGAAAGAAAGAAACTATATCGATAGCGCCCTCCCACCCAAAATCGACAGACCAAATCTGCCTTAGTTATTCCACTCTTGCTGGCTCTGCCTCGAGTGAATCAAATGGTCCACCCGATGGGCAACATTGGTCCGCACGGTTTCCGAGCTGCGGTGCATTTCAATGCGCATGACGATTAAGGTGACCACGGAAATCAGGAAGACGGCATAAGGCAGGACACTTCCATCCAGCGCCCAACCAGAGAAAACCCGTGGAGTCGAACAAATAATGGCTCCCGCGGCTGCGCCCGTGTAGTGCATGCCGCAAACGGCCACCGCCATCAATACGGCAGCAACGATGCGTTGGAGCTCTCCGGTCAGGTTGAAGGCCAGCCAAATCGAAGCGGTAGCGGCCACGATGGCGATCACGACCGAGAGGCCCACCAAACCCGCATGCCAATCGAAGAAGGCATCCATGCGCATGGATGCCATGCCCAAATAATGCATACCCGCCACGCCGATACCGGCCAAGACCCCCGCCGTCAGGCATCGCACCATGGAAAACCGGGTACTGCCCACATACCAAAGTGCTGCAGCGGCCAACCCGATAGCCACGAGCAAACTGAGGAAATTCATCCAGATTCCGTAGGCCACCCCGAGCGGAATGATTTGCGCGAGCATGCCGATAAAATGCATGCTCCACGTTCCGACCCCCCCTAGCGCAATGCCTGCCACGGCCACGTAACCTCCGCTAACCCGCCCTTCAATCGTACGGATCCTGCCGGCGGCCATCAGGGCAACATACGCGCCCAATACGGATATGACGAACGACAGGGTTACCAAGCCGATATCAAACCGCAATGGGAGAATATCTCCGGGCTGCATGGTTTTCTCTTTCTGTAGCGCTTGGTTACGTACACCGTAACGGCATGAATCCAAGCTTGTCAATATCCAAGTTCTTCAAAATTCGTGCACGCTGGACTTATCTCAAGAAAAACACGCACTTACAGCTTTTTCTCTCTGGCATGCTGCTCGCATGAAAACAATGAGAATCATTCGATAATCGCAAACTTGCGATTATTCTTTTTCACTGAAAATCAACCTCTTTACGCAACATCAGTATCTAACCGTAACGTCCTACAAACGTCCCACTGCGGAAAAAAAGGCGAGATTTTTTTCCAGATGCTTCTCCCATCCCTCCTCTATGGCACACTTCCGCAATTCTTCTTCCTCTCCATTCGTCTTCGTTCCCCAATGACTTCGCTATCGTCCGGCAGCGCTTCCCTCCCAAGACTGTTTTCCGCCGTCGTACTGGCTTGGAGTTGGATACCCATGCCTGCCCAGTCGGCGGACAGCCCGTTGCGGGGGAACCCTGCGGAGACGCTGCCGCCCGTGGCTGCCCCGGCTCCAAGGCAGGCCCCGCAGGTTGCCATACCGGCGCCGGCGCAGAACGAGGCGTTGCGCGCCGTGTTGTCGGCGCGGCTCATTCCCACGCAGTTCGACGTGTCGGGCGTCACGGCGATCGACTTCCAGAAAGTCGTCGACCTGCTGGAACCGCTGGCGGGGAAAGAAATCACCATCGGAGAGTTGATCCAGCGCACCGACGCGATCACGCAGCTGTACCGAGACGCAGGCTACGCGCTTTCCTTTGCGCTGATTCAAGCCCAGGATTTCGCGGGCGGCTTGGTAAAGGTGACGGTGGTCGAAGGCTATGTGGGAAGCACGCGCATAGAGGGGGATGCGGGAGCGGGTCTCACCAAGCTTCGCGACTATGCGGCCCGCATCGAGGCCGAACGCCCACTGACTGCAGCGACCCTGGAGCGATACCTGAACCTGATGACGACCGTTCCCGGGGTCACGGTCAAGCCGCAGTTGAGCCTGCCCAAGCGAGCCGACGGTGCGACGGAACTCGTCTTGAACGTCAGCCACAAGAACTTCCGGCTGGACACGGGCATCGGCAACCTGGGCACGGGCGTGCACGCAATGCTGACCGCGACGGCTAGCAGCCTCACGCCTTTAGCCGAAGAAATCCAGGTTTCGACTGCCGTGCCCCGCGGCAGCGATCATCTCGAGTACTACGCGGCCAACGTCACCGTTCCCATCGGCAGCGACGGCATGACGGTGCGCGCGGATGCGTTCAGCTACGCCGCGAATCCAGAGAACGACAGCCTCAACGCACAAAACATCGATCGCCACGTGCGCAATCAACGCGTCGGCGTGAGCGTGAACTATCCCTTCATTCTCCGGAACCGCGAATCGTTGACAGGGTCCGCGGGGTTCTACGCGTCGCGCAACAACGATACGTATAGCAGTCGCATCACCGGCAACCAGGTTGCGCTGACTAATCACTTGCGCGTGGTACGTGGCGAACTCACCTACGCACAGGCGAGCGATACGCAATCGCGCCGAATCTCGGCCGCCATCCACAAAGGCATCGATGGCCTCGGCGCGGAACAAAGCGCGAACAGCACGTATGACCTGGACTTTACGCGCTACACGTTGTCGGTCAACCAGAATTTCGCGCTCCCCGGCCAGTTCGGCCTGTCACTCGCGGCATTGGGGCAATACAGCTCCGACTCCCTGCCCACGACCGAACAGGTCACGTTCGGCGGCTTGCGTTTCGGCCGGGGATATCCGGCCGGCGAATTGGGCGGGGACAAGGGCTACGGCTTGTCCATTGAATTGAACCGCCGCTTCGGCGTCGGCCTCCCCTACCTGCACAGCATCACGCCTTACGTCGCGGCCGACTATGCGCACGCCAGCCTGAACGACAAGCGCTACACGCTGCTGACGGACAAACTGACTTCCGTTGCGCTGGGCCTGCGCATCACCGACCAACGCCATTACGCCCTCGACGTGAACGTCGCGAAACCGGTGGGCGACAAACCGGTCAATAGCAGCGGACGCCCCATCCGCGTAAACGCCAACTACTCCTTCCGTTTCGACTGAGCACGTCGCTTCGTTACGTAACACCCCCTCACATGCTACGTAACGAAGACCCTTCTCTGCAGGCTGCACGCCCCCTTCTCCAAGGGATTTCCCGGTACTCCTCGCACGCTCGCGAAATCCCCACGCTTTCGACTTATCCCCGGTTTGCAAGGTTTTCCGGGCGATCGAACGCTTCCATGACGGCGTAGCCTGCGTGCGCGGCAACACATTGGCACAGGTTTTGCTCGATAGCTCGCAGCAGGCAACTCGCCGCTTCAGCGATAGGGAAAAAACCATGCAGAAAGATCAGAAGAAACCCGGTCACCGCGTCCTGGTGGCAGCCTTGGTACTCGCATTCTCGACGTTAGCTGGTTGCTCCGGTTCCGGCGCGATCACTTCTGGAATCGGCGGAGATTCGGATCCCACGAACCCCGGCAACCCGGGTAATCCGGGCAACCCCGGTAACCCAGGTAACCCGGGCAATCCCGGTAACCCGGGCAATCCTGGCAATCCTGGAAACCCGGGCAATCCCGGCGAACCCGGTAACCCCGCCTCGCCAATAAGCGGCGTCCTCGCGCCCACCCTGGGCAACCTCGGACAGGCCGCAGACAACGTGGTCGACGTAGGCTTGGCCGGTACGCTGAACAATGTCGGCACCAAGCTCGACGGCGTGGTCGCTCCGGTCGGCAACGCGGTCACCGGGCTGACCCAGCAAGTGGGCGCCGCAACCGGCCTGGGCCAGCCCGTAGACGGCCTGCTCAACTCGGTCGGCGGCACGGTCGCGAACCTCGGCCAAACGCTTGACAGCACCGGGCTGCCGATCAATCTCGGTTTGGGTGAAGTCGTCACCGGGCTGGGCAATACGGTCGCCAGCGTGGGCGGACTGGTCAACGCTTCGGAAGACAACCCCAATCCGCTCGGCACCGTCCTTTACAACGCGACGGGAACCGTGGCGAGCCTGACGGGTGCGCTGGCCGGCGACAACGGCTTGCTCAGCCCTGTCTCGCAGCTGCTGAACGGCCTCGGGGGCGAGGGATCCGTCGACGCCCCGGTCCTGCAACCGGCCCTGGCCAACACCGGCACGGCAGTCGACAACATCGTCGACCTGGGCCTGGGACAAACGCTGGGCCAAGTGGGGGCCAGCCTTGATCCCGCCATCAGCCCGGTCGTCGGAACGGTGACCAACCTCACGCAGGAAGTCGGTGACAAGACTGGGCTCGGCGCGCCGGTCAATGATGTGCTCACCTCCGTGGGTGGCACGGTTTCTCAACTCGGCCAGAGCCTCGGCTCGAACCTGCCGATCGCCGGCGCTGGCGTGAGCGGCCTGATCTCCGGCCTGGGCGATACCGTCTCTGCCGCAGGCGGCATCCTGCATGCCAGCGAAGACAACAAGAACCCGGTCGGCAATGTACTGAACAACCTGACCGGCTCGGTCGCGGCGCTGACGGAAGGCTTGGGCCTCGGCATCGACGGTGGGATCGGAGTCGGCGACGGTGGCCTGCTGTCCCCGGTCACCGGCCTGCTGAACGGCGTCACCGGCGGCGACGGCGGCCTGCTCGCTCCCGTCACCGGCATCCTGAATGGCGCGACCGGTGGTGAAGGCGGCCTGCTGTCCCCGGTCACCGGCCTGCTGAATGGCGTCACCGGCGGCGACGGCGGCCTGCTCGGCGGCATCGGCGGTGAGGCCAACCCCGTCCTCCAGCCTGCCCTGGCGAACACCGGACAAGCCGTTGACAACCTCGTCCCGCTCAATCTCAGCGAGACCCTGGGCGGCGTCGGCGCCACCCTCGACCCGGTCGTGAGCCCGGTGGCCGGCATCGTGTCCAATACGACGCAAACCGTCGGCGCCGCCACCGGCCTGGGCGAGCCCGTCAATGGCTTGCTGAACTCGCTGGGTAGCACGATCAGCAACGTCGGCACCAGCCTCGGTGGAAACGTGCCGCTCGTCGGCAACGGTGTCGGCGGCCTGCTCAACGGCTTGGGCCAGACCGTTTCTAGCGCCGGTGGCTTGGTCCACGCCACGCCGGAGAACACCAATCCGGTGGGCAACGTCCTGACCAATCTCACGGGTGCCGTCAGCAACCTGACGGCCGGCGTCGGCCAAGGCGCTGGCCTGGGCGGCGGCCAGCAAGGCAATGGGGGCCTGCTGTCGCCGGTCAACGGGCTGCTGGGCGGATTGCTGGGCGGCTTAGCCGGTAAGCAATAAAAGGAGAGGCCATGCTTCACTGGGAAAACGTAATGACTTCTTCGGCCCTTGCGAGTCACGAGCCGCTGGCCGGAGCACGTGAGGATCGGGAAGATGATAGTCAGGAGATGCTGAACGACATCGTCACGATGTTGGGACGCCGCTTGACGGTCTACACCTCGCTGTACCAGACAGCATTGGCCGAACGACTCGGGTTGGGCATGATCGACGTGAAGGCGCTCGAGCTGGTCATCGAGTTCGAGCCCATCACGACCGGACAGCTGGCCTGCCTCGCAGGAATCAGCTCGGGCGGGACGACTGCCGTGATCGACAGGCTGGAAGCCAGCGGCTTCGTCGTTCGCGATAAACACCCGCTGGACCGGCGCATCGTGGTCATCCGCCCCGTGCCTGAGAAATGCGCGGAGATCGAACGCCACATGCGCGCCGTCGCAGAGGACGTCGCGCACTTCGGCGCCCGCTACGAGCGCGAACAATTGACGGCCGTACATGCCTTCCTGGCGCAATGCGTCCATGCATTGAAGACGGAAGCGCTGGGCATGATGGGAGACGGCAACGGATCCCCGCAGCGGCACGAACCGCGGCGGCATGCGAATTCCCGCGCCCGGCTCGTCACCTGACCCGCGACCTCGATAATGTCTCCAGTTCTGCCCGCACCATGCGGGCAGTTTTTTTGGTTCGTCGCCCGAAGCGCTACGCCTGCTTCGCAGACCGTCCGCTATGCCAGGCAAACCAGATGAGGGACGCCACCTGCAGGGCCCCCAACGTGGCGAATGTCAGGGCAAACGACGTTTCGCGCCCTATCCCCCCCTTGGCCAGCGCATCGACCATGGCGCCCACGCCCCATTGGATGGCAAAGGCCCCGACGAATACGAACATGTTGTAGAGCGTGACGACCCTGCCTGCCGCCTCCCGCGGAAACTGCGTCGAAACGTAAGGCTGCATGACCATGATGGGCGCCACCCCTGCCGCCATGGCCAACCAGCACGGCCAGGCCGCTGCACCGAAGGCCGCGAGCAGGAACACGGCAACGAAGCAGCACAGGTAACCGGCCAGGGCGATGTTGCGCAGGCCGAAGCGACGCTGCAGCGGCGGGCTGGCAACGCCCATCGCCAGATAACCCAAGGTCATGACGAGCATCATGACCAACAGCAGCGTCGCGCTGCGCGTGGGACTCGAACCCATGACGTCCAGCATCCACGGCCCCGCCCACAAGGTCTGCAACGCCATGACACCACCTTGTCCGATGGCGGACAAGGGCATCACGTGCAGCATCTGCGGGCGACGCAGCAACTTCCATGCGGAGACGGGTTTCGCGCTGGGATTGACGTCCAGCACGAGGACGTCATGATCGGGCACGACGCGCCAGAGCAGCACGGCAACCGCCGCCAGTGAAATGCCCGACAGCAGGTGCACGCTACGCCAGCCGAAATGACTGGCCAGCGCTGCCGCGGGCGAGGTGAAGAACACTGCACCGCCCGTCCCCGCCACAAGTAGCCACAGACCGAGCTGCGCCTGCTTTTCGACCACATAGCACCGCCGGAAATACGAGAACGGCGCCATGAGGCTCGCGGCCACGCCCGCACCGATCAGGATCCGCCCCAGCGTGGTGGCACTGAAACCACCTGCCCACACCATGACAAACGATCCGAGCGCCGCAATGGCAAGTAGACATGCTTCGACTCGGCGCGCACCGTATTTGTCGAGCCAGACACCGAGTGGAAGCTGCATGGCGGCCAGCGATATGAAAAACGCTGAAGACAGCCAGCCGAGTTGGGTATTGCTGAGTGCCAGGTCTTCGGTAATGAACGGCGCCAGCGCGGCATTGACCGATCGCAGGCCATAAGAGAAGAAATAGGCGGCGGCGAAACAGGTGAAAATCAATACAGACTGCCTCTTACCAATTTCAGGCAGCCGCAAAGAGGTGTCGCTTGGCATGGGTGCATGGGTCTCCTCGAGCAACAAGAATACCTGAGCCCCGGAACCGCCACCGAGAGGCCCGCCCACTTCTGCTACCATTGTCCCTGCCACCTCGACGGTGGTGCGTCTTCAGGGCGGGGTGAAACTCCCCACCGGCGGTAGGGTGCCCACGACGGCACCGAGCCCGCGAGCGCTTGCCGGTCACGCCGGCAAGGTCAGCAGATCCGGTCCCAAGCCGGAGCCGACGGTCATAGTCCGGATGGAAGAAGACGGGAACACGTTCCGTGCGCCCCATGCGTGCGGCCGCGGAACAGCTGCCTCCTGCGCGCTCTACGAGCGCATTGCCCTGAACGCTTCCCGAATCACGACGGAGCGTTTACATGCAGTCCCTGCACGATTATTTCCAAGCCACGACGGCCGAACAGCGCCTCGACGCCGCACTGGCCGCCCTCAAGTCAGGAGAACCCGTCGTCCTGCTCGACGACGAAGACCGCGAAAACGAGGCAGACCTCATCATTGCCGCGGAGTCCATCACTGAACCCATCATGGCCCGGATGATCCGTGATTGCAGCGGGATCGTCTGCCTGTGCCTGACGCCGGACGCTGTGGACGCCCTGGAGCTGCCGCCCATGGTGCCCCTGAACCGCAGCCGCAACGGCACGGCCTTCACCGTCAGCATCGAAGCCCGCGAAGGTGTCAGCACCGGTGTTTCCGCGGCGGATCGCATCACCACCGTCCGTGCTGCACTCTCGGGAGATCCCTCGGCGATCGTGAGCCCCGGGCACCTTTTTCCCCTGCGCGCAAACCCGCGGGGCGTCTTGGGAAGGCGGGGACACACCGAAGGCACTGTCGATCTGGCACGCATGGCCGGATTCGCACCGGCCGGCCTGCTCTGCGAGCTCATGCACGAAGACGGGACGATGATGCGCGGGGATGCCGCGCTCGCCTATGCGCAGCAATACGGTTGGCCGCTGCTCACCATCGAAGACATCGCTGCCTGGCGCATCCGCATGGAGACGACTGGCACGGAGGCAATGGCGGCTTGATCGCCGTGAGAGGCGCCCGGGCTCGAGTATCATTGCAGCTCCGTCACCGCCCCTATCCATGTCATCGTCCATCCATCAGCCCGCCATCGAGCGGGCCGCACGATTGATCGACGCGGCCGACTGCCTCGTCATCACTGCCGGAGCTGGCATGGGTATCGATTCGGGCTTGCCCGATTTCCGCGGCCGCCACGGCTTTTGGCGAGCTTATCCGGCACTCGGCCGCCAAGGCATCGCCTTCACCTCCATCGCCTCGCCCCAGGCCTTTCGCGATACCCCCTTGCTCGCCTGGGGCTTCTACGGACACCGGTTGGCGCTATACCGCAGCACGACGCCCCACGCCGGCTTTGCGCTGCTGCGCGACTGGGCGCGTGCGCTTCCCGCAGGCTGCGTCATCTTCACTAGCAACGTCGACGGACAATTCCAGCGCGCGGGGTTTGACGAGGAAGTCGTCACCGAGTGCCACGGCTCACTGCACTTCCTGCAGTGCCTCGAGCCTTGCTGCGATGCCATTTGGCCGGCCGACGAATTCATTCCGGACGTAGACAGGGAACAGTGCCTGCTTCGCAATGCGCCCCCCGCCTGCCCCCACTGCGGCGGCATGGCACGCCCAAACGTCCTGATGTTCGGAGACGCTGAGTGGATCGAACACCGCACGGCTGCCCAGGCAAGACGCCTGGAACGGGCCTTGCCGCGCGCCGCGCGGCCTGTCGTGATCGAAATCGGGGCCGGCCAAGCCGTGCCTACCGTACGCAGGTTCGGCGAGCGCTTGGCTTTCACGCGGCGCGCGCCCATCATCCGCATCAACCCGCATGAACCGGACATCCACGGACTGACGGTGGGAGTAAGCCTGCCCCTGGGAGCGCTGGAAGCCTTGCAGGCCATTGCATCGCTGCGCGGCTGAATCGTGCTGCGCCGTGCGCACGCCGTAAGCCGAACTGCCGGAACCCCGGGCTATTGATCCAGCAGCGACGCAGTATGGCGGTAATGCTCGGCCAACAATCGCTTGGCAGTTTCCAGGTCGCCGGCGAGGATCGCCTCGAATATCGCGCGGTGCTCCTCGAGCTCGTTGCGCCGCTTGTACGCCTTGCGCGCCGCCAACTGGCGATAGCGATACGCCCGGTCGTACAGCTGTTCACAGAACCCCATCAAAAGCGGGGAACGACACGCGGAGAGCAATGCGAAATGAAACGCGCGATGCTGTTGCTCCCATACCGGATTCTCTTCATAACTGTCCGCATCCACCGAGCGTGGCGTTCGCGATAGCCGGTGAAACGCGATCACGAGCGACTCTTCCCATTCCGGGCTTCGGTTGGCCATTCCCTGTTCGAGCGCCAGGGACTCCAACGCGATGCGGTTGCGGACAATGTCCTCGAGCTCAGCCGGAGAAACTGCCGCGGCGGAAAACCCGCGCTGGTCGTTGTGCACCACCAGGCCCTCGGCGACCAGGCGGCTGAGCGCCTCGCGCAAGGGGCTGGCGCCGATGCCATAGTGCTCGCGCAGCCGTTGCATCAATAGCTTTTTCCCGGGCGGCCACAAGCCGTCGAGCAGGTCGGTACGCAACCGTTCATAGATCTGGACGGTCATGCTAGGAGCGGTGTCGGCGTCGAGCATGGGGTTTTCCTCAAGTTACCGATATTATTTTAGCTCTATAGAATTTTATCGATATTTTCTCTTATAAAGATTTTTATCGACAAAATGCCCCATCGATTCGTCTCTTACACCATCGCCGGCGAAACCGCGGTCCGGGTCGGCACTGTCGTGGACGGAAGCGTCGCAGAAATCACGCCACCCGATCCATCGTTCCGCGCCGGCGGCTTGGCCGCGCTGTTGGCGCAGGGCTCCCAAGCCGCATGCCAGGCAGCGGACCATGCCATTGCCGCGGGCCCACGGGTGCCGCTGGATAAGGTGCGCCTGCTCCCGCCCATCCCCCACCCCGGCAAGATCATCTGCCTGGGCCTGAACTACGCCGACCACGCAGCCGAGGGTGGCCATGCCAAGCCGGCATACCCAAGCTTTTTCATGCGCGGCGCCACGTCGCTGATCGGGCACGAAGCGCCGCTGCGCCGGCCGCGCGTCTCGACCAAGCTCGATTATGAAGCGGAGTTGGCCCTGGTGATCGGACGCCGCGCGCGCCACTTGACCCAATCGGAAGCGCTTTCCGCGGTCGCGGGCTATGCCTGCTTCAACGACGCCACCCTGCGGGATTACCAACGCAAGACACCGCAATGGACCATCGGCAAGAACTTCGACGGCACCGGCGCGTTCGGGCCTTGGCTGGTGCCCGCCGGGGACCTTCCTCCCGGCGCCTCGGGATTGAAGATCGAATCGCGGCTTAACGGCCAGGTCATGCAGCGCGACAACACGGCCAACATGCTGTTCCCGGTTGTAGAAACGCTGTGCCTGCTCACGGAGGCGCTCACGCTGGAACCCGGCGACGTCGTCGTAATGGGGACGCCTGCCGGGGTGGGTTATGCACGAACGCCGCCGGTATGGATGCAGCCCGGCGACCGGATCGAAATCGACATCGAAGGCATCGGGGTCCTGGCCAACACAGTGCAGGAGGAAGCATGACATCCCACACCGACACCACTCCCCGCATCACGCGCCTGCCAGACGACTTCCGCTGGCCCGGAGGCAAGCGCATCGCGGTGATCTTCAACATTGCCTTCGAAGCGTGGTCGGACGGACAGGCGCCCGGTATCGGCCCGATGGGCAACGTGCTCAAGCCGGGATACTTCGACACCAACGCGCACTCCTGGGCAGCCTTCGGCATCAACCGCGGCATCCATCGACTGGTCGGCATCGCCGAAAAGCATGGCGTCAAGACCAGCATCATGGTCAACGGTGTCATCTGTGAACGCGATCCGGCAACGGTGCGGCGCATCGCCGAGCTCGGGCACGAAATCGTCAATCACTCCTGGGGCATGGACGTCATCCCCGTCTACCTGGACGAAGCGGGCGAGCGCGAAAACCTGGAGCGCAATCATCGCATCCTGACCGACACCGCAGGCGTCGCCCCGACCGGCTGGATCAGTCCGCGCGGCACGGGCAGCCAGGTCACATCCCGGCTGCTCGCCGAAGCCGGCTACCTGCACCACGGCGACGTGAACGACGACGACCGTCCCTATGTCATGGCGTTCGGCGAACGGCGCATCGTGGGCATTCCCCTCACCATGGACGTCAACGACCTGCCTACCTGCATCCGCTACGGCCACAGCCCGCGCCACATGCTGGACACGTTCAATGATTGCCTTCAAGCCTTCCGCGAACGCGAAACAGCCCCGCTGATGCTGGATGTGACGGCGCACACCCACGTCATGGGCCGCCCATCCGGGGCCTGGGTCTACGACGAGATCATGGGCCGCGTCGTGCAGGCCGACGACGTATGGATCTGTACCCGGAAGGAAATGGCCCGCTACGTCCTGGACACGATCTGACGGCGGAACATCGTTGGGGGAGACAGGCTTACAGCTGGACCACCCCTGTCCCACGGGGAAAGGTTATGCTCCCACGAGCACAGCGAGGAGGAGAAAGCGCATGTCGAACCCAACGACCCGCACCGCCCTTGGCGGCCACTACGACGAATCCCTGTTCGAACAAGGGCTGGCCACGCGCCGCCAGGTGCTCGGCCGCGAACACGTGGACAACGCGCTGGCCCAGGCTGGAAAAGACCCGCTGCGCATGGAAATGCAGCAACTGGTCACGCAGTACTGCTGGGGCGACATCTGGAACCGGCCTGGCTTGGACCGCCGCACCCGCAGCTTCCTGAACCTGGCAATGATCACGGCGCTGAACCGTCCCCACGAGCTGCGCCTGCACGTGCGCGGCGCGATCAACAACGGCCTGACCAAGGAAGAAATCAACGAAGTCTTCCTGCAGGCCGCCATTTACTGCGGCGTGCCCGCTGCCCTGGATGCGCAGCGGGTTATGTTGGAGGTGTTTGCGGAGATGGGGATCTGACCGCATCGCCAGCCAGCCATGCATACACCGCATCCCGCACTGCCCGGGGAAACCGGCCCGACATGCCTTCGGGCGCAGTGTTGGTAAAGACGACGACCGCCACGTCGTTCACCGGATCGAAGAACCAGTTGTGGCCGTACACGCCGCCCCACTGGATCGTGCCCCGGCCTTGGGGCGTGCCCGCCCTGGCCGGGTCCGTCAGCACGGACCAGCCGTAGCCGAACCCCCAGCCCGGGCCCTGTGATTCGGCCTGCGGGCCGGCGTGGTCCCGCATCATGAGCGCAACCGTTTCCGCGGCTAGCACGCGCAAGGTTGCGCTTGGCCGCAAGCTCAGCAGGAACCGCATGAAATCGGGCGCCGTCCCGACCATCCCGGCACCGCCCGAGGGATAGGCGCGCGCATCATGGACGCGCTCGGGATCGAAGACAATGGCCGACGCGCCAAACGGCACGCGGGTCGGCGAAGACATTCGGACTGGCGCCGGACTCCCGTCCCGATAAGGTGCGGCGAGACGCGAAATATCGCGAACGGTGAAGCCTGTGTCTTCCAGCCCCAAGGGTTGGGTGATTTCGTGCCGGACGATCTCCGGCAAGGCCTCGCCTACGGCCGCGCCCATGGCGGCACCCAACACGTCGAGGGCAACGGAATAACGCCAACCCGCGCCCGGCTCGTACGCCAGCGGCACGCCGGCGATGCGCCGGAGATTCTCCCCTAAGCAAGCGCCCGCATCCAAGCCATCGGACACCCCCGCCCGGCGATAGGGACCGTCCTCGGCTTCCATGAAGCCGTAACTCAATCCCGCCGTATGGGTCAGCAACTGATGCACCGTGACCACCGGCGAGCGTCCATCCCGCAAGCGCGGACGGAACTCCGGCAACCAGCGGGTGACGGGAGCCCGCAGGTCCAGCCTGCCTTGCTCTACCAACCTCAATGCAGCTGCCGAGACCATAGGCTTGGTGACGGATGCCAGGCGAAAAATGGCATCCTCCTGCATGGGTCGATTCCTTTCGCGGTCGGCATAACCTGCCGCGCGCCGGTAGACCACCTTGCCGCCAAGCGCGACGAGTACCACGGCTCCAACGATGCGCTGTTCTTCCACGGCAGCAGTCACGATGGCGTCGAGAGCTGGGAACGCAAGAGGTACTGCGGCGGAAGCCGCGGGCAAAGCCGCGGCGAGCGTGGCCGCGGCCACACGCAACCTAGTCTGGTCTTCCATGTCGATGCAAGCCTTCATTCGGGCATGGCGAACGCGATGCGTGGCCGATAGAATATTCACAATGATCACTCATTAAATCTACAACGCGCAGGCATCATTTTCAACAATGACTACTGTGATAAATCAAGGCGAGCCTCCAAGGCGACGCGGCCGGCCGCTGAGCTTCGACCGCCGGCGCGTGCTGCACCAAGCCATGCTGACGTTTTGGAAACTCGGCTACGAAGGCGCCTCGGTCACGGACCTGACGGCGGCGATGGGCATTACGCCACAGAGCCTGTATGCCGCGTTCGGCTCAAAATCGGCGCTGTATCGCGAAGCGCTCGAGCATTACCGGGAGCACGTCGGTGCCTTCACCATCCGTGCACTGGAGGAAGAGCCCTCGGCCATGGCCGGATTCGCACGCATGCTGACGGAATCGGCGAACGAATTCTGCAAGCCTAAACGGCCGCGCGGGTGCATGATTTCCATGTCGGCGCTGACTTGCGCGGAAGAAAACCGGGACGAAGCGCGGCATCTCGCGCAACTGCGCAACGCCACGATCATGGCCTTCCAGGCCCGCATAAACAAGGCCATCGAGGATGGTGAATTCAAGGCCGGGCTCGACAGCGGCGGGCTCGCGCGCTATCTCGGCGCGATCGTGCAAGGCATGTCCATCCAGGCGAGGGACGGCGCGACCAAACAGGAATTGCTCGCGATCGCGGCGCTGGCGATCCAGGCCTTGCAGCAGGCGGCCGCTTCGCCAGGCGGGGAATGAAGATCGCGGATTCGGACTCGAATCGACGAGGAGACGAAAAGAAAAACCCCCTGGCTCTCATCGAGCCAAGGGGTTTCTATCCTGGCGGAAGCGGTGGGATTCGAACCCACGATGCAGTTTTAGCCGCATACTCCCTTAGCAGGGGAGCCCCTTCGGCCTCTCGGGCACGCTTCCGAACGGGGAGCAGTTTACCACGCCACGAGGGGATTTCGCCTCGAAAAGCGAGAAATTTTATTGTTCTGCGGGTTGATCGAGACCAAACGCCTTGTGCAACGCACGCACGGCCAGCTCCATGTATTTGTCCTGGATGACGACCGAGGTCTTGATCTCGCTGGTGCTGATCATTTGGATGTTGATGCCCTCTTCCGCCAGCGCCTTGAACATCTGGCTGGCGATGCCGGCGTGCGAACGCATGCCGATGCCCACGATGGACACCTTGCATACTTTGTCGTCGGACACGACCTCGCGGGCACCGACGGCCTTGACGACCTGGTTGTTGAGGACGTCGAGCGCCTTCTTGAATTCGTTGCGGTGAACCGTGAAGGAGAAATCGGTCGTGCCATCGACGGACTGGTTCTGGACGATCATGTCGACGTCGATATTGGCATCGGCCACCGGCCCCAGGATGGAGAAGGCGATGCCCGGCTTGTCCGGCACGGCCACGACGGTGATCTTGGCTTCGTCCCGGCTGAATGCGATGCCGGAAACAACGGCGGCTTCCATTTTCTCGTCTTCCTCAAAAGTAATCAGGGTGCCCGACTTCATTTCTTCATCGAGCGGAATCATCGGGTCGGTCAGCGAAGATAGTACGCGGGTGGGCACGCGGTACTTGCCGGCGAACTCGACCGAGCGGATCTGCAGGACCTTGGAACCCAGCGAGGCCATTTCCAGCATTTCTTCGAACGACACGACATTGAGCCGGCGAGCCTCGGGGACCACCCGGGGGTCGGTGGTGTAAACGCCGTCGACGTCAGTGTAGATCAGGCACTCCGCAGCCTTCAGCGCCGCAGCGACGGCCACGGCCGAGGTGTCGGAGCCGCCGCGGCCGAGGGTGGTGATATTGCCTTCGTCGTCCACCCCTTGGAAGCCCGTGACGATCACCACGCGCCCGGCGTCCAGGTCAGCACGTATGCGCTTGTCGTCGATGGAGGTGATGCGGGCCTTGGTGTAGGCGGAATCGGTGCGCACCGGCACCTGCCAGCCGGCATAGCTGCGCGCATCCACGCCCAAGGACTGGAGCGCGAGAGCGAGCAGGCCCACGCTGACCTGCTCGCCGGTGGAGGCGATCATGTCGAGCTCGCGCGGGTCGGGCTGATCCTGGATTTCTTTGGCTAGGGCGATCAGCCGGTTGGTTTCGCCCGACATGGCCGAGGGAACCACCACGATCTGGTGGCCGGCGGCGTGCCATTTGGCCACGCGCCGCGCCACGTTCTTGATGCGCTCGACCGAGCCCATCGACGTACCGCCATACTTGTGAACGATTAGTGCCATTATCTTGTCGCTGGTTATAGGCCCGAAGGCCCCGGAAGATCCGGCGAGGAAATGCCAAGCCCCGGGAAAAAGGCTAACCATAAATGCTACCGCACCTTTCCGGAGCGCGCAAAATTGCCCCCTGCTCCAGCGGGCGAAAAATTGCAAGTGCACCGCAGCGCTGCGGCACCAGCCAGCCCGTGCGGTCAAAACATCACTGTTGCACCGGGGTGATCCGGACGCCATTCGAGCCGGACGCCGGGCGAGGCCCGGGGAGTGCGGGCGTCGGGGCCCAAGCCTGCGGCATAGACCAGGACGTCGCCGCGGTAGAGTAGCGGCAGGCGTTCGCGCTCCCAGCTAGGGATGCCGCGCTCCTGGTAGAGGTTCTTCAAGCTCCTGCTGGGAGTCTGCGGCGACACTTGCAGCCGCTCGCGACCCCGCCGCCGGCGCATCGTCAAGCCGGTATTGCGCAGCCATGCCGGATCGATGCCGGATTCCTCGATCAGGAACAAGAGAGTTCCCTCCATCGCATCCAGCCGCACGGAAGGCTCCCCATCCCACCGGAATTCAACGCTCGCCGCCCGGGCGGCGGGCGGCCTGGAGTCCCTGCTGTCCACGATCACATGATCCCGATAGCGGCGCACTTGCATGTCGCCGTGACGCAGCAACAACTGTCTGTCCTGCGCCGCGTCCTGCAGCTGCCTGATCATCTCCCGCAGGCGCGCTTCAGGCGGCGCGGCCATCCCATGCCCGGCCAGCCAAAGCCGCAGCACCATTGCCCGGCGCGCCGGCGCCAGCCGGTTCAACGCCGACAAGCGCAGCGCGTTGCCATAGGGCGGCCTCGGTTCCTGGATCATCTCCAGGTCGGCCTGCGCCACCTCCTTCAACAGGGCCGCCACTTCGGCGGACCGGCGCGCAAACCGTTCGAGTGTAGACCGATATCCCGGCCAATGGCGCTCGATGGCCGGCAACACCTGCGCACGGAGAATACCGCGGGCATAGCGGGTGTCGAGGTTGCTGGGATCCAGGACGGCCTCGAATCCGGAGCGCGCCGAATAGGCTTGCATGAACGCAAGTATCCGACTTCTGGGCACGGCTAGCCAAGGCCGCAGGTAGCGAATGCCTTCCTTCCAGGTTTCCCGGCCCATGGCGCCCATGCCATCCGGCCCGGCTCCGCGCAACAGTCGCAGGAGCACGGTCTCCGCTTGGTCGTCCAGGTGGTGGGCGAGAAGAATGGTAGCGACTCCTGCCTCGGCCGCCATGTCGGCGAGCGCGCCGTAGCGCGCCTCGCGGGCTGCGGCCTCGATACCTGCCGGATCGTCGGAATCGACTTTCACCCGGCGCACCAGGAGCGGCAAATCCAGCCGCCGGGCAAGGTCCGCGGCACGATCGGTCCACGCATCGGCGTCCTGATGTAAACCGTGATGGACGTGGAACAACCACAGGCGCAGGCCGCGCCGCCGCGCCCACTCGGCGGCCATGACGGCCAACGCGGCCGAATCGGGCCCAGCGCTAAAAGCGACGCCCGCGCTACCCTCCACCGGCGGCAGGTCGTCCAGCGCCCGGCTCAGGAGCTCGGACGCATGCAATGTTGCGACGTCCGCGCCCGAGTCAGCCCTGGACGGTTTCCTTGAACCGGCCATAGGCCATGATCCGTTCGAGCCGCGTGGCGACCAGATCGCTCGGCTTGACGCCCTGGAACTGGCGCAGTGCATCCGCCAAGGCACGGCGAAGCAGCTGGGCCATATGCTTCGGATCGCGATGGGCGCCGCCGACCGGCTCGTTGACGATCTTGTCGATCAGGCCGAGCGCCTTCAAGCGGTGGGCGGTGATGCCCAAGACTTCGGCGGCCTCGGCCGCCTTCTCCTGGCTGCGCCATAGGATGGATGCGCAACCCTCGGGCGAGATGACGGAATACGTCGCGTACTGGAGCATGAGCACGCAATCGGCCACGGCGATGGCGAGCGCGCCGCCCGAGCCGCCCTCGCCGATGATGGTGCTGATGATGGGCACCTGCAACTCCGCCATGGCGTACAAATTGCGGCCGATGGCCTCCGACTGCCCCCGCGCCTCGGCGTCGATTCCCGGGTACGCCCCGGGCGTGTCGACAAAGGTGAACACGGGCAGTCCGAATTTCTCCGCCAGTCGCATCAGGCGCAAGGCCTTGCGATAGCCTTCGGGGCGGGGCATCCCGAAATTGCGTGCGGCGCGCTCCTTGGTATCCCGGCCTTTCTGGTGGCCGATCACCATGCATGGCGTGCCGTTGAACCGCGCCAGGCCGCCGACGATGGACCGGTCGTCGGCAAACATGCGGTCGCCGTGCAACTCATGGAAATCGGTAAAAATCTCGCGCACGTAGTCCAGCGTATAAGGCCGCTGGGGATGACGCGCCACGAGGGCGGTCTGCCAAGGCGTCAGCTTGGAATAGATTTCCTTGGCCAGCGCCTGGCTCTTTTGCTGCAACCGGCTGATTTCCTCGGAAATGTCGACTGCGGAATCGGCTTGGACGAAGCGCAATTCCTCGATTTTGCCTTCGAGGTCGGCCAGCGGTTGTTCAAATTCGAGAAATGCGTTGCGCATCAGGCCTCCCAAGGGGCAATGAACGCGAGGCGTTCGGCTCGTTTCATCAACAATTCAATTACTCCATCACGCCGCGGCATGCCGCAACGCCCATTTATTCGGCCCAGAGCCTACGGTTACCGGGGGGCGAGGCTCCGCCACAAGTACCATGTCGCAACCGTGCACCAAGGCTTCCAGGCCTGCGCGACTTCCCGTGCCTCGAATCGCGAAACGGGCTCGCCGCTGAAATAGTGCAATGAAATCGCACGCAACAGGCCCGGGTCGTCCAGCGGCAGGATGTCCGGCCGCCGCAGATTAAAAATCAGGAACATCTCTGCTGTCCAGCGTCCTATTCCCCGGATAGAGGTCAGTTCGCCTATGACGGCTTCGTCGTCCATGTGCGCCCATTTCGCCGGATGCACCCGGCGTTCCTGGAAATGCAGGGCCAAATCCACCAAATACTCGGATTTTCGCTGCGACAAACCCGCCGCGCGCAACCCTTCCAGGCCTAGCTTGGCGACCACGGCCGGCGTCACGCGGCGGCCGCATGCCGCCAGGCAACGCTCCCACAGTGCATCGGCCGTCGCGCGGGTGGACGTCTGTTGGCCGATGATGGCCCGCGCCAACGTGACGAAGGGCTCATCTTGGGTCGACAGGTGCACTTCCGGATGCTGCGGGATCAGTTTTCGCAAGATGCGATCCCGCTTGACCAGGTGCGCCACCGCCGCATCCCAGTAGGCAGGTTTCTCGGCACCGTCGAGCGGCGCCGCGGACGTGTGCTCGCCGGTCTCGGCCATGACTTCGGACTTCATCAGATGTTCAGCGTAAACCGCGCTCAAGCGCGACGCCAGAGCGTCACGCCACCCGGCTTGTCCTCGAGGACGATGCCCTCGCTCAACAATTCCGCACGAATGCGGTCAGCCGTCGCGAAGTCCTTGTTCTTCTTGGCCTGTGCCCGTTCGGCAATGCGCGCCTCGATACGGGCCGCATCGTCGCCCGACTCCCTGCCCTGCAGGAATGCCCGGGGCTCCTGCTGCAATAGCCCCAGCAGCCCGCCCAACGCCTTCAACTGGCCCGCGGCCCGCGCCGAGCCGGTCTTGTTGACCGCCGCGGCGAGATCGAACAGCACGGCGATGGCCTCGGGGGTGTTGAAGTCGTCGTCCATCGCGGCCTTGAAGGCTTGGCCCGACGGATCGTCCCAGTCGATGCCCGCCTCATCGGGCTGAGCATTGCCCAGCGCCGTGTAGAGCCGTGTCAGCGCCGCCCGGGCGTCGGCCAGGTTATCCGCCGCGTAGTTCTGCGGGCTGCGATAGTGGCTGCGGACCACGAAGAAACGGATCACTTCGGCATCGTAGTGCTTGAGCGTGTCGCGGACGGTAAAGAAGTTGCCGAGCGACTTGGACATCTTCTCGGCATCCACCATCAGGGGGCCGCAGTGCATCCATGTATTGGCCAGCGTGCCGCCGTAGGCGCCCTCGCTCTGGGCGATCTCGTTCTCGTGGTGCGGAAATTTCAGGTCGGGGCCGCCGCCGTGGATATCGAGGGGCATGCCCAGCAATTCGTGGCTCATGGCCGAGCATTCGATGTGCCAGCCCGGCCGACCGGGGCCATATTCGGAATCCCAGCGCGACTCGGGAGGCTCAGTGGGCTTGGCCGCCTTCCACAGCACGAAATCGAGGGGATCCCGCTTGGAGGCGTCCACCTGCACCCGCTCGCCCGCCCGCAAATCATCGAGCGACTTGCCCGACAACTTGCCATAGCCGGGGAAGCGACGCACCGCGAAATTGACGTCTCCGTCATCGGAGCGGTAGGCCAGCCCCTTCTGCTCCAGCAAGCGCACGATCTCGAGCATCTTGCCCACGTGCTGCGTCGCGCGCGGCTCGAAATCCGGAGGCTGGACGCCGAGGGCTTTTTCATCCTCGTGCATGGCCTGGATGAAGAAATCGGTCACCTCGGAGATGCGCTTGCCCGTTTCCACCGCCTTGCGGATGATCTTGTCGTCGATATCCGTGATGTTGCGCACGTAGGTGACGCGATAACCGCTGGCGCGCAGCCAGCGCTGGACCACGTCAAAGCTGATCAGCATCCGGGCATGGCCGAGATGGCAGTAGTCGTACACCGTCATGCCGCAGACGTACATGCGCACGCACCCAGGCTCCACGGGCTGGAAGGGTTGCTTGTCACGGGCGAGCGTATTGTAGATATGGAGCATGAGCGCGTTACAGGCTGAAAACGGTAAGCCCCGGCTGGAATGACCACTACCGGGGCTAAAATCGGGGTGATTATATCAACCGAGGATGCCGGTCCGGCTGGACGGCATGTCTCCCTACCTTCAGGCAGAACCGTTTGGCCAAGAACCAAGCTATCTCGTCCGCCTCGAGCGGAACCCGCCGAGGCCGGCTGGTATTCCTCGCCGCGCTCGCGACGCTCGCATCCCTGGCGCCCGGCTCACTGCCCGCCCAGACTACCACGGCTACGCCGCCCGCGCTGGCCCCCTCCTCCTCCGGCGACATCCCATGGCTCAGCAATTTCCTGGACCGGCTCAAACCCGGCGTCGACACCAGCCTGCCCGAATCGACCCGGGCCATGGTCGAACGGCTCGAGCGCCAGCTCGCCCAGGGCACTGATGCGGCCGACACCTTGGCGGAAATCGACGAGCGCTTGGACGAAGATCGGCAAAAATCCCCCCACACCGTCAACGCGCAGCTGCTATTCCTGAAGGCCGCGGCACTCAACCAACTGAACCGGCGGGAAGAAGCCAAGGACATCTACCGCGACATGACGCAGCGCTTCCCGGAGCTGCCCGAGCCCTGGAACAACCTGGCGGTGCTGGAAGCCGCCGACGGCCGGCTCGACGAGGCCAGGACGGCGCTCGAGATGGCGATACGCACCGCCCCGGACTACGCCGTGGCACGCGAGAACCTGGGGGATTTGTATATCATGCTGGCGGCGCGCTCCTATGACGCCGCCAGCAAACTCGACCCCAGCGACGGCACCCGCCAGAAAGGCGCCGAAACCAGGAAATTGCTGGAACCGTCGCGCCCTTCCCAACCCCAATCCCGGACGCCCTGATGAAACTGCTGTTTTCAAGCCTGGCGCTGGCGTGCACCCTGGCCTCGCCAGCCGTACTCGCCGCGCCCCAAGTCGCGCTCCAAACTACCGCGGGCCGCATCGTGCTCGAACTCGACGATGCCCGGGCGCCGGCTACCGTCGCCAACTTCCTGCAATACGTGCGCGATGGACACTACAACGGCACCATTTTCCATCGCGTCATTAACGGATTCATGATCCAGGGCGGAGGGTACACCGCAGACATGCGGGAGAAACCCACCCGCGCCCCGATACGTAACGAAGCCTCAAATGGCTTGAAAAACACCGCCTATACGGTAAGCATGGCCCGTACCCCGGATCCGCATTCGGCCACGGCCCAGTTCTTCATCAACGTTGCCGAGAACGACTTTCTGAACCATCGCGGCCCCACGGCCAGGGGCTGGGGCTATGCGGTTTTCGGCAAGGTCATCCAGGGCAAAGAAGTGGTCGACCAGATCAAGACCACGCCCACCACCACGCGGGGCCCTCATGAGAACGTCCCCGTCCAACCCATCGTGATCGAAAAAGCAGAGGTTTTGAGCAAATGACAACCCGCGTCAACCTGCATACCACCCAGGGCCTGATCGGCTTGGAACTGGACGCCGAAAAGGCGCCCAAGACCGTCGAGAACTTCGTTTCCTACGTAACGAGCGGCCATTACGACAACACGATTTTCCACCGCGTCATCAACGGCTTCATGATCCAAGGCGGCGGCTTCGAACCCGGCATGTCGCAAAAGCCCACCAAGGCGCCGATCGAGAATGAAGCCGCAAACGGACTGCAGAACAAGCGCTATACCATCGCCATGGCCCGCACCAGCGCCCCGCACTCGGCCACGGCGCAGTTCTTCATCAACGTCGCCGACAACGACTTCCTCAACTTCACTTCGCCGACGCCCCAGGGCTGGGGCTACGCGGTCTTCGGCAAGGTCGTGGAAGGCGCAGACGTCGTGGACAAAATCAAAGCCGTCAAGACCGGCAATCGTGCCGGCCATCAGGACGTCCCCGTCGAAGACGTCGTCATCACCAAGGCTGAACTCGTTCAGTAAACGGCAGGCTTCTCCCGGCCGGCCACTCGCGCCCGGCCGGGAGAAGCCCGCATTCCACGCATTCTTCGAGGATTTACGTGCCCGGTTCCCTCATCACGCTCACCTTCAACGGCCCGGTATGGGTGGCCTCCGACATGCACTTGGGCCCAAACGGCCCTGCCACGCTTGAAGCGTTCCTCGCTTTCCTGCAAGGCGCTGCGGAGGGCGCCTCCGCCTTGCTGCTGCCCGGCGATGTCTTCGACGCCTGGGTGGGCGACGACGAGCTCGACGCCCCCGCACCGTGGCTGCAGGAAGTCGTTGCCGGCCTGCGCGCCGCCGGGGCGCGCATTCCCGTGTACCTCGCAGGCGGCAACCGGGATTTCCTGATGGGCGGCCGCTTGGCCGAAGCCACGGGCACGCACAGGCTGCCGGCCCCAGCGCTGATCGCCACCGACGCGGGCAAGTTCCTCCTTTCTCACGGCGACGAGCTGTGCACGGACGACGTGGAATACCAGCAATTTCGTGCCATGGTCCGCGACCCCCAATGGCAGGCCCAATTCCTGGCCCAGCCGCTCGCGGCGCGACAGGCCATGGCGCGCCAACTCCGCGAGCGCAGCATGGCAGAGAAAAGCCGCAAGGCTGCCGACATCATGGACGTGAACCAGCAAGCCGTGGAAGCGGCGTTGCGCGCCCATGGCGTGACGCGCATGATCCACGGCCACACCCATCGGCCTGGCCGGGACGTGTTCGAAATGGATGGCCGGCGCTGCGAACGATGGGTGCTACCCGACTGGGACCTGGACGACCCGGCGGATCCGCGCGGAGGCTGGCTGGAAATCGACCGCGACGGCCCCGCTTACCACGACATCGCGCCAGAACGCTGAACCCCGCCCCGGGGCCGGATCTTCACAATCCGCACAAACGACCCGGACCGGTGGGCACGTGGACCCACCCACTCATCAGGCAACGTGCCGTGCGCGAGACCGTGGCGCGCTCCAACGCCCAGCCGGACCCCTTGCGTACCACCGTTGCCCACGCGGCCTGGACCCCGCTTGCATGACCGATGCGGGTGGCAACGCCAGGTAGCGTACGCGCCACTTGCGACACGATCGAACCCGGCACCGCGGCGGCAACCGCCAACGAAATGGCGCTGCGGGTACCGAAGCCGCGCTGCATGCGTCCGTCGGCCATGGCGCGCGCGAGCACGTCGATGCTGTCTTTGGGAACATCCATGCCGCTGACGCTCTTATAGGACATAGGCGGGGCGACCCACACCAGCCTGGGCAGCGACGCCCCGGGCTTTTCCGCCCGCGCGCGGGACATGAGCCCCATGGCGACTGCGCCCTCCCTGCGCACCATCTCCAGCCGGGCCAGGGTCTTGGCATCGCGGTTGAACGCATCCGGTTTTTCGCGGCCGTTCAGGCCGAGGTCCGCCGCGCGCACGAAGATAGAGACTTCGTCGGTGCGGATGAGGCTAACCGGCAGCTCGCCTACGCCCTCTATCTGCAATACGTCCTGCACCCGGCCCGTCGGCAGCAAGTCGGTCGCCCCCTCGTCGATGAACTCCAGCCTCACCTCGGCCGCTGGGAAGGGCACCCCGTCCTCGGTGAATAAACCATCCTCCAGCACTTCGCCATTGCGCACCTCGACATGCGCCTCGAGAAACCGGCCGGGGTGGGGCTGCCAGATCCGGACGACTGTCGTGCCTTCCCTGGCGGCCACCAAGCCCTGCTGGATGGCATACGGCCCCACTGCCACCGCCAGGCTGTCGCCGCTGGCCGTCCAGTCAATGAGCGGCCGGTCTATCGCCACCTGGCCACAGCGGTATTCCACGTCGCAGTCATCGCGTGCGGAAGCGTCCACCACCACCACCTTGCTGGTGGAATGGCTGGCGCCTCCCATGCCATCGGCCTGGCGCGAATAGGGGTCGGGACTACCCAGCACGCGCAGCAGGATCCGGTCTCGCAGCTCCGGATCGCGCGGCAGGTCGCGGGCATTGAAAAAAACGCCCTTACTGGTTCCGCCGCGCATATAGACAGCGGGAATCTTAAGAACTGCCATGGGAAATCTTTCGGGACTGGGCGATCATTGCGGTGCAAACACCGCGCAACAAGTCAGTTTCTTCTCGGGTCAAGCCTGCGCGCGCAAAGAGATATCGCATGCGCGGCATGAGTTTCTTGGGATGCCGGGGATCGAGATAGCCCACGGCGATGAGGGCCTCCTCCCAGTGGGCGAGCAAGGCTTCGACCGCCTCGCCCGGAGCGGGCTCGGCCCGGGGACCGGGGACGGCCAACTGCTGGGCGCCGAGCAACGCATAACGCAGTTCGTAGGCCGCCAATTGCAGCGCCTGGGCAACATTGAGCGACGAATATTCCGGATTGGCCGGGATGTGGCAAATCCGGTGGCATAGGGCCACCTGCTCATTGGTCAGGCCTGAGCGCTCGGTGCCGAGCACCACGGCGGCATGCGCGCCGCCATCGGCATGCGCCGCCAAATGATCGCGAATGTGTTCCGCCGCACGCCGCATGTCGCAGGCCGGCGGGCCCAGGTCCCGCTGGCGCGCCGTCATGGCAAAAGCCAGGGTCACGGGTGCCAAGGCTTCTTCGAGCGTGGCGCACACCTGCGCCGAGGCCAGGACGTCGGTCGCGCCGCTGGCCAGCGCCTGGGCATCGGGATGATTCACGGCGTCGGCCACGCGGGGATTCACGAGCACCAGGCGCGAGAAGCCCATCGTCTTGAGGGCCCTGGCCGCCGAGCCCACATTTCCGGGGTGGCTGGGCTCGACCATGATGAAACTGACTCGGGATAGCATGTGTCCTTTAAACTAGAGGGGTTTCACCATATTCCTAGCCCATCGGCCTCCTTATGCATCCCATGCTCAACACCGCTGTCAAGGCGGCCCGGCGCGCAGGCGCCATCATCAATCGCGCTAGCCTGGACCTGGATCTGGTCAAGGTGTCTCAAAAGGGACCGGGCGATTTCGTGACCGAAGTCGACAAGGCCGCAGAAGCGGCCATCGTGGACATTTTGAAGACAGCCTACCCCGAACACGGCATTCTAGCTGAAGAGTCCGGCGAAACCCTGGGCGTGGCCGATGCCAAAGGTCAGCAAGAAAACCTCTGGATCATCGATCCCCTGGACGGCACGACCAACTTCATCCACGGCTTGCCGACCTACGCCGTATCGATCGCGCTGATGCAGCGCGGCCAAATCACCCAGGCGTGCATTTTCGACCCGTCCCGCAACGAGTTATTCACCGCGACCCGCGGCGCCGGCGCGTTCCTGAACGACCGGCGCATACGGGTGTCGCGCCGCACCCGCATGCCCGAAACCCTGATCGGCACGAGTTTCGCGCCCGACACGAGCGGCAAGCGGCTCGCCCTCTGGACCAAGACTTTCGGACAGATCTCGGCGTCGACCGCCGGCGTCCGGCGCCAGGGCTCTTCTGTACTGGAGCTGGCCAACGTCGCCGCCGGCCGGCTCGACGGATACTACGGTAGCGGCCTCAAGCCCTGGGACCTCGCCGCCGCAAGCCTCCTCGTACTGGAAGCGGGAGGCCTCATCGGCGATTTCGACGGGGAGCAGGGATGGATGCAGAGTGGCGAGGTCGTCGCCGCCACGCCGAAGGTCTTCCCGCAACTGCTGAGCATGCTCGAGCCGCTCAAAGAAGCCCGCGACTGACCTCCTGCGCCGAAGCACCCTCCCGTTAGCTCTACAATGGCACCGGCGCCGCGCACCCCTGCGCGGGCCGGTCCTGGCCGGCGCGCCCGCGAGCTGCTCCCGTCAACACCGTCCGCCCCGCGGACGCCGATACTCATGACCGAACATTCGCTTTACCTGATCAAAGCCTTTTTCCTCGGCATCATCGAGGGCCTGACCGAGTTCCTGCCCGTTTCCAGCACTGGGCACCTGATCCTCGTCGGGAAGTGGATCGAGTTCTTCTCCGGGGATGCGAAAGTCTTCGAGGTCGTCATCCAGTTCGGCGCCATCCTCGCGGTGATTTGGATATTCCGGGCCAAAGTCGCGCACATCCTGGGCGGAATCCTCACGGGAGACCGGTTTTCGCTGAAGTTCGCCCGCAACATCTTGATCGCCTTCCTGCCTGCTGCCGTCATCGGCGTGACGTTCCTGAAGGAGATCAAGACGGTCTTGTTCAATCCGCTGGTGGTCGCCACCGCCCTCATCATCGGCGGCTTCATCATCCTGTGGGTGGAACGCAAGCCGCAATCGGAGGTGAAAACGCCCAACATCAGCGAAATCACCTGGTTCCAAGCCCTGATGGTCGGCCTTGCGCAATGCGTCGCCATGATTCCCGGGACATCCCGCTCGGGTGCCACCATCATTGGCGGGATGGCGGCAGGCCTCAAACGCACCACAGCCACCGAGTTCTCGTTTTTCCTCGCGATGCCGACGATGCTGGGAGCGTCCGTCTACGATGCCTGGAAGAACCACGAATCGCTGACCAACAACGACGTCACTGCCATCGCCGTCGGTTTCCTGGCGGCGTTCGTCGCCGCGCTGTTGGTGGTTCGGGCATTGATGCGATTCGTCGCGAATCACTCCTACCGGGTATTCGGCTGGTATCGTATCGCCCTGGGACTGGTCATCATCCTGTGGATGCTGGTCTGATCGGAACAACCATGGTTACCATCAAGAACCGCGTCGTCATCCCCCTCGAAGAAGGAGGAACGCCGCCGGAATTCGTCACTTTCAACGGGTTTGCGGAAGAACACGTCGCCGTCGTCTTCCAGCAGCTCAAGCCTGGCAATCTGCCACCGCTGGTCCGCGTCCATTCGGAATGCCTCACCGGCGATGTGTTCGGCTCCCAGCTGTGCGATTGCGGGCCGCAGCTGCACGAAGCCTTGTCATGCTTCGCGCGCGAGGGAGGCATCCTGCTGTACCTGCGCCAGGAAGGCCGGGGCATCGGCCTCTATGCCAAGCTGTCGGCCTACGCGTTGCAGAAAAAGGGCCTGGACACCTTCGAGGCCAACCGCCACCTGAATCTGCCGGAAGACGCCCGCAGCTTCGAACCAGCCGCGCAAATGCTCAAGGCGCTTGGAGTCGAACGCATCCGCCTCCTGACCAACAACCCCGACAAGGCGAGCCAGCTCGAAGCGCACGGCATCGAGATCGAAAGCATCATTCCGACCGGGGTCTATTTGAATCCGAACAACCGGCGCTATCTCGAAGCCAAGGTCCGCCACAAGAAGCACACCATTCCGTTATAGGCGCGATGGCCACTGCCGAGATCCACCACCACTTGGTCAATGCCTGGTCCGTGGCTTGGGCGCTCTACATCGGCAGCGTCACCGTCTGGATCGTCTGGCAGCGGCGATCGCCCCTGTCTACCGTGCTATGGATCCTGGTGCTGGCATTCATGCCCTACGTGGGCTATGCGGTCTACTATTTTCTTGGCCCCCAACGCTTGAAGCGGCGCCGCATCAAGCGACTGCGGACCCGCCTGCTGATCGCCAGCCAGACCGAGCGTGCGTTCTTGCGCGAACAACAGTACGAAGCCCCTGCGGCGGTGGCGCGCATCGCCGCGCTGGGCCGCGCCACCTGCGACATTCCGCCCTCCTCGGCCACCAACGTGCAGCTGCTCGTCGGCGGTGCGCAAACTTATGACGCGTTCGTCGAGGCGATCTCTGCGGCCCGTCATCACATCCACGTCGAGTTCTACATTTTCGACCCCGACCGCATCGGCACCCTCATCCGCGACCTCCTCGTGCGCAAGGCACGCGAAGGGGTGACCGTCCGCCTGCTCGTCGACGCGCTCGGGTCCGACGCGCTGAGTCGAAGATTTCTGACCCCGCTGCGCGAGGCGGGCGTCCAGATCGGCTTTTTCCACAATATCCGCATCGGCCGCCGCCTGCGGCCGGTCACGAATTACCGCAATCACCGCAAGATCCTCATCTGCGACGGCAAGCTGGGATTCACCGGCGGGCTGAACGTCACCGACGACGAGGACGAACGCATTCGCCCGGACGCCTACCACGACGTGCACCTGCGCATCGAAGGCGGTGCCGTGCGCTGGCTGCAGATGACCTTCCTCGAAGACTGGGCCTACGCCACCCACCAAAGGACCGAGGAGCGCGACTTGGACGCGCTCCTGCCCGACATGCCAGCGGGCGAACATTATGTCCAGATACTCACCTCGGGCCCTGACGATCCGCGCCAAGCCATCCACCGCACGCAAATCGCCGCCATCCACGCCGCCACCGAGCGGGTGTGGCTGACCACGGCTTATTTCGTACCCAGCGAGCCGGCGCTGCTAAGCCTGGTCACTGCCGCGCAGAAAGGCGTGGACGTGCGCCTGCTGGTACCCCAACGCAGCGACTCCCTGGTGGTTACCGCAGCCGCCCGCTCTTATTTCGATGAACTGCTCGAAGCGGGCGTCAAGATTTGGGAATACCGTGATCGGATGCTCCACTCCAAGACGCTGCTGGTCGACGATACGTATTCCTTCATCGGCACCGCCAACTTCGACCAGCGTAGCTTCGAACTGAACTTCGAAGTCACCGCCCTCGTCTATGGCGAGGCGATGGCACGCCAGCTGGGCCGGCAATTCGAACTAGACCTGCGCCACGCCGCCCGAGTCACCAAGGACCGGAAAACGACGTTCGCCCGCAGGTTGTTCGACTCCTTTGCGCGCCTGTTCTCCCCCATGCTCTAGTGCATCGGATTGCGCTTGCTGACCAGCGAGCCCGTCAGCCAGCTCTCCGCTAGATCCACGTCCCGGAGCAGCGAGAGATACACGTCGTCGTCGATCTCGCGGCTGTCCCGCATTCGACGCAGCTCGGCGCGCTGGGAGTAAATCGCCGCCATGCGCAGATCCCGTTCGAAATTGCGGTGCAAGTCGGCCCGCGCGGCGACTTCGCGCGTATCGCTCTCGGCATCGATGCGATTGCGGAAGATCTTGGCCAGGCCCGCGCTAACCTCGGTCAACACCGCCTCGGCATCGTCGTCCAAGCCATCGCGCATGCGGTTCTGGGCCCGCTCCAGGCCTTCCAACGCGGCTTGGGCAAGCCGCAGCCTGGCGGCGCGCTCCTCCCGTTCCCGCATGCTTTCGACCGGCGAGGGCACTCTGGGCAGCACCAGGGGCAGCAAGATGCTGCCGAGCAGCAGCGAACACAGGATCACCCCCGTCGCCAGGAAGATCAGCAGGTCACGCCCGGGAAACGGGGTGCCGGCCGCGATCTCCAGCGGCACGGTCAGCACGCCGGCCATCGTGATCGATCCCCGCACGCCGGACAGCGAGGTCACCAGCAGCACCCAGGTATTGACCGGCTTGACCGTCGACCCTTGCAACAGCAACTTGAAGCTCTTTAGGTGATAGGCCAGCCAAACCCACAAGAAGCGCAGCAGGATGAGAACGAGCGTGATGGCCGCCACGTAGGCGAACAGATGCCAGACCGGCACGTCGCCGGCCTGTTGCGCATCGGCCCGCGCCAAGCCGATGACGCTGGGGAGCTGCAGGCCCAGCAGGATGAAGGTCATGCCGTTGAAGACGAATTCGAGCATGGACCAGACGCTGTTGCTCTGCAGCCGCATGGCGGAGGAGCCCGGCCCCGAATCGGTATAGGTCATGGCGATGCCCGCCGCCACGGCGGACAATATGCCGGACACGCCAATGTGCTCGGCCACCAGGTAGGCGGCAAATGGTGTCAGCATCAACAGCACGACCTGGATGGCGGGTTCGTCGTCCGTCCATTGGGCGACCAGCTTGCGCCCCAGGCTGAGCAGCCAGGCGAGCGCAGCACCCACCGCGAGGCCACCCACGGCGATGACGACGAAGCTCAGGCTGGCCTCCCAGAGCGAGAACGAGCCGGTGAGCACGGCCGCGATCGCGAACTTGAAGGCCACGAGGCCGGAGGCGTCGTTCAACAGGCTTTCGCCTTCGAGCACGTGCTGCAGCTTGGGCGGTAGCCGGTTCTTGCCAACGATGGCCGACACCGCCACCGCGTCAGTGGGGGAAAGCACTGCTCCCAGTGCAAAGGCGACCGGCAGCGAGATGGCCGGAATCAGCCAATGGATGAAGTACCCGACGCCGACCACCGTGAACAGCACCAGGCCCAAGGCCAGCGCAAGGATGGGCCCGCGCAGCTGGTACAGCTGGCGCTTGGGGATGCGCCAGCCGTCGACGAACAGGAGCGGCGGAATAAAAAGCAACAGGAACAGTTCGGGGTCGAAGCTGACCTTCAGGCCGAAGGCGGGGGCCGCCAGCAGCGCGCCGATCGCAATCTGGAACAGCGGCAAGGGCAGGCGCACCGGCGACATCTTGGAGGCCACCCCGGACATCGCCACCGCCAACAACAACACAAGTACGGTAAAAACAATGTGCATGGGCGGCGCCTTCCCGGGTTAGTCCAACGTGCCGAGCGAAAGGCCTGCCTGGTACGCGGCGACGAATTCGGCGAAATCGCCTGTCTGCTCCCTCTCCAGCGCTTGCTGTTCCGCATGCGACTGCTCCGCGAGGCGCCGGAACTTCGCAAGCAACTCCCCGGAACAGGGATTGCCGCGGAAATATTCGGCATGGCGCCGGCTGAGCTCGAACATGAAAGCCTGGAACGTCATGCCGCTCGAACGCAAGGCCTCGAGCACCCGCGCCGAAGGGGTCAGCTCCGGCGCCTCCACCTTCGCCCGCTGCGGCGCGATCGACGCCGAATAACCTGTCTCGCCATGGACGCGGTCCAGCAGCGCGGCACAGGCGGTGATCCGGTCGAGCAATTCCATCGCCCAAGTCTTGAGCGCGATGGGCTTGCCATCGCGATTCAGCTGCAAGCCCGGCTCGCGGCCGCGCTTGACCACCGTGAGGAAATTATTGGCGCTGCGCGAGCAGTGCCCGCCTTCGGGGAACAACGGACTGTCTTCCAGGGCGCAGTACAACAGGAACGCGTCCAAGAACCGGCTGGTGGTTTCGTCTATGCCCACGGGCAGGAAAGGATCGATGTCCATGCAGCGTACTTCGACGTACTGCACTCCCCGCTCGGCGAGCGCGCGCAGCGGCCGCTCGCCCGTGCGGGCGACGCGCTTGGGCCGGATGCTCGAATAGTATTCATTCTCGATCTGGAGAATGTTGGTATTGAGCTGTACCCATTCCCCGTCGCGGATAGTCCCGAATTTCTCGTATTCCGGCCAGGGCGTGCTGACGGCCTCGTACAAACGCGCAAGATAAGTGGGCAAATCGTTATAGCAAGGCTTCAAGCCCGCCTGCGCCTTGTTCTGGTAGCCAAGATCGCTCATGCGCAGGCTGGTGGCATACGGCAGGTAAAGGGTGCGCTCGTCGAGGCGTTCGAGCTCGTGGGGCCGCCCTTGCAGAAAATCCTCGGACAGCGCGGGGGAGGCGCCGAACAGGTACATCAGCAGCCAGCTGTATCGGTTGAAGTTGCGTATCAGCGCGACATACCGCGCCGATTGCCGGTCCTGGCGCGACATGTCGGGCGGTTCGCCCGCCTCGGGGACCAGTGGCCAGAATGCCTCGTCGAACGAAAAGTTGTAATGAATGCCGGCGATGCACTGCATGGCCTTGCCATAGCGGTACGCCAACCCCCGCCGATACACATGCTTGAGCATGCCGATATTGGACGAACCGAACCATGCGATCGGTATGTCCTTTTCAGGGGGCAGCCCGCACGGCATGGACTGGTTCCACAGCACTTCACTGCCGATTTCGCCATAGACGAACCGATGAATGTCGCGCAGTTCCTCCAGCAGCGGCTCGTGGCCGGTATGGGGTGCCGTGATCAGCTCGAGCAGGGCTTCGGAATAATCGGTCGTAATGCTGGAATGCGTCAGGGCGGCCCCGAGGCCGGCAGGATGTGGCGTCAACGCCAGGCGCCCCTCGCCATCCACCCGCAGGCTTTCTTTCTCTATGCCATGCAGTCGGCGGCCAAGCACCTCTCGGTGCGCGGGCTGATCGAGCAACGCCAGGCGGCTGTCTAACAGATCACTCACGGATATCCTTGAATTCGCGCGGCGGCACCAAGTGCGCACCAATGGGCATGTTTATATCCCAACTGCGGCCAAACTCGCGTACGCCGCACGGCGGCACATTATAAGGACGGGAGGTTCCGGAACCGGAATTCCCTGACGTGACATCGATCACGCTCCCGGATATGCCCTACAGCATACCGCGCGGCACCGATGCCCAGCCGGGACATGACCGCGCGCCGAGTCTGGGCCACAATTAGGCTTTCCGCACGATGGGAAGCTCCTATGCCAGCCTCTCCGTTCACGCCCGCCCCCGTCCGAGGCCGTCATGCCATGGCGGTCGCCCCGCACGCGCTCGCCTCGCAGAGCGCGCTGGCAATCATGCGTGAGGGCGGCAATGCCGTCGAAGCGATGATCGCGGCCGCCGCCACCATCGCCGTTGTCTACCCCCACATGAACAGCATAGGCGGGGATGGTTTCTGGCTGGTGAGCCGTCCGGGGCATCCCCCGGCTGCGCTCGAGGCCTGCGGCGCAGCGGCGGCAGCTGCCGACATCGACGGCTACCGGCGCCAGGGGCTGGACGCGATTCCCTTCCGCGGCGGGCTCGCGGCCAACACGGTTGCCGGCACGGTGTCAGGCTGGAGCGCCGCCTACGATTGGTCCCGCGAACACCTGGGCGGGCGTCTTCCGCTGGAGCGGCTGCTGGAAGACGCCATCGCCTACGCCCGGCACGGCATGCCGGTCACGACCAGCCAAGCCGCCTGCACGGCCGCGAAACTGGAAGAACTGCGCTCCATCCCGGGCTTTGCGGAAACCTTCCTCGACAACGGACGGCCACCCGCACCCGGCGCCCTATTCCGCCAACCGAGGCTCGCCGCCACGCTCGAGCAGCTCGCCAGCGCGGGCCTGGAGGATTTCTACCGGGGCGACCTCGCCCGGGTCATCGCGCGGGATCTCGCGGCCGTGGGCAGCCCCCTCGCCGCGGCCGACCTGGAACGGCATCGGCCCGTGTGGAAAAAAGCCCTGGTGCTACATCACTCCCAGGGCAAGGTCTACAACGTCCCGCCCCCCACCCAGGGCCTGGTGTCGCTGCTGATACTTGGGCAGCTCGATCGCGTGCTGGATGGCTCGGCCGACCCCTTCGGGGCAGACTACGTGCATCTTTGCGTCGAGGCGACGAAGCTCGCCTTCAGGGTCCGCGATAGCCACATCACCGATCCGGCGTACATGGACGTGGATCCTCAGGCACTACTGGAACCGGAGCGGCTCGACGCCATGGCGCGGGAGATTTCTCCGTCGCGCGCCGCACTTTGGGGCAAAGGCAGGGGGCCAGCCGACACGATCTGGATGGGCGTCGTGGACCCGCAAGGCGTGGCGGTCAGCTTCATCCAAAGCATTTATCACGAATTCGGCAGCGGGGTCGTTCTGGCGGAATCGGGCATCAACTGGCAAAACCGGGGCTGTAGTTTCTCGCTCGACCCGCGCAGCCGCAATCCGCTCATGCCCGGCCGCAAGCCTTTCCATACCCTCAACCCCGCCATGGCGCAGCTGGACGACGGGCGCACGCTGGTCTACGGCAATATGGGCGGCGACGGCCAGCCGCAGACGCAAAGCGCCGTATTCACGCGCATCGTGCAGTTCGGCATGGACCCGCAGGCAGCAGTGGCTGCGCCGCGCTGGCTGCTCGGCCGCACCTGGGGCCAGACCTCGGACACGCTCAAGCTGGAGTCGCGCTTCGCACCCTCCGTGGCCGAAGCGCTGCGCTCCCGCGGCCATGAGGTGGAAATCCTGCGCCCCTACGACGAAACCATGGGGCATGCGGGAGCGATACTGCGGCATCCCGACGGTACGCTCGAGGGTGGCGCCGATCCGCGCAGCGATGGCGGGGTTGCGGCCTGGTGAGCATTACCAAACGACAAGATTCCACGTAAAACATTACAAACGCGGGGCACCAAGCCGACTAGATTGAAAGACGTAGCTGTCTACTGAGGAGTATGCAATGAAGAAGCTCGTCTTGGCCCTCGGGCTGGCCGGCTGTTGCGCCGCCGTCTACGCGCAGGAAGTCCCAACCCGGGAACAGGCTACCCAGGCATTGCAGAATGCCATGCAGCGTGAAATCCAGGCGATGAACAACCAACAGGGTTTCGACGCTCCTTCCGCGACCAACATGGCCCGCTCGTTGGAGGTCAAGTCCGTGGAAAACTGCACCGCCGCGGGGCAGGGCGTAACGTGCGACGTCACGACCAGCGCCGACGTGAGGGGTAACCGCCGCGAAGGCAAACATCGCTACGAGTTTTACCGGCAAGGCGGACGCTGGGAGGCCAGGTTGCCCGCCTCGTGACCCGATCGGCCGGCCCCCCGGGCCGGCCCCAACTCATGCCTGGCGCCGCCCCGCCAACAAGGCATTGAGCAAGATCGCCCCGAAGGTGGCCGTCCCAATGCCGCCGAGCGCGAATCCGCCGAAGTGCAGCGTGAAGTCGCCCGCCCCCAGCACCAAGGTCACCGCCGCCACGATCAGGTTCCGGTTGTCGGAGAAATCGACCCGGTTTTCCACCCAGATGCGTGCCCCCGCGATTGCGATCAACCCGAACACGACGATGGAGACGCCCCCGAGCACGGCCGAGGGGATGGTTAGGATCACGGCCCCGAACTTGGGCGAAAATCCAAGCAGGATGGCAAACAGCGCAGCGATGACGAATACCAGCGTCGAATAAATGCGCGTGACCGCCATGACGCCGATGTTTTCGGCATAGGTGGTCAAGCCTGTCCCCCCGACGCTGCCCGACAACATGGTGGCCAAGCCGTCGCCGACGAATGCGCGGCCGACGTATGGATCCAGGTTCCGGCCGGTCATTGCGCCGACAGCCTTGAGGTGCCCCAGGTTCTCGGCCACGAGAATCACGGCGACCGGGGCGATGAGCACCATCGCGTCGAGCTGGAAAACCGGCGCGGTGAATGTGGGCAATCCAAACCATGCGGCTTGCGCCACGGGCGTGAAATCAATCGGCTTGCCCAACCCCATGCCATTCGTCAGCACCGCGTACAGCGCATAGGCCAGCAACAGGCCGATGAGAATCAGCAGGCGTTGCAACATGCCCCGGGTGAAGACGGCCACGCCTCCCACGCACAGCAC
This sequence comes from uncultured Pigmentiphaga sp., assembly GCF_937950555.1. Lineage (NCBI taxonomy): Bacteria > Pseudomonadati > Pseudomonadota > Betaproteobacteria > Burkholderiales > Alcaligenaceae > Pigmentiphaga > uncultured Pigmentiphaga sp. The sequence continues at coordinate 187,860 of NZ_CALFCW010000030.1, read as the reverse complement.
CGTTGCGAGTGCCATCCAGCCGTCGAAGCCGTTGGTGGACACGCCTTTGACGGCAATGGGGGCCAGGTTCAACCCAATGACCGCCACCACGGCGCCCGTGACGACGGGCGGCATGAGCCGCTCGATCCAGCCGGTGCCCACGGCCATCACGATCAGCCCGATCAAGGCATACACCACGCCGCACGCGATAATGCCCCCCAGCGCCACGGCAATGTTTCCGTTCAAGCCGCTCCCGCCGTAGCCGGTCACGGCAATGACCAGGCCGATGAATGCAAAGCTCGACCCCAGGTAGCTCGGGACCCTGCCTCCGACGACTAGGAAAAAGAGCAGCGTCCCGATGCCAGACATGAAAATCGCCAGGTTCGGATCGAAGCCCATCAGGAGGGGCGCCAGTACGGTGGACCCGAACATGGCGACCACATGCTGTACGCCCATGGCCAGCATCTGGGGCCATGGCAATCGCTCATCGGGTGCGATGACCTGCCCCTGCTGCACGCCGCCGGCCTGCTCGCGCCAAGCCGGGAAATAAGAATCCGCCATAGATCACTCCCTCTCTTTATTTATTCGATTTCGCCCACTCGAGGCAGCGCAAGTTTAGAGGTTCCGGCTCAGTGGCGGGAGGCGCCCGTGCAACAGGAGCGCAAAGAGGGAGAAAAGAAAGGCGCCTGGCGCTCGTCGCGTCAGGCGTGCAGCAAAGCGACCGGGAAGTCGGCCAGGGCCTCGGCGAGCCGGACCGCGCCGCCCTCGACCTGGCATTCCCCGCCTGTGAGCGCGTTGCGCAGCATGCCTTGGGAGATCACGCCGGACACGTCCACCTCGGTCGCGCCCCAGGCCTGCGGTGCGACATGCGGCACGGGCGAAGCGCCCCCGGACGCGAGCACGAGCGCTGCAGCGCATCGCGGCACCACGATGAGCGCGATCCTGTCCTCATGGCGGCGGGCGAAGGCCAATATCGAATCCTCGGCCTCGCCGTGTGCCGGGAGCGGCAGGTAATCCCCGCGGCGGAAAAGCTCGGGGTCTCGGCGCCGCAACGCCAATGCGCGACGTATCAACTCGAATTTGATGCCTCCGTCGCGCCAGCGGGCGACCAGGGCCGCATCGTCGTGGCCGGCCTGCAGCGCGGCGCGACGCTGCGCATAGTCCACCGGCCTGCGGTTGTCCGGGTCGACGAGGCTGAAATCCCAGAATTCCGTGCCCTGGTATAGGTCCGGCACGCCCGGCACGGTCAATCGCAATAAGGCCTGGACCAGGCCGTTCAGCGCGCCCGCCGCCCCCGCGCGCGCCACGAAGGCCGACAACTCCAGAAGTGTGCGGCCGTTGCGGCGTGGGTCCAGCACGGTGCGCAAGAAGGCTTCGCACACCTGTTCGTATTCGTCAGCAGGCGCCACCCAGCTCGAACGCAGCTTGGCCTCGCGCAGGGACTTGGTCTGCCATGCCGCCACGCGGTCCGCGAACGCCCGCACGCCAGCTTCGTCGCTGAGTGACAAATCGAGAGGCCAAGCGCTGAACAGTGTCTGGTACAGCATATATTCGTCCGCCGGCGCGGGCCTTAACCCCTCCTTCGGCTTGAGGGCCTCATGCCGGCGCATCCATGCTTCCACCACCCTGCGCCACTCCTCCGGCAATTCGGTCAGGACGGCCAAGCGCGCACGCGCATCCTCGCCGCGCTTGTGATCATGCGTTGCCGTCGCCAGCATCGCGTCAGGCAGCCGCGACGCGCGCGCGAGGACCTTGCGGTGGAACCCCTCCGGATCGAGTGAAAACATGCCTGGATCGCCGCCTACCTCGTTGCGCGACAGCAGGCGACCGTAGCGATAAAACCCGGTGTCCTCGACGGACTTGGCCGCCAACGGCGCAGTCAGTTGCTGGAAGCGCCGTATCGCCTGCAAACGCCAGGCACGCAGCGCCGGCGCCGTCATGGGATCGGGAGTTTGCCCCAGCCACTGCACCAGTAAATCCAGCAGGCCGAAATCAGCCGGGCGCAAGCTACTGCGGGCTCCCTTGCACGCGACTCTCATGGCCACGTCGTCGGCAGCCAGCGGCGTGGCCGCGCCGACGTAGGTCCGATAAACGGGAAAGTGCACCAAGAGCTCGGTCAGCACGCGGCGAATGGCGGGCAGGCCCCAATCACGCGTCGAGAGATCCGCGCGCGCGATACGGTGAAGCACGCCGACCAATGCTTCCCTTTCCCCGGCGAAATTCTGCGCGAGCAACTTGCGCCGGACATCCGCGACCAGCGTGCGAAACCCTCGTGTCTCGCCGGAAACCGTTTTCCACAGTTCCGTGAGGGGAAGCTCACCTTGCGGATCGTGAAGCAGCGCGCCCACGTCGTTCATGAAGTCATACCCGGTCGTGCCGTGGACGCGCCATGAGGCGGGTAAGTGTTCATCCCCCGCAAGTATCTTCTCGACCACGATGTAGGGCACATCTTTCGGGCATCCGGGAGGTCGCCCGTCATTGAGGGCGCACAGGCTTTCGCGCAGATAGCGGCAATATCCCTCGGGATCGGCCAGCCCGTCGATGTGATCCACGCGCGCGCCGTCGATGAGTCCTTCGGCATAAAGCCGGAAGGGCAGCCGATGGATCGCCTCGCGGGTGTCCTCGCGCTCGACCCGCACGCCGATCAGATCGCTGACCTCGAAAAAGCGCCGCCAATTGATTTCCTCGGCGGCACTGCGCCACCAGGCAAGCCGGTAATGCTGGCGTTCGAGAAGCGCATGCAGCCGAACCCTACCCTCTAACCGCGAAGCATCGTAGGCCTCGATCCCATTTGCGGCGATCTCGTCCGAACATTCCGGCGCTAGCGGAAAACGCGCATCGAAATAGGCGACGAGATACTCGCCGCTCGCCTCGTCCCACTCCAATGAGAGCTCGCCAGCCGCCAGCACGTTGCCGTACTGGTCGCCGAGATACGGAGCCAGCATTTTTCCGCACAATGCCGCATCGGCCGGCTCCCAATCGATGTCGAAATATTCGGCATAAGGGCTGGCGCGCCCGAGCCGAAGCACGCTCCACAGCCAGGCATTTTGCCGGCTCACGCCCATGTGGTTGGGCACCACATCGACGATCAACCCCATGCCGCGCGCGCGCAGCCCCGCCACGAAGCGGCGCAGGCCCTCCTCGCCGCCCAATTCGGGGTTGACCGTTTCATAGTCCACCGTGTCGTAGCCGTGCAGAGAGCCGGGCCGAGCGCTCGTGATGGGCGAGGCATACACGTGGCTAATGCCCAGTTGGGCGAAATAATCAAGCTGGTCCAGCGCCGATTCGAAGGTGAAGTCGGCATGGAATTGCAGGCGTATCGTGGCGCGCGGCACACCCGGCGCAACGGTGGAGGCCCCCTCCTTCGAGGCGGTGGCATGCGTCATGGCGCCCTCCTCGCACGGTCCAGCACGGCTGCCCGGTCCGCCACGTCCGGCCGGGAGAAAAGAGACTCCACGGAAACCGGCAGGCGCCGGCGCCAGTTCGGGTGAGCATCGACCGTCCCGGGAAGGTTGGGCTGCTCTTCCAACGCGAGCAGGTCTTCCAGCGGCACCAACATCAACGGAGCGGGAGTCGCGGCAAGAAAGCCGAGAATCGACGCCACAGGTGCCCGGTCGGGCACGGGCGCATTCGCCGCTGCGAGCCCCGCCAGGCCGAGGTCTTGCCACAGCCGCGCGCGATCCTGGATGCGCGCATCCATTTCGGCGGCCCCATTGCTGTGCTCGGCAAGCAGGCCCAATCGTTCGCGCCAGCGAATGTCCGTGCCTTGCCACCATCCGGCCACTGTAGGCAAATCGTGCGTGGTCGTCGTGGCGAGCGCGCAAGGCGACCAGTGCTGCGGCTGCCTGAACGGCGCGCCCGCACCGTGCCCCTCGCGCGTGAACCAGAGCACGTTCATGCCGAGCATGCCTGCGTCTTCGATCCGCGCGTTGAAACCTTCGGGCACCGTACCCAGGTTCTCGCCCACCACGATTGCCCGATAGCGCCACGACTCCAAAGCGATCAGGCGCATCAGGTCCTGGAAGGGATAACTCACGTAAGCACCTTCGGCCGGAGATGCCCCTTCCGGGACCAGCCACATCCGGGCGAGCCCCAGGGCATGGTCGATGCGTACGCCGCCCGCGTGAGCCAGGCTCGCGCGCAACAGCTCAATGAACGCCCGATAACCCCTCGCCCGCAGGGCACGCGGCGAGAACGCCGTCAGGCCCCAGGCCTGTCCCTTGGGATTGAAGATGTCTGGTGGTGCGCCGGGCGACAACCTCGCGAGCACTTCTTCCTGCCTCGTCCACGCATGGCTCCCCGAGGGGTCGGTGCCGACTGCCAGATCGGAGATCAGGCCGATAGGCATGCCTGCGGCCCGCGCCGCCGATTGCGCGCCCGCCAGCCCCCGAGCGGCGAGCCATTGCAAGAATGCGTGGAAAGTCACTTCGCGCCTGTGATGCTGGGCGAAGCGATCCACCTCCGCGCTGGTCGCCGACTGGAACGCCTCCGGCCAATGGCGCCACCCGGCCCGAAGACCAGTTTCCGCCACGCGCCAGGCGTGGATGGCCTCAAAGCGCGCATGCGCCTCGAGCGGCGCCCCGCCTTGCCGCTGGAATGCCTGGAAGTCTTCATAGGCCTTGGCGTCGACGTTGCGCGGGAAATCGTCGAACAAGGCGCGCAAGATGCCTAGCTTGGCCTGGGCGGCAGCAGGCCAGTCAATCAAATCCAGCGATTCGAGGCGCGACAGCTCGCGATCCAGGCCCCGGGCCGACACCGCCGCCAGCGCCTGCGTACCGAACATCGCGGCCGGATCGATGCACAGCACATTCAGGAACAAGCGGCTCGACGGCGCATAAGGGCTATAGCGCCAGGGATCTGCGCTGAACATCGCATGCACGGGGCTGACCGCCACCGCAGCCGCGCCTTGCTGCGCGGCCCGTTCGGCCAGGCTGCCCAACGCCGTGAAATCCCCGAACCCCGACTGGATGGCCGCGGACTCCCGCCGGAGGCTATAAAGCTGGGCTCCCAAGGCCCAGATGCGGACATCGTTGCGATGCAGGGCATCGCAAACGGTAAAGCAGCGCCGTGGGGCAACGGCAATCGTGCAGCTACCTTCACCGATCAGCAAGGTGTGGTAGCCGGGACGATCAATGCCAGGAACGACAAACGCACCCGAAGCCGAACGGCGCGCAATGCCGTCACATCCCTGCCCTGTGCCCTCGAACTCGATGCGAAACGGCATTTCCGCCTCGTTCCCGGGCCATGGCAGCTCGAACGCTTGCCCTTGCTCTGCCGTTCTCAACGGAGACGGTTGGCTGCGTTCCACCCTGGCCAGGTACGCGAGGCTCTCCGCGACGCCCGCAGGCGTATCGGCATCCAGCCCGAACTCCGCGAGCATGCGCCGCAACACATCCGGCGAGACGATATGGGACTGCCCCATCGCGTCCTCCCAGCGCACGGCGATGCCCGCTGCCTCGGCCAGCCGCTCGAGATCTTCGTCGGACGCACTCATGGCGATCCTGCCTCCATCCATGCGACCGTAGAGGCCGCTTCGAGCCCCCCTTCCCGCAAGCGGCGTGCCACGTCCGCACGGCTCTCGAACAGCGGCTGCGCTGATTCGGCCGGGGCGGTGCAGACCACCGCATCGTCCCCGAGGTTCGCATGAATGGCAAGCACGCGCCCATCTCCCAAGCTCCAACGCGCCTCGACGGCGTGGGATCCCAGCGCGCTGGCGTGTAGAGCCCGGGCCGCATCCAATTGCGGCATAAGCACGTCCCGGCGGCAACGCAAGAGCGCCTGGTAATACGCCCACCAATCGCCCGCGTCTTCCCATAACCCGGCGCATGATGCATCGAAGGTCCGGGCATCGTTGGGGTCGGGAATATTCGCGCCGGCGGTGTCCTGCGCGAAGGCCTCGAAGCCGGCGAACTCCTGGCACCGGCCTTCCCGGACTGCTTGCGCCAATTCCGGGCCATGGCTGGTGAAATAGAGGAACGGCGTCTCGGATCCATATTCCTCGCCCATGAAGATCAAGGGGATCTGCGGGCAAAGCAGCACCAGCGCGACGGCGGCCTTCAACGCCTCCATGCGCCCCCGCTCGCGCATGAGCTGGGTCAGGCGCTCGCCGAAAGCACGGTTCCCGATCTGGTCATGGTTCTGCAAGAACAAGACGAAGCTCGTCGGAGGTAGATGCGCCGACGGCCGCCCGCGCGGCTGGCCTTCCCGATGCACGGACGGCTCGCCCTGGTACACAAAGCCCTCGGCCATGCACCTCGCAAGCAAGGCTGCGGGACGCTCGTCATAGTCCCGGTAATACCCCTGGTTCTCACCAGTCAGCAGCCTATGCAGGACGTGGTGTCCGTCGTCATTCCACTGTGCATCGAATTCATGCTCCAGCAAGGAAACGGCGTTGCCGTCGTGTTCGATCACCAAGTGCACATGGCGCTGGCTGTCCAGCGCCTGGCGGACTTCGCTCGCCATTTCCTCCAGCCAGTCCTGCTCCGAGATGGCATGTACCGCATCGAGACGCAGGCCGTCGAAGCGAAATTCATGCAGCCAATACATGGCATTGCCGGTAAAAAATTCCCGCACCTGCCTGCGGCGGAAATCGATGGCCGGCCCCCAGGGGGTTTGCACGTCCTCGCGGAAGAACGACGGCGCGTAGGCATGCAGGTAATTACCGTCGGGGCCGAAGTGGTTGTAGACCACGTCCAGGAACACCATCAGCCCCAGGCCGTGCGCCTCGTCGATGAGCGCCTTGAGCGCGTCCGGCGTGCCGTAGGCGCGGTCCGGTGCATAAGGCAAGACGCCGTCGTAGCCCCAATTCCTACCCCCGGGAAAATCGGCAATGGGCATGAGTTCGACCGCCGTAATGCCAAGATTGGCAAGACGCGGCAATTGCGCCCGCACGGCATCGAAGCCGCCCAGCGCGCCCACGTGCAGCTCGTAGAGGACGGCTTCGCTCCAGGGACGCCCCCGCCAGCGGGCATTGCGCCAACGATAGGCGGAGGGATCCACGACCACGCTGGCATCGTGCACGTCGCCATCCTGCATCCGCGAGGCGGGGTCGGGAACCGATAATCCGTCCTCGAAGCGGTACCGATAACGCGTCCCGGCGCCGCAATCGATTTCGGCCTCGAACCAGCCATCCTTCTTCGGCTGCATGGGAAACTCCCTCGCTGCCGGCCGTCCCGGCTCGAGCTCCACGCATGCCTGCATGCGGCCGGGCGCCCAAATCCTGAAGCGCGTGCGACCGGGTCGGGTCAAGCGCGCACCAAACTTTTCGGCAAGCAAGGGCTGCTTCATGGTGTCCTCATCCTGCATCCCAGCAATACCGCGCTGCGTGGTTCGAGTTCGAGGGACGGACTAGACAGGACCGACTCCGGCTCCTCCGGCCGGGCAGTGTCAATCAGCACGCGCCAGGGTACCGATGAGGGGGGTAGTACGAAAGTCACGGCGTATCCGTGTCCGTTGACAAGGAATAGCGTCACTTCAAGCTCGTCGCCTTGCCTCACTGCCCGGCGCAAGCCGAGCGTGCGGCGCTGCGGATCGTTCCAAGCGTCGTCCCAAATAGGCTCGCCCAGCTCATCAAACCAGGCAATCTCAGGCAGCCCTTCCGCGACGAAATGGTCGTTCACCATGAAGCGCTCATGGCGCAATGATGCGTACTCGTGCCGCAGGGCGGCCAGCCTCGATACGAAAGCAATCAGCGCCCGTCCTTCTTCCGAATTGGCTTGCCGCCAATCCAGCCAGGAAATCTCGTTGTCCTGGCAGTAGGCATTGTTGTTGCCGAACTGCGTGCGTCCGAACTCATCTCCCGCAAGCAGCATCGGCGTGCCGTGAGAGCAAAACAAAGTCGCCAGCATGGCGCGCGCCACCGCTGCCCGAGTCGCCAGGATGTCCGGATCGGAGGTTGGCCCTTCTACGCCCCAATTGCTGCTGTAGTTCTCGTTGTGGCCGTCCCGCCCGTCTTCCCCGTTCGCCTCGTTGTGCTTGTGCGAATAACTCACCAGGTCGGCGAGCGTGAACCCATCGTGCGCGGTGACATAGTTCACAGACGCCCAAGTCTTGCGATGGCGCCGGTTGAAAAGATCGGCCGACCCGGCCAGCCGCGTGGCCAAGTCCGGCCGCATGCCTTCGTCGCCGCGCCAGAAGCGGCGCACCCCGTCGCGGAAGCGATCGTTCCACTCGGCCAGGCCAGGGGGATGGCGGCCGACGTGGTAACCGTCGGGCCCGATATCCCAGGGTTCGGAAATCAGTTTCAGCCGGGACAGGACGGGATCCTGCAACAGGGCGTCGAAGAATCCTGCGCCCGGATCAAAACCGCCCTCTTCCCTCCCCAGCGTAACCCCGAGATCGAAGCGAAACCCGTCCACGCGGAACGCCTCGGCCCAGTAGCGCAGCGAGTCCATCACCATTTGCAGGACGCGCGGATGGGTCAAGTCGAGCGTGTTACCGCAGCCGGTGTCATTGATATAGTGGCGCTCGTCTCCGGGGACGAGACGGTAATAACTGGCATTGTCGAGCCCACGCCAGCACAGCGTCGGGCCCGTCTCCCCCGCTTCGCAGGTGTGGTTGTAGACCACGTCCAGAATCACCTCGATGCCCGCGACATGGAGACTGCGCACTGCGACGCGGATTTCATCCAACTGGTCGCGCGACAGATAAGAGGGCTCGGGCGCGAAGAAACCCAGCGGACTGTAGCCCCAGTAATTGCGCAGCCCTCGCTCGACGAGGAAACGATCATTGACGTGGGCGTGGATGGGCATCAATTCGATCGAGGTCACGCCGAGGGTCAACAAGTGATCGATGAAGGCCGGATCGGAGAGGGCCCGGAAGGTGCCGCGTTCGATCGGCCTCAGGTCCTCGCGCAGCATGGAGAGGCCCCGCACGTGCGCCTCGTAGATCACCGTCTGCCCCCAGGGCCATTCCGGCCGCTGGTCCCCGTGCCAATTGAAGGCGTCGTCCACCACGACGCACTTGGGCATGGCTGCGGCGCTATCCCTTCGATCCATGCCGCGATCTTCTTTCCGGTAACCGTGCAGAGCATCGGTCCAGCGCACGGCACCGACCAGTTTGCGGGCGTACGGGTCCAGTAGCAGCTTGTGTGGATTGAACCGGTGGCCGTGTTGCGGCTCATACGGGCCGTATGCCCGGTAACCGTAGACCAAGCCGGGACCAGCGCGCGGCAGATAGCCGTGCCAGACTTCATCAGTACACTCGGGTAGGGGCATGCGCGCGATCTCCCTGCGCCCCGACTCGTCGAACAAACACAGGTCTATCCGGGTGGCGTGGGCTGAGAAAACGGCGAAATTCACCCCGAGCCCGTCGCATTGCGCACCCAACGGATAAGGCCGGCCGGGCAGCAGACGATCGGCAAGCATCCGCATGCGCTAGCCCTCGGGTTCGAGCAACAGCGTCGAGAGCGGCGGCAGCGTCAACACCAACGAATGCGGCAGGCCGTGAAACGGGCCATGCCGGGCCTCGGCGCCACCGCCGTTGCCCATGCCGGAACCGCCGTAATCGGCCGCATCGGTATTGACGACCTCCCTCCACCATCCGCCCGTTGGAACGCCCACCTGATACCCCTGCCGCGGCACCGGCGTCATGTTGCAGACGGCGAGGACGTACCGCTCGCCGTCGCTGCGCAGGAATGCATAAACGCTGTTACGGTCATCGTCGCCAACGACCCACCGGAATCCCGCCGGGTCGGCGTCCCGCTTGTGCAACGCGCGAAGGCCGACATACGCGCGATTCAGGTCCCGCACCAGGTGCTGCACGCCGGCATGCAATGGATCGGCGAGCACGTCCCAGTCGAGCTGCCGGTCGTGGTTCCACTCCCGCTCCTGGGCCATCTCGCCCCCCATGAACAGGAGTTTCTTTCCGGGATGGCTCCACATGAACCCGAAATACGCGCGCAGGTTGGCGAAACGCTGCCAGCGATCGCCGGGCATCTTCCCGATCAGCGATCCTTTGCCGTGCACGACTTCGTCGTGCGAGAGGGGCAACATGAATTTTTCGGAATAGGCGTACACCAAGCCGAAGGTCATGTCGTGGTGGTGGTAGCGCCGATACAGCGGGTCCTCGCGAAGATAGCGCAACGTATCGTGCATCCATCCCATGTTCCACTTGTAGTGGAAACCCAACCCACCCTCGGCCACCGGCGCCGTCACGCCGGGCCACGCAGTCGACTCCTCGGCAATCATCATCGCCCCGGGAACCTGCTGGCGCACCCGTTCATTCAACTCCCGCAGAAAGGAAATGGACTCCAGATTCTCCCGCCCCCCATAGCAGTTCGGGATCCATTCGCCCTCGCCGCGGCTATAGTCACGGTACAGCATGGAAGCGACCGCATCCACGCGCAATCCGTCTATGTGGTAGCGCCGCAGCCAGGCCAGGCCGCTCGCCATGACGAAATTGCGTACTTCATTGCGTCCGAGGTTGTAGATGTAGGTGTTCCAATCCTGGTGGAAGCCTTCCCGCGGGTCTTCGTATTCGTACAAAGCCGTGCCATCGAAGCGCGCCAGGCCGTGCCCGTCTGTTGGAAAGTGGGCCGGTACCCAATCCAGGATTACGCCGAGGCCCGCGCCGTGGCAACGATCCACGAAGGCGGCGAAGTCCCGCGGCGAACCGTAACGCGCCGTCGGCGCGAATAGGCCCAGGGGTTGGTAGCCCCACGAACCGCCGAATGGATATTCCATGATCGGCATCAATTCGATATGGGTGAATCCCATGTCGCGCACATACGGGATGAGGCGGTCAGACAGCTCGTGCCAATTCAGCGTGCTGCCGTCCTCGCGTCGAAGCCACGAGCCGACGTGCACCTCGTATACGGAAATCGGAGCATCGGGCGCGTGCCGCCCGGCGCGGCCAGCCATCCACCCATCATCCGTCCATCGGAAGGGTTCGGGATCGGCCACGATGGACGCCGTGGCGGGCGCCGGCTCGGCCTGCCTGGCGTAAGGGTCAGCCTTTTGCGGCAGCAAAGTGCCGTCGGCACCGACCAGTTCGTACTTATATGGCTCCCCATGTTGCAGCCGGGGCACGAACAGCTCCCAGACTCCCGCCGCGTGGCGCAGCCGCATGGGATGGCGCCGACCGTCCCAGGCATTGAAATTCCCTACCACCGAGACGCGCCTTGCATTGGGCGCCCAGACTGCAAAGCGCACGCCCGGCACGCCGTCCACCTCCACGCAATGGCTGCCCAGGCATTCGTCTGCGCGCTCGTGGCACCCGCGGCTGAGAAGGACCAGGTCCTCTTCGGGCAAGAGCAGGCCGAAGGAGTAAGGATCCTCCGTCTCCTGCTGGCCTCCCGGCCATTGGATGCGCAATCGGTACCCCGTCATGCGGGATAGGAAGCCGGCATCGGCCTGCCCTTCGAAAACACCGTCGCGCAACGCCTGCAGGGCCAGCACGCGTCCGGCATCCGAAACGGCCTCGACGGAGGCGGCGCCGGGTAGGAAAGCTCGGATGCAAAGCGCTTCCCCGACCGGATGCGGGCCCAGGACGGCGAAAGGGTCCGGATGCTGGCCGGCCGCCAGCGCATCGATGTCCTCGGCGAGGATTCCTCGTTCACGACTGTCCGTCAAGATCGTCTTCCTTCCGAATTTCCGGATCCAAGCGCCGCGCCAAAGCCGCCAGGCCGCGCAGCGGTACGCCTATCCAGGCCGGTCGATTGGCCGCTTCGTAGCTCACTTCATAAGCTGCCTTCTCGATCAGGAACAACAGCAGCAAGGCCTGCTCCGCTTCCGCATCCATCCACGGCTGCGGCGCAGCGGCCGCGGTCTCTCGGTACGTGGCGAGGAACGCGTCTGAAGCTTCTGCGCGGAACCGGTCGAGCAAGGCGTTGCGTCGTTGGGCCACGGTATCGATGGATGGACCCGCGATGGGGCTCGGCCCCGTCGCAGGGGCACTCGCATCCGGGGCGTGCGCCGCCACCGCGGCCGCGTAGTCGAACGAGCGAAGCAGGCCGGCCACGTCTCGCATCGGATGGCTCTTGCGACGCCTCTCCTCCATGGTGCGGGCGGGCTCGCCCTCGAAATCAATGATGTAGGCGTCGTTCTGCGCCACGAGGACTTGGCCGAGATGGAAATCGCCATGGACCCGAGTCAGGAGAGCGTTCTTTACGCCCTCGCACAGCCCATCGACCGCCGCTTCGAGCCGTCGGCGATGATCCAGCAACAGCCGCACCTCGTCCGACAACTCACCCCACTCCCGTCGCGCCGCCAGTATGTCGAGCGCGCGATCGAGGCTGTGCCGTGCCTCGGCCACCATGCGCGCGCAATCGTCCGCGGTCGCCCTGGCCGGGGCGAAGGCCGGATCGTCGCACGGAAGGGCCAACGCGGCATGCAGCTCCGCCAGGCGGCGTCCCATGGCGGCCGCGAGCGTCGCATACCCGCGCAACTCCTTGCCGTAATCCTCCAGGCTCTCGTCCGTCAGCGCCGCATCGTCGAGCGTGCGGCGCAGGTATTCCAGCGTCCAGTTCCAGGCGTCCCCCTGGTTGTCTACATACTGCTGCACGAGCATCAGGGTGTGGGGCGTGCCGTCTTCGTCCACCCGCACGACCTCGCCCAACAGCGCGGCGGTATTGCGAAAACCGAGCTGCGTCAGTCGACGGGTCATCTCGCTCTCGGGATGGATACCCGCCGTCACGCGCCTGACGATTTTCAGGACAGCGTGCGTCCCGATCACCAAGGAGCTGTTCGATTGCTCGGCCGACATCCATTGAATGGGCGTCTCCGCATCGACGGTCACGGCCTCGAGCCCGGCTTCGGGCAGGAACCGGATGCGCGCGCTACGACCGCCGTCTCCGGCGGATCGCGCTTCGAGCTCGACGCCGTGGCGCAGGCTGTCGATCACCGCGATGGCGAAGCTCTGTAAGCTGAATGCATCGGTGACCATGCCCACCATGGGACCGCGGCGCACCCGGGCCAGCGCCAGCTGCTGCTGCAACGGCGGCAGCGTTTCTTCCCAGATCAGCCCCAGCGGAACCACGTAGCGCTCGCTCCGGCCGCCCAGCACGGCTTCGATCTCGGTCAGATAAAGCTCGTCCTGGGCAGGTAGCTTGACGCCATAGACGATGTGGCCCGAGACGATGCGCTCGTTCTTCGAGGCAAACCACCGCCGCAGCGACAGGTATTCGGGCAAGACCGATTGCTCGAGCGTACGCCGGGACTCCGCGGTCAGCTCGTAGCCGGTCTTGCCGCGCAGCACCAAGGTCCTGAACTCCCGCAGCTGGTCCGCGGTGGCCAGGTGCCAGCTTGGCGGCGAGGCCGACGGGCTCAGTTCGAACCAATAAAATCCGTAAGGAGGAAGCGTCAGCAGATACGTCAGGCGCCCGATGGCCGGGAAAGACGTCCCGCCCATCAGCTCGACGGGCACCCGCCCCTCGAATTCGGCGAGATCGAGCTCAACCGCTTGGGGCGTATGTGAAAGATTCGCGACGCAGAGTATGGTGGTCTCTTCGTATTCGCGCAGATAGGCAAGGATCTTGCGGTTTCCGGGATACAAAAAGCGCAGGGCTCCGCGGCCGAACACCCGATACTGCCTGCGCTTGCCGAGCATGCGGCGCATCCAGTTCAGCAGCGAGTGGGCATCGCGCGATTGTGCTTCGACATTGACGGCCTCGTACCCGTACAGGTTGCCCATCAGCGGCGGCAACACAAGGCGTTCCGGGTCTGCCCGGGAGAAGCCGCCGTTGCGATCCGCCGACCATTGCATGGGAGTGCGCACGCCGTCGCGGTCTCCCAGGTGGATGTTGTCGCCCATGCCGATCTCGTCGCCGTAGTAAATGACGGGCGTGCCGGGCATGGTGAGCAGGAGGCTATTCATCAACTCGATGCGACGCCGGTCCCGCTCCATCAGCGGTGCTAGGCGCCGCCGGATTCCGAGGTTGAGCCGGGCCCGGGGGTCTGCCGCATAAACTTCCCACAGATAGTCCCGCTCGCTGCTGGTGACCATCTCCAGCGTCAGTTCGTCATGATTGCGCAGGAAAATCGCCCACTGGCAGTTGGGCGGAATATCCGGCGTCTGCTGCATGATGTCGGTGATGGGGAATCTATCCTCCCGCGCGATGGCCATGTACATGCGCGGCATCAGCGGGAAGTGGAAGCACATGTGGCACTCATCCCCCTGGCCGAAATACTCTTGCGCATCCTCCGGCCACTGGTTGGCTTCGGCGAGCAGCATGCGCCCTTCGTAATGCTCATCCAGGTCTTGCCTGATCTTGCGCAGGATGGCGTGGGTCTCGGGGAGGTTCTCGTTGTTCGTGCCCTCGCGCTCGACCAGATACGGCACGGCATCCAGCCTCAACCCGTCCACCCCGAGGTCTAGCCAGAAGTGCATGACGCTGAGGATCGCCTTGAGCACCCGCGGATTGTCGTAGTTCAGGTCCGGCTGGTGGGAGTAGAACCGGTGCCAGAAATACGCACCCGCCACCGGATCCCAGGTCCAATTCGATTTCTCGGTGTCGAGGAAGATGATGCGCGTGCCTGCATAGGCCTGGTCGTTGTCCGACCAGACATAAAAATTGCGTGCCGCCGAGCCGGGCTTGGCGCGCCTGGCCCGCTGAAACCACGGGTGCTGGTCTGACGTATGGTTGACCACCAGTTCGGTGATCACGCGCATGCCTCGGTCGTGTGCTGCCGAAATGAAGCGCCTGACGTCCGACAGATCACCGTAGTCCGGGTGCACGCCGCGATATTCGGCGATGTCGTATCCATCATCACGGCGCGGCGAGGGATAGAACGGCAAGAGCCAGATCGTGTCCACGCCCAATTCGGCAATGTAATCGAGCTTGGCCAGCAGCCCCGCAAAGTCGCCTATTCCGTCGTTATTTGCATCGAAGAAGGACTTGACGTGCAGTTGGTAGATGACCGCGTCTTTGTACCAGAGCGGGTCTCCCCGGTTGACGGCGTTCACCGATGTCGCGCGCTTGCTGTTCATGCGTCCTCGCTGCCGATGTGTCTAGAAGCGCCGAGCGATCCGCCACACTCTATAGGGTGCGTCCGGTTCCAGATAGACATACTGCATCTTTCCATGCCAGTCGAAACGGTGGCCATACAGCAGGTCTTCGACGCCCAATACCCCGTCGTCCGGCAATCCAAAATCCCAAAGGGGCAATTCCACGTGGGCGCCATGCGCCCCATGGGGATCGAGATTGACGACCACGAGCACCACGTTGTCGCGTTCCGGCGTAAACCGGGTATAGGCGAGAACCTGGTCATGGTCGGTCCTGAGAAAAGCAATGCCCGTATGGCAATGCAGGGCCGGGTTGTCCCGCCGGATGCGGTTGAGCATGCCGATCTCGGCCACGATGTTGCCGGGGCGGTCCCAGTCCCAGGCCCGGATTTCGTACTTCTCCGAATCGAGATACTCCTCCTTGCCCGGGACCGGCGTCGCCTCGCACAATTCGAATCCGTTGTACATGCCCCATGAGCCGGCCATGGTCGTCGCGAGCGCCGCCCGGATCAGGAAGCCGGGGCGTCCTGAATCGTGGAGGTGACGGGGGTTGATGTCCGGCGTGTTGACGAAGAAATTGGGGCGGAAGAAATCCGAGACCGGCGGGCGGGAGATTTCCTCCAGGTACGACGTCAGCTCCGCCTTGGTTTCGCGCCACGTAAAGTAGGTGTACGACTGCGAGAATCCCAGCTTGGCGAGCCGATACATCATCTTGGGGCGGGTGAAGGCTTCCGACAGGAACACCACGTCGGGATGGCGGGCATGCACTTGCGAAATGAGCCACTCCCAGAAAGGCAGCGGCTTGGTGTGGGGGTTGTCCACGCGGAATATCCGCACGCCTTGGCCCACCCAGAACAACACCACGTCCAGCAAAGCCAGCCATAGCCCGGACGCCGCGTCGCGGCCTCCCGGCCGCGCATAGAAGTCGACGTTGACGATGTCTTCGTACTTCTTGGGCGGATTTTCTGCGTAACGAAGCGAACCGTCCGAACGCCAGGCAAACCATTCGGGATGCTCTCTCAACCAGGGATGGTCCGGCGAGCATTGAACGGCAAAATCGAGCGCGATCTCGAGCCCATGCCGGGCCGCCTCATCGACCAATCGCCGGAAATCGTCCAGCGTTCCAAGTTCGGGATGGATGGCGTCGTGCCCCCCCTCTTCCGAGCCAATGGCATAGGGGCTTCCGGGATCGCCGGGGCCCGCCACCAAGCCGTTGTTGCGTCCCTTGCGGTTCTTGCGCCCGATGGGATGAATGGGCGGAAAATACAGGACGTCGAACCCCATCTCGCGTATCGCCGGCAGCCTGGCAATCACGTCGTCAAACGTGCCGTGGCGGCCCGGGTCTCCGCTTTGGGACCGGGGAAAAAGCTCATACCAGCTGCCGAATTGCGCAACTCGACGCTCGACCCGAACGGGAAACTCCGGCGAACGCGACGCGAACTCCCGTGGATCGAGGGCCCGCATCAGCGCTGCCGCCTCGGGCGATTGCAGCCATTGGAGGCAATCCTCCGGGGAGAGCCCCGGCAAGCGCTGCGCAGCCTCGCCCGCCCGGGCGCGTACGTCATCCTGGCGGTCCGTGCCGGGCGCACTGAGCACATTCATCACCCAGTCCCTGGCCTCGTCGACCTCGACGCTCACGTCCAACCCTGCGGCAGATTTCTTGCCCAGCTCGTCCACATAAGTCGAGAACGTGTCGCGCCATGCCTCGATCGCAAACCAACCCATGCCTATCCGTTCCGGGCGGCACATCGCTTCCCACCGGTCGTTGTCCACCAGCCGCATGGGAATGCGCGTCCACGAGCTTTCGTCCGCGGCCCGCCAGAGCAAGTCCGCGGCGAGCTTGTCGTGGCCATCCATGAATATGTCGGCCTGCACGCGCAGCGCTTCCCCCGGGGTGCGCTTGACCGCGAAACGGCCTCCCTCGATCACTGGCGAAACGGCTTCGATCGCCACGCGCGGGGCAGCCAGGGCCGCCGTCAGCGAGCGGCGGCGCGGCGCGCCGCCGAGCACGGGTGGCGCAGACCCCATTTCGAGGATGGCCGCGGCCCCCGGTTCGAGACGCACGGGCAGGCTGGCAGGCAACGAAGGATGGCCTGCGCCCCGTGCGCGCAAGACGCGTTGTGCACCATCGGGTAGCCGAGCTTGGAGTGCAGCCCAGTCGACCTCGGCATGCGCAAGCAAATTCGCGTTGAAAAGCAGCAAATGGAGCCGCTTGCCCCGCGGCGAGAACGTCCGGCGCAGCAGTGCCGCCGTCCAGCCGGGGCCGGCGCCAGCCAGTTGCACCAACTCGAGGCCGTCGGTGGATGCACTGGCCAGCCACCGATTGGCCGCCTTGACGTCCTCGGTCAGGTCGAGCTGGTCGTGCGGGGCGCCATCCAAGCCGTAACGTTCAAATCCCATTGGGGCCAGCCATCCCGCACCGGTGGCCACCGCACCCCATAAAGCCCGCACGGCCGCCCGGCGGCGGACCTGCGGATCCGGGACGCCCACGCCTACGGCGCCGGGCCGGTACGGATCGACCGGAAACGCCAGCACCGAGCCGACTTCCTCGAGCGCATAGCGCTCGTCCATCAGCCACGCGCTGCGAAAATCCCACCAAGCGAACGAGGAGAAAACGTAAGAAAATCCCAGGCCCTTGAGACTGCGGACGGCAGCCCGCGAAAGGCCGGGTGTCCAGGCAAGCAAGTCAAGGCCGGCCGCCGCGTCGGACACCTGGCCCAACTGGCTGCGCAGCGCATCCGGCGGCACGTTTCCCAGCCCGCGCAGCAATAAACCGCCTATGCCCAGCTCGCGCCAAGCGGCAGCGCGCGCGGCCCAGTCGACCGTCGTGGCCGATTCGCCCGTCGTCACCGGACGCATGGCGCGCGGATCGAGCACATCGGAGCCGGCCTGCGCGGTTGCGCCGCCAAGCTTCCCGCAATCCAGGTAAAGCGCCAAGCGCCGCCGGGCGGCGGCGCGGACCAACGCACTGGCAGCCCGGGGATCCTCTGCCCGGTCAGCCTCGACCAACACCTGCCCGAAGCCGAGCGACGCTGCCTTCTCGATCAAGCTGCGCCACGCGGCGGCCAACTGCCCGGATTCGTCAAGCACCGGGCCCAGGTCCGCGCCGCGCGCCTGGTAGATACGAAGCGGAGTGCGCTGGGCGGCTGCCATCAAGCCCGTTTCCGGACGTCCGGAGCGGCCTGCGGGGCGATCACCCCGGAGCGCCTCGCCACCATCGGCGCCCCCACCGGCGCGACCGGAGCCAGCGAGCGGTACAGATTGAGGTACTGCGCGGCCGGAGCCTCCCAACCGAAATGCGTGGTCATGCCGTTCTTTTGCAAAGCCGTCCATTTGTGCGGTTGTGCAAATATGCTCAATGCATGCTCCACTGCCCGCAGCATGTCGTCGGGGGTCTGGCCATCGAACAAGATGCCCGTGGCAGCTCCCACTTCTGCCCCCGGCTCGGACGATAGCCCGGTGATGCTATCGGCCAGGCCGCCCACCCGCGAGGCGATGGGCACGGTTCCATACAACATCGAATAGAGCGGCGTCAGGCCGAAAGGTTCGAACCGGCTCCCGTGCAATAGCATGTCCGCCCCGGCATGCAATAGATGCCCGCGCCGCTCGTCATAACCGATATGCACGCCAAGATTGCGCGGATGCTGCTCGGCCAGCGCCCGCAGTTTCTCCTCGACCGACCGTTCGCCGCAACCCAGCACCGCGACCTGCAGCCGCGGATGCGCTGCAAGCAACCTGGGGAATATTTCGACCGCCACGTCCGCCATCTTCTGCGCCGTCAGGCGGCTGCCCATGGCCAGGACCGGCGCCTCGGGATCGGTCGGCAACCCGAAGGCGCGCTGCATCTCCAGCTTGTTGCGCACTTTGCCGCGCATGTCGAGGGCCGAGAAGTGCTCCGGCAAGAACGGGTCGATGCTGGGATCCCAGATTTCGGCGTCGATCCCATTGGGAATGGCCTTCAGTTCATGGGTACGCTGGCACAGCACGCCCTCTAGCCCGTTGCCGAAATCGGGCGTCAGAATTTCGCGCGCATAGGTAGCGCTCACGGTAGTAAGCCGGTCCGCATAGCGCAGTCCCGCCTTCATGAAGTTCAGCTGCCCCCAGAATTCCACCCCGTCGCTGCCGCGGTACGCCGGCGGAATGCCCAGTTCGTCTGCCAGGGACAAGGGGAAATTGCCCTGGAAAGCCAAATTATGGATCGTCAGCACGGTTTTGGGGCGTTTTACGCCTGCGGCGTGCAAATACAGTGGCGTCAAAGCCGCATGCCAGTCGTGGGCGTGCACGATATGGGGAACACGTATGGGCGTCGCCCCCATGGAAATCCGCTGTGCCGCCTGCGCCAGCGCGGCAAAGCGTATCGCGTTGTCGGGGAATTCCCGGCCGTCCGGGTCGACGTATGGATTGCCAGGGCGCATGTAAAGCGCATCGTTCCGTAGCAGCAGCACCGGGATTTCAGCATCCGCGGCCCAGCCGGCCCAGACTGTGGCATCCCCGCCCACCAAGCCGGGCAGTTCCGCAACCATTTCGAGTTCGATGGCCGCATCCAGGGCGCTTGGGTAGGCGGGCATCAAGATCGTGGCGTCGACGCTCGCGTCGCGCAACGCTCGCGCCAATCCGCTCACGGCGTCGGCCAACCCTCCGGTTTTTGCGAGCGGCAAAGCCTCTGATGTAACAAGCAAGACTCTCGGCAGCAAGATTTTTCTCCGGCAAAGATGCTTCCCCATGGGCAGCGGGATGAGTGAGAATCAAGGGGGCCCTCGGGGGTTCTGCCGAAGCGCGCATGGTGCAAGGCGCCACAGGCACCGATAAAAATTACCGCCATGAGCAAGATGTACACGTCCGGCCGACGCTTTCCCCGGGATTTGCATCCCTTGGTGCTTAAGGGGCAATATGCGTGCCATGGCCGGAGGGCCACGCCCATCCGAGTTTCAATGACTGCTTCCGGGGAGACCGGGTGGAGTCTGCTATCTCAGGAAGACATGATATGGTTCCGAACGAATACCAACCCAGCGCGTCCGTGCTCGCCCTGGCCGGCAAGCTCTTTCAATTGGCCAGGGAAGGCCGGGCCGAGGAACTCGGGGCTTACCTGGAGGCGGGTGCTCCCGCCGATCTCACGAATGAAAAAGGCGATAGCCTCATCATGCTGGCGGCCTATTACGGGCATGCCGAAATAGTAAAAAAACTACTGCAACACGGCGCCGACCCCAACCGCGTCAATGATCGGGGCCAAAGCCCGTTGGCGGGAGCCGTGTTCAAGGGCAGCGAAGACGTCGTGCAAGCGCTGCTCGCCGGGGGGGCGGACCCGGACCTCGGCACCCCTTCGGCGCGCACTACGGCGCACATGTTCGGCCGTTCCGAACTGCTCGGCAAAGCTTGAAGCGGCCTGTCAGGCAGCCTGGCCGCGTGCGGAGCGTCCCCACTGCCAAAGCAATGGAACCAGCACCACGGCCACCGCCGGATACAGCAGCCAATTGATGGTTTCCCAACCCGCGGCATTGAACAGCTTGCCGGAAGAAAACGACGCAAGGGCAACCGACCCGAACACCAGCAGATCGTTGAAGGCCTGGACTTTGGTCCGCTCCTCAGGCCGGTAGCAATCGGTGACCATGGCCGTCGCGCCAATGAACCCGAGGTTCCATCCCACGCCAAGGAACACCAGGGACAGCCAGAAGTGCGCCACGGAGAGGCCAGACAGCGCGACCGTGCCCGATACCGCCATCAGCACCAGCCCCGCCATGGTCACGCGCTCCTTCCCGTAACGGTTGATCAGGCGCCCGGTGAAGAAACTCGGCGCGAACATCGCGAGCACATGCCATTGAATGCCCAGCGCGGCCTGGCCGACCGTATGCCCGCAGGCGACCATCGCGATCGGGGCCGCGGTCATGACGAAGCTCATCATCCCGAACGACACGATGCCAGCCATCACGGCCACGACGAAGCGGCCCGACGACACGATCTCGAGAAGCGGCCGCCCCCCGCTGCGCTCGGCCGCCGGCTTGACGGTCCCCCGCAACATCATCAGGATGGGAATCGAAAGCAAGGCCAGCACGGCCTGCCCGAGGAAACTCCCGGCGAAAGGCATGCCGGCGACGGCGTCGCGCGTCCAGATGACGGTCTGAGGACCGACGACCGCCCCCACGAGGCCGCCGACCATGACCCACGAAATCGCGCGCGGACGAAAGGCGGGATCGGCCCCGTCGGTGGCCCCGAAGCGATAACTTTGCACGCAGGCGCCATAGATGCCCGCAATTGCGGTGGCCAGGCAAAAGAGTGCGAACACCCCCGACGCAATGCCGTGGGCCCCCAGCAAGCCCGCCACGGCCCCGATGGCGGCCCCCAGCATGTACGCCGCGCGGCGACCGTATCGGCGCATCAACATCGCTGCAGGAACAGTGCCCAAGGCGACCCCGAGGTTGTAGAGGCTGACCGGCAAGGTTGCCAGCGCTTTGTCTTCCGCAAGCATTTGGCCCACGAGGCCGCCCAGGGAAATGACGATGGCCGGATTGGCCCCGCCCAGCACTTGCGCACAACTGAGCACGAGCGCGTTGCGCCGCACCGTGCTATCTGTCCGTTCTTGCATGTTCTGCTTGTCGCCGCGGGGGCCTGGGTTCTTGGTCTTTCGTGATTCTAGGTGATTTGCGCCGCGGGGAGACCGGACGATGATCCCGCCAGCCTGTAACAGAGGCGATATACTGCCCGCGCGCTTTCCGGCACGGATGCCCAGCGCCGTTTCATGACCACTGCCCAGCCGAAGAAACTCAACGTCATCTGGCTCATCGTCGCCGCCGCCTTCTTCATGGAGACGCTGGACGGCACCGTCATTGCCACTGCACTGCCGCAGATGGCGGCGACTTTCGGCACCAACCCCGTCCACCTCAGCATCGGGATGACGTCGTACTTGGTGACGCTGGCCGTATTCATCCCGGTCAGCGGCTGGGTCGCGGACAGGCTGGGCACCCGCCGCGTGTTCGCCTGGGCCGTCGCTGCCTTCACCCTGGCCTCGGTGCTGTGCGCCCTCAGCACCAGCGTCGTCCAATTCACCGCGGCCCGGATCTTCCAAGGCATGGCCGGCGCGATGATGGTCCCGGTCGGCAGGCTGGCGGTCCTGCGCAATACGGGCAAGGAGGATCTAGTCCGCGCCATGGCGTTCATCGTCTGGCCGGGACTGATTGCTCCTGTCATTGGGCCGCCGCTGGGCGGCTTTCTGGCTACGTATTTGAGCTGGCAATGGATTTTTCTGCTGAACGTGCCATTCGGCATAGCGGGCATTTTCCTGATACGCGTTTACGTCCCCGAGTCACCGCCGCAGCCGCGGCGACCGCTCGACACAGTCGGCTTTGCCCTCTGCGGGCTGGCGTTGAGTGCGCTCATGGTAGGCGTCGAAATGCTGGGATACGGTGGTCGTTGGCTACTGTCTGCCGGGTTGATCGCCGCCAGCGTCATGCTCGGAATCGCGCTCGCGCTGCACCTGCGCCGCCATCCGCATCCGCTGATCGACCCGACCGTCATGGGCGTGGCCTCGTTCCGCTCCGTCATGATAGGAGGCACCATTTCCCGCACGGCCATCAGCGCCATGCCCTTCCTGCTGCCGCTCCTGTTTCAGGTGGGCTTCGGACTGAACGCCTTCGAGGCCGGCATGCTGTATCTGGCGAGCATGCTGGGCAACCTGGGCATGAAGTTGGGCACGACGCAAGCACTGCGGCGCTTTGGCTTCCGGAACGTACTGGTATTCAACGGGGCACTGGCCGCGGCGTCCATCGCCCTATGTGCCGCGCTGTCGCGGGAAACACCCGTGCCGCTCATCGTGCTCATCATGCTGGTGTGCGGCATGACCCGCTCCATGCAGTTCACCGGGCTGACGACGATGGCTTTCGCCGAAGTACCCCAACCGCAAATGAGCACGGCCAACACCTTGTTCAGCACGACGCAGCAAATGTCGATGGGACTGGGCATCGCGGTCGGTGCCGTCGCGCTCCACGCGGCTGCCGCGGCGCGAGGCGCGGGGGATGGGTCATACCAGGTTGGCGATTTCCGCATCGCATTCATGCTCGTCGCCCTGCTGGCCTTGAGCGCGCTGCTCAGCTTCACGCGGCTGCGCCGCGACGCCGGTGCGGAAGTCAGCGGCCATAAGGGAGCCAGCGAGCGGACCTGACGGATCCGTTTGTGGCGAATCAATACACGTCGCGCCGATAACGCCCCTGCTCGGCCAGTTCGTCGAGGCGGTCACGGCCCAGGATGCGCTCCAGCTCGGCGCCGACGCCCGCGGCCATGCCCTGCAGGCTGCCGCAGACATAGATGGCAGCCCCCTGCTCGACCCAGGCGGCGAGCTCGGGTTCGGCGCCCCGCAGGCAGTCTTGCACATAGCGGGGCCAGCCCGGCTCCCGGGAAAAAGCCAAATCCACTCGGGTCAACAAGCCTCCGGCGCGCCAAGCCTCGATTTCGTCGCGAAAGAAAAAATCCGCGCCCGGCGTGCGTTCGCCGAACAAAAGCCAATTGCGCCCAGCGCCCGCCGCCACCCGCGCCTTCAGGTGAGCGCGCAGCCCTGCCATGCCCGTGCCATTGCCGATCAGGATCAAGGGACGACTCGGGGGGGGAGGATGAAAACCTCCATTGCTGCGCAGCCTGACGGCTATGGATGCGCCCAGCTCCGCATGCCCGGTCAGCCAGCCAGACCCCAACCCGAGCCTGCCGTCCGGATATCGCACCTGGCGCACCAGCAGCTCCAGGCTTCCGTCCGAAGGGAGCGACGCGATGGAATACTCGCGATGGGGAATGGCAGGCAGGGCATCGACGAGCCGGTCGGCCGGCAAACCGCGCAGCGCGGCGAGCCCGGCCGCATCGTGGGGTAGCAGGCGGTCGGCCAGCGCCTCGCGCAGCGGCTGCTCGCCTTCCTGGCTGCTGGCCACTTTCTGCCCTCCGTCCATGCCAAGCTCGCGCAGGAACGCCTCGACCGCCATTGGATCATTGCGCGGCCCAACCTCTGCGATGTCGCCCGCCATCCACTCGGCTTTGCTGCCGGAAGCGGGCGACAGGCACACATGGTACGCTGGCCCGCCTGGGCTGCCCGGGTTCAGCAGGCGGCGCCCGGTCAGCGTCCACGCCTGATAGCTAGGCGGAGCCCAGTCCTCCATTTCCACGCTCGCACCCAACACGCTCAAGTAATGCTGCCAGTGCCGCAGCGCACCCGCGTCCCCGTCGTCCACGCAGAGGGTGTCGAACATCGGCTCGGCGCCCTGCCTGTGCAGCCAGGCAGCCAGCAGTTTGCCGAAGGCACAGTATTCCCTGTAGCTGCTGTCGCCCAACGCCAGGACGCCGTATGTCAGGTTCGGCAGGGGCAGGTTCCCGGAAAGAGTCTTGCGCGCAAACCTCGCTGCACTGTCGGGGACATCGCCCTCGCCGGTCGTACTGACCACGAACAACGCCTTGCGGAAGCGCTGCAGGGCCGGTCCGCCCAGTTCCCCCAGGCTCGCCAGGCACACAGGTACCCCGGCAGCCTCGAGCGCACGCGCACTTCGGCGCGCGATCTGCTCCGCAAAGCCGGTCTGGCTGGCATACGCCACCAGCAACGCATCCGGCGCCCAAGGTAAAGGAACAGGAGCCGCCGCTCCGCGGTGACGCGCGGCAACCCAGAAGCAAAACAGAACATAGCAGGCCGCCACGAGCGCTCCCGCGACGATCCGCCGGACCTCCGGCTCGACGGGTCGGCCGGTGCCGATGACCACGATCAATGCGGTCAGCGTCAACAACGTCGCCGCGGCAGCGGCAGTGGCATGCCACCTTTGGCGAAATATCCCATTCATTCCATCATCGCCGCGAAATTGGGCGTCATCGCTTCCTGGTAGCCGCCTGCGGCGCGCCACGCGATATAGGCGGCCAAGCCCCGCCGCGAAGCCCAGGCCAAGCCCTCCTCGGGCCCCATGACCGTGAGGGCCGTGGCCATGGCGTCGGCAACCATGCATTCCGGATGCAGCACCGTCACGGACGCCACGCCGTTGTCGATCGGCCGCCCGGTGCGCGGATCGATGGTGTGGCTGTATTCGCCGCGGCCGTCGGCCGCATAGCGGCGGTAATCACCCGAGGTGGCGACCGCCAATCCATGCAACGCGACCCGTGTGAGGGGCAGCGCCTCCCCCGCATCCGGGGGACGCTCCAGATCGACCCACCAGGGCTGGCCATCCGGCTTGACGCCATGGCCGTACAGCTCGCCCCCGATCTCCACCAAATAACTCGTCACCCCAGCACGCCGCAATGCGCGGCCAACCGCATCCACGGCGTACCCCTTGGCGATGCCGGACAGGTCGACATATGCGCCTCCGGGCTGGCGCGCCCGCTTGCGGGAAGCGTCTAGCTCGATGCGATGCCAGCCTACGCGCGCCCGCAAGGCGGCCACCTCTGCATGGGACGGGCGGCCCCGCGCGCCCTGCGGGCCGAATCCCCAGAGGTTGACCAGCGGACCGACGGTCGGGTCGTAGGCCCCACCGCTTTCACGCGCAACGTGCATCGCGTGCTCAAGAACGACGAACAGCGCCTCCGGCAGCACCTGCCACGAATCGGCCGGCGCAGCATTGAAACGGCTCAAATGGGAATCTTCGCGCCATGTGCTCATCTGCTCGATGACGAGATCGAGCTCTGCCAGCACGAGCGCTTCCAGATCCGCCGGCGGCGAGCCGCCGGCGACGAACTTGGCCGACCAGCCCGTCCCCATCGTCAGGCCGCCCATCGTGCGCACGCGCGCGTGCGCCGCTGGCAGCCTCAGCGCCTCCTGGGACAAGGCCGGGGGGATGAGCACGCGCGGCGCGGCGTCTTGGGAGCCGTGCGGCGGCGCGGGCGTCGAGGGCGCGCGTGCCCCCGCCCCGCTTCCCTCGCTCGCGCCCTCCTGTCGTTTGGCCCGCATGGGGACGTACGCCACAAGCGGATTATTCAGGCAGCACCTCGAACGTCGCCACGTAAGTCGCTCGCCGCTCCTTGGCCGCACTGAACGAGGCCTTGTCGTCGCGAACCTCGGCTTCCATCCAATACATGCCGGGAGCCGGCCACGTCACGGAAAACTTCCCTTCCGCGTCGGTTTTCGTCTTGATTTCGTTCAGCTGGTCGCGGTAGCGAATGCCACCCGGCACGATGGACACTTCGATGCCGGCAGCCGGCTTGCCGTCGAGCAGCAGTTGGAAGGTTGCGGTTTCCTTGGCGAACAAGTCGTTCGGGTGCGTGACGGGGGCCAGTTCCAGCCCTTGGCCAGTGGGACGCAACGCCGTATCGGTGGGCTTGCCGACGGTCACGAAAGTCTCGACTCGACCTTGTGTTTGGGTCACCCGCAAATCCTGGGCGTTGGCCGGCACATCCTGGGCGAACTTTTCCGGGGAGCCGCGCCAACGCTTCGGTTTGCCATCTTCCTTGTAGGAAGCGAACAGCCCCGAATTGACCACGGCCAGCCTATACGTCCCCGGCTGCGTCAGGTGTACGTCGAAGGTGCTGCGATAACGGCCGGTCGACTGGTTCTCGGCCTTGGCCGGCGTGCCGTCGGGCGCAGTGACCGTCAGGTTGTGCAGTTGCAGGGGGAAGTGCTCGAAATAGAACAAGTCGTTCGATACCGCGGCATCCACCGTCACCCACGGATCCGCCCCCGACAGCACGGTCGCGGAAGGCAGCATCCACATCCGGTGCGCCTGTACCGACAGTGGAAGACTGAACGCAAGGGCCAGTGCCACCCACTTCAAGGATTTCTTCATCTTCTTTCCTGTTTTGAAACCATGAGGACTCGGATAGGGTTCGATCAGGGCTTGATTTGCAGCGCGACCCGACCGAGCTCGTGCTGCCCGCGCGCTTCCGCCTGCTCTGGACCCTTGGGCGGCCAGTGGAACGGGATGCGCAGCAGTTCACGGCCGCCGACTTCGCGCGCGGCTTCGACCACGAGCTCGTATTTCCCCTCGGCCAGCTTGCCGAGCGGCGCCTTGCCCTCGCTAAACGACAATTGATGCTCGCCGACCGGCCTCGTCGCGCCACTGACGCCATCCACGGGCATGGTCAACTCCCGTCCGCTGCGACGCCACCACTGGCGCAAATCCTTGAGCCATTTGGTGCCCTCGTCGTTCTTGAGCTTGAGGTCATACCAAACGGCCAAATTGGCGGCCACCTTCTGGTCCGGACCTTCGATCCATACCGCCACGTAAGGACGGTGGTACTCCGCGACGTTCAGCCGCGGAATCTCGATCCGGACTGCCATATCGGCAGCTTGGGCCTGCCCGACCAGCAGCCCGGTGACGGCTGCCGGGATCAGCGTACGCATAGACAAAACCTCTTCAGTGGATGAAAACGAGGGCCAGGAACAAGGGTACGGCCACGCCTAGCGCCACCATGGGCCAGGTGACTGGCCGGTTGCGCGCGTGCATATGCAGCAGGAAAAAGCCCGTCACGCAAAAAACGAGGCAGGCGATCGCAAAAACGTCGATAAACCACTTCCAGGCTTCGCCGGTGTTGCGCCCCTTGTGCAAATCATTGAAGTAGGAAATCCACCCGCGGTCGGTGCTCTCGTAACGCACGGCGCCATCGGGCAAGTCGACGCTCAGCCAGGCGTCGCCACCCGGCCGGGGAAGAGAAAGATAGATTTCGTCCGCAGACCATTCCGCTGGCTGCTCGCCTACCGGGACGGAAAATTCGCTACGCAACCATTGCCGAACCGCTGCAGGCAACGGCGCCTTCTCCGCTCCGCCCCCCTGCTCCAGCTCGCGGATGAGGTCGGGCGGCAATTGCCCTTCTTTGGAAACGACGTGCGGGCGCGCCTCGATCTGGGCGGCGTGATTGAGCGTGATGCCGGTGGCGGCAAACAAGAGCATGCCTACCAGACAAATCGCCGAACTGATCCAGTGCCACTGATGCAGATGCTTTAACCAGAATGAGCGACGCTTCTGTTCCAGAAAGCGATCCGACGATTTGTCCATACGAAGCGGTGCGCAGCACTGCTAGAGAATTGATCCAATTATGAATGATAACAATTCTCAAGCACTGCTTCCACCACACTATTTCGCGAGCGGCCAGGGCGTCCGAGCCAGGCTGGGAGGACGAGCTGGCACGGCCGCCCGCGACCGCGCCGCCCTGCCTCACTTGTCTTTGGCATCTTCCAAGCGCACGCCGACTTTCAGGCAAACCTGCCAATGCGCAACTTTCCCGTCCTCGATGTGTCCCCGCATTTGCGTGACCTCGAACCACTCCAGGTGGCGCATCGTGCTGGCCGCCCGGTCCACGGCATTGCGGATGGCATCGTCGCTGGACGTCGTGGAAGAACCGACCAATTCAAGCTGCTTATATACGTGTGCCGACATCGTCGTCTCCTAGCTGGGGAACCCTCGCGGCCAGCAAGGAGCATGCCCGTGCCACGTGCGCCGGGCGTGGCCGACTCCCTCCCGGGGCGCCTGGCCGGGGAATCACGCTATGCTTATGCCACTCCCTGAAGGGCCTAGACCGGCGCATACCCGTGGAAACGAAAAAGACGCTCAACGTCACCCTCTGGCTGGTGGCCATTGGCCTTTTCATGCAGACGCTGGATACCACCATCGTCAATACCGCGCTGCCAGCCATGGCCCAGAGCCTGGGGGAGAGTCCGCTGCGGATGCAGTCGGTGGTGATTTCGTACGCCCTGACCATGGCCGTGCTGATTCCGGCTTCCGGTTGGCTCGCGGACCGCTTCGGGACGCGCAAGGTCTACTTCACCGCCATCGTATTCTTCACCCTCGGCTCGCTGCTGTGTGCAGCCTCACAGAGCCTCGGCCAGCTTGTCGCGTCGCGAGTCATCCAGGGAGCCGGAGGCGCCATGCTGATGCCCGTCGGCCGTCTCACCATCTTGCGCAGCTTTCCGCAGCATCGCCTGCTCCCCGCGCTAAGCTTCGTCGCGATTCCGGCCATGGTCGGCCCCATGATCGGCCCCGTCCTGGGAGGGTGGCTTTCCGAGCAGCTCTCCTGGCACTGGGTGTTCCTGATCAACATTCCCGTCGGCATCGTTGGCGCCATCGCCACGCGCACTTACCTGATCGACAAACGCAATGACGAGCGCGCGCCGTTCGACGGTGTCGGGTACGGCTTGCTGGCCTTCGGCATGGCGGCCATATCACTTGCCCTCGATGGGCTGTCGCACCGGGCGATGAGCCATGCCCCTATCGTGCTGATGCTGGTGTTCGGGCTCATCAGCATCGTCACCTACTGGATCCGCGCGACGCGCCAGGCCAACCCGCTGTTCTCCCCGGCCCTATTCCGGATCCATACCTTCTCCATCGGCCTGCTCGGCAGCCTCTTCGCGCGTCTGGGCAGCAGCGGCATGCCGTTTCTCCTGCCCTTGCTGCTGCAGGTCAGCCTGGGTTACTCGCCCACGCATGCCGGCCTCATGATGCTGCCGGTCGCGGCGGCCGGAATGATGAGCAAGCGCATTGCCACCTCGCTCATCAACCGCTACGGCTACCGCCACGTGCTCGTGGTGAACACGGTGTTGGTCGGATTGACGATCGCAAGCTTTTCCCTGATCACGCCGTCTCATCCGGTCTGGACGCAGGTGCTGATGATGGCTTTCTTCGGCGGCGTCAATTCCCTCCAATTCACGGCCATGAACACCTTGACGCTCAAAGACCTGGGTCAGCAGGGCGCGAGCAGCGGCAACAGCCTCCTTTCGATGATGCAAATGCTCGGCATCAGCCTGAGCGCGACCGTGGCCGGTGGCATCCTGGACGCCTTCAGCCGCCTCATCGACCAGGGTAGCCCCACTGACACGCTCTCTGCTTTCCACGCGACCTTCATTTGCATAGGCCTGCTCACAGCGGCATCGGCGTGGATATTCTGGCAACTCTCGCCGGACGTGCCGCGCGAAACCAAGAAAGACGATTCGCTGGACCTGGGCTAAAGAATGCGGCCCCAAGGGTCGTATAGAATCGACCCTTTTGCCCGGTCCGCCATGTGGTTCAAGAATCTGCAAATCTATCGCCTTCCTGCCCCCTGGCCCATGTCGCCCGAGCGGCTGGACGAACTACTCCGGCCGCACGCCTTTTCCCCTGGATCGAGCCTGGAGCTGCAGACCCAAGGCTGGGCGCCCCCGCTTGAAAACGGCAGCATGCTGGCGCACGGCGTGGGCGGACAATTGCTGATCACGCTGCGCACCGAGAAGAAGCTGCTGCCCGCCACGGTAGTAAACCAGGTGGCCAAGGCCAAGGCCCAGGAAATCGAAGAACAGCAGGGTTTCAAGCCCGGGCGCAAGCAGATGAAGGAAATCAAGGAGAGTGTGCGGGAAACACTGCTGCCCCGCGCATTCAGCATCCTGCGCGACACACGCGCCTGGATCGACACGCGCAATGGCTGGCTGTGCATCGATGCCTCCTCGTCGGCCCGCTGCGATGAGCTGCTGCAGCTCCTGAACCGGGCCATCGACAAATTTCCGCTGGCAGGCCTGCACGTCCAGACCTCGCCCGCCGCGGCCATGACGGACTGGTTGGCGAGCGGCGAGGCGCCGGCCAATTTCACCATCGACCAAGACACCGAACTGCGCTCTACCGGCGAAGGGCGCGCGACCGTACGCTACGTGCGTCAGTCAGTGGAGGCGGAAGACGTGCGGCGCCACATCGAGTCCGGCAAGCAATGCACCCGGCTGGCGATGACCTGGGCTGATCGCGTTTCCTTCGTGCTGACCGAGTCCCTGGCCATCAAGCGAATCGCGCCACTCGACGTCCTGAAAGAAAACGCGGATGTGCAGGCGCAGGATGACGCCGAACGTTTCGAGGCCGACTTCGCCCTCATGTCCGGTGAATTGGCCAAGCTCATCGCCGACATCGTGGACGCGCTCGGAGGCGAGAAGGCCTGATCTCCGGTCAAGCCCGCATCGCCCGCCTGGCGCTCCAGACCGCCAAAGCGGGGGCAAGCGCGAAGGATCCGAATAGCCAGGCCGACGCCGAGCGGGCGCCCTCCAGGCCACCCGGCTCGGCCAGGCCCCCGGCATTGGCCACCATCCCGGCAAGCGCGGCGCCCAGCGCGATGGCATACAGCTGCAGAGTCGTGACCGCTCCGGAGGCGAGGTTCTCTTCGCCGGCGGGCGCTGAGCGGAACACGCGCGTAACGAGGTGGGACCAGCACATGCCTATGCCGAAACCTACCGCGAGCAGCGCCGCACACAGCACCGCGAAAGCCATGGCGCCCGCCGGATGCGGCATGAGGAGCGCCAACGCGGCCAGCCCCACCGTCGTCACGACGGGCCCGCCCTGCACGAGACGGATGACCGCCACGCCAGTACGACCGGAAAACAGCAAGGCAGCGAGCGTCCAGCCTCCCGCCATGACAGCCGTCAGATAACCGGCGACCAGCGGCGAACGACCGTGTATTGCCTGCAGAAAATACGGAACGAAGATCTCGCTGGTCAGCCCGACGACGAGCATCGCCATCGTCAGATAACTGGCCCCCAGGACACTACGCGTCGAATAAGCGCCCGTGGGCATCAGCCTCGGTGCACCGCGCCTGTCGATCACCGACATCCACGCCGCCAGCGCCAGGCCGGCCGCCACCCCGGCGACATGCCAGCTCAGCTGCGTCGAAAGGCTGCCTATGGAAATGGCGAGGACGGAGCACGCCAGCATTCCCAGCTTGGCCCACGGAACGCCCCCACCGGACGGGGACTCCGGGGCGCCTGCCGGAACCAGGCGCCCCACGAGCGCCGCTAGCCCGGCGGCAACGGGCAATAACGACAGGAAGGCGGGTCGCCACCAGCCCAGCGTGGCGAATAGCCCGCCCACGGCAGGCCCGGACAAGGTCGCAACACCCCACATGGCCGACACGAATGCCAAGGCCCGGGGCCACAGCCTCGGCTCATAGACCATGCGAATCAGCGCGTAAGAGAGTGCGAGCAATACGCCGCCGGCCAAGCCTTGCACCGTGCGCCCGATCAACAGCCACCACATGGCCGGAGCACTGGCGCAGGCCAGGGAACCAGTGCAAAACACCATCAGCGCGTAGAGATAAGCGCGCCGCGGGCCCAGGCGATCGATGAGCCGGTAGGATGACGCCGACCCGAGGATGGAGGCGACCACGAACAACGTAGTATTCCAAGCATAGTAGGTCAACCCGCCTATGCTTTGGACGATAGTGGGCATGATGGTCGTGGCCACGTATACATTGATCGCGTGCAGCGCCACGCCGCCGGCCAACGCCAGCGAACGCAGCGCGTTGCGGCCTGTCACCAGCTCGAAAGGGGAAGAGTCTTGATTGACGGAAGACATGAACGAGCCATGGAGCGCTCAGCGTGCCACCAGTGAGCGGGCCGGATCGCGCGGGCGAACCGGCAAGCTATGCCCCACCGAAACGACGTCCGAGAATTCGAGCGTCAACCCCTCGTGGACTTCCATGAAGGTATTGGCGCCGTAAAGATTCTTGCCCTGCACGTAATGCACGCCTTCGACGGCGGACGGGTACCTGATGTCCCGGCCCAGGAGTCCTGCGATCCACCGGGCCATGTCGAAGTGGCTGACCCAGCGCCGCCGCGCCAGTGGCTCGGAAACGGAGGAAGACGCGTCACGGCTCCAGATCAGGACCGGCACATCCGCCACCTCCGGCTCCAGGACGTTGTGCCCCCACATTCCCCTCGTCCCCAGGAGTTGGCCGTGGTCGCCGGTGATGACGAGATGACGCGGGCCGGGCAGCTTGTCGAACTTAGCCATCATCCGGTCGAGCAGCGAATCCAGGTAAAGCACCGCATTGTCGTAGGCATTGCGCCCGCGCACCTCGCGCGGCAGGCTCGGGTCGTCCGGCCAGCGGGCGTAATGCTCGCGGGCGTGCTGGTAGTTGGCCTCATAAGGCGCATGGACCGAACGCAAGAGGACCACGACGAAGGTTTTCTGTGGCCACTCTTGCTCTTCCAGCAGCGACAACAAGGCGTCGTCCCCCTGTTGCCGGAAACGCTGCGGTGCATCTTCCCGCGTAATCGATACGTCGATGTAGGGACTGCCCGCATCGTTGAGTAGCTTGGACTCCTGCGAGGAGATCCAATAAGTCTTGAAGCCTGCCTCCTTGGCGAACCTGAACAGATTCGTCGAGAAAGTCCGGATCTGGCCCAGCTGGCCCGGCTCGCGCACGGCATTGAGCATCAGCGGCATGGTGGCAGCGGTAGATACGGCTGCAGCGACGCCCGCGCGGGCGATCAACCCATCCTCCATGCGCCGGGCCAGCCGCGGCGTGGTAGCGCGCTCATACCCCATGATGCCCAGGTGCTCGCTGCGCAGCGAGTCCGCGACGAAAAGCCAGACATGGCGGGCATCGGACTCGACCGGCGAGACCATGGGCGACGCGGCATCCGAAACTGGTGCCGCGTGCGCGGTGTGGCGCAGGACCTTGGAATCGCGCAGGACGTCGTGGACCAGGAAGAAACTGAACGTATTGAGCGAGTTGTGCAACCCGCTGCGCGTCGGTCCTGGCAGGAACGCGTTCAGGTCGCGATACGAAGCGCGGTAAGGCTTGGACAACAGCCCCGCCGCCACCAGCGCCAGGCCGAGCGCGCGCTGCCAGCGCCGCAGGTCTGGCCGCATGAACTTCATGAACAGCCACCATGCCGTCAAATAAGGCCCCAACACGGCAAACAGCACATAGGCGTGGTCGGCGAACTCAGCCAGCGCGACCTGCTTGACGTCCTGGAATTCCGAAAACAGGCCTGCCAGCACGATAGGGTCCAGCGGCCGTCCGGTATAAGAAATGTGACTGAGCTGCACCAGCTCCATCCCGGCCAGGAGGGCCAAGATGCAGGAGACGAAGACGCGGCTGCCGCAAAGCCATAGGCCGAGGTTGAACGCGCACAGCGCCGCGAAATAGTTGAGCTCGAAATCGGCTTGGTTGAAGGAAGTGAAGCGTTGCTGGATCCAGTCGTCCAGCATCAACAACACGGTGGTCAGCAGTACGAGCGCAGCACGGAATGCGAGGTGGCGCCAGGACAACATCCCCGGCCGGGGCATGCAGGTCAGGGATTCGAGAGTCATGCGTATCAAGAGAAGCGGGCCCGTGGCATCCGACAAAAGATGACGCCCGCCATAGGTCGGGCGCCATGCAAAAGGCGGAACCGGCACCGCCCCGGATGGCAGCCGCAAGATTAACCCAGTTCTGGGGCAATTGGGCACCAACCTGCCAAAATGGGCGACGAAAAGCTCATGCGGCGCGGGATTCGGGGCCCCGCGCGCGCGCACGGCTGCCGACGACCATGCGTCCACCGCCCAGGATGGCAGCCAGGGCCACGGGATAAAGCAACCATTGCACCCAGGCATGCGCCTCGAACCAAGGCTTGACCAGAGGCTCGCCCATGACCATCTTGACCGCAGTCACCACCAGCACGCCCGCGCCGATGTAAATGATCACCGGGTAGCGCTCCATCAAACGAAGTATCAGGCGGCTGCCCCAGACCATGATGGGAACGCTGATGAGCAGGCCCAGCACGACCAGCAGGAAGCTGCCATGCGCGGCGCCCGCCACGGCCAACACATTGTCCACGCCCATGACCGCATCCGCGATGACGATGGTCTTGATGGCGGCTATGAAGCTGGTATTGGCAGATGCATCGCCGTGATCGTCGTCCTCGGCGGTCAACAGGCGGTACGCGATCCACAGCAGCGCAAGCCCGCCCACCAGCATGAGCCCAGGAATTTTCAGCAGCCACACGACCGCCAGCGTCATGAGCGTGCGGACCACGATGGCCCCCACCGTGCCCCAGACGATGGCTTTTTTCTGCAGCGACGGCGGCAAGTTACGCGCCGCCAGCGCGATGACGATGGCGTTGTCGCCGGCCAGCACGATGTCGATCACGACGATCGAGGCCAAGGCGAAGAGGAACTGAGTGGTAAAGATATCTGCGGCAAGAGCCGAAAGCCATTCCACGATGGAAGTCTCCAGAGAAGTTCGGGCACCTCTGCTGGCATAGGAATGACGGGGAACGGGAGCACCCATGCAGCACCTGATGCCAGGCTGCAAAGGTCTTGTTCGATCACCGGGCGGTGATCCGCACGACCGGAGGAAGGCGAGCTTCCACGTATTGACGATCGGGCGAAAGGGCCACGGACGACCCTCGAACTACTCCCCTTTGGAGGAACGTACGACGCGTACGTTAGGCGCGATTGTGACCGCTGGCGCCACCTGCGTCAACCCTGGGAGATACCCGAGGATCCCCTGCGCATGCCTTGGCGGACCTGCATTCTGGCCGAGCGGCTGCGGCGTGCGTCTTCGTATAAGCTTGGCAGGTCGGCCGCACCTGGCCGGAATTTCCGTTGGAGCCCGCCATGTCCGTCGCCTTCCATGCCGTCGAGGCCGCCGCCGCGCTGCTGGCAGGCCATGCCCACCAAACCCCGGTGCTGACCTCGCAAACCGTCGATGCGCAAACCGGCGCGTCCGTGTTCTTCAAGTGCGAAAACTTTCAGCGCATGGGCGCTTTCAAGTTCCGCGGCGCGTATCACGCGCTTGCCCGCCTTCCAGACGAGGCTCGCCAGCGTGGAGTCGTCGCCTACTCCTCCGGCAATCACGCCCAGGCGGTCGCGTTGGCCGGTCGCATGCTCGGCATCGCTGCCACCATCGTGATGCCGGACGATGCCCCGCGAGTGAAGCTCGAGGCAACCCGCGCCTATGGCGCACGCATCGTCACCTATGACCGCAATACGCAAGAACGGGAGGCCCTCGCCGCCGAACTGGCCGCCCGCGAGAGATTGACCACGATTCCTCCGTTCGACCATCCGGACGTCATCGCCGGCCAGGGTACCGCGGCGCTGGAGCTGCTGCGGGCAACCGGCCCGCTGGACTACCTGCTGGTACCATGCGGCGGAGGTGGACTGCTATCGGGTTCGGCCATCGCCGCAAGCGGCTACGCGCCGGGAATCAAGGTCATAGGCGTGGAGCCGGCCGCTGGCGACGACGTCACCCGCTCGTTCCGCAGCGGCACCCTGCAGAGCGTGGAGAATCCGCAAACCATCGCCGACGGCGCACGCACGACATCGGCAGGCAAGTACACGTTCCCACTGAT
The DNA here is from genome assembly GCF_937950555.1 of uncultured Pigmentiphaga sp. Lineage (NCBI taxonomy): Bacteria > Pseudomonadati > Pseudomonadota > Betaproteobacteria > Burkholderiales > Alcaligenaceae > Pigmentiphaga > uncultured Pigmentiphaga sp. The sequence continues at coordinate 151,937 of NZ_CALFCW010000030.1, read as the reverse complement.
CCAGGCTTATGTGCACGACATGCTGACCGTCACCGACGAAGAGCTGTTGCGCAGCATGTTCTTCCTAATGGAGCGCATGAAGTTCGTGCCCGAACCTACCGGCGTGCTGGGCGCGGCAGCGCTGTTATCAGGCAAGCTTGACGTCCGGGGCAAGCGCGTCGGGGTCATCATCTCGGGCGGCAACGTAGATTTGTTCGCACTTGCACCCTATTTGGCCCGCGGCCGCGAGACTTACGCCGCATGAACGCCGCGCTCGGTGCCTGCAGGCCCTGCTACGCCGGCTGATGCAGCGCATGCCACCTCCGCCCCCGTACCCTGGCACAGGGGCCATGCTGCCTGCACCGGGCGGAAAGTCACGATCGTCATCAACAGCACGGCGATGGCCAGGTCGCGGCGCGGGGTCTCGTAACGCTCCGAACGCAGGCGCTTGACGCCCCACAGGACCAGCACGATGGCGCCCCCCATCAGCAGCGCGGCCAGAAATGCACCGGCATACTGCGTCAGCACCGGTACGCGTGCGCTGAACGGCCCCTCGGGCAACGGCCCGCGCAAGGCACTGGACACGAGGAACATCAGGCCCAGCGCCCCCGCCAACGCTTCCCAAGACAAATCTCGATCGACAAAAAACTTCACGGCGAACCCGCGGCAAAGAGATACCGACAGTGTAATGGACGGCCGAAGCGACCAAACCATGTGCCGCTCGCTTTCCCTGCCCGGATCGGCGACGACGCACACGCCATCCCCGACAGGACGCCCCGGAAAGCGGCAGGCAGAGGATGGCCAAGCGCAAAAAAAATGCCGCCCGGGATCGGGCGGCATTCATGGGCTTCAGCGCCGCTTACTCGGCGGCCGGTGCAGGAGCCGCCTGCTGCTCGGCGACGGCCGGGGCGGGCGCCGGCGCGACGGCTTTCTTGCGAACCACGCGCTTGACAGCCGCCTTCTTCGCGGCAGGCTTGGCAGCCGGCTTGTCGGCCTTCTTCGCCTTGACAGCCTTCACGGCGGGCTTGGCTGCAGCCTTCTTGGCCGTAGCGGCCGTCGAAGCAGCCTTGGCTTTCTTGGCGGCAGGCTTCTTGTCTCCTGCCGCCACGACAGCCTTGGCCTCTTTCAATGCGGCCTTGACGGCTTTCTCGTAGAGGCTCACGCGTTGGGCAGCTTCCTTGCGGGCTTTCTCCGAACGCTCCAGCGCTTTCTTCGCGGCCTCGCCCAAGCGAGCGGCGGCGGCTTCCAACTTCAGCAACATGGCCGAGCCGGAAGCCTTGGCCGAGGCTTTCCTGGCGACCTTCGCGGCCGGCTTCTTGGCTGCGGGTTTGGCAGCCTTAACGGATTGCGATTTCTTAACCATATCGATCTCAAAAAGTCGAGGCCCGAAGTGTTAATGGCGGCCTGGACAATGTCAACCCTTTTGACGGCAAAACGGGCCGTGGCGAGGATTTATTGCGACAAACGACGGCTGTGCATCGCGTGGCCAGCATCGAGGATGGGTGCATGCCGGCATCGTTCGCTTGCCACGAAAAAAAACACGCCGCATCGCGGCGTGTTCCTCGGCGTCGTTCGGGACGGCGACGCTGCGTGCGGGCTAACCTCCGAGATAAGCCTCCACGAGGCGCTTGTCGCCGAGCAACGCCTGGCCGCTGCCCGACAGCGCGATGGAACCGGTCTCGAGCACATAGCCGCGATGCGCGATCTTGAGGGCCTGCCTAACGTTCTGTTCGACGAGGAAAATCGTCAAGCCTTGCCGGTTGATCTCGCGCAGGATGTGGAAGATCTCCTGGACGATGATCGGGGCCAGGCCCATCGAAGGCTCGTCGAGCAACAGCACCCGGGGCTTGGCCATCAGGGCGCGGCCGATGGCCAGCATTTGCTGTTCACCGCCCGACAGGTTGCCGGCCATGCCGTTCAGGCGCTCCTTCAAGCGCGGGAACAGCTCGAACACGCGGTCCAGGTCCGCGCCCACCTGTCCCTTGTCGCTTCGCGTATAGGCGCCAAGCTCGAGGTTTTCGCGCACGGTCATCGTCGTCAGGATGGCGCGGCCTTCGGCCACTTGCACGATGCCCCGCGAGACGATCTTGTGGGGCGCCCAGCGAGAGATGTCCTCGCCTTCGAACATGACCGTGCCCGCAGCCTTGGGCACGAGGCCGGACAACGCGAGCAAGGTGGTGGACTTGCCCGCGCCGTTGGCGCCCACGAGCGTCGTGATCTCGCCTTCGTTCAGTTCGAAGTCAATGCCCTTGACCGCGGCGATGTGGCCGTAAGAAACCTTCAGGCCGGAGACTTTGAGCAGCGGGTTCATGCTTGCGCCTCCTCCGTCGCATCGTCTTCGCGCCCGAGGTAGGCCTCGATCACCATGGGATTGGTGCGAATTTCCTCCGGCCTGCCTTCGGCGATGATGCGGCCGAAATTCAATACCGCGATGCGATCGCACAACCCCATCACGAAACGCATATCGTGTTCGATCATGAAAATGGTGTAACCCCGCGCCTTGATGTTTTCGATCTCGGCCATCAAGTCGACTTTTTCGCCGGTATTCATTCCGGCCACCGGTTCGTCCAGCAGCAATAGGCGCGGCTCCGTGGCAAGCGCCCGGGCCAGTTCCAGCTTGCGCTGGTCGCCGTACGAGAGATTGTCGGCCGTCTCGTGCGCCTTGTGGTCGAGCTTGACCCACGAGAGCAGCTCCAGCGCTCGTTCGCGCGCCCTGCGTTCCTGGCCGCGGAAGCCCGGTAGCGAGAGCAGCAGCCCGGCTGGGCCGTAGTCGAGGTGGCGGTGCATGCCCACCACGACGTTCTCGAGCAACGACATTTCCTTGAAGATGCGGATGTTCTGGAACGTGCGGGAAATGCCAAGGCGCGCGATCTGGTGTGGCTTGGCGCCGACCAGGTTGTGGCCGTCGAAGGTCATGCTGCCGCCGGAGGGCTCGAGCAACCCGGTGATCAGGTTGAACACCGTCGTCTTGCCAGCACCGTTAGGGCCGATCAGGCCGAAGATGGTACCCCGGGGGACCTCGATATTGACGTCCTGCAATACGTGCAGGCCGCCGAACTGTTTGGAAACGGATTGGAGTTTGAGCATGTCAGGCGCTCCGGCGGCGGAACCAGGTGCGCACCAAGGACGGATCCCAGATGCCCTTGGGCAGGAACAGGACGATCAGCACGAGGATCACGCCATTGATGACGAGCCGGAAATCGGCGAACCCACGCAGCACCTCCGGCAACAGCGTCAGGATGACGGCGCCGGCCACGGGGCCGGCCAGGCTGCCGATGCCGCCCAAGATGGTCATGGTCAAGATCTCGACACCCCGGTCGAAGCCGTACTCGTTGGGACCGATGAAAAAGGTCAGGTGCGCGTTCAGGGCACCAGCCAGGCCCGCCAGCAGTGCGCCCAGGACGAAGGCAAGCATCTTGGTGTTGGCCACGTCGATGCCCATCAGCCCCGCCGCGGTCTCGTCCTCCTTGATGGCTTCGAAGGCCCGGCCCACCTTGGAGCGGCGCAGCCGGTACAGTACCGCCAGCGCCAGCACGACGGCCAGCGCGATGTGCCACCACTCGGTAAGCTGGGGAATGCCGTTCAGGCCCAAGGCGCCGCCGGTCCAGGACTCGGTATTGAGAACCACGACGCGCACGACCTCGCCAAACCCGAGGGTAGCCATGGCCAGGTACACCCCCGAAAGGCGCAGCGTAGGCTTGCCGATGATGAACGCCACCACCATGGGCGCCGCCATGCCGCCCAGCAGCGCGACAGGGAAGGAGACCTCGTAATTCATCGTCAGGATGGAAGCCGTGTAGGCCCCGATACCCATGAACGCGGCGTTGGCCATCGCCAGCATGCCGCAGGACAGCGTCAGGTAGATGGACAAAGCCAGCAGCACGTTGGTGCCGACCGTCAGCACGAGGTTGCTGTAGATCGCCCAAAAATTGTCAAACCATTCCATTTTCTTTTTCGCCCCTTATGCCTTGCGTTCCAGCACTTTGCCGAACAAGCCCTGCGGACGAACGAGCAGGATCAGGAACAGCAGGCCGAAGGCTACCGCGTCGCGCATGGTAGACCCAACGTAGGCCACCGACAGCACCTCGGCGAAGCCCAGGAACAGCCCGCCTATCATGGCGCCGCGGATGTCCCCCATGCCGCCCAGGATGATGACCGCGATGCCTTTATGCAGCATGGGCTGCCCCATCAGGGGAAAGACCGCGTTGGAATACAGGCCGATCAGTACGCCGGCCACCCCGCCCAGCGCCGCGGCGACGAACGAGGTAAGCAGGAACAGCCCTTCGACGTTGATGCCGAGCAACGAGGCGGCCTTGGGCGATTCGGCGATGGCGCGCAGCGCCCGCCCGAGCTGGGTGCGCTTCATGACGACCATCAGCGCCGCCATCAGCGCGAACGACAGGAAGATGATGACCAACTCGATCACGGTCATGTGCAAGCCGGCGATCTCGATCGCGTCGTCTGGCACCAGACCTGCCGGGAAACGCATATTGGCCGCGCCATAGATTCCTTGCATGCCGCTGTTCAGGGCAATGGCGACGCCTATGGTGGCGATCATGGGAATCAGGTGTGGCGCATTGCGCTTGCGCAGGCGCTTGAGTATGAGCACGTCGATCAGCATCCCGACGATGCCACTACCCAGCGCTGCAGCGATGACGGCCGCCCACAGGGGCACTTCAAACTGGGAAACCAGCTGCAACGCCACGTAGGCACCGACCATGAATACGGCGCCGTGCGAAAGATTGATGACGCCCAGCACCCCGAACACCAGGGTGAAACCGAGGGCAAAAAGCGCATAAACGCACCCAAGCGAAAGTGCGTTCACGAGTTGCTGTTCTAGCATGCTCCCCCCTATGCGCTTCGCGGCCCCGTGCCGGGCGTCGTCGACCCGCCGTCGGCAGGCTGTCGGAAATGCGATGCCCCCTCTCGGGGCGGTCCGTCACGGACGGACCCATGCGCCCCCGGCCAAGTTTGCCCACGCGTCACGGGGCTGTCCATTGGGGCGAAGCAGCAAGGTTACGAGTGAAAAAACGGGCCAAAGCCCCTATCGATAATCACGAAGGGCGCGGGAGCCCCCGCGCCCTTCCGTGGGCCGCCCATGCAGGCGGGTTCCGGATGTTTACTTCTCGATGACGTAACGGCCATTGCGGGTGACCATCACGATGGGCTTCTGGACCGCATCGTAGCCACCGGGCTTGCCCCCGGCACCTTTGGCCTGGCGGAACTCGAACGCGCCGGTCGCGCCGACCGTCTTGACGTTCGGCAGCGCCGCTTGCAAAGCCTGGCGATCGTTCTGCACGTTGCCGGAGATATTCACTTTCTTCAGGGCCTCGGCCACGATATACATCGCATCGTAGGCCTGGGCGGCGAACTGGTCGGGCGCGATGTTGTATTTCTTCTTGTACGCGTTGATGAATTTGGTGTTCTCGGGCGTGGCGTTCTCGATCGACCAGGGGCTGCCCACCCAGAGACCGTCGGCCTTGTCCTTGGCAAGGTCAAAGATCTTGACCGAATTCATCCCATTGCCGCCGATGAACGGCACGTTCAGGCCGAGCTGGCGTGCCTGCACCATGATGGGAGCGCCTTCGGCGATCAGCGCCGAGAGCACCACGGCGTCGGGATTCGTCGCCTTGATCTTGGTGAGCTGGGCCTTGAAGTCGACGTCTCCCTTGGCAAAGGTCTCGGTGGTAGTCACCGGGATCTTCAGGTCTTCGAGCGCCTTCTTGAAATTGTCGTAGCCGCTCTTGGTGAAGACGTCGTCGTTGCCATAGAAGACCGCGACCTTCTTGACGTTGTTGTGCCGGGCCGCGACGCGGATGGTTTCGGGCAGCACGTCGGCTTCCGTCACCGAGTTGCGGAAAACATAATTGCCGATCGAGGTGATGCCGTCGGCCGTGTTGGACGTTCCAAACACCGGCGTCTTGGCGGCCTGGGCGATCGGATCGGCCGCCTGGGCCGAGTTCGACAGCGTGGGCCCGAAGATGAGCACGACGCGGTCTTGGAAAATCAGTTTCTTGAAGACGTTGATGGCCTCTTCTTTCTTGCCCTGTTCGTCTTCGATGACCAGCTTGATGGTGTTGCCGTTGACGCCACCCGCGGCATTGATTTCATCGGCTGCGAGCTGGAAGCCGTTGCGAATGGCGGCGCCGTACTGGCCTGCTCCGCCGGAGAGCGCGGCGGCCACGCCGATCTTGACCTCGGCGGCCTGCGCGAACGCGGCCGCGCCGAGGGCAGCCGCGACCACCAGCGATTGACTGAAAATGCGGTTCATAATTAATGTCCCTGAAGGTGTCGACTTTGCATAAAGGCCCACCGGGGATGAAGCACCACGGGGGCCGCATATACGCTCGACTTGGGGCAATATTCTACCTTTTCGGGCCATACCAGACGAGTCGAAGGGGTTTCCCGCTCCGGGAAGCGGCGCTTCGACTATGCTTGGCGACATTGCTCTCGCAACAGCGATTCGTTTCATCATGACCCCTTCTTACACGCCATCGCCGGATATTTCGCCCGAGTGGAACCTAGCTGAAATCGTCGAGCAACTCCGCGTCTCGAGGGAGATCGAGCACAAGATCCGTTACCTCGACCGGGTCCGCGAACTGCCCTCGCGCGAGGTGCTCGTCACCGTCATGGACGGACTTTCTGCCGCCCTCTTTCCCACGCACTATGGCCGGTGCAAGCTGACCGACGACAGCATCGACTATTTCGTCGGCAACACGTTGAACAACACGCTCAACCTGTTATGCGAGCAGGTCCGGCGCGCCCTGTATTTCTCCGAGCCGCCGGCGAACCACGACGCACAGGGCCTGCAGGCCAAGGCCATAGACATCACCCGTCGCTTCGCCGCCCAGCTCCCCGCCATCCGCGCCGTGCTGGTAAGCGACCTGCACGCCGCCTACCAGGGCGACCCCGCCGCAACGAGCATCTCGGAAATCCTGCTGTCCTATCCGGGCATCAAAGCCGTCACCCATTACCGGATGGCACATGCGATACACAAGCTCGGGGCGCCCTTCCTCGCGCGGCTCATATCGGACATCGCCCACTCTTCCACCGGCATCGACATCCACCCCGCCGCACAGATCGGGGCGAGTTTCTTCATCGATCACGGCACGGGCGTCGTAATCGGCGAAACCACCATCATCGGGGAACGGGTGCGCCTCTACCAGCACGTCACGCTGGGCGCCAAGCGCTTCCCCGCCGACCCGGACGGCAAGCTCACCAAGGGCATCCCCCGCCACCCCATCGTCGAAGACGACGTGGTGATCTACGCCGGCGCAACCATACTGGGACGCATCACCATCGGCAAAGGCTCTACCGTCGGCGGCAACGTCTGGCTGACCCAGAGCGTGCCGCCCGGCAGCAACGTCACGCAGGCGAAAAGCCGCGAGGACTAAACCCCAAACGCCCCCTTGCAGCGGGGCGTGCGCGACTGCCATGCCGTTCAATGGAACTCGGGAAACACCCGGCTGCCGTGCCCGAAAAACCTGCCGAGTTCCCGCGCGAGCTCGTTGAGCGCCGCCATTTCCTCGGGCAGGATGCTGCGGGCCAATTCCGCCTTGTTCCAATCGCCGTAGATCAATGCCACCGTATCCTTTCCCGCGCGTACCGGCAGCAGCACGAAAGCGTGGGAATCGGGAACGGCATCCCTGAACCAGTGGGGAATGTGCACGCTGAACTTGGGATCGCTGGCATTCTCGATGAAGATGCCCACCGAATTCGTAATGGCCAGGTGAAAGACGTCCACCGAGAATACTTCGTTGAAGCGCAGCTGGGGAAGCAGCTGCTCGACGCCGCGGCCGAAGCCCAGCCGGGCTTCGAAAGCGTGGCGCCGCGGATCGCGCACGAACACGATGGTGCGCGAAAAGCGCATGCCCGCGAGCATGGCTTCGGACGCCATGGCGAGTACCGGCCCCAGGTCGTGCTCGGAGGGTAGCGAGCGCAGCTCGTATATGCCTTGCCGCAGCGTGCGTTCGGCATTGTGGGGAAGGCCGTGACAGGATTCGGCGTGCAGGTCGTCGATTTCCTGGATGAGTTGGCTGGCGCGCTCGCGGGTCAATTGCTCCATGGTGTCGTACAAGGAGCCGGGCGGTAGCGACAGCACGCCCGCGTAGCGCTGCACCGTTTCACGCATGCGCCGTTCGCGCAGCGCGATGTCGCCGCCCGCGATGGTCATGCTGCGCGACATCTGGACCGAAAACGTCGCCACGGCCTGCATCCAGCGTTCCCGCTCCAGCGCAGCCCCCGGGTCGAGCTGCACCGACTCCGGATCGAACGGCTGCATGCCTTGCCGGATCACGGCCGGCAGCCCCCATCGCTCCGCGGCATCCTCGCCGAGCGCCTCGAAGTTGACGCCCAGCACTTCCACCGCGACCTCGTCTTCGGTGCAGCCGCGTGCGAGCGCAAGCTCCCGGATGCAGGTCCACTCGTGTTCCAGGTAGAAAATGCAAAGCAGCTTGCCGAGCTGGCGCATCAGCGTGCAGACCACCGTCTCCTCGGCGGTCCGCACATCGTGCAGCTCGCAGACCTTACGGGCCACGCAGCCGGCCAGCATTGCGCGATTCAGTTCCAGCTTCGCATCGAGCCGCTGCAGTTGGAGATGAGACTGCTGGAAGTGGTCCACCAGCTTGAGCCCCAGCACGAGGTGCCCCACCGCCTCCATGCCGAGCACCACGAGCGCGCGCGACACCGTCGTGATGTTGCCGCCAAAGGCCATGTACATCGCGGAGTTCGCCAGGCGGATGACGCGCTGGGTCAAGGTGAAATCGGAGAGGACGATGTGGACCAGCGGCGTGATGTCGGCGTTATCCGCCTGCATGGCGGAAATCGTGGCGCGCAGGGAGTCGGAAAGCAAGGGGAAATCCCCGCGTTCGTTGATGCGCGACCACAGCTTGCGTGTCAGGCCTTGGCCTGGATCTTTATCCTGCATCGCGACCGTCCGAAATCAGCACTCCAGGGGCAACAACTCGCCCGCTTCGAACTTGCGCGTGAGCTCATTGATCGGCAGCGCCTTGCACACCAGCCAACCCTGGATCAGATCGCAGCCGCTTGATAGCAGCAGATTCTTCTGTTCCTCCGTTTCCACGCCTTCGGCCACGAGCGACAACCCCAAGGTACGGGCAAGCCCTACGATGGCGGCCACGATGGCCTGGTCGTTGCGTGAAACGGGTAGATCGCTGATGAAGCGGCGGTCGATCTTGAGGGCAGCCAGCGGGAAGCTCTGCAAATAGGCCAGGCTGGAATAACCCGTGCCGAAGTCGTCCACGGCGAACCGGACGCCGAGGTCGGTCAACTCTTCCAGCAGCTCCTTGGCGTGATCCGGATCCTCCATCAGCACGCTTTCCGTGATTTCGAGGATGATGCGCCGGGGCGCAAGCCCGGTCAGCTTGAACGCTTCACGCACGATGGCCGGAAAGCGCTTGTCGCGGAACTGCTGCGCCGAGACGTTGACCGTCGCATATTGCAGGTGGATGCCCCGGGCATCCCATTGCATGAGCTGCATGCAGGTATTCTTGAGCGCCCAGCCGCCGAGGAAATTAATGAGGCCGGCCGACTCAGCCAGGGAGATGAAGATCTCGGGCGAAACGGCTCCCAGTACCGGGTGATGCCAGCGCATCAGCGCCTCGATTCCGGCGACCCGGCCGCTGCGGGCGTCGACGATGGGCTGGTAATACAGCGAGAACTCGCCATTGCGGATGCCGCTGTGCAGATCGGACTCGAGCCGGAGCGTGTCGGGCCGGCTGCCCGCCGGGCGGCGCTCATAGAACGCAAAGCTATAGCCGCGGTTGCGCCCAGCCAGGGCTAGCGCTTCGTCCACGTGGTTCAGCAGCTGGTCCGTGTCGTTGACGGGATCGGGAAAAATCGCGGCGCCGATCCGGACCGACAGCTGGAGGGTCTGCCCGTCATGGGAGTAAGGCCGCTGGATGGCGTCGGAAACCCGGCGGGCAAAAGCTTCGACGTAGTTGCGGTCGGGCACGTCGCGCAACAGGATCAGGAAGGCGTCGCTGTAGCACCGGGCGACGAAGTCCCGGCCTTGGCATGCGTTCTTCAGGCGCAAGGCCGTTTCGTGCAGGATGCGGTCGCCGACCTCGTAGCCGAAAGCCTGGTTCACCCGATAAAACTCGTCGATGTCCACCTGCAGCAGCGCCACCCGGCCGCCCTTGGCCAGCGCCTCGCGCTTGGCGCGCTCTATCTCGTGACGCGCCGACGCGAGGTTGTCCAGGCCCGTGAGCACGTCGTGGTGCATGGCATACGTCAGGCACTGCTCATTGTCGGCCCAGGCCGAGACGTCGTGCCCGACCACCATCAGCTGGCCGGGCACGGCAGCGTCCGGCGAAATGCGCAGCTCCACCAGGCGCGGATAGGTCAGCGTCTTGACCAGGTGCAGCGTGCACTTCTGGACCTCTGCGGTCTGCACGGCTTGGCGCAGGCAAGCATCGAGCAGCGGAGCGTCTTCCGGGGGAACCAGATCGCGGAGCGTGATGTGGGGCAGGTATTCGCGGTGATAGCCGATGAAAGCGAGCCCCGGGGTGGAAATGTGGAGAAACCGTCCCTGCTCGTCGATGCGCGCGAAAAAATCAATGACCTGCTCGAAAGAAGCGGTCGAATCGACATCGGCGCGGACGTGGTCTAGGGTGTCAAGTCGCATGAAGGGACGGCTCGGGCAGATCCGGAGCCACGCTTGGCCGCAGGGGAGCCACTCTGCGGCTAACGTACTCGTACCGGTATTAACGGCACCCTCCCCCCAAAATTGAGAGAGGATTCGCGCCGAAAAGGCCCCATTTCCCCCGTTTCCTCCGGCTTCTCCCCACCGGTCGCACCCGGGGCGACGCGTCCGGCCAGCGCCGCATCCTACACGAGGACGGCGCAGGGCCAAAGAAAACCCTTATTGGATGAAAGGTATAGAGAGAAGAGAAGGGCATGGACTTATATCGTATATAAACGATATAAAATTCGTGCTCAATCGATATTCGGACATCCCTTATCCGGACTCATCCACCATGCCAACGCTATTCGATCCCATCACGGCAGGCGACCTGCACCTCGCCAACCGCATCGTCATGGCACCCCTGACCCGCAATCGCTCTCCGGGCGCGGTCCCCCAACCCATGACGGCTACCTATTACGCCCAGCGGGCGACCGCGGGCCTGCTGATCACCGAGGCCACGGCCATCAGCCAGCAAGCCCAGGGCTACGCGGACGTGCCGGGCCTGTACGCCGAAGCCCAGATAGCGGGCTGGCGCCGCGTCACCGAAGCCGTACATGCGGCCGGGGGCAAGATCGTGGTGCAGTTGTGGCACGTGGGACGCATTTCTCACGCCTCGCTGCAACCCGGCGGCGGGGCGCCGGTCGCGCCTTCGGCGATTCGCGCCAATGCCAAGACGTATTTGATCGGCCCGGAAGGCGGGGGATTCGTGCCCACTTCGGAGCCCCGGGCGCTGCGCCTGGAGGAGCTGCCGGGCATCGTGGCCGACTACCGGCGCGCCGCCCGGGCCGCCATCGACGCCGGCTTTGACGGCGTCGAGCTGCATGCCGCCAACGGCTACCTGATCGACCAGTTCCTGCGTTCGGGCAGCAATCGCCGCGAGGACGCCTATGGCGGCTCGATCGAGAACCGCGCCCGCCTGCTGATCGAGGTGCTCGACGCCATCACGGCGGAAATCGGGGGCGGCCGCACCGGCGTCCGCATCTCGCCCGTCACCCCGACCAACGACGCATCCGACCCGCAGCCGCAGCCGCTGTTCGAATACGTCGCCCGCAGGCTGGCAGGCTACGGACTCGCGTACGTCCACGTCATTGAAGGCGCGACGGGCGGCGCGCGGGACCATCGGCAAGGCGACGCGCCGTTCGACTACGCGGCCTTGAAAGCGGCCTATCGCGACGCCGGCGGCAAAGGCGCCTGGATGGTGAACAACGGCTATGACCGTGCCATGGCCAGCGACGCTGTGGAAACAGGAACCGCCGACCTCGTGGCATTCGGCAAGCTGTTCATCGCCAACCCGGACCTCGTGCGCAGGTTCCGCGAGAACGCGCCGCTCAACGCGCCCGACCCGACCACTTTCTACGGCGGCACGGAGCGCGGGTATACGGACTACCCGACCCTGGACTGACGGTCGGCGGAATCAAGGTTCCTTGCGCGCGGGCGGGGCGAGGGTTCGTCCCGCCCGCAGTGAAATCCCCCCTCCCCCCGCTTCGCCGATGGGTGCATACTTGGACCGGTCCGCGGCGCCTGGCGCGCAGGACTTGGCCAACCACAGAAGGAAGCCCCGATGAAGCACATGTTCCCCGCGGCCGCGTTGATCGGCGGCTTGTTCATCGCGGCCGGCGCCGGCGCGCAGGAGCAGATCGTCAGGATCGGGCACGTCGGTCCGATCACGGGACCTGACGCCCATATGGGCAAGGACAACGAGAACGGTGCCCGCATGGCAATCGAAGCGCTCAACGCCCGCGGGATCAAGCTGGCGGGCAGGCCAATCCGCTTTCAGCTGCAGGCCGAGGACGACGCGGCGGATCCCAAGCAAGCCACCGCCGCCGCCACGAAACTGGTGGACGCCCGGGTCGCCGCCGTCATCGGGCACTTGAACTCGGGCACGACCATTCCGGCTTCGAAGATCTACGCGGACGCCGGTATTCCGCAGGTCTCGCCCTCGGCCACCAATCCTAAGTACACCCAGCAGGGCTTCAAGACCGCCTTCCGCGTGGTTGCGAACGACGCGCAGCTGGGGTATGTGCTTGGCCAATATGCCGTCAAGACGCTCAACGCGAAGAACATCGCCATCATCGACGACCGAACCGCGTACGGGCAGGGGGTGGCCGAGGAATTCGCCAAGGGCGTCAAGGCGGCTGGCGGCAAGATCGTGTCTAACCAGTACACCAACAACAAGGCCACCGATTTCAACGCCATTCTCACCGCGATCAAGGCGCGGCGCCCCGATGTCGTGTTCTTCGGCGGCATGGACGCGGTCGGCGGGCCGATGCTGCGCCAAATGAAGCAGCTCGGGATCACTGCCAAGTTCATGGGCGGAGACGGCATATGCACCGGTTCGCTGCCGGGGTTGGCGGGCGCCGGGCTGGGCGAGGAACAGGTGGTCTGCGCCGAAGCGGGTGGCGTGCCCGAGTCCGAAAAACGAGGCATGGAAGACTTCCGGGCTGCGTACAAGAAACGCTACGGCATCGACGTCGTCTATAACGCCGCCTACGCCTACGACGCAACGCTGGCCGTGGCCGCCGCGATGCAAAAGGCCGACTCTTGGGAACCGGCGAAATACCTGCCCGAGCTGGCCAAGATCCAATACAAGGGCATCACGGGCAACATTGCGTTCGACGAAAAGGGCGACCTGAAAGACGGCACCCTCACTCTCTATACCTACAAAGGCGGCAAGCGCACGGCGCTGGCCGTCACCAAGTAGAGGCCTCGCCGGCGCTCACTCTTCACCGAGGTAAGCCGACCGCACGCGGGGATCATCGAGCATCTCGGAGGCCGGGCCGGACATGACGATGACGCCCGACTCCATCACGTATCCCCGGTGCGCGGCCTGCAGCGCCAGGCGCGCGTTCTGCTCCACGAGCAAGATGGTCACGCCTTGCGCGGAAACGTCCCGGATGACCTCGAATATCCTCTCCACCATGAGCGGCGCCAGGCCCATGGACGGTTCGTCCAGCAGGAGCAGGCGCGGACGGCACATCAAGGCGCGGGCAATGGCGAGCATCTGCTGCTCCCCGCCCGAGAGCTCGCCCGCCATTTGCGAAGACCGTTCCTTCAGGCGAGGGAACACGGCATACCACCGTTCGATGTCCTCGGCGACCTGCCGCTTGTCGGAAATGGTATAGGCGCCCATCAGCAGGTTCTCGCGCACGCTCATGCGGGCAAACACGCCCCGCCCTTCAGGCACCATGGCCAGCTTGCGCTCGAGCAGCTGGAATGACTTCAACCCTTTCAAGGGCTGGCCAAAATATTCGATCCGACCCTCGACCCGGCTGCCCGGCAGCGTACCGGTAATGGCCTTGAGCGTGGTCGTCTTGCCCGCACCGTTGGCGCCGATCAGGGCCACCAACTCGCCTTCGCCCACATCCAGAGACACCCCCTTGAGTGCCTGGATCCCGCCATACGCGACGCGCAAATCGCGAACGGTCAAGACATTGGCTGTCGTCGCTCCACCGCTCAATGACTGGCTCCCAAATAGGCGGCAATGACTGCCGCATCCCTCTGCACTTCGGCTGGCGTCCCTTCGGCAATGACCTTGCCGTAATCGAGCACGGTGATGCGATCGCACAATCCCATCACGAGCTTGACGTCGTGTTCGATCAGCAAGATGGTGCGCCCCTCGGCGCGTATGCGATGCAGCAGATCTCGGAGCGCCAGCTTTTCGGTCGGATTCATGCCCGCCGCCGGCTCGTCGAGCGCCAGCAGCAGCGGGTCGGTCGCGAGCGCCCGCGCGATCTCCAGGCGACGCTGGTCACCGTATGACAGGTGGCGGGCGGTGCGGCCCGCATAATGGCCGATGCCCACGAAGACGAGCAGCTCCTGTGCCCGCGCACGTATCGCAGCCTCTTCCTCGCGCGCCGCGCGATGCCTGAATACCGCGCCGAACACGCCCTGCGACGTCCTCACGTGACGCCCCACCATGACGTTCTCGAGCGCGGTCATGTCGCCGAACAGCCGTATGTTCTGGAAGGTGCGGGCGATGCCGGCCTTAGCCACGAGATAGGGAGCGGACGGCGTATAAGGAGTACCTTGCAATTCAAACCGCCCCGCATCGGGCCGGTAGAGCCCGGTGATGACGTTGAAGAACGTGGTCTTGCCCGCGCCGTTCGGTCCGATCAAGCCGTAGATCTGCCCCGGCATGATGCGCAGCCCGACGCCAGACAATGCCTGCAGCCCGCCGAAGCGCTTGCTGGCACCGACCACCGACAACAGCGGAACGCCGTTATTCCCCGCGACCGGGGCTGCCCCTTGGCTCATGCCTTCACCTCTCCCACGGGTTCGCCGCCGTGCGGGTGGTCTGCCTCGGGCCTGTCTTCCGGCCGGGGCGACGGCCACAGCCCAGCGGGCCGGGCGAGCATGATCAGCACCATGGCCAGCCCATACAGCAGTTGACGCATGACCTCGGCATCAACCCAGACCCGGCCGAACAACTCCTGCTGCAAGGGCTCCACGGCATGGCGCAGCACTTCCGGGAGGGCCGCCAGCAACACCCCCCCCAGCACGACGCCGGGGATGTGCCCGATGCCGCCCAAGACGACCATGGCCAGCACCGCGATGGACTCGGTCAGGGAGAAGGACTCGGGGGAAACGAATCCCTGGAACGCGGCGAACATGGCTCCCGCCACGCCGCCGAACGTAGCGCCCATCGCAAACGCCAGCAGCTTGACGTTGCGGGTATTGATCCCCATGGCCGCCGCGGCGACCTCGTCCTCGCGCAGCGCGATCCAGGCGCGGCCCAGGCGGGAATCCTGCAGGCGCACCGAGATGAAAATGGTCAAGGCACAGAACACAAGAAACAGGAAATAGTAGGCATTGACCGAAGGAATGCCCCAGCCCCCGATGTACACCGTCGACCCCGAGCCGGCCTCGCCGGCCAGCGAAATGCCGAAGATCCGCACCGGGTCGATCATGTTGATGCCCTGCGGGCCGTTGGTGATGTTCACCGGGCCATTCAGGTTATTCAGGAAAATGCGAATGATTTCCCCGAAGCCCAAGGTGACGATGGCCAGGTAATCGCCTCTTAGCTTGAGCGTCGGCGCGCCTAGTATGACCCCGAACACGCCGGCCAGCAGCGCCGAAAGCGGAACGATGATCCAGAGCGATAAATGGATGCCTTCCTGGACGACCCGTGGGCCGCACAACCGGACCAGGATCTCGCCGACGGCCGGGTAGGTGCTCGCGAACGACTCGATCACGGCGGCGAACTGCGGGGATGCGAACAGTCCCGCCGTATAGGCGCCGATGGCGTAGAAGGCGATATACCCCAGGTCCAGCAGGCCGGCGAAGCCGACCACGATGTTCAGCCCCAATGCCAGCATGATGTAGAGCAACGCCACGTCGGCGATGCGGACCCAGGAATTGCCGAACTGGCTGGCCACGAAGGGAAAAACCAGCACCACCGCGACCAGGGCGAACAGCGATGCGCGCACCCGGCGCGGATCGCGGGCGGAAGAAAAAAAGCGCATTCCCCTTCCCCCCTCAGGCACGGTCGGCCACGCGCTCGCCCATGATGCCCGCCGGGCGTAGCGTCAGCACCGCGACCAAGACGATGAAGGCAAAGATGTCTTGGTAGTGGCTGCCCAGGAAGCCGGCGGTCAGGTCTCCGACGTAGCCTGCCCCGAGGCTTTCGATCAGGCCCAGCAGAACGCCGCCCAGCATCGCCCCGTAAATATTCCCGATGCCGCCGAGCACCGCCGCCGAAAAGGCCTTCAGCCCGGGGACAAACCCCATCGCGAACTGCGTCGTGGAGTAATTCGCCGCCCACATTACGCCCGCGATCGCAGCCAACGCGGCGCCGATGGCGAACGTGGCAACGATGATCTTGTTCGTGTCCACGCCCATCAGGCCCGCCACGCGCGGATTCTCGGCCGTGGCCCGCATCGCGCGCCCCAGCCGCGTGCGCTCCACCACCAATGCGAGGCAGGCCATGGCGGCCACCGCCAGCACGAGCAGCAATATCTGCGTATGGGAAATCAACGCCCCGGCGATTTCGACCGGCTCGGGGGACAGCAGCTGCGGAAACGGGATCGGGCTCCGGCCCCAGATCATCATGGCGATGGTCTGGAGCAGGATGGAAACCCCGATCGCGGTAATCAAGGGCGCCAGGCGAGGCGCGTTGCGCAGGCGTCGGTAGGCGACGCGTTCGATCACCAAGCTCACCGCCACGCACACCGGGACGGCACCGGCGATCGCCAAGGCCAGTTGAACGCCGCCGGGCAGGCCGGGGGCAACGCTCTCGAGCGCGCGCAGGAGCGTCAGCCCGGTCATGGCACCGACCATCAGGATTTCCCCATGGGCGAAATTGATGAGGTTCAGGACGCCATAGACCATGGTGTAACCGATTGCGATCAGCGCATACATGGCGCCCAGCACCAACCCGTTGATGATTTGCTGGAGAAATATGTCCATGAAGCGGTGATCTCCCGAAATGCCCCGAACGCCGACAAGCCACTCCGCCTGGCCACGCCGGCTGCAACCAGCACGATAGTGGCGTTTTTGGCACGATCTCGTCAACACCGGGCGTGCGCCGCACCGGCGTAGTTCGCGGCACGCAATGAACGTACAATCCTTGGCTATCGTCGACAATGCGTCTGGCGTCGCGTCGTCCTCCGCCATGACCTCGTCCGCGTCGAGCAATAGCCATCCGCGTCAAGCGGTCGCGTGGCCGCCAGGCTTCGGTCGACCTTGCCCCGTCGAAAGCGGCTTCGCACACATGTGCCCCATGAGGCGGGCAGCGGGGTGGGCCTGGGGCCCCGCCCACCCCGGCTCGCCTGGGCCTGCGCGGCCGGACCAGGTGACAACCGCTCGGACCGGCCGCTGCGCCACAACCGCACGTCAGCCCCAATATCGGAATTCCCTTCATCGTCCTGCATGACTAAAGCCGACACCTCCTCCCACACCCCGATGATGCAGCAGTACCTGCGCCTCAAGGCCGAGGCCGGCCCCATGCTGCTCTTCTACCGCATGGGAGATTTCTACGAGCTGTTCTACGAGGACGCCGAGAAAGCGTCGCGCCTGCTGAACCTGACGCTGACCACGCGTGGCGCTTCCAACGGCGCGCCCGTCCGCATGGCGGGCGTGCCCTTCCACTCTGTCGAGCAATACTTGAGCCGACTGGTCAAGCTCGGGGAGTCGGTCGCCATCTGCGAGCAGGTGGGAGATCCGGCCACCTCCAAGGGCCCGGTCGAACGGCGCATCGTCCGCATCGTGACGCCGGGCACGCTGACCGACGACGCCCTGCTGCCGGCCAAGGCCGACCGTGCTATCGCCGCCATCCATCCGGGCAGCGGCAAGTCGCGTGGAAGCGCCGGCCGCATTGGTCTCGCCTGGCTCAATCTTGCCAGCGGAGAATTCCGGCTGACCGAATGCGCGCCGTCACTGCTCTCCACGGAACTGCACCGCATCGCCCCGGCCGAGATCGTGCTGGCCGAAGGACAGGCCCTGCCCGCCGATTACAACGCCGCCATCAGCCCCGTTCCCGCCTGGCACTTCGAAAGCAGTAGCGCGCGCCAGCAGCTGCTCGGCCACTTCGGCACCGACACGCTCGCCGGCTTCGACGTCGAAGACATGCCGGAAGCGATCTGCGCGGCGGGCGCCCTGCTGCGCTACGTTTCCCACACGCAATCGCAAGCGCTGGCCCACGTGCAGCAGCTGACCGCCGACCGGGCCAGCCAATACGTTCTCCTCGATCCGGTCACGCGGCGCAACTTGGAATTGACCGAAACGCTGCGGGGGGAAGAATCGCCCACGCTTTTCTCGGTACTCGACCACTGCCAGACCCCCATGGGCAGCCGCCTCTTGCGCCGCTGGCTGCACCATCCGCTGCGGGACAATGCGCCCGCCGCGGCGAGGCTGCGCGCCATCGAGACGCTGCTCGACGCGGGCGACCCGCGCACGCTGCAGGAAGCGCTCGCGCCGCTGCCCGATGTCGAGCGCATTGCCGCGCGCGTGGCCTTGCGCTCGGTGAGGCCGCGCGAGCTCGCCAGCCTGCGCGACGCGCTGCTGCGCCTCCCTGCGCTGCATGACATGGTGCTGCGCGTAGCGGGCGAAGGGTCGATGCTCTCGGCCGACGTGAAACCCTTGCTTCCCGAGCTGGCGGCGCAGCTGGCCCCCGACCCGGCCATCGCCGAGCTGCTGTCTCGCGCCATCGCGCCCGAACCCGGCGTGAACGTGCGCGACGGCGGAGTGATCGCGGCTGGCTTCGATGCCGAACTGGACGAGCTGCGCGCGTTGGAATCGCACAGCGGTGATTTTCTCGTCCAACTCGAGAAGCGGGAACGCGAGCGCACCGGCATCGCGAACCTGCGCGTGGAGTTCAACCGCGTACATGGTTTCTTCATCGAAGTCACCCGCGGGCAAACAGACAAGGTGCCCGACGACTATCGCCGCCGCCAGACACTCAAGAACGCAGAGCGCTACATCACGCCCGAACTCAAGGCATGGGAAGACAAGATACTGTCGGCCCAGGATCGCGCCCTCGCGCGCGAAAAATGGCTGTACGACCAAGTGCTGGACGCACTCGCGCCCCACGTGCGCAGCCTGACGCAGACGGCCGCTGCGCTAGCTGAAATCGACGTGTTGGCGGCGCTCGCCCACCATGCCCGGACCAACGACTGGGTCGCCCCGGAGCTGGTCGATGGCGCGGAAATCCACATCGAACAAGGCCGCCATCCCGTTGTGGAGCGGGTCATCGAACGGTTCACGCCCAATGACTGCAAACTGTCGCAGACGAGGCGCATGCTGCTCATCACCGGCCCCAACATGGGCGGCAAGTCGACCTACATGCGCCAGACCGCGCTCATCGTGCTGCTTGCGCGCATCGGCAGTTTCGTGCCGGCGCGGTCGGCGCGCATCGGCCGCATCGATCGCATCTTCACCCGCATCGGAGCCGCCGACGACCTGGCCGGCGGCCGCTCGACTTTCATGATGGAAATGATCGAGGCCGCCGCCATCCTGGCTTCCAGTACATCGGAAAGCCTAGTGCTGATGGACGAGATAGGCCGCGGTACGTCGACCTACGACGGCCTGGCGCTCGCCTGGGCGATCGCCTTCCAACTGGTCTCTCAAAACCGGGCGCTGACGCTGTTTGCCACGCACTACTTCGAACTGACGCGCCTGCCTTCGGTTCGCCCGGAAGTGGCCAACGTCCACCTGGCTGCAGCCGAATCCCACAAGGGCATCGTCTTCTTGCATGAGGTGCGGGAAGGGCCAGCCAGCCGCAGCTACGGCATCCAGGTGGCGCAGCGCGCCGGCATCCCAGCCTCGGTGGTCCGGATGGCGCGACGGGAACTCGAGAAATTGGAGATGCAGGGTGCACAAGTGCCGCAGCTTCCTCTCTTCGCGCCTCCGGAGGACGACGCAGCCGAAGCACGCCAGCAGCGACAGGCGCACGACGAAGCCTTGGAGGCCGTCCGTGCCGCGCTCGACGAGATCGACCCGGACCAGCTCAGCCCCCGCGAAGCGCTCGACCAACTCTATCGGCTCAAGAGCTTGGTTCAGGCCCAATGACTACCATGTCGTCGCGCATCGTCCGCCGGATCGGCCGCCTGGGATGGACGGTGGGTTCGGCGTGCCTGGCGTTTGCGGCGGCGGCATCCTCCCACCCCGAGTCGCGCTACGCTGCCCGCCAGGGTTTCGCGTTCGCGCTGTTGGGCAACGCTCCCTTGCACGCATCCACCGAAGGCATCGTCTCACAGGTCCTGGCCGAGCTCGCCACGGAGGTGGACCTGGCCATCCACACCGGCAATGTAAAGGGACCCGATGAACATTGCGACGACGAAACCTACATGCGGCGACACGCGCTGCTGGATGCAAGCCCGGTGCCGCTGGTCCTGACGCCAGGTGAAAATGACTGGGCCAGCTGCGATCGCAAGGCGGCCGGCCAATACGGTCCCGTCGAACGCTTGAATCGGCTGCGCGAGCTGTTCTTCGAGCCGGGCGATTCACTCGGCAGGCTCAGGCTGGATGTGCAGCGACAAAGCGAAACCGTCCGGTTCCGGGGCTATCCCGAAAACGCGCGGTGGGAGTACGGCGGCATCCTGTTCGTCACCGTCAACGTCCCGGGTAATCGCAACAATTACCGCACGGGCGCGGGACGCAATGGAGAATACGAAGAACGCGTCCAGGCCAATGCTTCCTGGTTGCGGCAGGCATTCGCTGCCGCCGCGCGGCTCAAGACCCGCGGGGTCGTCGTGGCGTTTGCCGGCGACCCGCACTTCGAGGGGCGAGAGAAAACACCCGGCATCGATCCCTACGCCCAGGTGAAGGCCGACCTGGCCCGGCTGGCATCGAAGTATTCCGGCCCGGTGCTGGTCGTGCACGGCGGCGAGGCGCCGCCGAACCACCACACTCCCGACCGGCCGGTCAAGCTCAACGGCAAGACGCTGCAGAACGTGATCCGCGTCCGGACGTATGGCTACTCGCGACCGGCATATTGGATCAAGGTGAGCGTCCTACCCGGCAACAGGCAAGTATTCAGCGTAGAAACCGTCAATACGGTACTCACGCCGCCTCAGCCGCGCTGAAGCGGCGCGCGGCGTGGTTTTCCCCCGCGCGCCGGCCGGGTATCAGTGCAGCGTGCCCGGATTGCGGCGGGCCTCGATCATGGCATCCAAGACCTCGTCGCTCTCGTCGTCGACGTCGGCATAACCCTGTTCAATCTCTTCAGGGTCGGCCGGCCGCACGTCCAGCACCTTGATCCGGACGCGCAGCGCCATGCCCGCGAAGGGATGGTTCGCATCCAACACGACTTTGTCGTCCGTCAGGTCGGTGACCGAAAAAATCAGGGCGTCGTCGCGGGCTTCGCCGTCATCGGGATGAACGACCGTGCCGTCTTCGTCGGGATCTCCGGGAACGCCCTCGAACTGCATGCCTACCTCGAGCGGCTCCGGAAAGCGCGAACGAGGCTCCACCCGCAATAACTCGGGGTCGTAGTCGCCGAACGCGTCCTCCGGCTCGAGGTGAAACGTCTGCTCGAAACCGGCGGTCTTGCCCTCGAGCCCATCATCGAGCCGGGGCAGCAGGCTGTCGAGCCCGCGGTACAGAAAGCTCACGGGCCCACCGCTGTCGTCGAGCGCTTCCCCGTCGGTACTCATGATCCAGAACTCGACCGTGACGACGGTGTTTTCGCCGATGGCCAGAGCCGGATCGCTATTGGAAGCGGTCATAATCTTGGTTTCCCGTAAACGTGGTTGAATTTCCGATTTTACAGGCTATGCCACAGGCCCTTCGTCTTCGTCCATGAATCCCCATACTCCCGCACGTCTCCTGGGCGGTCTGACTCCAGCCCAATTCATGCAACGCCATTGGCAGCGCAAGCCTTTATTGATACGCGGCGCGTTCGAACGGTTCCAGCCTCCGCTGACGATCCCCCAGGTCAAGCGGCTGGCGCGCCGCGACGACGTGGAATCGCGGCTCGTGTGGCGCGAGTCGGGGCGCTGGCACATGGAACGGGGGCCCTTTTCCCGGCTGCCGCCTGCGCGCGAACCGGGATGGACGCTGCTCGTACAAGGCGTCAACCTGCACGACGACGGGGCTGCCGCATTGATGTCGCAATTCCGGTTCGTCCCAGACGCGCGCCTGGACGATCTGATGATCAGCATCGCCACTGACCAGGGCGGGGTCGGGCCGCATTTCGACAGTTATGACGTATTCCTGCTCCAGGGTAGCGGCCGGCGCCGCTGGCGCATCGGCAAACAGCGAAACCTGGAGCTGGACCCGGAAGCGCCGCTGAAAATCCTCCAGCGCTTCGACCCGGCCGAGGAATTCGTGCTCGAGGCGGGCGACATGCTGTACCTGCCGCCAGCCTACGCCCATGACGGCATTGCCGAAGGCGACGACTGCATGACGCTGTCCATCGGATTCCGGTCGCCGTCCTTGGAAGAACTGGCGCGCGGCATGCTGGAGTTCGCGTCCGATTCGCTGGCCGAGCGCCCGCCTGCGGCGTTGCGCGGGCACTACCGAGACCCTGACCAACCCGCCGTCGACCGACCGGCCGCATTGCCTGAAAGCATGGTTGAGGCGGCCCTGGCCGCCGTCTCCGCGGTCAAGTTCGACCCGCAACTGGCCTCGCGTTACCTTGGGTGTTGGTTGACGGAGCCCAAGCCGGAGGTAGTGTTCGAACCCGCCAACCCCGACGCGCTGCCCGACTTGGAGCACAACTGGCCCGCAGCCGGCGTCCTCGCGTTGGATCGCCGCACCCAGATGATTTATCGGGGCAAACTGTTGTTCATCAATGGCGAGGTCGCCCCTGTTCCCGCCGGAGCCGCATTGCGGACCCTGGCCGATGATCGGCGGCTACCATGCGATGCGCCGGCCTCCGCCCGGCTCAAAGACGAAGAACGGGCGACATTGCAGGAATGGCTCGAAGCAGGCTGGGTGCATTACCTCGCCTAGCCTTCCCGCCCCCGCCGGCATCGAAAATAAACGATATACAATTCGGTGACCGGCGCCCTCTCGCACGGGCCTATATTCCCCGACCATGGACCTAGACGCCTCCATCAAGGCACTGGCGCATCCGGTGCGGCGCAACATCCTGCAGTGGCTCAAGGAGCCTGAAAAACACTTTGCCGAGCAGGTGCACTCCCTGGAACTCGGCGTTTGCGCAGGCATGTTCGAGCGCTGCGGACTCTCCCAATCGACCGTATCCGCCCACTTGGCGACGCTGCATCGGGCAGGATTGGTCACCACCCAGCGCATCGGGCAATGGGTGTATTACAAGCGCAACGAGCAAGCCATCGAAGCCTTGCTGGCCCAACTACGGGAAGCCGTCTGAGCTCCCCGCCTCCCCTTGGCCCCTACCCCCTGAACGCTCTTCTTCTGCCGACGATCGGCCCCGGCCGATATTGCGGTAAATACCACAATCCGAAACGCTTGCGCACACTCCTGACCCGAGTGATACACAAATTTCTTACGTGAGACTTACTTTTTTACGCAACCATGGAAAACACCTAGTCAGGCCTGATAGAATGAGTTCGTGCTCGAATGAAGCCGGATCCTCGGCTCATCCAATTTGGGTAATGACGGCGAATTCCGTCCATCCGTCTCGTGACGACACTGAAAAGGAAAGATCATGAAGAAGACTCTGCTCCTGGCCTCGCTGCTCGCAGTCGCCCTGTCGGCTTGCGGTAAGAACGAAGAAACCGCTCCCGCCGACACCATGCCGCCGGCCGCGACCACCCCGGCTGAACCCGCTCCGGTTCCCGCCGAGCCCACCCCGGCCGAACCTGCTGCCCCCGCTCCCGCCGAGCCGGCTGCCCCCGCCGACCAAGGCGCTGCGCCGGCCCAGCAGTAAGTCTCGCGATCCGTCGGCAGCGAACCCCCGCCGGCTGCGGATCTGTGATCAGCGCGGCCGCGCCTGCGGCCGTAGACAAAGCCTCCCTTCGGGAGGCTTTGTCGTTCCTGGCTGTCGAGCCAGGCCGCCCGGGCAGGCTTTTCACCCGCTCAATGCCACCCAATCGAAACCGGCATCCTGATCGGCGACCCCAACATCTTCCGGCCGCCAGCCAAGCACGGACGCCAGCGCTTCACGCGCCAGGCGGGGCAAGTTGTTTGTCCTGCTGAGATGGGCGGCATGCAGGAACCGCAGCCGGGAGCGGTCCACGGCCCGTAGCAGCTCCGCTGCCGCAGCATTGGATAAATGGCCGAAGCGGCCGCTGATGCGGTATTTCAGATAGACCGGGTAATCACCGTTGGCAAGCATGTCGGGGCAATGATTGCACTCGAGCACCAAGGCATCGCAGCCGGAAAGCGTGCGGTGCACGTGGGGCGTGCCCTCTCCCAAGTCCGTCAAGACGCCCAGCCGCCATTGGCCGTCATGCAATACGTACTGCACCGGTTCGCGCGCATCGTGCGGGACGGGAAAGGGCTGCACGAGCAACCCGCCCACGGCAAAGGCGGAATGGCTGTCGCAGCATATCGTGACCGTACCCTCCGGAATCCGGGCAGCCACGGCCTCGCGCGTGCCGTTGGTCAGATAGATGGGAATGCCGTGCCGGCGTGCCAGGCGGAAGACTCCACCGATGTGATCGCCGTGTTCGTGGGTGACGAGAATGCCGTTCAGCGACGACGGCTCGATGCCGCGCGCCAGCAGCCGGCGCTCGATTTCGCGTAGCCCGAACCCGCAGTCGATCATGACGCGGGTCGTGGAAATCCCCTCCCTGGCCTCGACCACGAGGGCATTGCCCTCGCTGCCGCTGCCCAGACTGGTATAGCGCAAAGCGAACCCTATGAAGCCTGGTGCGCGCGCCTGCCCTTGCCCAGGCAGCGCGCGGACGATGGCTTTATTTCAGTTGGTTGAGCAGGACGTTCAGAATGCGCCGGCCCGTCGCAGACGTTTCCGGATTGCCTTGCGCATCCAAGACCGTCACCTGAGTCGTGTCGTTCGACGAAACCAGCTTCACACGGTACTGCGGACGGCTTTCCGGCTTGTCGCTGCCGCGGCCGAACAGGCGACCGAAGAAGCCGGGCTTGTCGGCGCTGGCCGCGTCGGCATCCACGTACCGTACATAGTAGACGCCCTCCGCACGGTTGCGGTCTTCCACGGTGAAGCCACCGCGGTCCAGGGCCAAGCCGACGCGGCGCCAAGCGCGGTCGAACGGCTCGGCGATCTGCAAGGCGCCCGCTTCACCAGACCCGGTCACCAATTGGGGGGCCGCTCCCTTGTCGATCTGCTGCGCCCGGTCCACCGCAGCCTTGGCGCGATCGAAATCCGCACCCAGGCGCACCATCAGGCGCGCCAGCATTTCGGCTTCCAGGCCAGGATCGTTGGGACGCGAGGTCCAGGTGGTCTGGCTGTTCTCGGCGCCGGTCAACACCTCCTGCGCCCCCCGATGGCTGATGTAGATCTCGGTGCTGTTGCCCACGCGCTCCAGGCGGGTGCGGAACATGTCACGCTCGCCGGTGGACCAGAGCGAGTCGAAGACCTTCCCAATGGTGTTGCGGATGAAGTCCTGCGGGATCTTGGCCCGGTTCTCGGCCCAGTCCGTCTCCATCACGCCGACCTGGGGCAGGTCCTGGCGCAACAGGAACCCGAGGTCCTGCCAGAATTGCCGCACGATCGGGTACAGCTGGTCCGGGGAACGGTCGATCACCACCAGCCAGCGCTTGTCCCCGTCTCGTTCGATGCGCATGTCCGGCCGCTCGGGGAGCACCGTGCTCGCCGCCTGGCTAGCCTCGGGCTGGGCCTGCACGCTCGAATAGCTGGAGAAGGTCGTGGAAGACGGAGCAGGCGGCGTCGACCCGGACGAGGCCTGGCCCGGAACCTGGAAGCGGCTGTCGGTCGGCAGCTGGGTCAAGTCAGGCGGCACTTCCAATTTTGCCGAGGGCGCCGGCGAGGCGCTCTTGTAGTCGATGGACTCTTCCTTGCCAAGCAACTGGTTGACGCTGCTGCAGCCCGCGATCAATGTGGACAGGGAAACCAGCACTGGCAAGATTGCCAGGCGGGAGAGATTCGTAGGCACTGCATTCATTGACGGATAACTCCTGAGGCCGCGACCGGCCCTATCGTTGCGCCGGCGGATCACGTCTGGCAAAAGCATGTGGCGGAAGATCAGACCTGGATGCCCGCGGCGGCGAGCGCTTCCCTGACGGCAGCATGATGCTGAGCCCCCAGTTCGGCCAAGGGCAGGCGGTAACCCAGCGCCATGCGCCCCATTTGGGCAAGCGCCCACTTGACGGGCACGGGGTTGGGTTCGAGGAACAAATTGCGGTTAAGCAAGGCGAGGCGGCGATTGATTTGCGCCGCCTTCTTGGCGTCGCCGGCCAGCGCCGCCACGCACAGCTCGTGCATGAGGCGCGGCGCCACGTTGGCCGTGACGGATATGTTGCCGCGGGCGCCCAGCATGATGAGCGCCGCAGCCGTGGGGTCGTCCCCGCTATAGACGGCGAATGACTCCGGAACCTGGCTCAGCAGCAGCGCGCCGCGGCCGATGTCGCCGGTGGCATCCTTCAGGCCGATGATGCCCGGCACCTGCGCCAAGCGCAGCGTCGTCTCGTTGGACAAATCGCACCCGGTGCGCCCGGGAACGTTGTACAGGATCATCGGCAGGTCAACCGCCTCGGCGATGGCCTTGAAATGCCGGTAGAGGCCTTCCTGCGTGGGGCGGTTGTAATACGGCACGACCGACAGTCCCGCGTCCGCGCCCACTTTCTTGGCGGCTTCGGTCAGCTCGATGGCTTCGGCGGTCGAATTGGCGCCGGTGCCGGCGATGACCGGAGCCCGGCCCGCGACGTGCTGGACGGCGACCCGGATCAGCTCGACGTGCTCGTCCACCGAAACGGTAGGCGATTCGCCCGTCGTTCCCACCACCACGAAGCCATCCGTGCCTTCGGCCAAATGCCAGTCGAGCAACGCCCGGAAGGCTTCGAAATCGAGCTTCCCGTCTGGCTGCATCGGAGTGACGATAGCGACGATGCTGCCTTCAATAGGGGTGCGAGATGTGGTTGCCATACGATGCTTGGGGGCCCGGAAAGGGATCAAACGGAACGAATCGGAAATCGTACAAGTGTACCGGAAATATAGGCGCGCCCCGCGCGGGAGCGCGCAGCAGCGCGGCTACCCCTCCTGGCGCAGGCCCTACAGGAACAATCTTACGATGGCATCCCCGAGCATGAGCATGGGACGAACCAGGAATCCCAGCATGCCCGTCATCAGCAAGACGAGCAGGATGGGCATGCCGTAAGGCTCCAGCTTGGAGTATTTCCAGGCGAGCGAATGCGGCAGGAGGCTAAAGACGATGCGGCCGCCGTCCAGCGGCGGGATGGGCAGCAGGTTCAAGGCCATCAGCATCAGGTTGACCTGGACCCCCGCTATCGCCATGGCTACGAAGAATCGCTCGTCTACCCCCGCGCCCAGCATCAGCTTCAGGCCCAGGGCCCAGATGATCGCCATGACCAGATTGATGCCCGGCCCTGCTGCGGCCACCCACAGCATGTCACGCTTGGGACGGTGCAGGCGGCCGAAATCGACCGGGACGGGCTTGGCCCAGCCGAACAGCAGCCCCGCTCCGCCGAGCAGCTTGCTGGTCAGCAAGATGACCGCCGGCACCAGCAGCGTGCCGACCGGATCGATGTGCTTGACCGGGTTGAGCGTCACCCGCCCCGCCTGGGTGGCGGTGTCGTCGCCAAACATGCGCGCCACGTAGCCGTGGGCGGCCTCGTGCAAGGTGATCGCGAAGATCAGCGGGATGGCATAGACCGCGATGGTTTGAATGATGGAATCCATGCGGCATTGTAACGGCAGAGCTCCGCGCCGAGAGCCGTCCGGAAGTCGGATTTTCCCCGCTGCCCGGTGGGGCCCGTGCGCGCCGTCTGCGACGGGCTAGGCGGTGAGCCCGAGCGCGGCCGGGTCTCCGCGGCCTCGGCGCAGCACCACCGGCTCGGCACCCGTCAAATCCACCACCGTGGTCGGCTCGCGGGCGCAAGCCCCCCCGTCCACGACCGCGGCCAAGTCGTGTTCGTAGCGCTCGCGGATCTCGACCGGCTCATTCATCGGATCCTCTTCCCCGGCCGGGATCAGCGTGCTCGAAAGCAGCGGCGAGCCGATCTCCTCGAGCAGGCACAAGGCGATGGGATGATCGGGCACGCGTATGCCTATGGTCTTGCGCGAAGGATGCGACAAGCGCCGCGGCACTTCCCGGGTCGCCTCCAGGATGAAGGTCCAAGGGCCGGGCGTGGCGGCCTTCAGCAGCCGGTACTGCTTGTTGTCGACATGGGCGAATTGGCCGATTTCCGCCAGGTCGCGGCAAAGCACGGTGAGATGATGCCGCTCATCGACGCCGCGCAGCCGCCGGAGCGACTCCGCGGCATGCTTGTCGTCCAGCGGCGCCACGAGCGCGTAACTGGAATCGGTGGGGATGGCCACCAGCCCGCCGGCCCGTATGAGCTGCGCAGCCTGCTTGAGCAGGCGCAATTGCGGATTCTGGGGATGTACGGAGAAGAACTGTGCCACGTCGCCTGGTCCTCGCAAAAAGCGCATACGCCCGGAAAACGTCCGGGCCCCCTTGCCTCCGGAGGGTCCGGGGGCGTTGCCTCAATCCGCAGCCATCGTACGCAACTCGGCGACCAGCTTGGCCAATGCCGAGTCCCGCGCCGCGGCGTCAGTGAAACTCGGGCCGCGTGCCGCCAGCGCGCCGCCCAGGAACAAGACATAGGAATCCCCGTCAGCGCGCAGGGCCTCCCCGGGATCGGCCAAGGCACGCAGCTGCTTGACTACGGCGCCGGCGGCCTTGGCGTCCGCATAAGGCTCCGAAAGCAGCAAATCCTGGCCGTCCGCGGCCAAGAAGCGGAAGCGGAAGCGTCCGTCTTCGTCTCGGAAGCTGACGAAGCGGGCCTGCTTGCCCGACTTTTTCTTTGCCACGGGTGCCCCGGCCGGCTGGACCGCATCCAGCCCCACTGCCGCCCGCAGCTCGGCAAGAAACGGTCCTGCGATGGCCCGCGCCTTGCGCGCCCCCTCTTGCAGGATCTCCTCGATTTCCTCGGGACGCGCCATCAGGCTTTCATACCGCTCGCGCATGGGGCCGATCTCGCGCTCTATGCGCTCGAACAAGGCCTGCTTGGCATCTCCCCAACCCATCCCCTCTTCCAGGGCGCGCCGGAAAGCCGCCGCCTCATCGCTCGACGCGAAAGCCCGGTAAATGATGTAGAGATGCGAATTCTCCGCATCCTTGGGCTCTCCCGGCAGCCGCGAGTCGGTCACGATGCGGCCGATCGCCTCGCGCAATTGCTTGCTACCGCCTTCGAACAGCGGAATGGTGTTGTTGTAGCTCTTGGACATCTTGCGGCCGTCCAGCCCCGGAAGCGTGGCCACGGACTCGTCGATCTGCGCCTCGGGCAGCACGAACAGCTCGCGGCCGCGCCCGTAGATGTGGCTAAAGCGCTGGGCGATGTCGCGCGCCATCTCGATGTGCTGGATCTGGTCGCGCCCGACGGGCACCCGGTGGGCGTTGAACAGCAGGATGTCTGCCGCCATCAGCACAGGATACGAGAACAGCCCCATCGTGACGCCTGCGTCCGGATCCTGGTTCTCCGCTACGTTCTGGTCGACGGCGGCCTTGTAGGCATGGGCCCGGTTCATCAATCCCTTGGCCGTGACACAGGTCAGCAGCCAGCACAATTGGGGGATTTCGGGCAAGTCGGACTGCCGGTAGAAGGTCACCCGCTGCGGGTCCAGCCCTGCGGCCAACCACGTCGCGGCGATCTGCAGGCGCGAGCGCTGCAGCCGCACGGGATCCTCGCATTTGATGAGGGCGTGATAGTCGGCCATGAAGAAGAAGGCATCGTTTTCCTCGTTGCGGCTCGCCTCGATGGCTGGGCGAATGGCACCGACATAGTTGCCGAGGTGCGGGGTGCCGGTAGTCGTGATGCCGGTGAGGATGCGGGTTCTCATATTCGGGAAAGGGCTAGCTTGAATACGGGGATAGAGCCGCAGTGTACCTCTCGGGCGCGATCGCTTGCGTTGGCGGATAATGGCGGGTGTCGGTTTTTCCTTGGGGCCCGTCATGGCCGTCATTTCTTTCGCGCTCGCCGGTGATTATGTGCCGCTATGCGATTTGCTCAAACTCACGGGCCTCGCGGATTCGGGAGGCGCCGGGAAGGCGTTGGTCGCCTCCGGGGTCGTGAAGGTGGACGGGCAGGTAGAACTGCGCAAGACCTTTAAAGTGCGGGCAGGGCAGGCGGTGGAGGTCGAGGGAGTAAGGATCGAGGTCCAGGGCGGAGGTTCTTGATACGCCCCGCGCTTGCGCCCCGCCCCCGTGACCGGGCGGAGGCGGAAGGCACCGGCCGGTGCGTCGATCCGCCCGGCCGCCACCAGGGCCGTGCGGCTCAGTGCGCCTGCTCCCAGGTGGCGCCGGCGCCGACTTCGGCAACCAGCGGGACATTCAGCTGCGCCACGCCGCACATCAGCTCCGGCAGGCGCTGGGCGACGATTTCGCGCTCTTCGGCCGGGACTTCGAGCACGAGCTCATCGTGCACCTGCATGATCAGGCGTGCACGGAGCTTTTCAGCCTCGATCCAATTCTGGACGGCCACCATCGCCATCTTGATCAGGTCGGCGGCCGTGCCTTGCATGGGGGCGTTGATGGCCGCCCGCTCGGCGGCCTGGCGGCGCGGACCGCTGCCGCCCCGGATTTCGGGCAGCCACAGGCGGCGGCCGAATACGGTTTCGACGTAACCCCGCTCCCTCGCCTGCTCTCGGGTCTCGTCCATGTAGCGCGCCACGCCGGGATAGCGGGCGAAGTAGCGGTCGATGTAGTGCTTGGCGGCGTCCCGGGTGATGCCGAGGTTGCTGGCCAGGCCGAATGCGCTCATTCCATAGATCAGGCCAAAGTTGATGACCTTGGCGTAGCGCCGCTGCTCGGCGTTGACCTCTTCCGGCTTGACGCCGAAGATTTCCGCGGCCGTGGCGCGGTGGATGTCTTCGCCGCGCGCAAAGGCTGCCAGCAGGTTCTCGTCGCCCGAGATGTGCGCCATGATGCGCAGCTCGATCTGGGAATAGTCGGCCGACATGATCAGGTTGCCTGGCTCGGCCACGAAGGCTTCCCGCACGCGCCTGCCCTCGGGCGTGCGCACCGGGATGTTCTGCAGGTTCGGGTCGCTCGAAGCCAGGCGCCCCGTCACCACCGCTGCCTGCGCGTAGCTGGTGTGCACGCGCTGGGTGCGGGCGTTGATCATCTTGGGCAGCTTGTCGGTGTATGTGGACTTGAGCTTGGCCAGGCCGCGATAGGTCAGCAAGGTCTGCGGCAAGGGATAGTCCTGGGCCAGCTTGCTGAGCACGTCTTCGTCCGTGGACGGCGCGCCGCTGGCCGTCTTCTTGACCACCGGCAATTGCAGCTTGCCGAACAGGATCTCGCCCAGCTGCTTGGGTGAATTGAGATTGAACGGCTGCCCGGCCAATTCATAGGCGCGCTGCTCGAGCGTCATCAATTCCTGTCCAATCGCGTGGCTCTGCCGCGCCAATTCGTCCGGATCGATGCGCACGCCGTTGCGCTCCATGATGGTCAACACGCGCGAGACCGGCACCTCGATGGCATAGATGCGCGCGAGCCCGGGGTCGGCCTCGATGCGCGGATATAACGCGGCATGCAGCTGCAGGGTGAAATCCACGTCCTCGCAGGCATAGCGGGTCGCCACGTCGATGGCGACCTCGTCGAAACAAAGCTGGTTGGCACCCTTGCCGCAAACATCGACGTACGACAGGCCTTTGCGCCCCAGCCAACGCTGGGCAAGGTCGTCGAGGGCCACGCTGCGGTGAGACTCCAGCACGTAGGCTTCGAGCATGGTGTCATGCGCGATTCCCCGGAGCGCGATGCCCGCATTGGCGAACACATGGGTGTCGTATTTGGCGTTGTGCAGCAGCTTGGGAGCGTCCGCATTCTCGAGCCAAGGCGCAAGGCGGGCCAGCACCTCGTCCTTGGGAAGTTGTGCCACGGCATCCGGATGACGGTGCGCCAGCGGGATGTAGCATGCCTCTCCCGGCCGGACGGCCAAGGACAGGCCCACGAGGCGGGCCTCCATTTCCACCAAGGAGTCGGTTTCGGTATCGAGCGCCACCAGCGGCGCGGCCTGGATGATGTCGAGCCAGCGATCGAATGCTTCCCAATCGCTCACCGTTTCGTAATGGACGGTTTCGGGCGCGGGCGGCGCATCGGCCTGGACGCGGGAATCCCCTTCGGGTATGCGTTCGGCATCACCCGTCAGCTCCCTGAGCCAAGTGCGGAACCCGTAGCGTTCGTACATCGCCTCCAGGCGCTCCCGATCCGCGGGCCGCATGGTGAGCGACTCCACGCCGGATATGTAGGCGCCCAGGTCACAATCGGTGCGAACCGTTATGAGCGATCGAGTGAGCTCGAAATTCGGTATGGCCGCCCGCAAGTTGGCGCCCGCGACGCCTTTGATCTTGTCCGCCTGCGCGATGATCCCCTCGAGCGAACCGTATTCGTTGAGCCACTTGGCAGCCGTCTTGGGCCCGACCTTCTCTACGCCGGGAACGTTGTCGACGGAGTCGCCGATCAGCATCAAGTAGTCGACGATGCGCTCGGGGGGAACGCCGAATTTTTTCGCCACGCCTTCGGCGTCGAGTACTTCCGAGGTCATGGTGTTGACCAGCGTCACGTGATCATTGACGAGCTGGGCGAGGTCCTTGTCGCCGGTGGACACGATGGTGCGGATGCCTCGCGCGGCGGCCTGGTGGCAGAGCGTGCCGATCACGTCGTCGGCCTCGATGCCCTCGATGGCGAAAACCGGCCAGCCCTGGGCGCGGATGGCCTCGACGATGGGACCGATCTGGCGTGCCAGGTCTTCCGGCATGGCGGCGCGGTTGGCCTTGTACTCCGGATACAGTTCGTCGCGGAAAGTCTTGCCCGGAGCGTCGAAAATGCAGGCGAGATAGTCTGCCTTATGATCGTTCAATGCGCGGCGCAGCATATTCAACACGCCGTACAGCGCGCCGGTCGGTTCTCCTTGCGCGTTGCGCAGGTCCGGCAGGGCGTGATATGCGCGGTAGAGATAGCTGGAACCGTCGACCAACAGCAACGTCTTGATCATGATCAAACAAAGAGAATTCGTAGTAGGCAAGGAAACCCACGGCGACGGCGGAACCGCCCCGAAGCGGACAGGACGCGTTCCCGGCCTGCGGGAGGTGGTGAACGTGGAACGCGCCACGGCCACGAAAGCGCGCGAGTCATGGCATGTCCTCGGGATTATGTCAGAGTTCATCGAGGCTTCGGAGCGCCTCGCCCAGATCCGGCCCGCCGTCAGTATTTTCGGGAGCGCCCGCATCCCCGCGGGCGACCCCCTGTACGAGAAAACGGAACAGATCGCCAGGAAGCTCTCCGAAGCCGGCTTTTCCGTCATCTCGGGAGGCGGCCCCGGCATCATGGAGGCAGCGAACAAGGGCGCCTACGAAGGCCCCAGCCCCAGCGTGGGCTTGAATATCGAACTGCCGTTCGAAGAATCGAGCAATGGCTACCAGAACATCAGCCTGTATTTCCGCCATTTCTTCGCGCGGAAGGTGGCTTTCGTCAAGTACACCTCGGCCTACGTGGTGCTTCCCGGAGGATACGGCACGTTGGACGAACTGTTCGAGGCGCTGACGCTGGTGCAGACCAACAAGAGCCGCAGGATGCCCATCATCCTGGTCGGCGCGGACTATTGGCAGGGGCTGCTCGACTGGATACGGGCGCAACCCCTGGGACGCGGCCTGATCTCGGCCGGTGACCCCGACCTGATGCAGGTCATCGACGACCCCCAGGCCATCGTCGACGCCATCTTCGACTTTTACCAGCACGAGGGCTTCGCCCAATCGCCCGGCGAGCGCGAACAATTGCTGAACCTCTGATCCCCCCTCGCCCTACCCTTCGGGCCGCCGCGGGGCGGGCGAGGACGGAGAAGGTGCCGTAACGCTAGAATGCGGGTAATCATCGATATCAGCCTCAACTACGCTTATCCATGGCCGTATTCACCCCCGTCGACGAAACGGATGCCCGCGCGCTGCTTGCCGATTATTCCCTGGGCGAACTTCGCGCCCTGCGCGGCATTCCTTCCGGCATCGAGAACACCAATTACTTTCTCACCACCAGCCGCGGCGAATACGTGCTGACCTTGTTCGAGCGCCTGACGCGGGAACAGTTGCCGTTCTACATCGACTTAATGACCCATCTGGCCGAGCACGGTATTCCGGTGCCGCATCCCCAGGCCACGGTGGACGGACGCCGACTGGCGGAGCTGCACGGCAAGCCGTGCACCATCGCCACGCTGCTGCCTGGCAAGTGCGAAATGGCGCCCCTCGCCTCGCACTGCGCCCAGGTCGGCGCCACGCTGGCCCGGATGCACCTGGCGGGCAAGGATTTCCCGGCCTACCAACCTAACCTGCTAGGCGTGGACTGGTGGCGCGAAACGGCGCCTGTCCTGCTCCCCTACCTGAATGCAGACGCCGCGGCCATGCTAAGGGACGAGGTGGACTTCCAAGTGGCATTTGCAGCATCGGCTGCCTACCGGCAATTGCCGGCCGGCCCGGCGCACTGCGACCTATTCCGCGACAACGTGCTGTTCGCGGGAACGCGCGAAGCGCCGGAACTCGGCGGTTTCATCGACTTTTACTTCGCTGGCTGCGACACCTGGCTGTTCGATCTCGCCGTCTGCGTGAACGACTGGTGCATCGACCATGCGAGCGGCGAATTCCGGCCCGAGCTCATGCAGTCGCTGTTGAACGCCTACGCACAGGTGCGCCCGCTCACCGACGTCGAGCGCGATTCGTGGCGCACCCTGCTGCGCGCGGCGGCGCTGCGATTCTGGATGTCCAGGCTGCGTGACTTTCACTTGCCCCGCCCGGCGCAAACCCTGACGCCGCATGACCCGGCCCACTTCGAGCGCATCCTGCGGCTGCGGCGCGACGGTGAACCTCTTCCACTTCCCTGAACCATGAAACGACTCTTTGCATTGAGCGTCCGTCAACCCGCACAGGCCCCCGCGGATCGAAAGGAGGTCTGCTGATGCAAGCAGCTTCCCTGGCTCCCGGCGCCGGCTGGCAATGGGTGCTCGACGGCTTCGCGCTTTTCCGCAAGCAGCCCATGGCGATGTTCACGTGGGCACTGACGGTAGGCTTCATGGTGCTGGTTGCCAGCATCCTCGCCCCGGTCGGGCCGCTGTTGTTCGTGACCGCCATGCCGGCCATCACCGTCATGACACTGGAGGCATGCCGGGCGATTGATCAAGACAAAACGGTGCTTCCGCTGAGGTTGTTCACGGTGCTCAAGGCCCCGGGACTGTTCAAGAAACTGCTGGCCATGGGTGGGCTCTACGTTGCCGCCGTACTGCTCGCGGGGCTCGTCGCCTTTCTACCTTTCGCGGACAGCTTGCGCCAGGCGGTGCAAGACCTGTCGCCGGACGACATGGGTGCGCTCTTTGCGGCCATGCGCGCCCCCGTCATCATTTTCGGGATCCTTTACGTCACCATTGCCGGCCTATTCTGGCACGCGCCTGCGCTGGTCGCATGGCACAGGCTAGAGCTGCGCAAGGCGCTGTTCTTCTCCGGCATCGCCTGCTGGCGGAACAAGGGGGCTTTCCTCATCTACGGCGCGACGTGGTTGCTCATCGTGCTGGCGCTGGAGCTCGGGGCCGGCATGCTGGAAGCGATCGGCCTGTCGGAAACCGTGGCCGGCATGATCCAAATGCCGTTCAACTTCCTGGCTGCGGCCGTGCTCTACTGCAGTTTCTATCCGACCTACACCCGGGTATTCGGCCCCCCACCTTCCTTGACGCTTGCGTCGGCGCTGTAGCCACATCAGTAAAAACCCGTGCCCGCCGTCGATAATCCACGGTTTTTCGTCATCGCGGAAGAAATCATGTTGACGCGCACAACGATAGCCGCGTATAAAAGTGCGGCATGATTTTCAAGAGTACGAGTTGCTGCACAAATTGCTTACCGCTGCGGTACAGGGTTGTTCATGGTCTCCATCCTTGATTGTCTTGCACCCATTCATCCATGACTTTTTTCTCAAGGATAGACACCATGGAAACCGGTACCGTCAAATGGTTCAACGACGCCAAAGGCTTTGGATTCATCACTGCAGATTCGGGAGGTGACGACCTTTTCGCGCACTTCTCCGAGATCCGCGTCGAAGGATTCAAGACCCTGCAAGAAAACCAGAAGGTGAAGTTTGAAGTCACCGTGGGCCCCAAAGGCCGCCAGGCTTCCAACATCCAGCCCCTGTAAGCTACAATAGGGGCATCCGCCAAACCCCCGCTTGCGGGGGTTTTGTTTTTTGGCGGCCGCTCACCGCATTTGCGAAGGCCGCCACGGGGAAAACGAACTCGCATCCGCGACGTCCTGGCGCAGGATGCCCCTGGGAAGCCCCCAGGCAGGAACTCCCCGCTCCCTTGACTCGTTGCCGCAGCAACGTCCCCGGGGCGCGCCGCGCTCCTTTCGCCGCCGCCCGTCACCGCGCGGCATGCCAGGCAAACGCCAACGCGCGTCCGGACCTTCGGTCCGCCGCGCTTCACTGCGAACTTCCACCGTCATCGATGGCGCAGGCGCCACGTATTGCGGCATCCGCCTTGCGCGGAACGAAGCTCGCTTTTCTGCATTTCGCATGCACAGGAGGAAATGACCCATGGCCAACAAAGAAGAACTGATCGAAATGGAAGGCATCGTCGCCGAGGTGCTGCCCTCGACCAGCTTTCGAGTCACGCTGGAAAACGGCATGGAGGTAGCCGCCTACGCATCGGGCAAAATGCGCAAGCACCGCATCCGCATCCTCGCAGGAGACCGGGTCACGATGGAGCTGTCGCCCTACGACCTCACCAAGGGGCGCATCAGCTTCCGTCATAAGGATGCCGGGGCAGCCCCGGCGGGACAACGCCCCACGCGTCGGCGCTGAACGAGGCCGAGAGCCTACTCTAGGCGGCAATGGAACGGCCGCGACCGGATTTACCTTGTCGCGGCCGCATGGCGTGATATGCCGGCGCGGTCGGCCGGGGTCAAACCGGTTCTAGTTTGGCCACTGCCAGCGCCAGCGTCTTGGTGCCCGCGCTGCCAAAATTGACCTGCACCTGCGCATCCGGGCCGTTGCCCGTCATGCCGATGATGACGCCCTCACCGAACTTCGGATGCACGACGCTTTGCCCGACGCGGAAGGTGCGCCCGTTGACCTCCACGCCGGCCGACGTCCGGCGATTCGAATACCCTTCCGATGAGCCGAGGTAAGGCGCATCTTTGCCGGCGCGCGAAACGGAGCCGGCCGGATTTTCCTCTCCCCACGCAGTCCGGCCCCAGCCTCCCGCCACGTCGGCCGTCCTGGCCCGGCCGTTGCGGGGAGTCAGCCACTTGAGCGAACTTTCGGGCACTTCGTCGAGGAACCGTGAGCGCATGTTGTAGCGCGTCTGCCCGTGCAGCATTCGGGTTTGCGAAAAACTCAGGTACAGCCGCTCCCGCGCACGCGTCACGGCCACGTACATCAGGCGCCGCTCTTCTTCCAGGCCCGACTGTTCGAGCAGGCTGTTTTCATGCGGAAACAGGCCCTCTTCGAGGCCGGTGATGAATACCGCCTCGAACTCCAGCCCCTTGGCCGCATGCACAGTCATCAATTGCACGGCGTCCTGGCCGTCGCTCGCCTGATTGTCGCCGGCCTCCAAGGCCGCATGGGCGAGGAACGCGGCGAGCGGCGACGGCAGCTCGATGCCGGCCTCGGGCAGCGCCTGGGGCAAGGCTCCTGCGTCGGTCTGCGCATAGCCGTCCTCCGCCGCAAACGCCGCGGCGGCATTGACGAGTTCGCGCAAGTTCTCGATGCGCTCGGCACCCTCTTTTTCGTTCAGGTAGTGCTGCACCAGCCCGCTGGCTTCGATGACGTGGTCCACGATCTCGTGCAGCGGCAGATTCTGTGTCTCGAAGCGCATCCGGTCGATCAGCGCGGCGAACTGCGCCAGGTTGTTGCCGCCGCGCCCTGGCACCTGGCTGACCGCGGCGTAAAGGCTGCAACCGTTCAGGCGAGCGATGTCGGCCTGTTGCTCGAGCGTGCGCGCGCCTATGCCCCGCGCGGGGAAATTGACCACCCGCATCCACGCCGTGTCGTCATGCGGATTCTCCATGAGCCGCAAGTAGGCCAATGCATGCTTGACCTCCTGCCGCTCGAAGAAGCGCAGTCCTCCGTAAACCTTGTACGGGATCCCGGCCGAGAAAAGCGCATGTTCGAGCACGCGGGATTGGGCGTTGCTGCGGTAGAGAATGGCGATTTCCCGCCGCAGGCGCCCCTCTCCGACCAGCGACCGGATCTCTTCGATCACCCACTGGGCCTCCTGCGCATCGGACAAGGCTTCGTACACCCGAATGGGTTCGCCGTGCCCCCGGTCGGTCCACAGATTCTTGCCCAGGCGATTCGAGTTGTTGCGGATCAGCGTGTTAGCCGCATCCAGGATGTGGCCATGCGAACGATAGTTTTGCTCCAGCCGAATGACGCGGTCGTGCGCGAATTCGCGCTCGAACTCGGCCATGTTCCCGACGTTGGCGCCACGGAACGCATAGATGGACTGGTCATCGTCGCCCACCGCGAAAATGGCCGCGCCGCCGCCGGCCAGGAGCTTGAGCCAGCGATATTGCAGCCGGTTCGTGTCCTGGAACTCATCCACCAGGATATGGCGGAAGCGGTGCTGGTAGTGTTCGCGAATGAGCGCATTGCGCGACAGCAATTCGTAGCAGCGCAACAGCAGCTCGGGGAAGTCGACCACGCCCTCCCGCTGGCACTGCGCCTCGTACATCGCATACAGCTCGACCATCTGCCGGTTGTAGCTGTCGTAGGCCTCGACTTCGGCCGGCCGCAGGCCTTCCTCCTTGGCGGCGTTGATGAAGTGCTGCAGCTGCCGGGGCGGATATTTTTCGTCGTCCACCCCCGCTCCTTTGAGCAGGCGCTTGATGGCAGAAAGCTGGTCCGACGTATCCAGTATCTGGAATGTCTGGGGTAGCCCGGCATCCCGGTGGTGGGCGCGCAACAGGCGGTTGCACAAGCCGTGGAAGGTACCGATCCACATGCCCCGGGTATTGATCGGCAGCATTGCGCTGATCCGGGTCAGCATTTCACGAGCCGCCTTGTTGGTGAACGTGACGGCCAGCAGCCCGTGCGGACTGACCTGGCCCGTCTGGATCAACCAGGCCATGCGCGTCGTCAACACCCGCGTCTTGCCGCTGCCCGCGCCGGCCAGCACCAGGGCGTGGCAGGACTCGATCGTCACGGCGGCGAGTTGGGGCGGATTCAAGTTGTCGAGCAAGGCCATAAAGCAGAGGAAAGAAAAAAGGACGGCGCGGCTGGCAGTCTAGCACCCCGGGCGCGGGCACGACCGCCCCGGCGCCGTAGCCGCGGCACCTGCTTCTATAATGTCAGGTTTAGCCGGTGAGCGTCCTTGGCCAGCCGGCACAGGCCCGCGGCCATGGGCATCATCGCCGCGCCAGAATACTCTAGACCAGCCCCGGAACCCATGCAGGAACGCTACGCGCCGAACGAGATCGAATCCGCCGCCCAGAAACACTGGGAAGCGACCAACGCCTACCTGACGGTAGAACGTGCCAAGAACCCCGACGGCTCCGAAAAGCCCAAGTTCTACGCCTGCTCGATGTTGCCCTACCCCAGCGGCAAGCTACACATGGGCCACGTGCGCAACTACACGATCAACGACGCCATGTATCGCCAGTTGCGCATGAAGGGCTACAACGTCCTGATGCCCATGGGCTGGGACGCGTTCGGCATGCCGGCCGAAAACGCCGCCATCAAGTCCAAGGTGCCGCCCGCGAAATGGACCTACGACAACATCGCCTACATGAAGAAGCAGATGAAGGCGATGGGCCTGGGCATCGACTGGTCGCGCGAAATGGCGGCCTGCGACCCGAAGTACTACAAGTGGAACCAATGGCTGTTCCTGAAGATGCTGGAAAAGGGCATCGCCTACCGCAAGACGCAGGTGGTGAATTGGGACCCGGTCGACCAGACCGTGCTCGCCAATGAGCAGGTCATCGACGGACGCGGCTGGCGTTCGGGCGCTCCAGTCGAAAAACGCGAGATACCCGGCTATTACCTGCGCATCACCGCCTACGCCGACGAGCTCCTGCACGAAGTCAAGCACAACCTGCCCGGCTGGCCCGAGCGCGTGCGCTTGATGCAGGAACACTGGATAGGCAAGAGCGAAGGCACTCGGTTCGCCTTCACGCACGACATCCGCGATGCCTCCGGCAATTTGATCCAGGACGGCCGCCTGTACGTCTTCACGACCCGCGCCGACACGATCATGGGCGTGACCTTCTGCGCCGTGGCGCCCGAGCACCCGCTCGCCCAGCATGCGGCCCAGGACAACCCGGCCGTGGCCGCCTTCATCGAGGAATGCCGCAAGGGGGGCGTGACCGAGGCCGAACTCGCCACGCGCGAGAAGGAAGGCGTGCCGACGGGCCTGACGGTGGTGCATCCCCTGACGGGTGAACCGGTGCCGGTTTGGGTCGGCAATTACGTGCTCATGAGCTACGGCGAAGGCGCGGTGATGGGCGTGCCCGCCCATGACGAGCGCGACTTCGCCTTCGCGAAGAAATACGGCCTGCCCATCAAGCAGGTTATCGCCGCGGAAGGCCAAACCTTTTCCACCGACGCCTGGCAGGAATGGTACGGCGACAAGCAAGTCGCGCGGACGATCAATTCTGGCAAGTACGACGGGCTCTCCCACCAGGAAGCAGTGGATGCCATCGCCGCGGACCTCGCAGCCAAGGGGCTGGGCGAAAAACGCACAACCTACCGGCTGCGCGACTGGGGCATTTCGCGCCAGCGCTACTGGGGCACGCCCATTCCCATCATCCACTGCGACGCGTGCGGCCCGGTGCCCGTGCCGGAAAAAGACTTGCCGGTCGTCCTGCCCGAAGACCTGATCCCGGACGGCACTGGCAACCCGCTGACCAAGTGCGAATCGTTCCTCAAGTGCGCCTGCCCGCAGTGCGGGAAGCCGGCCCGGCGCGAGACCGACACCATGGACACCTTCGTGGATTCGTCGTGGTACTTCATGCGCTACACCTCCCCCGGCAACGACGAAGCCATGGTCGACGAGCGCAACGATTACTGGATGCCGATGGACCAGTACATCGGCGGCATCGAGCATGCCGTGCTGCACCTACTCTACGCGCGCTTCTGGACCAAGGTGATGCGCGACCTGGGCCTGGTCAAATTCGGGGAGCCCTTCGTCAAGCTGCTGACGCAGGGCATGGTGCTCAACCATATCTATTTCCGCAAGAACGAAAAAGGCGGCATCGAGTACTTCTGGCCGGACGAGGTCGAGAACATCTACGATGCCAAGGGCGCGATCGTGGGCGCCAAGCTCAAGGCCGACGGTTCGCCGATCGAGTACGGCGGCGTGGGTACCATGTCGAAATCCAAGAACAATGGCGTGGACCCGCAATCCCTGATCGACACGCAGGGCGCCGACACCGCCCGCCTGTTCGTCATGTTTGCCAGCCCCCCGGAACAGACCCTGGAGTGGTCGGGCTCGGGCGTGGACGGCGCGCATCGTTTCCTGCGGCGCCTGTGGGCCTTCTGCTATGCCAATCGCGAGCGCATCCAGGCCGCGCTGAACCACCCCGCCCCGGCCGACTGGTCGGCTGCAAGCCAGGCGGTCAAGCTCCTGCGCCGGGATGTGCATGCCATTCTCAAGCAGGCCGACTACGACTACCAGCGCATCCAGTACAACACGGTGGTTTCCGCCGCGATGAAACTGCTCAATGCGCTGGAGGACGCCAAGCTCGAAGGCGAGCTGGGCGACGCCGCGCTGGCCGAAGGCACGCGCATCCTGCTGGCCATCCTCTACCCCATCGTGCCTCACATCACCTGGACGGCATGGAAGGAACTGGGCTATGCGACCGTCCACGGGGATCTGCTCGATGCCCCCTGGCCCCAGGTCGACGAGTCGGCCCTGGTCACCGACGAAATCGAACTCATGCTGCAGGTCAACGGCAAATTGCGCGGATCGATTTCCGTGCCGAGCAGCGCCGACAAGGCCACGATCGAGGGCATTGCGGTGGCTCACGAAGCCGTCGGCAAGTTCCTCGAGGGGCGGCCGGTCAAGCGGGTTATCGTCGTACCGGGTAAGCTGGTCAACGTGGTCGGCTAGCAGCAGGCCCTGCCCCGGGCACGGCTTCTCGCTGCGCAAGGGGCCGAGCCCGACAATGAACTGTAGGAACTGGCATGAAACCGTCGTCTTCTTCGTCTTTCGCCGGCACGCGGCGCCGCCTCTTGCTCCAGGCGGCCGGTGCGGCCGGCCTGGGCCTGTTGGGAGGCTGCGGTTTCGCGCTCCGCGGCACGGCGAACCTACCGTTCTCGACGCTCTACATCGGAGCGAGCGAAACGTCCGAACTCGGTGCGCAGTTGCGCCGATATGTACGCAGCACGACCAACACCCAGATCGTCGAAGACCCTAAGGCAGCGCAGGCGCAATTGCAGATCCTGCAGGAGACCCAGGAGCGTAGCATCCTGTCGTTGGACGCCACGGGCCGGGTCCGGGAGTTCGAACTGCGCTACCTGTTCGCCTTCCGCGTCCACGACGGCAAGGGCCAGGACTACATACCGCCGACGACTATCGCCTTGAAGCGCGACCTCACCTTCAGCGACTCGAACGTGCTCGCCAAGGATTTCGAGGCGGGGTTGTTGTACCGCGACATGCAGAACGAAGCCATCCAGCAACTGCTGCGCAGGATGGCTGCCGTCGATTCCAAGCAACCCAGTTGATGACCGGTGGTATCCCGTTGTTCCCGAGCCTGAGCCATTCGTCGTGATGGGGTCGTCATGAAACAAGTGCGCCCGGAACAGCTCATCGCCCAGCTGCAGCGCAACGGCACGCAGTTGGAGCCCCTCTACACGGTCACGGGCGACGAACCGCTGCTCGTCATCGAGACCTGCGATGCACTGCGTGCGGCCGCCATGGCGGCGGGTTATACCGAACGGGAAACCGTCGTGGCCGACGCCCGGAGCGACTGGAGCGCGCTGCTCAGCGC
Organism: uncultured Pigmentiphaga sp.; assembly: GCF_937950555.1. Lineage (NCBI taxonomy): Bacteria > Pseudomonadati > Pseudomonadota > Betaproteobacteria > Burkholderiales > Alcaligenaceae > Pigmentiphaga > uncultured Pigmentiphaga sp. The sequence continues at coordinate 108,756 of NZ_CALFCW010000030.1, read as the reverse complement.
CTCGCAATCCATTTCGCTGTTCGGCGAACGCCGGCTGCTCGAGCTGAAGATTCCTTCGGGCAAGCCCGGCAAGACGGGAGGGGAAGTCATCGCCCGGCTCGCCCGCCAGGCGCCCGCCCAGGCCGGGGACTGCATCACGGTCGTGATGCTTCCCAAGCTCGACAAGGCGACCCGTTCCTCGAACTGGTTCACTGCCTTGGCCGAACACGGCCTGGTCGTCGACGTCCCGACCATAGAACGGCCCATGCTGCCCGGCTGGATAGGCGAACGCCTGGCTCGCCAGCAGCAGCGCGCAAGCGCTGAAGTCCTGCAATGGCTGGCCGATCGCGTCGAAGGCAATTTGCTGGCCGCGCACCAGGAAATCCTCAAGCTGGGCCTGCTCTATCCTGAAGGCGCCCTGACGCTGGAACAGGTGCAGGAAGCGGTCATGAACGTCGCGCGCTACGACGTATTCAAGCTGCGCGACGCAATGCTGGCTGGAGATGCCCAGCGCATCGTCAGGCTGATCGAGGGCTTGCGCGCGGAGGGCGAAGCGCTGCCGCTCGTATTGTGGGCGGTGGGCGAAGAGATCCGGCTGCTGGCCCGACTTTCACAGGCCGCCCAGCAGGGTCAAAGCGTACCGGCCCTAATGCGGACGCTGCGCTTCTTTGGCACGCACGAGCAACTGGCCCATCAGGCGCTCAAGCGCATTCCGCCCCAGGCATGGACCGCTGCCGTCCACCACGCCCACGAAGTGGACAAAATCATCAAAGGCTTGCGCGTACCGGGGCGCTTGCCAGACCCATGGCACGAACTCACGCGCCTTGCGCTCAGGCTCGCGGCCTGAGGCACGGCCCATTTTTTTCGCATTTGGAATGGATACTCACACACTCGACGACACCATGCGTCAATTGGGCGCCCGGGCCCGCAAGGCCGCCCGCCAGGTCGCGCGCGCGGACGACCGCACGAAATCGGCTGCGCTCCGGGCCATGGCCGAGCGCCTGCGGGAACGCAAGGATTGGCTGCAGGCGGAAAACGCCAAAGACCTGGAAGCGGCCAAGCGCAATGGGTTGGAGCCCGCGTTGATCGACCGCTTGACCCTGTCGGACAAAGCCCTGGCCCTGATGGCGGCTGGCCTGGAGCAGATCGCCGCGATGCCAGACCCCGTCGGCGAACTGACCGAGACCCGGCTGCGCCCGAACGGCATGCAGGTGGCCCGCATGCGCGTACCGCTTGGCGTCATCGCCATCGTCTACGAGTCGCGCCCCAACGTCACGATCGACGCCGCGGCGCTCTGCCTGAAATCCGGCAATGCCGCGATCCTCCGTGGAGGCTCCGAAGCCATCCATTCGAACACGGCGCTCGGGCTCATCGTGCGCGCCGGCCTGGAGGCGGCCGGCCTGCCGGCCGACGCCGTGCAGGTGGTCGAAACCACAGACCGTGCCGCCGTGGGCAAGCTCGCGACCATGACAGAGTACGTGGACGTCATCGTTCCGCGCGGAGGAAAGGGACTCATCAAGCGACTGTCCGAAGAGGCCAAGGTGCCCGTGATCAAGCACCTGGACGGTATCTGCCACGTATACGTGGACCGCGACGCCGACCTCGCCAAGGCCCAGGCCATCGCGTTCAACGCCAAGACCTACCGGTACGGCATCTGCGGCGCAATGGAGACGCTCCTGGTGCATGCGGACGTCGCGCCCGCCTTCCTGCCCCCCATGAGCCGCGCCTTCATCGAGCACGGAGTCGAATTGCGGGGTTGCGAGCGCACGCGGGCCATCGTCCCCGAGGCCGTGCCCGCCAGCGAGGAGGACTGGGCCACCGAGTACCTGGCCCCCATTCTCTCAGTGAAAATTGTCGACGACATTGGGCAGGCGATCCACCATATCGAAACCTACGGTTCGCAACACACCGACGCCATCGTGACAGAGAGTCTGGCGGCGGCTCGCCGCTTCCAGCGCGAAGTGGACTCCAGCTCCGTCTACGTCAACCTCCCCACTTGCTTTGCCGACGGGTATGAATACGGATTGGGCGCCGAAATCGGCATCTCGACCAACAAGCTACACGCGCGAGGGCCCGTTGGGCTGGAAGGACTGACGACCCTCAAGTGGGTGCTGACCGGCGACGGCCAGACGCGCGGCTAACCGGTCGCCCCGGGCACACATGGCCTGCCTCCCCGATCCCTGTTACGCTGCCGCGATGCCGCGCAAGCTGTGTTTGAACTGACGAGGAACCGCTCATGTTGTGGGTGAAAGCTTTCCATATCGTATTCGTCGCCTCCTGGTTTGCAGGGTTGTTTTACTTGCCCCGCATCTTCGTGAACCTGGCCCAGGAAACGAACGAGGCGGCCATCGCCCGGCTCCTGGGCATGGCGCGGCGGCTATTCCGCTTCATGACCATGCTGGCGGTACCCGCCGTGTTGCTGGGGCTATGGCTTTATCTGGGTTACGGTATCGGCATGGGTCCGGGCAACGGCTGGATGCATGCCAAGCTTGCCGTCGTCCTGCTGGTGATAGGCTATCACCACGCTTGCGGCAGCCTGCTGCGCAAATTCGAAGCCGGGCGCAACACGCGGTCCCATACGTTCTATCGCTGGTTCAACGAAATCCCCGTGCTGCTGCTGCTCGCGGCCACGATCTTCGTTGTCGTCAAACCTTTCTAACCGTTCCGACCTTGTCCGATACCCCCGAGCGCAAGACCAAGACGCTATCCCTCCCCGCTGGCGCGTTGCGCCCCCCTGCCGGCGACGAACGCAATGCCGACCGGCGCACCCGCTCGGGCCCGCGCGCCCACCGGGTGGCCCGGGCTGCGCTCGAAAGCGGCAAGCTCTCGCCCGCCGAGCCGGAACGCGAGTCCGGTCGGCGCGGGCCCAAACGTCCGGACGAGCACGCTGTCCCGGCCAAACCGCCCGGGCGGCGATCTCGTGATGCAGGCGACCATCCCTCGGGCGCTCGCCCGCCGCGTGCCGGCAAGGCGGCCCAAGCGGTGCCTACCACCCGGCCCAACCAGTCCGGGCGCAGCGTCGAGGCCGTCCCGCGCCGGGAACGCCCCGGACCAGGGCGCTTGGAGGCCTTGGCGGATGCGGGGCGCCGTGCGCCCGCGCCGCCTCGGGCCGAAACCTTTGCCATGTTCGCGCCCTGCCCACAAGGGCTGGAAGAGGCCCTGGCCGACGAGCTGCGCGCCCTGGGATTCGACGATGTCCGCCCCGGCCGGGCCGGGGCGCACTTCTCGGCAGACTGGTCGGGCATGATGCGCGCAAATCTCGAGTCGCGGCTGGCTACCCGGATACTGGTCCGCGTTGCCCAGGAAACCGTGCACGACGAAAATGACTTGCTCGAGCTCGCCCGGTCTACCCCCTGGGAACGCTGGTTCGGCGCGGAATGCACCTTGCGCGTCGACACCTCGGCCGTGCGCAGCCCCATGAAGAGCCTGCAATTCTGCAACCTGCGGGTCAAAGACGGCATCTGTGACAGGCTGCGGGAACTGGAGGGCGAGCGTCCCAGCATTGACACCGTGCGGCCGGGCGCCCGCGTCCATGCCTTCTTGGACGAAACGAGCGCCACGCTTTACCTCGACACGTCTGGGGAATCGCTGTTCAAGCGCGGCTGGCGCCTGGACAAGGGAGAAGCGCCGCTGCGCGAGAACCTGGCCGCCGGCTTGCTCGCGCTCTCGGGCTGGACGGCAGACGTACCGCTCATCGACCCGTTCTGCGGCAGTGGCACGATCCTGATCGAAGCCGCCCTCAAGGCGCTCAATGTTCCGCCTGGCATCTCCCGCCCCTTCGGCTTCGAAAGGCTGCGCGACCACCCGGAACGCCGCTGGCGCGACCTGAAGGACGACGCCCGCAGCCGGATCCTGCCGGAATTGCCCATGCAGCTGGCCGGCGCCGACATCGACCCGCGCGCCATCGAAGCTGCCCGCGAAAACGCCCGCCGCGCCGGCCTCACGGAAGACGCGGTCTACTTCGAAGTCGCCGACGCGCGGGACACCTGCCCCCTGGACGAACGTGCCGGCTGGCTGGTCACCAACCCTCCCTACGGCGAGCGGCTAGGCCTTGAACAAGACGACCAACTGTGGTCGGAATGGGCGACCACGTTGAAACGGGAGTTCGGCGGCTGGCAGCTCCACGTCATCACCAACGACTTCGACCTCCCGAGGAAGCTGCGCCTGGACCCGTTCCGGCGCACGCCGGTCCACAACGGCGCCCTGGAATGCCGCCTATTCGGCTTCCGGCTGGTCCAAGGCAGTTTCCGCCGCTAACCCGGAAAGGCGGCCTTCGCCGCCTGCTACCCCTTCCTTTCCTCGTTTCTTCCGCCAGCAAAGGGAGGCGTCCGTTCGTCTGCTCCCTATCCTGCCCGGATGGCCCGCCAGCCCCATATCACCCTGCGGCTGCGCCGCTGCCCTCCGCCGCCCCCTATTTCATCCCTCGTCGACCCGTCAAGCTTGGGAACAGGCCGAGAGAAAGATGATGCGCTGCAACAACATTCTGTCGCTTTTTCCGCCTATGAGACAAAAAGGCTTGCACTGTCCTGGGGTTTCCCCTAATATAGGGTTATCCCCTAGGTGATACCACCTAGCCAACCCAGAGAGAGGAATCCACCATGAAATACGTTCAAGACGCCAAATTGACCGATACCCTCGAACGCCAACTGATTCGCGACGAACTGGCCAACGAGGTCGACCAACCCCGTCCGTTCGAAGCCGTGCGCAATGCCGCCGTCCAGGTCTTTGACCTCATCGCCGACCTCAAGCGCGCCGCACGCCGCTACAACGTTCAATACGCCAACGGCTGAGCACCGTGGCGCGCGTCATCCGAGGGCGTCCCCGTTACCGGGAGACGCCCTTTGTTTTTGGTCGTCCCGGGCGAAAAAAATCTCCATGCGGGCCATGCCCCCATGGAGATTTCGAAGCGAAATGAAAGGGGTGCAGCGATCTGCACCCCTTTGTACTTATTGGGCGGTAGCGCTGGTCGCGCTCGACGACACGACGGAATGTTCTTCCCATCCGCCGCCCAGCGATTTGTACAGGGCCACCAAATTGTTCAAGCGCTGCGTGCGCGCCTGTAACAAGCCTTGCTCAGCCGTAAACAGCTGTCGTTGGGCATCGAGCACCTGCAGGTAGCTGTCCACGCCATTCTTGTAGCGCAAATCCGACAGTTCGACGCTTCGGCGGGATGCATTCACGAGCTGCTCCTGCGCCTGGATCTGGCGGTCGAACGCCCCCTTGGCGTCGAGCGCGTCAGCCACTTCGCGGAAGGCCGTCTGGATGGCCTGCTCGTATTGGGCCACCGCAATATTCTTGCGGGCCTCCGCCAAATCGAGATTGGCTCGATTGCGGCCGCCGTCGAAGAGCGGCAGGCTGATCTGGGGCGTGAAGCTCCATGCCAGCGACCCACTGTCGAACAGGCCGGACAGCTGGCTGCTGGCCGTGCCGAACGCGCCCGTCAGCGCAATGCGGGGGAAGAAGGCCGCCCGCGCGGCGCCGATGTTCGCATTCGCCGCGCGCAGCTGCTGCTCGGCGGCGCGAATGTCCGGACGCCGCTCGATGACATCCGAGGTCAGGCCCACCGGTACGTCCGCCAATAGCGATTGCGCATCCAACGGGCGGGGCGGAGGGAGATCGGCCGGCAAGGGCTGCCCAATCATGAGCACGATCGCATTGGTGGCCTGGGCCCGGTTGCGCTCGGCGATCGCCAGCTCCGAGAGCGCGCTTTGCACCAGCGACTCCGCCTGTTGCAGCTCCAGCTCCGAAGCCGTTCCCGCGTCATACCGAATCTTGATCAGCTCATACGATTCCTGGCGCGTCTTGAGCGTACGCTGCGCGAGGGAATAGAGCTCGTCGCTCGCACGCTCGTTCAGGTAGGCATTGGCAAGCTGCGCGACGAGGCTGATCTGCGTGGCACGCCGCGCTTCCTCGCTCGCCAAGTACTGCGCCAGGGCCGCCGCGCTCAGGCTCCTGACGCGGCCGAACAAGTCCAGCTCGAAGGCCGTCACCCCGAGGTTCACCTGATACTGGCTGCCCACGGTCTGCTGGCGCGAGGGCGAAAGATCCGCGGGCGTGCGCTGGCGCGTGCCAGCGGCATTGGCATTGACGCCCGGCACTTGGTCTGCGCGGATCACGCCGTACTGTGCCCGCGCTGCCTCGATATTGAGCACCGCCACGCGTAGGTCGCGATTGTTTTCCAGCGCCAACTCGATCAGCCGCTGCAGCCTCTCGTCTGCGAAAAACTGCCGCCATCCAATGTCAGCCGCGGCTGGCTGCGAGCCGGCCGCCGCGGGGGCTCCGTGCGCGGAGAAATCCGGCGCGACCGGCGCAGCGGGCCGTTCATAGGCCGGGATCATCGAGCATCCGCCCACCAATGCAGCGACCGCCGCAGACACGAGTGTCCTGCGCAGGCTGGCTCCACGGACCGACCCTGCCGCCCCGGCCTCCTGGCCGGGCAGCAAACGCAGCACGCGTGAAAGTCCCTTCATATCAATTTCCTTCATGCTTGACTGCTCCCGCCGCGCCTGCATCGGCCGCCTTCGGTTGATCGTCATGATGACCCATGACGTGCAGCGATTCAGGCCTGGTCTTGAACAGCTTGAGCACTACCACGAAGAACACCGGCACCAGGAACACCGCCAACAAAGTGGCGGAGATCATGCCTCCCATCACGCCCGTGCCGATGGCGCGCTGGGCGCCCGAACTCGCCCCAGTCGCGATGGCGAGCGGCAGGACGCCCAAAATGAACGCCAGCGAGGTCATGATGATGGGACGGAAGCGCAGCCGGGCCGCCTCGATGGTGGCTTCGGCCAGCCCCTTGCCCTGGGCGTAGAGGTCCTTGGCGAACTCCACGATCAGAATCGCGTTCTTGGCCGACAGGCCGATGATGGTGATCAGCCCCACCTTGAAGAACACGTCGTTGGGCATGCCAACCAGGGTGACGGCCAGCACAGCCCCGAGGATCCCGAGCGGAACCACGAGGATCACCGAGAACGGAATCGACCAGCTCTCGTAAAGCGCCGCGAGCACGAGGAAGACCACCAACAGCGACAAGGTCAGCAGGATGGGCACTTGCGCGCCCGACACCCGCTCTTGCAGCGACTGCCCGGTCCACTCGTAACCGATGCCCGGGGGCAAATCGCGCACCAACCGCTCCATCTCGGCCATGGCATCCCCGGTGCTGAAGCCTGGCTTGGCGTCACCCGAGATCTTGTACGCGGGATACCCGTTGTAGCGGATGACCTGTACCGGCCCCTTGTCCCACTCTGAGGTGGCGAATGCGGAGAACGGCACCAGCTCCCCTCTCGAATTGGCGGCATAAAGGCGCAGCAAGTCGTCAGGGGTCATCCGGCTTTCGGCCTCGGCTTGGACGACCACCCGCTGCACCCGGCCCGCGTTGATGAAATCGTTGATCACGGCCGAGCCGACCGAGGTGGACAACGCGGACCGAATGGACTCGAACGACACGCCCAGGGCATTCGCCTTGTCCCGGTCAATCAACAGCCGCAGTTGCGGCGCATCTTCCAGGCCTTCGACGCGTGCGTACGCGATCACCGGGCTCTGGGCCACCGCTGCCAGCAACTGGTCGCGGGCATCCCGCAGCGCGTTGTGGCCGAGGCCGCCGCGGTCTTGCAGGCGGAAGGTGAAGCCGGTCGCGTTGCCGAGTTCGGGAATGGCGGGCGGCACGATCGAGAACACCATAGCGTCCTTGATCCGGGCGAAGAAGGATCCGTTGGCGCGCGAGGCCTCGGCTTGGGCCGACTCATCCGGGCCGCGCTCGGACCAGTCCTTGAGCGTGGCGAACGACAGCGCGGCGTTCTGGCCCATGCCGGAGAAGCTAAAGCCCATGATGGTGATGATGGACTTCACCGACGGACGCGAGCGGTAATGCTCCTCCATGGCCTCGACGGCCGCGAGCGTGCGGTTGGACGAGGCACCCGGCGGCGTCTGGACATCAGTGATCACGTAACCCTGGTCTTCGGCCGGGAGGAACGAAGACGGCAGGCGCACGAAGGTATAGGCCAGTACCGCCAGGATGGCCACATAAAGGAGCATGTAGCGTCCGGTCCTGCCCAGGATGCGCCCGACCCAGTTCTGGTAGGCATCCGCGGTGCGGTTGAAGCTGCGGTTGAACCATCCGAAGAAGCCCTTCTTCTCGAGATGGGCCCCTTTGGGGATGGGCTTGAGCAGCGTCGCGCACAGGGCAGGCGTCAGAGACAATGCCAGGAAGCCTGAGAACAGGATCGACGTTGCCATGGCCAGGGAGAACTGGCGGTAAATCACGCCTACCGATCCGCTCATGAAAGCCAGGGGCAGGAACACCGCCGTCAGCACCAGGGTAATGCCGATGATGGCCCCGCTGATCTGCCCCATGGCCTTGATGGTGGCTTCCTTAGGCGGCAGGCCTTCCTCGACCATGATCCGCTCCACGTTCTCCACCACCACGATGGCGTCGTCCACCAGGATACCGATCACGAGCACCATGCCGAACATGGTCAGCACGTTGATAGAGAATCCCGCGGCGTACATGCACGCGAACGACCCCATCAGGGCAATCGGCACCACGATGGATGGAATCAACGTGTAGCGGAAATTCTGCAGGAACAGGAACATCACCAGGAACACCAGCACCATGGCTTCGACCAGGGTGTGGAGCACCTTCTCGATCGACGCCTTCACGAAAGGCGAGGTGTCGTACGGGATGTCGTACTTGTAATCGGGCGGGAAATAGGCCGCGAGCTCCTCCATCTTGTTCCTGACGCCCTCGGCCGCCGACAGCGCGTTGGCGCCGGGCGCAAGCTGCACCGCGACGGCTGCCGTCGGCTTGCCATTCAGGCGCGAGGAGAACATGTAGGTCTCGGCACCGACCTCGATACGAGCGACGTCCCGCAGGCGCACGGTCGAGCCGTCCGGGTTCGCGCGCAGGATGATGTTGCCAAACTCTTCGGGCGTGGCAAGCTGCCCGCGCACGGTAATCGACGCGTTGATCTGCTGGTTGGGCAAGTTGGGCTGGTCGCCGATCGCGCCCGCGGGCAATTGCACGTTCTGGCCCGCGATCGCCGCATTCACGTCGGCCGCAGAGAGCTTGTACCCCACCAGCTTGGCCGGGTCGATCCACACCCGCATGGCGCGCTGCGACGCGAACAGCTGTGCGCGGCCCACGCCGGGGATGCGGCGGATCTCGCTGAGCACGTTGCGTGTCAGGTAGTCGCCCAGCCCGACGGCGTCGGTCTGGCCGCTCTCGGACGAAAGCGTCACCACCAGCAGGAAGTTGGTGCTGGCCTTCTCGATCCGCAGGCCCTGCTGCAGCACGGTCTGGGGCAAGCGCGACTCCACGCGCTTGACGCGGTTCTGGACTTCCACCGCCGCCAAGTCCGGGTTGGTGCCCGGCGCGAAGGTAATGTCGATCTCGGCGCGGCCGTAATTGCTCTGCGACTCGAAATACAACATGCCCGGGGCACCGTTGAGCTCGTCCTCGATCAGTGCGGTGATGGACTGAGAGATCGTTTCCGCGGACGCGCCGGGATAGGTCGCCGAGACGGTGATGACCGGAGGCGCCACCGCCGGGTACTGCGACACGGGCAGATTCGGAATGGCCAGGACGCCCGCCAGGATGATGAACAGCGCGACCACCCAGGCAAAAATCGGCCTGTTAATAAAAAATTGCGACATGTCTGGTGACTCTCTTAGAGAAGCTTCTGGCGGCCCGGCTGGACCCGGCTCGACATCAATGGCGCAAGACACGCCCCGCCCCGACGGGGACGGAGCTCACCGGCCCGCTCGCCCGGGGCCCACATTGCTCCGGACGCCGTACCCATCACGGCTTGCTACTGCCTTGAGCCGTCGCTGGCTGTGCCCCCGAAGCCGGGGCGCCCGAGGCAGCCTTCCAGGGAACGGGCTTGACCTGCGCGCCCGGGCGAATCTTCTGGAAGCCCTCCACGATGACGACGTCATTGGGCGCAAGCCCCTTCGTCACGACCCAGCGGTCGCCCACCGCGGCGCCGGTCTGGATGGGCCGCGTTTCGACTTTGTTGTCGGCGCCCACCACGTAGACCGCTGCGTCGCCATTGGCGCCCCGCTGCACCGCTTGCTGCGGCACGGTAATCGCCGCCTCGTCTATGCCTTGCTCGACGCGTACCCGCACATACATGCCGGGCAGCAGCACGCTCTTGGGATTGGGAAATTCCGCGCGCAGGGTCACCTGGCCCGTGCTCTGGTCAACCGTCACGTCAGAAAACAGCAGCCTGCCCGTTAGCGGATATTGCGAACCGTCGTCGAGCAGGAGCGAGACGCGCGCCTCATTGGGCGCGACCTGCTTGATCTTGCCGCTGTCGAACGCCGCTCGCAGTTGCATCAGCTGGGTCACGGACTGGGTAAAGTTGACGTAGATGGGATCCAGGCGTTGGATGACGGCAAGCGGCGTCACTTCTCCCTGCCCGACCAAGGCGCCTTCCGTCACCAGCGCGCGGCCGATGCGACCCGATATGGGAGCCGTGACGGTTGCATAGTCGAGGTTGAGCTTCGCGCGGTCGAGCGCAGCCTTGCTTGCCGACACGGCGGCTTGCGCCTGCTTGTAAGCCGCCACGGCATTGTCGTATTCCTGCTTGCTGATGGCGTTTGCCTTGACCAGCGGCTCGTAGCGCTCGGCGAGCATGCGCGCCTGGTACAAATTCGCTTCGTCCCGCTCGAGGTTCGCCTTGGCGCTGTTGTAGTCAGCCTGGAACGGCGCTGGGTCGATCTTGAACAGCAATTGTCCGGCCTTGACGTCGGACCCTTCTCGAAAAGCCCGTTGCAGGACGATGCCGGGAACCCGCGCCCGCACTTCCGCGATCCGCGTGGCTTCCACGCGTCCGGGCAGCTCGTTGACGATGACCTCTTTCGCGGGCTGGACGGTAATGGTGCCGATCTCCATGGGAGGAGGCGCACCCGCGCCCTGCTGTGCGCTACCGTTTCCTTTGCTGCAAGCCGACAACGCGAGCAAGGTCGCCAGCGATACCGCGCCTAGCAGATAAGGGGAGCGTCTTTTGCGTTGCATAGCATTCCTCTAGGCATATGACGTCGCGGCGAAGGGCCGGACGTAATCGAAATCCCTGGATCACGAAAGCCTTGCGGGTCCGGCGGCCGGAGCGCAGCCCCAGTGCGGACGAGAAGACAGTGCGGACATCATGAAGCGGACGATTATACAAACATTCATGGATGTTTGTATAAAAAGCAGAGGACTTTTCGACGTCGGCAGCCGCCAGCGGCCGGTGCCACCCCAGGATGTCGAGATCGGGATCCTTTCCCTTGGCAGCCGGCACCGAACCACGGCCGGCTGAAGAAACAAGGGAGAATGCTCCCATATTTTTGTGGCGCCACGCTACGTGAGGCGTGACTTTGCGTTGCACGTGTTGCGGCATAAACAACACTTTCCCCGGGTCTTCGTGCCAACTCCCCTTCCCTGGGGAAACTGGATCGCCGCGCGACGCCACGCGATCGGTTTATAGTCCACATACGCCCGGCGCTCCCGGGCACCGTCAGTACGAGAAAGGAAGCACCATGCGTCTGGACAAAGGCCGACAAAGCCGCAACGTGGAAGACCGCCGCGGCGCCGGACCAAGCCTCGGCGGCCGAGGCTCCCTCGGCATTGGAGCGGTGATATTGGCACTCGTGGCCATGTACTTCGGCATCGATCCCGCGGTCGTACTCGATCTTGCCTCCGGCCCGGGCGCGCCCGCCGAGCAGACCGCCGGTCCTCCACCGGCGGACGATCCGCAGGCCCAGTTCGTCTCGAAGGTCCTGGCCGATACGGAGGACACCTGGGGAGAACTCTTCCGTGCCTCGGGAAGCCGGTACGCGGAACCCAAGCTGGTGCTCTACACAGGCGCGACCGGCACGGCATGCGGCATGGGCCAGTCGGCCATGGGCCCCTTTTATTGCCCCGCCGACACGCGGGTCTACCTGGACATGAGCTTTTTCGGGGAAATGCAGCGGCGCCTGAACGCCCCCGGTGACTTCGCCCGCGCCTATGTGATCGCGCACGAAATCGGACACCACGTCCAAAACCTGCTCGGCACCGCCGAACGTGTTAGCCGGCAGCAGCGGAGCGTGAACACGGCCGAAGCCAACAGGTTGTCCGTGCGCATGGAGCTGCAGGCGGACTGTTATGCGGGCATCTGGGCCCACCATGCCAACCGGAGCAGACAGATACTCGAGCCGGGCGACGTGGAAGAGGCGCTCAACGCCGCCTCCGCCATCGGCGACGACCGGCTGCAAAAAGAAGCCCAAGGCTATGTGGTGCCGGACTCTTTCACGCACGGCACCTCCGAGCAGCGGGTGCGCTGGTTCAAGCGCGGCCTGGAAAGCGGGGATCCCCGCCAGTGCGACACTTTTGCGGCCGCGGCGCTCTAGCGCGGGGAGACCGGCCGGCCACTACGACATGCACGGGCCCCGCAAGCGGGGCCCGTGTTTCATGCAGCATGCTCTCGCGCCATTTCAGCAGCGCAGGTGCCGGCGTACATATAGTCGCGCCGGAACGGATAAGCCTGCCCCGGAGGATTGTCCAGCTCCGTGCTGTCGAAAGCGACCTGCCGCTGGCACAAGACCTGGTTGAGCGACACCCACCCCTGCTCGAAGGCCATGGCACAGCCCGCGAGATAGAGACGATACGCGCGGACGGACTTGGCCCCCTGCTCGCCCGACAGAATCTTGTACGCCTCATCCAGCTTGGATTCCAGCCCGTCGCTCCAGGCCCACAGCGTGCGGGCATAATGCGGACGCAGGTTTTCGACGTCGACTGCCTCCAGCCCGCCGTCGCTGAGCGTCTCCAGCACCTTGCTGACGTGGACGAGCTCGCCGCCTGGAAAAATGTACTTCTCGATGAATTCGCCCATGCCGCTGCCGAGCTGGGCGTTGTAGGTGCCGCCCGCGGTAATGCCGTGATTCATCACGAGGCCGCCGGGACGCAGCAGCCGCCGGATCTTGGAAAAATAGGCCGTCAACTGTGCGCGGCCCACATGCTCGAACATCCCCACGGAAGCGATTTTGTCGTAGGGCTGCGACTCATCGAGCTTGCGGTAATCGAGCAGCAGCATCCGCACCCGATCCTTGAGGCCCTTTTCTTCGATCAGGCGGTTGACGTGGGCATACTGATTTTTTGACAGGGTGATGCCGGTCGCGTCCACGCCGTAATTTTCCGCGGCCCACAGCAATAGTCCGCCCCAGCCCGCCCCGATGTCGAGAAAACGCTCACCCTTCTGCAGCCGGAGCTTCCGGCAAATATGGTCCAGCTTTGCCTCCTGCGCCTGGGCCAGCGTCATGTTCGAATCGCGATAATACGCACACGAATAGACGCGGCGAGGGTCTTGCCACAGGCCGTAAAACTCGTCGGACAAGTCGTAGTGGAATTCAATCTGGCGAGCGTCGCGCTCGAGGGTATGGCGCATCACCGAGGCGGCCTTGCGCGCCATTTCGGTGAAGAATCCGGGACGGGAGCGATCGATGGGCGAGTCTTTCAGCAAGGCCGCGGCGGCGGTCATAAGGTCGCGCATGCTGCCGCGAATATCGACGCGCCCTTCGACATAATCTTCGCCGATCGCGCCTATCTTACCTCTCACAAGGTGAGACAAAGACCGCAGGGATTTGAATTGGAAGCCGACCTTGGGATTGTCGGCCCCCAACTTGGTGCCGTCCGGCAGTATTAACTGAACGGGAATGGGTAATGCTGCAAGTTGACGCTCAGCCTGTGAGAAAAGTGCATTCATGAAGGTTTTCCGTGTTTCACAACCTGTCGATCGCGACAGACGCGCGTTACCGGCGCACAACCTTCGTCCAGACAAGCACTTTCCGGTCGGCGCCGTTTCGGTAGACCAAATCCGCAACCACTTTGACTTTGCTTGCCCGGCAATCCTAGCATCAAAATCCAGCGCGGGCAGGGATTCCCCCGAGCGGCGCAAGGCTACGCCGCAACGGCCCGGCTCACATCACCGGATGCAATATCTCCGGGACGATCCGGACGATGGCGGCATCGCTTCCCATCCACACCTCTCCGTCCTGAACGTTGCACTGAAGCTGCATGGAGCGCGCCGCCAAGGCCGCCAACGCGACCGTGGCTGCTGGCTCGAGACGGAAAACGCGTAAATTGTCGAACCGGGCAAGCCTATCCCCATTGTTCCGCCACCAACTGTCCGCCGTCCGGCCGTAGGCGTACAGCATCACCTCCTTCGACCGGCCGCATGCCTTGCGCAGCCATTTTTCATCGGGTAACCCTACTTCTATCCAGGCCTGGACTGCGCCAGTCAAATCCTTGCACCATAAATCGGGTTCATCGTCGATACAAAGACCGCGCCCAAACGTCAGGCCATCCTGGGCGTTCAACGCGAAAGCCAGGAGTCGCGTCATCATCCGCTCGTCGGTTTCCGACGGATGACGCGCAATGACCAGCGAATGCTCGGCATAGTAGGCCCTATCCATGTCCGCAATCTGCAGGACCGCCTTGTAAATCGTTGAACGAAGAGCCATAGGTTTCCTCATCGCCTCGCGGCAGTCTGTTTCCGTCGTAAGGCACCCGACAAATATCACTCCCGAACCGCTTTGCCAGGCGGGTGCAAAACGTCATCACGACGGTTCCGGGCTGCACGAGCCCTTAATCGAAAAAATGACACGGCTTGAACTTTCACGAGCGCGTGCGCTCTATCCTTTCAGGATGTATCCGCTTTCACCCTGGGGCTTCACAACACCGAAGCTTCGATTCTAAAATTCGCGGGTCATTGCGGGAAAATACCTCCGCGGAACCCGACAAAACCAAACTACATGGACAAAAATGGCTAAAGATACCTACCAGGCACTGCAAGCCCAAATCCGGAAACTGCAGGAGAAGGCCGAGGCCGTACGCTTGAAGCAACGCCAGCCGGTCATTGCATCCATCCTGCGCTCCATGCAAGAGTACGACATCACTCTAGAGGAGCTCAAAGCAGCGCAGGCCAAAGGCGTTCCTGGGCGCAAGCGCGGCGCAGGCGCGGGCAAGCAGGCCGCGGCGAAGCCGGCAAAACAGGTCGCGCCGAAATACCGTCATCCGGAAACCGGGGAAACCTGGACCGGGCGCGGTAAACCTCCTCGTTGGCTCGTGGCAGCGGAAGCTGCCGGCGCCACCCGCGACCAATTCCTGATCAACAAGTAATCGCAGCTCACCCATATGGAGCATGGCCTCGGGTAGGCCGCGTCGTAAAAGGTGGCTTTTGCGATCCATATCGCAAAAGCCACCTTTAGTTTCATTACGAATTGGAAAGCTACTTCTTGAAAGCGAAATAAACCGCGCCTACCAGGCAAAGCGCAGCCCATAAATGATTCAAGCGAAGGCGCTCATCCATGAAGAGCAGCGCAAACGGCACGAACACAGCAAGCGTGACGACCTCCTGTAATATTTTCATTTGCGTCACGTTCAAAAATCCGAAGCCGTATCGATTGGCGGGCACCATAATTGCATATTCGAAAAAAGCAAGCCCCCAGCTGGCAAACAAGGCCACATACCAAGGACTTGCGTGCGCATAGCGTAGGTGGCCGTACCAGGCAAAGGTCATGAAGGTATTGGACAAAATCAAAAGCCCAACGAACCCAAATATTTGGGCCGCCATACGCACCTCTTCAAAATTTCCTAAAATTTCAAAACATGGTATGCTTACATACATTCATGCATGTATATAAGCATGCCTGAACCTCTGGCATATCTATTACAGATCCGCTCATTATTCACTCTGCCGCCATCGGCCCACGGCTGATGAGGCAACCACCGGCTCGGCCTGGCCATGGTACGCAAGACGAAAGAGGAAGCGCTCGAAACCCGCACCCGCATTCTCGAAACCGCTGAACAAATCTTCAGCGAACAGGGCGTATCCCATACCTCGCTGCAAGACATCGCGGCGGCCGCCAATGTAACCCGTGGCGCGATTTATTGGCACTTCAAGAACAAGACGGATCTGCTCGACGCCATGCTCCAGCGCGTCAAGACCCCCATCGAAGAAGCCGTGGAGCGCAGTTGCGACGGAAACGCCCCCGATCCGCTGGAGCAGCTGCGCCACTGCGCGTTGACCGCCTTGCAACTCGTGTCCGAGGGTGCAAGCGCGCAGCGCGTCTGCGAGATCTTGCTATTCAAGTGCGAATATGTGGCCGAGACGGCGGATATGCGGCGGCGACACGTCGAGAGCCGCAAGACCGCGCTCGCCCGCTATGAGGAAGGGTTCCGGCGAGCCATCGAGCAAGGCCAGCTGCCGCAGGCGACCGACCCCAAGGTCGCTGCGCTGGGCCTGCATTCCCTCGTGCACGGACTCTTCATGGATTGGATGCTCGAGCCGGGCCAATTCGACATCAAGGAAGTGGGCAGCTACGCCATCGACGCCTTCTTCGACGGCCTGAAAGCTACCCAGCGCCCCTAACGACTCCTCTCGACCTCGTAGCTCACTTCCCTCACCTGGCCGTTGGTGTCGGGAAACCGATCGAATATCGCGCGCACCAGGTAAGGCATGATCTCGGGCAAGGCATCCCCTGCTCCCGTGCTCACGGCCGTGGACTCATAGACTTTCTGGCCGTTTTGCTTGGCGTCGCGGATCTCCACCTTCAGCGTGGCACGCGACGCATCGACCGTGGTGGAAGTCCAGGTAGGCGGATACGGCGGGCCCCAGGCCCAGCCGATGCCCGCGCGCCCACGGTAGCCGAAGCCGCCCCAGCCCCACGGCCCCCACGGTCCGTAAAAGGGATCGTACGCGGGGCGCTCGATGCGTACCTGCACGGGCTCCACGCCGTAAGAAAAGCCAACCTTGAAACGGGCCGTCTCTCCGGGCTTTGCCTCGACCATGCCAGTGGGGCCGATGGCGGAACGAATCATGTCGGCATACTGGCGATACTCCAGGCTATCACGCTGTACAGACGATTCGTCAAACGCCCAGGTCGCTCCCACGGCATCCGCCGGCCACTGCTGGAAAGTCGTGACCCGGGCCGGTACCGTCGTCGCGCAACCTGCGAGCAGCGCCACGGCGGCAATCCGAGCCGCGCGGGCCGCCATGGCCCATGGGCTCCGGCCGGAGGAAAAATTACATTTGAATATCGACATGGCGCTTCCGCATCCACAACAAGAATCGTAATTTAACCGCTATGGTCTTGGACCGAAGGCAAGCCAAACGGTTCTGGGCGGGCGCGCCAGCGCCCCGCCCGCTACAATCCCATCCCTGCGCCGCCACTATTTATCCACGACTATGCGAACCGATACGCCCGTCACGATCAGACGCGAGAGTTACCTTCCGTTTCCGTACGACATTCCATCGGTGCACCTGGAGTTCGACCTGGATCCCGACCTCACGCGGGTCCGCTCGAAACTCGAGGTCCGCCGCAAGGGCCAAGGCCCGCTCGTACTGAACGGTGTGGACCTCGAGCTGGTGTCGGTGACGGTGAATGGCCAGAGCTGGGGCCCGGACCGCTATCGCTTGGGCGAGGAGACGCTCACCTTGGACGGACTGGACGGGGAGGCCATCGTCGAGATCGAATCGCGCTGCAGGCCGAGCGCGAATTCCGCCCTGATGGGTCTGTACATTTCCAACGGCGTGTTCTTCACGCAGTGCGAGGCGGAGGGCTTCCGGCGCATCACGTGGTTCCCCGACCGGCCGGACGTCATGTCGCGCTACACGGTCGTCCTGCGGGCGAACAAAGCGCGCTATCCGCAACTGCTTTCCAACGGCAACCTCCTCGCCCAGGCGGATCTCCCGGATGGCCGGCACGAGGCACGCTGGGAAGACCCCTTCCCCAAGCCCTGCTATCTGTTCGCGCTCGTCGCCGGAACGCTGACCTGGCGCGAAACCCGTCTCCGCACCCGCTCCGGCCGCGAGGTACTGCTGCAGGTCTACAGCGACCCCGGCAGCGAAAGCAAGACCCAGTTCGCGCTCGAATCGCTGGAACGCGCCGTGCGCTGGGACGAAGAGCGCTTCTCGCTAGAACTCGACCTGGACCGTTTCATGATCGTGGCCGCACGCGACTTCAACATGGGCGCGATGGAGAACAAGGGGTTGAACATCTTCAACGCCGCGTACGTGCTCGCCGATCCGGAAACAACTACCGACGCCAACTACCGCGACATCGAAGCCGTGATTGGCCACGAGTATTTCCACAATTGGACCGGCAACCGCGTCACCTGCCGCGACTGGTTCCAGTTGAGCCTGAAGGAAGGCCTGACCGTATTCCGCGACCAGGAATTCACCGCGGACATGATGGCGCGGGGGCTCGACGCCGAGGCCGCCGCCAGCGCCCGCACCGTCAAGCGCATCGACGACGTCGTGACCCTGCGCGCCGCGCAATTCCCCGAAGACGCCGGCCCCATGGCCCATCCCATCCGGCCGGAAAGCTACCAGGAAATCGCCAATTTCTACACCGCGACGGTATACGAAAAAGGTGCGGAAGTCATACGCATGCAGCAGACGCTGCTGACGCCAGACGGTTTCAAGCGCGGGTTGGCGGAATATTTTCGGCGCCACGACGGCCAAGCGGTCACGTGCGACGACTTCGTCGACGCCATGGAGTCCGTCTACGTACAGGACCACCCCGGACGCGACCTGTCCGTTTTCCGGCGATGGTACAGCCAGGCGGGCACGCCGCGGGTGAAGGTCACGCTCGAACACGACGCAGCCAACCGGCTCTGCACCATCACGCTGGAACAGCGCTGCGAACCCGTGGGCGTGGAGCGCCTGCCTGGGGCGCCGGCCAAGCAACCTTTCCACATTCCTTTTGCCATCGGCCTGCTCGACGCCGAGGGCCGGGCCCTGCCGCTCAGGCAACCCGGGGATGCGGCGGCGCGCGATACCGCCCTGCTCGAGTTGACCACCGAGCGCGCACAGTGGGTCTTCGAAGGCATCGACGCCAAGCCCGTGCCTTCCCTGCTGCGCGACTTCTCGGCTCCGGTCATCGTCGAATACGACTATGCCGACGATGAGCTTGCGCTGCTGATGAAGCATGACGGCAACGCCTCCGCCCGCTGGGAAGCAGGCCAGCAACTGGCCACGCGCGTCATACTGGCGGCAACGCATGCCAAGCGGGAAGGCAGGTCCTATGTGCTGCCGCAGGCCTTCGTCGAGGCCTGGCGCGCCGTGCTCACCGCGCCGGGGCTCGATGCGGCCTACCGCGCCCGCGCCCTGACCCTTCCCTCGGAAAAAACCCTGGCCGAGCAAATGGACAAGGTCGACCCCGTCGCCCTGTCAGCCGCACGCGACGACACGCTGGCGGCGCTGGGCCGGGAGCTCGCGGTCGACTGGCGCGCCGCCGTGGACGCCAACCAGACACCCGGCCCTTACTCGCCCGATCCGATCAGCGCCGGCAAGCGCGCGCTGAAAAACCTGGCGCTCACCTTCCTCATGGCCGGGAAAGTGGAAGGCGCGGCGCAGATGGCCGAACGCCAATACGGGGCGGCGAGCAACATGACCGATCGCCTGGCCGCGCTGTCGGCCCTCGTCAACTTCGGCGCCCCGGGCTCGGCGGCCGACGCGCTGACAGATTTCTACGAGCGCTGGCAGAACGACCCACTGGTGGTGGACAAATGGTTCGCGCTGCAAGCGACGGCCCGCGGCACCACGGTCGAGACCGTGGAAGGCCTCATGGTCCATCCCGCCTTCTCGCTGCGCAACCCGAACCGCGCGCGCTCGCTGATTTTCCAGTTCTGCTTGAACAACCCTTACGGGTTCCACCGTGCCGACGGCTCAGGCTATCGCTATTGGGCCAAGCAGGTTCTCGCCCTGGACGCCCTCAACCCTGAAATTGCCGCCCGGCTCGCGCGCGCGCTAGACCGGTGGGTCCGGTACGTGCCCGAACTCAGCGAGCCCATGCGACAGGCCCTGGAGCAGGTGCGCAACCACTCCGGCCTGTCGCGCAATGTGACCGAAATCGTTTCTAAAGCCTTGGAGATCGCCGCATGAAGCGCAAAACGCTCACCCAATTCCTGATCGAGCAGCAACGCGGCCCGGCCGCCCTGCCTGCCGAAGTCCGCTTGCTCATCGAGACCATCGCCCGCGCCTGCAAAGCCATCGGCCACGCAGTCGGCAAAGGCGCGCTCGGAGGCGTGCTCGGCAGCCTGGAGAGCGAAAACGTCCAGGGCGAAGTGCAGAAAAAGCTCGACGTCCTCTCTAACGAGATCCTGCTCGAGGCCAACGAATGGGGAGGCCAGCTGGCCGCCATGGCCTCCGAAGAAATGGAGACTGTCCACCTCATTCCCACCCACTACCCGAAGGGTGAATACCTGCTGCTGTTCGATCCGCTGGACGGCTCCAGCAACATCGACGTGAACGTCTCCATCGGCACGATTTTTTCAGTGCTGCGGGCGCCCGAATCTGCGAAAGGCCGCGAGATAACCGAGCAAGACTTCCTACAGCCCGGCACCCGCCAAGTGGTGGCCGGCTACGCGGTGTATGGCCCGCAGACCATGCTCGTCCTGACCGTCGGCACCGGAGTCTTCGGCTTCACGCTCGACCGCGAAGTCGGGTCCTGGATGCTGACGCACGAGAACATCCGCATCCCGGCCGACACCAAGGAATTCGCCATCAACATGTCAAACATGCGGCACTGGGCCCCGCCGGTGCGCCGCTATGTCGAGGAATGCCTGGCGGGCAAGACCGGGCCGCGCGGCAAAGACTTCAACATGCGGTGGATCGCATCCATGGTGGCCGACGTTCACCGGATCCTGAATCGCGGGGGCATCTTCATGTATCCGTGGGACGCGCGCGAACCCACCAAGCCGGGCAAGTTGCGGCTCATGTACGAGGCCAATCCCATGAGCATGATCGTCGAACAAGCCGGAGGCGCATCGACTAACGGCTTGCAGCGCATCCTGGACATCCAGCCCTCGGCGCTGCATGAGCGGGTCAGCGTCATCCTGGGATCGAAGAACGAAGTGGAACTGGTGTCGCGCTACCACCAGGAGGCGGGCAGCCAGGCGTAAGGCCTTCGCCGGCACCCCTGCCCTCCTCGAGGGATGGCAGGGGCGCGGCACGACTTAGAACATATCGAAGTACTCGCGCTGCTCCCACTCGCTGACTTCGAGGTTGAAGCGGGCGATCTCCGCTTCCTTGATGTGGCAGAAGTAGTCGACGAAGCCCGGTCCCAAACCCTCTGTGAGGCAGGCGTCTTCGCGCAGGCAGCGCAGCGCCTCGCCCAAGGTGGTTGGCAGACCGGCGGCCTTGGTTTCATAGGGCGCGTCGGCGGAGGGGCCCGGATCGATGCGCTTGGCCATCCCGTCCATCCCGGACAGCACCTGCGAAGCGAAGTACAGGTAGGGATTGGCGGCCGGCTCGCCCACGCGGTTCTCGATCCGAGTCGCCTCGTCGCCGACGCCGCCCAACACCCGCAGCATCACGCCCCGGTTGTCGCGCCCCCAAATGGCGCGGTCCGGCGCGAGCGAATAAGGCCGATAGCGCTTGTACCCATTGAGGGTGGGCGTAGACAGCGCCGTGGCACCGCAGGCGTGGGCGAGCAGCCCGCCCAGATAGTGCAGGCCGGTTTCCGACAAATGCTTGCCTTCCTCCAGGGGAACGAAGGCGTTGCTGCCGTCGGATAGGCGGCGCAGCGACTGATGCAGATGCCAGCCGCTCGACACGACGTTCGGGATGCGCGGCCGGCACATGAACGTCGCGTGAAAACCGTAGCGGCGGCACACTTGCTTGACCGCGCTGCGGAACAGGATCATGTCGTCCGCGGTCTTGTCTGCACTGCCCGGCCCAAAGGTGAACTCGAACTGGCTGGGGCCGAACTCCACCTCGAGCGAACGTAGCGGCAGCTCGAGCTTCTGCGCCGTCGAGCGCACCAGCTCCATGACCGTATCCACCGAGTCGTAGCGCAGCTCGGTCAAGTACTGATACCCTTGGGACATCAGCTCGACGTCCGGCGGCACGCCAGGTTGCCCAGGCTGCCCCGCGTCTTCCGGGCGCATGTGGTGCTGCACCGTCTTGAACACGTGGCATTCGACTTCCAATCCGGTGACAAGCTCGAACCCCGCGTCATGAAGCTTGGCCAGCGTCTTGCGGAAGAGGTTCCGGGTATCGAAAGGAACAGGCATGCCGCTGTGGAAATACGTGTCGCACAACAGCCAGCCCGTGTTCGGCGCCCAGGGCAGCACTTTGAAGGTGAGCGGATCGGCCACCATCAGCACGTCCGCTGCCCCCTGCATCTCCGGACGATTGAACCCGCCGCCGGAGGTGAACACGGGAAAGACCGTGCGGTGCGAGGTGTCCTTGGCGAACATCGTGGTTGTGATGGTGACCCCGTTCTTGAGCGCACGCACCGCTTCCTTGGCCACCAGGGTCTTGCCGCGCAATATCCCGTGCTGGTCAGGAAACGAAAACCTGACGACGTCGATGGTGCCGCGTTCGAGGGCGGCCACGACATCGCGCGCGGCATGCTGTTGAGCCTCGGACCATAGACCGAACCGATCCACGAAAGACATAAAAAACTCCGAAAAGGAGAGCCCGCCCCTTTCATGTTGCATTTGCGCCGGGCGGGCATCCAACCGTCGGGGAATCGGGGGACTACGCCCCCGGCCGTCTATCTACGCCGCCCACTGCGAACTCTTGCGGCGCTTTTCGTCCGCGATCTTCCAGTAATCGCTCCAAGAGTCCTCTGGCCCGATGCCGTCGATGGACGGCGGCCCGGTGAAAGTGCGCGCCTGCTCGTCATCGATCATCATCAAGGCCTTCTGGCCGTTGGCGGCCTGGTCGATGGCCTCGAGCAACAAGCGCCGATAGGCGGCGATGCCTTTGTCAGTGGACCCGAGGTGCTCGCGCGTGCGGTCCTGGATCTTGCCTTGGGACTCCACGGCCCATTGGTCGTGCACGTTGATGTCTTGCCCCATGCCGGTATAGGTTTGCGTGGCCTGCTCCTTTGGATTGAAGCCGTAATTGTTGAAGCGGCCTACGCGGGGCATGTAATCGGGGAGTTCATAGAGCTGCAGCCGCTGGTCGCGCATCTGCTTCTTGTCGACCGGCTTGCCGAAGCTGGTGAAGATCGCATACCAATAACAGCTCGTATCGTCCACGGGCACGTGCCACTGCGCGATCGTCATTTCCGTGCTCATCGGAATGATGAAGGCCTGCGGGAACACCAGGTTGGTGACGCGCACGTGCGTGCGTCCGCTGTCCAGCTTGCGCAGCGTAGTCAGGCGCAAGCCGTAATCGACGTGATCGACCTTGATTTCCGGACGGTCGTACTCGCGCAAGACCTTGGTGATGGGTACGTCGGAGTCGGCCGAGGTGCTGCGGAATTGCTTGCCGTAACTGGCCTCGGCGTCGTCATCCTGGAAGAACCGGTGCAAATACGAAGCATGCGCCGGATCGATGCCCACTTCCAAGGCCTGCAGCCAATTGCAATCGAGATACCCCTTGAATGCAAAGGTGTATTCATCGGGCGCAACGAAGCAGTCGAAATGGGGGAAGGCCGGCGGCTGCCCTTCACCGATGAACGCAAAAAGAATGCCCCCTTTCTCCACGACGGGATAGGCCTTCTGCTTGATGCGCTGGTGTAGCTTGCTGCCTTCAGGTTCCGCGGGGGTCTCGAGGCAGTTGCCGTAGACATCGAACAACCAGCCATGGAACAGGCAGCGCACGCCGCCGTCTTCGAGGCGCCCGTACGCCAGGTCGGCGTTGCGGTGGGGACAGTCGCGGTCGAGTAGGCCATAGCGCCCTTGCTCATCCCGGAACAATATGAAATCCTGGCCCATCAGTTTGACCGCACGGATGGGGCGTTCGCCCTCGAGCTCCTCGAGCAGCGCCACCGGCTGCCAATACTGGCGCAGCAGCTTCCCCGCCGGGGTTCCCGGGCCGACCCGGGTGATGCGTTCATTCTGTTCAGGGGACATCGAACACTCCTTTCATGGAATTCGGCGCCGACCATTCGAAAATAAGTGAACCCGGCCCCGAGCACAATCTGTATGCAGAATACTATTCCATGGATCCAGATAAGTAAAACAAGCTTTCTACCTTCCTCCGATGCCTAGCCACGAGCCTCCAAGGAAAACAAAAAAAATCGTTTCCACTCAATATGTTATCCAACAATCCCGGGAAGCCCTTCCGCGCGTGCGGCGTTCATGGCCTGGCATGCGCGCGGTCTTGGATAGCCCATCCTGGATCCAGTTCATCATTTCGATACAATACGGCCACCTTGCATCGAAAGCGGTCATGCCGTCGGGCGGCCCAAGGAGAACAACGTTGGAATCGCAACAAACGCGAGTATTGGTGCAATTGCGGGACCTCATCCTGAAAGGCGAGTTCGCCCCCGGCGAGCGGCTGGCCGAGGTACCACTTGCCGCCAAGCTGGGCGTCTCCCGCACGCCGATCCGGCTCGCACTGGCGGCATTGGAACAAGAAGGGCTGATCGAACCCTCTCCCACCAACGGCTATATGATGCGGCGCTTCACGCCACGCGAGATCCACGACGCGATAGCGGTACGCGGTCACCTGGAGGGCATGGCGGCGCGCCTCGTGGCGGAACATGGCGTGTCGCGGCAATTGTCGCTGGACCTGCGCGCCTGCCTCCGGGACGGAGACCGGGCCGTCAACAAGGCGGAAATGACCTACGATGATTACGCCCTGTACGGCGAGATGAACGACAGGTTCCACAGGCTCATCATCGAAGCAGCAGGCAACTTCGCGCTCACGCGCGCCATCGAGATGAATAACCGCCTCCCGTTTGCCTCGCCCAGCGCGATGTTGCCGATGCAGAACGCGGGCGAAGAGCGGCAGAAATGGATGCTCTACGCCCATCTGCAACACCACCGGCTCGTGCAGGCGATGGAAAAGGGCGAGGCGGCGCGCGCCCAAGCGTTGGCCGAGGAACACGTGGACGTTGCGCAGATGAACCTCGAGTATGCCCTCGAACGCCCCGAGACGGCCGCCGAGATCATGCCTGCCATGAAGATCGTCCTGGGCAAGAACTGACTCAATCGTCCAGCACCGCAATTGCTTCGATCTCGACCCGCACGGGCGGAACGAGGGCGCTCACCACCGTCGCGCGCGCCGGTGGCAAATGCGGAAAACGTTCTCCGTAGGCTCGGTTGAAGCCTTCGTAATCTTCCGCGTACACGAGCCATACGGTGGTCTTGACCACCCGATCGAGGCCGCAGCCGCAGTCTGCAAGGATCGCCTCGATCATGTCTATGGCGGCGTGCGTCTGCCCTTCGATGTCCGGTGCCAGCGGCCCCGAAGGCCCCATGGGCACCTGCCCCGACACGAAGACCAATCGACCGCTGGCGATGACGGCAGGCGTGATGGGCTGCACTATGCCCCGCCGCACGACCTGCCCCCCTTTATGCTCGATGGCGGGAAAGCGTCCGCTCATTCGACCTGCACTCCCGCTTTCTTGACGATGTCGCCCCACTTCTTGACCTCGGCGGCAACGAATCGACCGAACTCATCTGGCGACGTCGGGGCGACGATAAAGCCCTGCGACGCGAAAAACTCTTTCATGTCCTGGCGCTGCAAGACCTGGACGACGGCTGCGTTGAGCTTGTTGACGATGGCGGCAGGCGTGCCCGCCGGCGCAAACAGCCCCTGCCACGACAACGCCTCGAAATTCGGCACGCCGCTCTCCGCAATCGTCGGCACCTCGGGGAACATCGGATGGCGGGTCGAAGAGGTCACGGCGATAGGCTGCAGCTTGCCCGACTTGATGAACTGCTGGACCACCAGCAGATCCGCGAAAGCCGACTGCAACTGTCCGCCCAGCAAATCGTTCAGCACGCCGGCGCTGCCCTTGTACGGCACGTGCAGCAGGCTGACGCCGGTTGCCTGGGCGAACATCTCACCCGTCAGGTGCATGGACGTGCCGTTGCCGGGCGAGCCGTAGCTCACCTTGCCGGGATTCGCCTTCGCATAGTCCACGAACTCCGCAACGGTCTTGGCGGGGATCTCGGGTGTGCGCACCAGGATGAGCGGAGAGTTGACCACCATCGAAATCGGCGCGAAATCCTTGACCGGGTCGTAGGGCGGCTTGGAATACAAACTGTAGCTGACGCCGTGCGAGCCGGTGACGCCCATCCCCAAGGTATAGCCGTCGGGGGCGGCCTTGGCCACGTAGGCCGAGCCCACCGTCCCCCCTGCGCCCGGCCGGTTCTCGACGATGACGGGCTGGCCGAGAGCCTGGGCCAACTTTTCGGCTAACTGGCGCGCGAGCAGGTCAGTGCTTCCTCCGGGCGGGAACGGTACGACTATCCGGACCATCTTGTTCGGATAGTCCTGTGCGTGGGCCGTTGCTGCAAACGCCGCGGCCAACAAGGCGCCGATCATGCATCCATACCACTTTTTCATACGACCTCCCCAGTTGTCGTCGCTGTGACATCGAGCGGGGCGCCGTGCCCATCGGCAGGGCTACCCCATCCGCCTGCTCCGGCGGTCTCGATGATCAAGCGCTCGCCGGCTTTCCATTGAAAACGTGACTTGGACGGCAACACCTGGCGCGTTCCGTCGGCGCGCACCAAGACGGCCGATGACGATGCGCCGGGCATTCCCCCCGCCGCGCCAGGAGGCCGTGATTCGTGGCGCTCACTGCGATACGACACCACAGCCTCTCCGTCCAACAAAAGATATTGGCGAACGACGCCATCGCCGCCACGGTGCATGCCCGCACCGCCCGAACCGCGGCGCCGCCTATAGCTCTCGACGCGAATCGGGGCCTGCGCCTCGAGCATTTCCACGGGCAGGTTCTTGCCATTGCCGACGTCGGTCGATATGCCCGAAGCACCCTCTCCCCATGGCGAACCACCAGCGCCCCCGGCGATGATTTCCGTGAAGAAATAGCGCGTGCCGCAGCTGCGCGTGCCGCCTACTGACATGACGAGGGCCACACCGGAATTGGGCGCAGCCGAATGTTGCGGATCGACGCCCGCCCACGCGGCCAACATCGCATTGCAGGCAAGCTTGACCGTGGCGGTGCGCGCGTTCACTGGCGCCGGATACCGCGGATTCACGACCGAGCCCTCGGGGAAGATCCATCGCGCCGGCCGCAGGCAGCCATGATTGTTGGGCGCGTCCGGGGCCAAGGTACGCATGAAAAAAAACACCGCGGACAACATGGCCGCATAGGTGGCATTCACGGGCGCCGCGACTTGAGGCGAAGAGCCGGTGAAATCGATCTCGATGCCCTCGCCGCGTTTTTCCAGTCGCACTTGGAGGCGCACTGGCGCCGCGCCGCAACCATCCAATTCATCCGCATGCCGGTAGACGCCGTCGGGCAACGCAGCCAGGGCAGCGCGCGTGATGCGTTCGGCCTGTACGATCAAGGCTTCGCACCCCGCCGTGAATGCCTGCACGCCATAGGCTTCGATGAGCTCGGCCACTTCGCGCTCGCCCAGCGACACGCACGCCCATTGCGCATCTAGATCGCCGCGAAGGTTATCAGGCGTGCGGCTGTTGGCAAGAAGCAAGCGCGCCACGTCTTCGCGGACCTTGCCAGCCTCCCTCCATTGGATGGGTGGTATGCGCAGCCCCTCCTGGAATATCTCGGTCGCGTCGGGAGGGATCGAGCCGGGGGTACTGCCGCCGACGTCCTGGTGATGCAGGATGGCGGCCGCCAGGGCGACGACGCGACCCTCGCACACGATGGGCCGCACCAGGGCCAAGTCCGGCAAATGCGTTCCGCCCGACCAGGGATCGTTGAGCAGATAGGCATCGCCTGCCCGCATGGCTTGCACGGGGAAATGCTTGAGCACGCCCTCGACCGCGGGCAGCAGGCTGCCCAGTAGCAAGGGCAGCGAACGGGCCTGGGCGATGACCCGGCCGTCGGCCAGGAATAACGCGGCCGCGCAGTCCATGCCTTCCCGGGCGATCGAGGAAGTGGCAGACCGGACCAGTGCGTCCTGCATGCGATCGGCCACGCCATCCAGCTGCATGCGGAGCACTTCGAGCGCCGCGGGATCGGCCGCCAATGGCTCCATGGTGGCACACCGTTTCATGCACGCTCCATAATCAAGACCCGGGACGAATCCACGCGCCAGCGCCAACCGGGCGGCACCCACGCGGTCGAGTCTCCCGACATGATGATGGCGGGCCCGCTCTCTTCCTGGCCCACGGCGAGCTCGGCGCGCTGGTGGACGAGACAGGATGCAACCTGGGGCAGCCTCAGCGTGCGCTCGCGCTCGAGCTGACCGCCCGTGGCCACCGGACGCGCCTCCCCGGCAGCGGACGACGGCGCCCTGCGCGCGACCAGCCTCATCCCGCGCACCCTGTGCGGAGCGGAGAAAGCCTGGCCGCGTATCCGGGCATGTTCGTCGTCGAACCTACGCGCTATGTCCGCTGCCGAGTCATGGGCCAGCTCGAAAGGCACTTCGAGCGCGAACTCCTGCCCGGCGTAACCGACGTCCAGGAAAAACGCGTGGGACAGCTCACCGTAGCTTACGACGTCTGGCGCCCGAAGCACCTCGGCCAAACGCCGTGCCACGCTGCCCAGTTGCTGCCAAGCGTCGTCCGCCAACGGCAGGTCCAACGCTTGCTCGACCACGTCAGTCCAGTCGCTGCGCAGCAGGCCATAGGCCGCCGCCACCCCGGGCAGTGCCGGCACGGCGACCCGCGCAATACCCGCCATCCGTGCCACTTCGGCGGCGTGCATCGCCCCGCCGCCGCCCGCGGCAACCAACGTCAGCTTTCGCGGATCGCTGCCCACTGCAAACGCTGCGCGCTTGACCGCCTCCGCCAGCGCGCCATTGGCCACGTGCACGGCGGCATGCGCCGCCGCCTCCACCGACAAGCCCAGCGGCCGCGCGAGCGAGGCTTCAATCGCGGCCGCCGCAGCCTCGCGATCCAACGCCAGTCCGCCAGCCAGCCGCTCCGGCAGCAAACCCAGCACGAGGAGACAGTCCGTCACCGTCACGCGCACCCCGCCGCGGCCATAAGCCACCGGGCCGGGACGGGCACCGGCCGACTCTGGGCCCACGCGTATCCCACCTCCCGCGTGGACCGAAACGTAGCTGCCGCCGCCCACGGCGACCGACAACACGTCGACCGAGCGCATGCGCAGGCTCATGTCACCAACGCCCAGCTCGAGCGTATAGCGCGTCCGCCCGCCTTGGATCAGGCTAAGGTCGGACGTCGTCCCCCCAATGTCGAGGCTGAGCGCATCGCCAGCGAGGGACGTTTCGTCCAGCATGCCCGCCACGCCTTGGACGGCCGCCGCCGGACCGGACATGGCCAGGGTCAAGGGCTTGCGCAGACAGGCATCGAGCGTAGCCACGCCGCCCTGAGAACGCATGACCAGGGCCGGGACGTAGCCGCGCTGGCGCAGCCCATCCTGGAATCGACGCAAATAATCGGTCACGCCGATTTTCACGTAAGCATCCATGGCGGCGGTCAGCCAGCGCTCGAACTCGCGCGGGCGGGGATCGACCTCGGAGGAAAGCGATATGGCGATCTCGGGCGCCGTGTCTTCGCACCACGCGCGCACCTGCCGCTCGTGCGCCGGGTTGCAGTGCGAGAACAGCAGGCACACGGCCGCGCTGCGCACCCCGGCCTCGCGCATCGCCTGCGCGGCGCCCCGCACCTCGGCCTCATTCAACGGCTCGCACTCCTGCCCGGCCGCATCGATGCGCCCGCCTATCTCGAAGCGCAGGGCATCGGGCACGAGCGAGACCGGCGCCTGGCACGGCACCCAGGGTGCATATAAGTCCCGGCGGTTCTGCCTGCCGAGCGTCAGCACGTCGGCGAAACCTCGATTGACGATGACCGCCACCGGAGGCTCGCTGCGTTCGAGCAGGATATTGGTGGCGATGGTCGTGCCGTGCAGAATCCGTCCGACTTCCGACGGCTGGAAACCCAGTGTGCCGGACACTTCGTCGAGCGCCTGTAGCACGGCCTGCGCCGGCTCCCCAGCGCGACGCGAATGCTTGGAAGCATGCACTGCGCCATCGGGAGCAACGGCGACGACGTCCACGAAAGTTCCGCCGACGTCTATCCCGACTTCCCACCGGCGCGTATCGCGGTCGTATGCCATGGGCCCGCCCTAGAACCGATCCGGCGCGAACGGCGCCAAGTCCACACCCGTCGGACGGCCCGCGATGAGGTTCGCCAGTTCGCGGCCCGTGGTGGCGCCACCGCACATGCCGACGTGACCATGACCGAATCCCAGCCATACATTCTGCAAGCGCGGCGCCCGCCCTATCACCGGCATGCTGTCCGGCAAGCACGGGCGATGCCCCATCCATTCCGTATAGCGGCTGGTGTCCAAATGCGGGAACATTTCTCTGCCCCGCTTCAGCAAGACGTGCGCCCTTCTATAGTCGGGCGGTGCCGCGAGCCCGGCGAACTCGACCGAGCCCGCCAACCGCAGGCCCTTGGCCATGGGATTGACCATGATGTTGTATTCGACGGCCATGACGGTATGCCGCAACGAAAGATTCGAGCTGTTGACCGTCACGTGGTAACCGCGTTGGCTTTCGAGGGGCACGCGCAGCCCTAGGTCCCGGACGAGGCCGCCCGACCAAGCTCCCGCTGCAACCACCACTGCATCGCACTCGATGACTTCGCCCGCATCGGTCCGCACACCGCGCACCACGTCGCGGTGCCGCTCGAATGCCTTGACACTCGCGCGCACGCTGCGCGCGCCATCGCGCTCGCATTGCGCATGCAGCGCCTTCACCAGCTCCGAGGGATCCAGCGTAGAACCGTTCTCCGGCGCCAGGATACCGAAGCGGAATCTTCCCTTGAGGTCCGGCTCGAGCGACTCCAGCTCTTCTTGTCCCACGTCGCGCATGTCGACCCCCAAATTGCGGCGCAGGTCCATGCCCCACTGCCACTGCCGGGCGGCCTCGCGACCGGAATACACGTACAGGCAACCGGTGCGCCGCACCAAGTGCCGGGCATTGGCGCGCTCCAGCAACGGATCGTAGTTCTCGAAAATGGGTGCCAGCAGATTCCGCATTGCCGTGGCAATCCTCACGACTTCGGCGGGACGCGAATGCCGCAAGAACCGCAATAGCCAAGGCATTACGGTTGGCAGGTAAGACCACCGTATGGTGAGGGGACCGAGCGGATCTTTCAGCCAACCCGGTACCTTCTTCCACATGCCGGGCATGCCGACGGGCAAACAGGCGCTGGGCGAGAGCGATCCGGCATTGCCGAACGAACAGGCCTCCCCCGGCCCGCGCGGATCGACAAACGTGACATCATGGCCGTCCCGCTGTAACCATGCAGCCGTACAGACTCCCACGATACCATTGCCGATGACCACTACACGCATGCTGCCCTACCCCTTCGGATCGACCTGGATCCAATTTTTTTAAGAATGAATTCAGTGACACCGTCGGTCATACTAGAAAGCAGCACCACGGCTGTCAAGAATTTTTGATTTGGATCAATAAAAGGAAAAATAACCCTCAATTTGGCTGATAAATGCTCATTTGCACCAACAATGTGCCTTACGCCTGACTTTGGGTCACCCCTCCATAAGAAAATCGGAGTCAAGCCTGCATGCAGACAAAAACAAACGCCCCCATCTCGCCGCGCGCATTGACCGACTGGCCCGGCGTTGCGCTCGGCATCACTTGCGGCATCCTCGTCGCGTTGTGCGTCGGGAAAATGCCCCCCGCGCTTCCGCTACTGCAACAGGACTTGGGGTTGAACCTCAGGGAGGTCGGCTGGGTCGTCTCGCTATTCAGCACCATCGCCACCCTGTGCGCCGCCGTCATGGGCCTGGCGTCGGGGAGAGTCGGCGCATGGCGTTTCACGGTCGGAGGGCTTTGCGCGCTGGCGACGGGGGGACTGCTGGGTGCAGCCTCCGATGGCTACGGCGTCCTGCTCCTGAGCCGGATTCTCGAGGGAACGGGCCAGATCGCCATCGTCGTCTCGGTTCCCGCATTGCTGGCGGGGCTGAGCACTCCACAGCAATCCCGCATGGTGCTCGCGCTCTGGTCCGCGTACATGCCGCTCGGCATCAGCCTGGCGCTGCTCACCGCCCCCTTGCTGCTCCAGGGTGGGCATTGGCGCATGCTGTGGACCCTTATCGCAGCCCTCACGGGAATCTGCGCCCTATGGATGGTGCTATGGCGGTCGCGTTACGCCAGCCCCGCCCCGGCTTCACAGTCGCTCGACTGGCGCAAGCTGACGGGTGGATTGCGCCAGGTCGCCCCGTGGGTATTGGCGCTTTCATTCACGTTTTACGCCATCCAGTTCTTTACCGTCATGACGTTTCTCCCCACCTGGGCCATCCAGGAGCGGGGTGTGTCGCTGCGGACCGCTTCCATGCTTACCGCGGCAGCGATCATCTTCAACGCAGGCGGATCGGTGCTGGGCGCCTCACTGCTCCAACGAGGCATACGCGGCAGCGCCTTGATCATCACGGCCCACGTCGTTGTCGGCCTGTCGGCATGCGCGATATTCTGGGAATGGCTACCGGATGCCGCGCGCTTTGCGGCCTGCATCAGCCTCAACCTGATCGGAGGCATTCTGCCTGCGGCCACGCTCTCGGCCGCCGTGCGCCTGGCCAAGGCGCCGGACCAGATGGCCAGCCTGCAAGGCCTCTTTTTGCAAGGCTCTAACCTCGGGCAGTTTGCGGCCGCGCCACTGGTGACCTGGGCGGTCACGGTGTCGGGGGCGGATCCCGACTGGTCCCGGGCCCTGCCCCTGATGGCAACCTGCGCCGCCATCGGGCTCAGCCTGGGGTGGTATGCCCGGTCTCGTGGCCTGTGAGGGCAGCAATGAAAAAGGCTCCTTCCCGCTGGGTGCGGGGGGAGCCAAGCCTAGGTTGGGCCAACGCCCACTCGACGCGACCCGATGAATGGAACGATCAGAGGTAGATGATCAATGCAACGACGCCGACGATGAGCGCCGCCTTCGTCACTCGGTACGCAGTGCGGTTCCAATTCTTGAACTTGCGTCGATACTGGCCCGCGACCCACACCACGTAAAACAACTTATTGATCAGGCCGGTCTTGTCGCCCTCTTCATTGGGAGAGCTGGCCGCGGTCAACACCTTGCGCCCCATCCACCGGTTGAACGCCTGGGCCCACCGATAGCGAAGCGGCCGCTCCACGTCGCAGAACAAAATGATGCGATCCCGGTCAGTGCCGTTCTCCGCCCAGTGGATGAAGGTCTCGTCGAATACCACGCTCTGCCCGTCGCGCCAGCTGTAGCGCTGCCCGTCCACTTCGATGAAACAGCGATCGTCGTTCGGCGTCTCCAACCCCAAGTGATAGCGCAGCGAGCCGGCGAACGGATCCCGATGCGGATTCAGCTTGGCGCCCGGCGGCAGCTCTGCGAACATCGCCGCCTTGACCTCCGGTATTCCCCGCAGGATCTCGACGGTGCGCGGGCAGTATTCATGCGCCGAAGGATGCTGGGCTTCGTACCACTTCAGGTAAAACCGCTTCCATCCTGACTTGAAGAAGGAGTTGAAGCCGGCGTCGTTGTTCTTTTCCGCAGCGCGAATGCGCTGCGCATCCCGCAGGCGCACGGCCTCATCGCGAATAACCTCCCAGTTGTCGTCGAGGACCTTCAAGCCCGGTAGCTGCTCCGCCGAAATATAAGGCACCGCAGGCACCTTCGAGAACAGATACATAAAGGCGTTGATCGGCGCCACGATGGAGGAGTGGTCGAACAGCTGCCTCAAGAACCGCATCCGGACCTTGCCCCGGAAGTGCACATAACCGATGGCGCTCAAGTACAGCGCGACGATGACCCATTTCATCAACTACTTTCCTTAGCTTAGATGCGATGCCCTGCCTGCCCGGCAGGCATGCCGCCGGATCACAGCGTCAGCACCGTCGACCCCGTCGTCTTGCGCGCGGCCAATGACTCGTGCGCCAACGCGACTTCCTCGAGCTTGAAGCGTTGCTCGATCCGCGGCTTGATCTTGCCGGCAACCACCAACTCGAACAATTCGGATGCTGCCTGCTGCATTTTCTCGAGCGTATCCACGTGGTGCGCCACGGTGGGCCGGGTCACGAACAATGACCCTTTTTGCGCCAGGATACCCAGATTGACGCCCGTGACCGCTCCGGACGCATTGCCGAAGCTCACCATGAGGCCGCGCTGCTGCAGGCAGTCGAGCGAGGTCTCCCAGGTGTCTTTGCCCACGCCGTCGTACACGACGGGCACTTTCTTGCCCTTGGTGAGCTCGAGCACGCGCTCGACCACATTTTCCTTCGTGTAGTCGATGACCCGCCATGCGCCATTGGCCTTGGCCAGCGCCGCCTTCTCGGCGGAGGAGACGGTACCGATCAATTTTACGCCCAGCGCCTTCGCCCACTGGCACGCGATCAATCCGACGCCGCCGGCCGCCGCGTGGAAGAGAATGGTTTCATGCCCCTGTAAGCGGTAGGTCTGCCGGAACAGATACTGCACCGTCAGGCCTTTGAGCATGATGGCCGCGGCTTCTTCGAAACTGATGGAGTCCGGAATCTTGACGACCTGGAAAGCCGGCATGTTACGGACCTCGGCATACGCGCCGAGCGGGCTCTGGCCGTATGCGACCCGATCGCCCACCTTCAGGTGCCGGACTTTGGGGCCGACCGCATCTACCACGCCGGCCGCCTCGAACCCCAGCACGGCCGGCAGTTTGGTCGGATACAGCCCGGTGCGGAAGTAAATATCGATGAAGTTCAGGCCCACTGCATGCTGCCGGATCCTGACCTCGCCCGGACCGGGCTTGGGCACGTCGACGTCCACCAACTTGAGCACCTCTGGCCCGCCATGCTGCTCGATCCGAATTGCCTTGGGCATCCCAATCTCCTTAGTCGCCAATGTTCTTGCCGCATTCTAATCGCGCATACAATCGCGGAAAATAATTCCCGCACCGCGCTATGCGGCGGCGTCCGTCCCAACCGCAAGGTAAGCATGTGAAGACCGATCCGCGCTTTCCCAACCTGTTCATCCTCGACCACCCGCTGATCCAGCACAAGCTGACGCACATGCGGGACAAACATACGTCCACGCGGACGTTCCGGGAATTGCTCAGGGAAATCTCCCTGCTCATGGGCTATGAGGTCACGCGCAATCTTCCGCTCGAGCTGCGTGCCATCGACACGCCCATGACGCCCATGGACGCCCCCGTCATTGCGGGCAAGAAGCTCGCGATCGTCCCCGTGCTGCGTGCCGGTAGCGGAATGGCCGACGGGCTGCTAGACCTCGTCCCGTCGGCGCGGGTCGGACACATCGGCCTGTACCGCGACGAACAACATCGCCCGGTCGAATACTTGGTGCGCCTGCCCGAAATCGAAGGGCGCACCTTCATTCTTTGCGACCCCATGGTAGGCACGGGCTACTCCGCCGCGCACGCGGTCGAAGTGCTCAAGAAACGGGGGGTGCCGGCTTCCCACATCATCTTCGTCGCGCTCGTGGCCTCGCCCGAGGGCATGCGCGTCTACTGCGACCACCATCCGGACGTCCCGATGTACCTGGCGGCGCTGGACGACTACCTGGACGACCACGCCTACATCGTCCCCGGCCTGGGCGACGCCGGCGACCGGCTGTTCGGCACGAAGAACTGATATCCGGCGCGCGCCGTTAACCGCCCGGCGCCGCGGCCCCGCCGCCGGAAGCGGCCACCAGCGCGGCCAGTATGCCTGCCGTCTCGGCATCGAAAACACCATCGTACCGGCTGGGACGGTAATGCATCTGGAACGCGGCGAGCACGGCCCGGGTTTCTGCATCCCAAATGCCCGTGCGCGGCACGCCGTAACCCAGCCTCGCAAGCTGCTGCTGCGCCCAGGCGATGTCCGGCAAGCCCTGGGCTTCGAAGCGCTCGCGCATCGCCTGCGCGGCGGTCTCGTCATACCAGCGCCCTATTCCGGCGCGGGCTAGCTCACGCCAAGGGAACATCGGCCCCGGGTCCTGCTTGCGCAAAGGGGCTACGTCGCTGTGGCCGACGATATTTTCGGGCGCGATGTCATGCCGTCGGGCGATGTCGCGCACGAGCTGCTTGACGACTTCGATCTGCGCCGGCTTATAAGGTTGCCACTGAGTCGTGCCATCCGGCGCCGTGCCGATGGGGCCACGGTTGACGATCTCGATGCCAATGGAGGTGCGGTTGAGCCAGGTGTAACCCTGCCACTCGCTCTGCCCGGCGTGCCATGCGGCGCGATCCTCATCCACCAGCCGATACACGCGCGGCGGATCATCGTCGGTCACCAGGTAATGACTGCTGACCTCGCCGCGGCTGAGTAACTCGAGCGCACGCTCCTTATTCGAGACCGTGTAATGCAGCACGATGAAGCGTACGCGGCTCCCCTGGCTGCGCGCGCTGATGGAAGTATCGATCTCCAACCTACCCGGCCCGTTGCCGACCGACGCGCAGCCCTGCACCAGCACCGCCAGGGCCACCCCCAGCGCAGCGAGGCGTTTCGTCGCCCTCATAGCGGCTCCTTGGCTGCCGTCTCCAGCAGCCAGGCCCGAAACGCCGAGAGCGCCGGGTGATCCCGACGCTGCATGGGCGTGCACAGCACATAACCGCGCGGCAATGCGACCGGCACATCGAATGGGATGACCACCTGACCCGACTCGACCTCGGCACGGATCAGGCACCGCTGCAGTACCGCCAGCCCCATGTCGGCCATGACCGCGCGCAACAGGATGGACACCTGGTCAAAGCCGTTGGCCAGGTGAGGAGTGCCTTCCACCCCTACCGCCTGGAACCAGTACGGCCAGTTCCCCCGGGCGTTTGTGTGATAAAGCAGCGGCTCGCCCAGCAATTCGGCCGGGTGCGACCATTTGCCTTGCGCACGGCGCGCGGCGAGGCGATCGGGATGGCAGATGACCGCGATCTCCTTGCCGATCACGTAGTCGCATTGCCAGTGGGGCCATTGTTCCGGCGTGCCGCTCAGGATGGCGGCATCGGGCATGGCCCCCGAGAAATCCTCGTCCCGCCGATAGGCGCTGAAGGTCAGCTCGATATCGGGATGCCGCTGGTGGAAATCCGGCAGGCGGGGCACCAGCCATACGCTGGCCAGCGTAGGAATGACCGCCAGGTTCAACTGATTGCGACGGGAAGCGGCCCGCAGTTCGGCGCTGACCGACTCGATGGCCTGAAGCGGCGCTGCCGTTGCTTCCACCAGGCGCCGGCCGGCCTCGGTCAATGCTACGCCGTGGGCGCTGCGCGCCATCAAGGGCTGCCCGAAGTGCTCCTCCAGGCGCGCAATGGCACGGCTGATGGCGCCCTGGGTTACGCACAGCACCTGGGCGGCTTTGGTGAAACTGCCAAGCTGCGCCGCGGTGACGAAGGCGTGCAGCTCGGACATGGAAGGCGAATGAAGGCGCATGACCGGCTCCAGCATTACCAAAGGTAATGCTGGGGTGAAATATAGTCGTTTGTGATGCCTGCGTAAATTCCTGACACTGGGGACATCGTTTTTCTTACGTTTCCTTACTTCGCAACGGAGCCAACCATGTCCCCCCTGCGCCTCGTTCTCACCGCAGTCAGCGCCGCATTAGTGAGCACTGCCGCCCACGCCGCCGACGCGTATCCTTCGCGTCCGATCCGCCTGATCGTGCCCTTCGCCCCTGGCGGCTCCACGGACATCGTCGCCCGGCTGATTGCCGAGTATGCCGGCCGCGATCTCAAGCAACCGATCGTCGTCGAAAACAAGGGCGGTGCCGGCGGCGCCATCGGAATGGAAATGGTGGCCCGCGCGCCGGCCGACGGCTACACCATCGGCATGGCCACGGTCAGCACCCACGGCGCCAACCCTGCCATTTTCACCAACCTGAAATATGACGCCCGCAAGGACTTCGCGCCCATCGCCAACGTGCTGTCCATCCCGAGCGTCTTCGCGGTGCATCCTTCCGTTCCGGCCAAGACCATGAAGGAGTTCATTGCGCTGGCCAAGGCCAACCCGATGAAATACTCCTTTGCATCTCCCGGCGTCGGCTCGCTGGGCCACGCCAACATCGAGAACTTCATGATGCTTGCGGGCATCAAGCTGTTGCACGTGCCTTACCGTGGTGCAGGTCCGGCGCTGAACGACGCACTGGCCGGCCAGGTCAATGCCATCACCGACAACCTGTCGTCCACGCTGCCCAACCTGCAGAGCGGCCGCCTACGGCCGCTGGCCCTGCTCGCGGCCCAACGCTCGCCGCTGCTGCCCGACGTTCCGACCTACGCGGAATTGGGCTTCCCTGAAATGGGCACCGGCGGCTGGTTCGGCCTGGTTGCTCCGGCCGGAACGCCCGAATCGGTCATCACGCGCCTGAACCAGGCCGTACGCAAGGCCATGGATGATCCTGACTTCCGCAAGCGCGCAGAAGACGTCGGCGGAACTCTCGTCCCCACCACGCCCGCGGAATTTGCCAAGCAGATCGACCAAGCGCTCGAACGCTACGCCAAGGTGGCCAAGGCGGCCAACATCCAGGCGCAATAAGCATGGCCGACCTAATTCCGCCGCCCGTGGTGCGGCGCGACCCGACGGGCCCGGTCCTGCCGCTGGTGTGCGATTCGCCCCACAGCGGCACCCACTACCCTCCGGACTTCGGCGCAGCCGTGCCCTTGGCGCGACTGCGCCAGGGCGAGGACACGCATGTGGAGGCCCTGTGGGCCGCGGCGCCGGAATACGGCGCCACGCTGATCGCCGCCACCTTCCCCCGGGTCTATATTGATCCCAACCGATCCCTGGAGGACCTGGACCCTGCGCTGCTCGACGCCCCCTGGCCCGAGCCGGTCACGCCGACCGAGAAGACGCGGATCGGCAAGGGATTGATCTGGAGCCGCCTGGACGCCCAGACGCCGATCTACGACCGCAAGCTCACCGTCGAAGAGGTACGGCGGCGCATCGATGCCTACTACCGGCCGTACCACGCGGAACTCGAACGCGCCGTCGAGGAGCGCTATGCGCGCTTCGGTGCGCTGTGGCACCTGAACCTGCACTCCATGCCCAACGACGTCTACGAACGGCTGGGCATGCGCAGCGATCACCCCTTGGCCGACTTCGTCCTGGGAGACCGGGACGGCACGACTTGCGAGCCCGGGTTCGTCGCGCTCATCGAAGAGGCATTGCGCGACAAGGGCTACACCGTGGCCCGCAACGACCCCTACAAGGGCGTGCAGCTCATCGCGCAAATGGGACGCCCCGCCGAGCACAGGCACAGCTTGCAAATCGAGGTCAGGCGCCCGGTCTACATGGACGAGGCCACGCGTGAACGCAACGCTGACTTCGACCGCGTGCAGGCCGACCTGACAGCGGTGCTCGCGAGCGTAGCGGACTACGTCCGCGACCACCTACCTCGCTGAGCTTCCTCGCCGGGCGGCAGCACTCCTCAATGCACGCAGCACGTCAACCGGGCACCGGGCAGCAGGCTTTAGCGTCGCTTGCCGAGCAGCGAGCCCAGCAGCCCCCGGGTGAGTTCGCGGGCGAGCTGTGTTCCCATGGAGCGGACTGCGCTGCGGGCGGCCGATTCCAGCACACCCTCGCGGCGCCCGCCGCGCGGGCCGGTCGACCCGAACAACACGTCCCGCAGGCCGCCTATCAGCCCGTCATCCTCTTTGCCGGCCGAGCCCCCCGCCTTGCCGGCCTTGGGCGCCGGGGCCTGGGCCGGGGCATCGGACGGTGCCTCGCCGGCAGCCCTGCGGGTCAACAGCTCGTAGGCCGATTCGCGATCCACGACTTTTTCGTACACCCCCGCGACCAGCGACGACGTCATCAGCGCCTGGCGCTCCGCTGCGGTGGCCGGACCGATGCGGCTCCCCGGAGCGACGATGTAGGCCCGCTCCGTGATGCCCGGCCGCCCCTTCTCGTCCAATAGCGAAACCAAGGCCTCGCCCACGCCAAGCTCGGTGATCGCCTCGGATAGGTTGAGGCCGGGGTTCGCCCTCATGGTCTCGGCCGCCGCCTTGACGGCCTTCTGGTCCCGTGGCGTGAAGGCGCGCAGCGCGTGCTGCACCCGGTTGCCGAGCTGGCCGAGCACAGTATCGGGAATGTCCAGGGGGTTCTGGGTGCAGAAATACACGCCCACCGCCTTGGAGCGTATGAGCCTGACCACTTGTTCGATCTTGTCGAGCAGCGCCTTGGGCGCGTCGTTGAACAACAGGTGCGCCTCGTCGAAAAAGAAGACGAACTTCGGCTTGTCGGTGTCGCCCGCCTCGGGCAGGTGCTCGAACAATGCGGACAGCAGCCACAGCAGGAAGGTCGCATAGAGCGTAGGCGCCTGCATGAGCTTGTCGGCCGCCAGCACGTTCACCACCCCGCGCCCCTGCGCATCGGTCTGCATGAGATCGTCGATGTTCAGCATCGGCTCGCCGAAGAAGCGGTCCCCGCCTTGCGCCTCGAGCGCCAACAGCCCGCGCTGGATCGCGCCCACCGAAGCGGGCGAGACATTGCCGTAGCGCGTCTTGAATTGGGCGGCGTTGTCGCCCACGTACTGCAGCATGGCGCGCAGGTCTTTCAGGTCGAGCAGCAGCAGTCCGTTGTCGTCCGCGATCCGGAATACCATCGTCAACACACCGGCTTGCGTGTCGTTCAGGTTCAGCATGCGGCCCAGCAGCAGCGGCCCCATGTCGGATACCGTCGCGCGCAGCGGATGGCCCTGCTCGCCGAATACGTCCCACAGCGTCACGGGGCTGCCGCCCCAAGTCGGCATGTCCAGGCCGAGCGACTCCAGCCTCTCCTGGAGCTTGGGCGTGGCGGCTCCCGGCTGGGAAATCCCCGTCAGGTCGCCCTTGACGTCGGCCATGAACACCGGCACGCCCATTCGGGAAAAGGATTCGGCCATCACCTGCAGGGTGACAGTCTTGCCGGTGCCGGTGGCCCCTGTAATGCATCCGTGCCGGTTGGCCATGGCCGGCAGGAGAAAAAGTTCGGTGTTCGCGTTCTTGGCGAGAAGTATGGGGGCGGCCATGTCGGTTCCGTTATGCAAACTAAACAGGATGCCCGGGGACGGGACGGCGTCGATTCTGTAGGCAAGGCGCCGCGCTTGTCAAAATACCGTCGCCCACATGGCAAATAGCGTAACGGTTGTGGTATTGGCAGCAAGACGACATTCAAACGGAAGCCCCCGCCTGCCGGTCAAGCTAAAATGCACCTTTCACTGTTACGACGCAAGCGATTTCCATGGCCGGACATAGCAAATGGGCCAACATCCAGCACCGCAAAGGGCGTCAGGACGCCAAGCGCGGCAAGCTGTGGACCAAACTCATACGTGAAATCACGGTGGCCGCGCGGGCCGGCGGCCCCGATCCCGACAGCAATCCCCGCCTGCGCTTGGCTTGGGACAAGGCGACCGACGCGAACATGCCCAAGGACACCATCCAACGCGCCATCACGCGCGGCTCGGGCGGCGCCGACGGCGATAACTACGAGGAGGTCCGCTACGAAGGCTACGGGATAGGCGGCGCGGCCGTCATCGTCGATTGCATGACCGACAATCGCACGCGCACGGTGGCCGAAGTGCGGCACGCATTCTCCAAGCATGGCGGCAACCTCGGCCAGGAGGGTTCAGTCGCCTTCATGTTCAAGCATTGCGGCCAGTTCCTGTTCGCGCCAGGCACCTCGGAAGACAAAGTCATGGAGCTGGCCCTCGAGGCCGGCGCCGAAGACGTCATTACCGACGATGAAGGCGTGATCGAGGTGATCTGTGCACCCACCGACTACGCTGCCGTCAAGCGGGCCTTCGACGGGGCGGGGCTGAAGGCCGAAATGGACGGCATCGTGATGAAGGCTCTCAACGAAACGGTTCTCCAGGGCGAGGACGCGGAAAAAATGCAGAAACTACTGGACGCGCTGGAGTCCCTGGACGATGTCCAGGAGGTCTACACCACAGCCGTCATGGGCGAGTAAACACATGAAAATCCTCGTCATCGGCTCTGGCGGCCGCGAGCACGCCCTGGCTTGGCGCCTGGCCAAATCTCACAAAGCCGAGAAAGTCTTCGTCGCTCCCGGCAACGGCGGCACGGCGCTGACACCCCGCCTGCAGAACCTTCCCATCACCGACCCGAACGAACTTGCCGACTTCGCCCAGAACGAAGGCATAGGCTTGACCGTGGTCGGGCCCGAAGCGCCGCTGGCCGCCGGCGTGGTGGACATTTTCCGCGCCAGGGGGCTGAAGATCTTCGGCCCCACCAAGGCGGCCGCGCAGCTCGAGAGCTCCAAGGATTTCGCCAAGGCCTTCATGGTCCGGCACGGCATTCCGACGGCCAAGTACCAAACCTTCACCGTGCCCGCGGAAGCCCACGCCTACATCGATGCACAAGGTGCGCCCATCGTGATCAAGGCCGACGGCCTGGCCGCCGGCAAGGGGGTGGTGGTCGCCGCCACGCTGGAGGAGGCCCATGCCGCGGTGGACGCCATGCTTGGCGACGGCAAGCTCGGCCAGGCCGGCGCGCGCGTGGTGATCGAGGAATACCTCGAAGGCGAAGAAGCCAGCTTCATCGTGCTGTGCGACGGCAAGCACGTGCTGCCGCTGGCCACCAGCCAAGACCACAAGCGGCTCAAGGACAACGACGAAGGCCCCAACACGGGGGGCATGGGCGCCTACTCGCCCGCGCCGGTCGTCACGCCCGAGCTGCACGGACGCATCATGCGCGAGGTCATCTGGCCCACCGTCCACGGCATGGCCAAAGACGGCATCCCGTACACCGGGTTCCTGTATGCCGGCCTGATGATCGGTCCGCACGGCGTGCGGGTGCTGGAATTCAACTGCCGCATGGGTGACCCGGAAACTCAACCGATCATGATGCGGGTCAAGAACGATCTGCTCGAAGTGTTCGAAAATGCCGTATCCGGCACCCTGGACCAAGCCAACGTCGACTGGGACCGCCGCACGGCGTTGGGCGTGGTCATGGCAGCCGCCAACTATCCCGACACGCCGCGCACCGGCGACGTCATCACGGGCCTGCCGCCCGAAGCGGAAGACTGCATGGTGTTCCATGCCGGCACCGTCGAGAGCGATGGTGTGGTCAAGACCAGCGGCGGACGCGTGTTGTGCGTGACGGTGCTGGGCGATTCGGTGAAATTGGCCCAGCAGCGCGCCTACGACGTGCTGCAATCCATTCACTTCGACGGCGCGCAATACCGTCGCGACATTGGCTGGCGAGCCATCGCACGCCGCGCCGCCGCGACAGACTCTGGCACGGCATGAACATAGACACCTCGCTGACCCGCAGCTACTTCGTCGATTTGCAATCTCGCATCGTCGCAGGCCTCGAAGAACTCGAAGGCCAGCCCTTTCGGGCCGACGCCTGGGAGCGTGCGGAGGGCGGCGGGGGCCTTTCCCGCTTGATAGAGGGGGGCGCGGTTTTCGAACGCGGCGGAGTGCTGTTCAGCCACGTCAACGGCTCGGCCCTCCCGCCCTCGGCGAGTGCCCATCGCCCCGAACTGGCTGGCCGCCCCTGGGAAGCCATGGGCGTTTCGCTCGTGCTACATCCGCGCAACCCCTACGTGCCCACCGTGCACATGAACGTACGGGTGTTCGTCGCAAAATCGGTCCACGTGTCCGATGCCGATGACGTCTTCTGGTTCGGCGGAGGCATGGACCTGACCCCGTATTACCCGTTCGAGGAAGACGCGGTCCATTTCCATCGCACCTGCAAGGCAGCGTTGGACCCGAGCGGCCCGGAGCTCTACCCGCGCTTCAAGAAATGGTGCGACGAATATTTCTATCTCAAGCACCGCAAAGAGGCCCGCGGCATCGGCGGCATCTTCTTCGACGACTTCAACGAAGGTGGATTCGAGCATGCGTTCGCCATGACGCGCTCAGTCGGCGATCACTTCCTCGACGCCTACCTGCCCATCGTCCAGCGTCGCGTCGACTTGCCGTACGGCGAGCGGGAGCGCGATTTCCAGGCATACCGCCGCGGCCGCTACGTCGAATTCAACCTGGTATTCGATCGCGGCACCCTGTTCGGGCTGCAATCGGGAGGTAGGACGGAATCCATCCTGATGTCGATGCCGCCGCACGCGCAATGGCGCTACGACTGGCATCCTGAGCCCGGCTCGCCAGAGGCGCGCCTCTACGAAATGCTGTCGCCGCGAGAGTGGGTTTGAATTCGCCTGTCGTCCAACGCATCGGATTGCTCGGGGGAAGCTTCGATCCCATCCACGAGGCCCACGTGGCCTTGGCGCGTACCGCGCGCGACCACCTGGGGCTGGAGTCGGTCCATTTCATTCCTGCGGCCGAGCCCTGGCAGCGACGGCCGCTCACCGCCACGGCGGAACAGCGCGCCGAGATGGTGGCGTTGGCAATCGCCGGGGAACCGAATCTCGTCCTGAACCGCATGGAAATCGACCGCGGCGGCCCCAGCTATACCATCGACACGCTGCGTGCGCTCGCGGGCCCCACGGGCACGTCGCTTGCTGGAGCGTCGCGGTACGTCTGGATTCTCGGGGCCGACCAGTTGGCGAACTTCTGCACTTGGAAAGAC
Organism: uncultured Pigmentiphaga sp.; assembly: GCF_937950555.1. Lineage (NCBI taxonomy): Bacteria > Pseudomonadati > Pseudomonadota > Betaproteobacteria > Burkholderiales > Alcaligenaceae > Pigmentiphaga > uncultured Pigmentiphaga sp. The sequence goes on along the minus strand of NZ_CALFCW010000030.1, from coordinate 64,479 downwards.
TGGCAGGATATCGTCGCGCTGGCTGAACTCGCGGTGGCAGCCCGCCCGGGCACCCGGCCGGACCCCCCTCCACCGCTGCGCGATGCGCTGGCTCGACTGGAACGCACGCTACACAGGCTTCCGATGCCCGAGATGGCGATATCCAGCTCCGCCATCCGGGATCGGCTCTCACGCGGCGAACCCGTCGACGGTCTCGTTTCCCCCGCGGTGCTACGCTACATCCGCCAGCATCGCCTGTATCAGGCCTGAATATGGACATACGCAAACTGCAACGCGCCGTAGTCGACGCTCTCGAAGACGTCAAGGCGCAAAACATCACGGTGCTCAACACCACCCACTTGACCAGCCTCTTCGACCGCGTGGTCATCGCCAGCGGCACCTCCAACCGGCAGACGCGGGCCCTTGCATCCAGCGTCGTCGAAAAGGTCAAGGCCATCGGCGGCGAGGTCGTCGCGACCGAAGGCGAGGAAACCGGCGAATGGGTGCTCGTGGACCTCGGCGACATCGTGGTCCACATCATGCAACCCGCTATCCGCGAGTACTACAACCTTGAAGAAGTCTGGGGCGGGAAACCGGTGCGGATGAAACTGAACGCCTCGTCCGCGCGCTAGCTCCCCGGGAGCGGCGCCTGCCGCACGGACTGCCACAGCGAACCGCGCTCATGAAACTGATCATCATCGCCGTCGGCCACCGCATGCCAGCCTGGGTGGACGAAGCCTTCACCGACTATGCCAAGCGCATGCCCCCCGACTGCCCCGTCGAACTGCGCGAAATCCGCCCCGAGCCGCGCACTACGGGCAAGACGCCTGCCCAGATGCAGGCCCTGGAGGCCAAGCGGATCGAAGCCGCCCTTCCCGCCTCAGGGCTTTGGATCGCGCTCGACGAGCGGGGACGCGACCTCACCACCCTGGACCTGTCTCGGCAAATGCAGCAATGGCGCAACGATGGACGCGACGTGGCGCTCATCATCGGCGGGCCGGACGGGCTCGACCCCGACCTCAAGCGGCGTTGCACCAGCATGCTGCGCCTGTCCAGCATGACCCTGCCCCACGGCATGGTGCGTGTGCTGCTTGCAGAACAGCTTTACCGAAGCTGGTCCATTCTTGCCAATCACCCCTACCATAGGGGAGGTTGACCCGACCATCCGCGGGCCTTGCGTGCCCGCCCTGCACAGACGACGACATGACGGCCATCTACCTCGCCTCGCGCAGCCCAAGGCGCCGAGAATTGCTGACGCAATTGGGCATCGAACACGAAGTACTGTTGCCGCCCCCGGCCGCAGGCCCGGACGAACCCCAGCTGCCCGGCGAGCCGGCTGCCGACTATGTCCGGCGCACCGCGCGCGAAAAGGCGCTGCTGGGCGCCGAAACCATGCGCCTGCGCCAGCTGGAAGAACGGCCTCTTCTGGCCGCCGACACGACTGTCATCCTAGACGGAGAAGTCCTGGGCAAACCGGTGGACCGGGCCGATGCCGTGCGCATCCTGCAAAAGCTCTCCGGCACCGAACACGCCGTCCACACCGCGGTCGCCATGGTATGCCGCGGGCAGCTGTACGAAGACGTCTCCATCACCCAGGTGCGCTTCCGCATCCTGTCCCAGCGCGATATCGAACGCTATTGCGACACCGGGGAACCCTTCGACAAAGCCGGCGCCTACGGCATACAGGGGCTGGGCGGCGTATTCGTACAGCACATCAGCGGGAGCTTCACCGGCGTGATGGGCCTGCCTCTGTACGAAACCTCCCGCCTCCTCGCCAGGGCGGGCATCCTCCTTCCCTGATCCGCGCCGGCGAGCCGGCCGCACTCCCCCGCTCGCCGCCGGTTCGCGACTCGCGGTAAGCTCCCCGATAGTCGCGCAAGCTCACCGGCAGATTCCATGACCGAAGACATCCTGATCAACGTTTCCCCGTATGAAACCCGCGTCGCAGTCGTCCAGCAGGGCGCGGTCCAGGAACTCCACATCGAGCGCACTTCCCAGAAAGGCTACGTCGGAAACATCTATCTTGGCCGCGTCGCGCGCGTGCTCCCCGGCATGCAAAGCGCCTTCATCGACATCGGCCTGGGGCGCGCCGCTTTCCTGCACATCGCCGACATACGGGAAAGCCGCCAAGAACGCGCCCAGGGAGGGCACCCGACCACGCCCATCGAGAAACTGCTGTTCGAAGGGCAGACCTTGATGGTCCAGGTCATCAAGGACCCCATCGGCACCAAGGGCGCGCGATTATCCACCCAGATCAGCGTGGCCGGACGCATGCTGGTCTACCTGCCATTCGATCCGCACATCGGCATTTCGCAGCGCATCGAGTCGGAGGCCGAACGCATCCAATTGCGCGATCGGGTACAGCGGCTGATGCCCAAGGACGAGAAAGGGGGCTACATCGTCCGCACCCAGGCCGAAGACGCCACCGACGAAGAACTCGCGGCCGACATCGCCTACCTCAGCAAGCTCTGGTCCATCATGCAGCAAGAAGCGCGCACCAAAGGCGCACCGCGCCTGCTGCACGAAGACCTGAACCTGGCGCAAAGGGTATTGCGCGACGTCGTCAGCACCGACACGGCTTCCATCCAGATCGATTCGCGCAGCAGCTTCAATAAGCTAAAAACCTGGGCGAGCGAGTTTACGCCTTCGGTCGTCGACAAGCTCGTGCACTACACCGGGGAGCGACCGCTGTTCGACCTCTATAACGTCGACGAGGAAATCAACCGGGCACTGTCGCGACGCGTGGACCTCAAGTCCGGCGGCTATCTCATCATCGACCAAACCGAAGCGCTCACCACCATCGACGTCAACACCGGCGGCTTCGTCGGCGGACGCAACTTCGACGACACCATTTTCAAGACCAACCTCGAAGCGGCCCAGGCCATTGCACGCCAACTTCGCCTGCGCAATCTCGGCGGCATCATCATCCTGGACTTCATCGACATGGAAAACCCGGAGCACCGGGAAGCGGTGCTGGCGGAATTGCGCAAAGCCCTGGCCAGGGATCGCACGCGCATCACGCTCAACGGCTTCACGCAGCTCGGCCTGGTCGAGATGACGCGCAAGCGCACCCGCGAATCGCTCAGCCACGTGTTATGCGAGCCCTGCCCCACTTGCCAGGGGCGCGGCCAGGTCAAGACGCCGCGCACGCTGTGTTACGAGATCCTGCGGGAAATTCTGCGCGAAGCGCGCCAATTCAACCCAAAAGAGTTCCGCGTTTTGGCCTCGCAAGCGGTCGTGGACATGTTCCTGGAAGAAGAGAGCCAGAACCTGGCCGCGCTGGGAGACTTCATCGGCAAGCCCATTTCGCTGCAGGTGGAGGGGATATACAGCCAGGAGCAATACGACATTATCTTGATGTGACCCGTCCACGGTGCACGGCCGCGGCAACCGCATGTGCGCCGTGCCGGCAGCGGCCTTGCGCCCACGGGGGCGACGGTTCGACCGCTTACAATAGAGGGTTCGTACGGGCCTACCGTCCCGCGACAGGGAGAGGATCATGAACCAGGAAGAAGCCATCGTCGAACTCGCAAAGCTGCTGCGGGCGCAACGCAACCGGCTCGACGGGCTCACCATCGCGGCCCGCGTGCTGGCGCGGGAACGCATGGCTGACGATGAATTCCGCGAAGCCGTCGAACACGAAATGCATCGCTACACGTCCCTGCTCCAAGACACCCGGCGCGCCGCCGAAATCGAGTTCGAAGTCGCGCGCATCTTCGATAGGACCTCCCTCCATCCCAGCGGCCCGGCCCGGCCGGAAGAATGAGGGCCGGGCGGGCGCGCACGAACTTCCGAGGCACCAGCCCGAGGCCAGCGTCCGTTTTCATCGACAGTGCAAAAGTCGGTTGACTTTCCCATCGCAGCGGGTGACAATGGCTAATCGATCTTTGCCGCAAGAACCACAACGAACATGGCGGCAACAAGTTACGGTCGGCCTAGCCCGATCCCTCTTGTACTCTTTCCCCTCTTAACCGAGTTTCGTTACCCAGCGCGCCGCTTCGGCGCGCCAGACTAAGAGACTAGGTCCGTCGTTCCGGTACCCAGTCTCGTTGGACGCTTTTGATAGAAATTTTCCCAGACCAACTCATCCCTCCCCCTGCGCATCAACCCGTGCACGGCGAGGCCATCGAGGTTGGCGACGTCGTATATCTCCAACCCAAGCACGGTCCGCTCGTCGCCAGCACCGTGATATTCGCAGCGACCCTCTTCGGTTGCATTACCTATACCGCTGACGCTTTGGTACCCGCTCCGGGCACTACGTCCGCTCATCGTCTACGCCTGCGGTTTCGCAAGCGGGACGTTCATCGGGTCCAATCGCAGCGGCATGCCTGCATACCGGCTGCCGGGCAGGACTTTCAGTAAACCGGCACGCCACGGCACGCCACACCCCTTAATTGACTAGGACACACATGGAACAGACAGGAATCGTCAAATGGTTCAACGATGAAAAAGGCTTCGGCTTCATCATGCCCGAGAGCGGCGGCAAGGATTTGTTCGCCCATTTCTCCGAGATCCAAGGCAGCGGACGCAAGACGCTGATGGAAAACCAACGCGTCACGTTCGTGGCCGCCAACGGCCTCAAAGGCCCCCAAGCCACGAAGATCCGCATCGTCGCCTAAGGCGGCGAGCGCGCACAGCGTGATATGACTCCCCCGGCGTCTCCGGACGCCGGGGGAGTTTTTTTTATTCCTGCGGAAGACACGGGGATGCGAGCGCTCGTCCGGGGCGCGCCGCGACGCTATGATGTACCGCCCCACCAAAGACATTCGCCCGTCATGCCGACTTCACGACTGCGAGCAATCTCGTCGTCCGATTACGACCCCATCACCGCCTGTGTCGACGCCTGGTGGGGCGGGCGCCCCGTGCGGGCGCTGCTGCCGCGCCTGTTCTTCGAGCATTTCCAACCGACCAGCTTCGTCTTGGCGTCGCAGGACGTCATCGAGGCGTTTCTGATCGGCTTCATTTCCCAGACCGATCCTCGCATCGCCTACGTTCATTTCGTGGGTGTAGACCCCGCCTTGCGGGGTCGCGGCATCGGACGCATGCTGTACGAGCATTTCTTCGACATCGTCCGCGCCCGCGGCTGCACCCAGGTGTGCAGCATCACCTCGCCCGCCAACAAGGGATCGATCGACTTCCATCGCAAAATGGGATTCGCGATCGCCCCTGGAACGGGAGAGATGGACGGCGTGCCGGTTCACCTGGACTACGCCGGACCGGGGCAGCACCGCGTACGGTTCAGCCGCGAGTTATAGCCCTTGCCGGGCCCGCGCCCCGTGCAGCTACAGCTTGAACCAGCGGTCGTTTTCGATCTCTTCCGCAATACGGATCTCGGCTTCGTCCAAGCACTCCTGCTCGGAAGAGGCCGCGATTCCCCTCAGCGGCATGACCGGGCCGAGCAACAGGCGCTTGCCGTTCGTCCGCTCGTAGATCCGGCACTGGGCATCCCACATGCCCGGTTCACGCTGGCGCGGATCGATTTCCACCTCGAGCACTCGGGAAGAGCGATTCGGGGAATATTGGAAAGAGAACATTGCAGGCCCTCCGCTCCGGTAGACGGCCCACTATAGCGCCTGCAGGAGGTTGTGACCTCATGCAGTGCAACATGACGAAGCGCTCGGGAACCGCTTCAGGACGCCCAGGACACCACAGACAAAAGCAAGAGCAAGGCCATCCACAGTACGACGGCGCGCCACAACAGCCCCACCGCGGCATGCAGTGTCGTCGGATCGGGCCACCGTATGGGTTCGTCTGGCGCCTCGGCAGCGGCAAATTCGCTCGCGGCCGCCGCCGGCTGGACCGAAGGCGCCGGCGCGGGAGGCTCGGCGGGCGCAGCGGCCTGCCACTTGGGAGGCAAGGGTGCCAGGCGCACGCCCAGTGCGCCGGCAGCGCTCTCGACAACCACGCCGCGCTGTACGTCCTTCCATTGCGCGGCGCGTTGGCGCCAGCCATACAGCGCGTCCTCGAAATTGCCAACGATGGCGAAACCGATGGCCGTCATCCGCGCCGGTATCCAGTCAAGCAGGCGGAATGCGCCGCGCGCCACGTCCCCGAAGGCATCCGTGCGGTCGGCCCACTCTTCGCGGACGATGCCGGCAAGCCGGTACAAGGCCGCCCCCGAGGCGCCCGGCAACACCGCATACCAGAACAGCACGCCGTAAACGTTGCGATGCGAGGCCACCACCCCCTCTTCGATCGCGGTACGGCAAATCTCCTGGACGGTCATGGTGTCCGCCGAGGCATTGCCCTGAAAGGCCTGCAGCCAGGCCTGCATGTGATTGCGTGCCACCGTGACGTCACCGCGGGCCAATGCAAACTGGATCTCAGTGAAATGATGGCTGAACTGGCGAAAACCCAGCGTGAACCACAGCACTACGATATGGAAAACGAGTGCGAGGACGGGATGAATCGCCCAGGCGAGCGATCCGATCAGCCACACGGCAAGACTGGGAACCAAGGCGACCAGCAGCCAACCGAGGATGGCGTACCCGCGGCTGCCGGCATCCAGCGCATGGCCGGCCCAGCGGCACGCGGCACGCGCGGCTTCGTGGACGGCATTCGAGCGGGGCAGGGGCCTGACCTGTTCGGCGAGAAAGGCGAGGAGAAGTGCAAAAAAGCTCATGACCGCATTCTAGAGTGCATAGCGCCGATGTGCAGCATCGACCGACCAGCCCGCCGGCCTTACGCGCGCAGAAACTGGTAGAGATTGCGCAACATTCCAGCTGTCGCCCCCCAGATGAAGAATTGCTTCCAGGGCATCGAGTAGTAGGTACGGGCGTCGCCGGAAGGCAAGGTGGCGCTGTGCAGGCGATGATTCGTCGGGTCCATGAGGAAGGACAAGGGCACCTCGAACACTTCGGCCACCTCGAACGGATCCGGCCGCGGGGAGAAATCCGGGCGAACCAAGCCGACCAGCGGGATGATGCGAAATCCCGTGCGCGTGAAATAGTCGGGCAATTGGCCGATGATCTCGACCAGCCCCCGAGGCAGCCCCGTTTCTTCTTCGGTTTCGCGCAAAGCGGCGTCGGTTGCCGACGCATCGCTTTCTTCTACCCTCCCCCCCGGAAAGCTCACCTGCCCGGCATGGTCGTGCAAGTGTGCGGTCCGTTGGGTCAGCATGACACATATCCCTTCCGGACGAAGCACCAAGGGAATCAGCACCGACGCCAGCCGCACGGCTCGCCCTGCCATGCCCTTGGACTCGGGATCGTTCGCATCGGGCTCCCAGGCGGGCGGTTCAGCAAAACGCCGGCGCAGCGCGGCAGGCGTGAGCCGCTCGAGCGGCACCGGGTCCAGGCCGCCGGGGTTGGCGATCCAGGGTTGTGCGGCCGGGTCGAATCCGGGACGCTGCGGCGGTCGCGCCCGCCGGCCATCGGGGGACGCGGGCTGGACTTGCACGGACGTATCGTCGGCTCGGGCCGGAGCCGCATGGCGCTGATCGGGAGGATTGGACGCAGGCATCGGTTCTAGGGAAAAAAAAGGCGCCCGTACGAGGCGCCTTTGTATTGCGGTACAGCAGGAATCAAGCCTTGGCAGCCGACGTATTGCGTACGAGCTTTTCCTTGATCCGGGCCGATTTGCCCGAACGGGAACGCAAATAGTACAGCTTGGCACGGCGGACGTCGCCACGGCGCTTGACTTCGATCGAAGCGATGGTCGGGGCGTACAACTGGAACGTACGCTCGACGCCTTCGCCGGACGAAATCTTGCGAACGATGAACGACGAATTCAAGCCACGATTGCGCTTGGCGATGACCACGCCTTCGTAGGCTTGCACGCGCTTGCGGTTGCCTTCGACCACGTTGACGTTCACCACGACCGTATCGCCGGGAGCGAATTCGGGAATGGTCTTATTGGCCGTCAAGCGGGCGATCTCTTCTTGCTCGAGGACTTTGATCAGGTCCATGTTTATCTCCAATGACCATCATGCGTAGCGGTTCTGCTTTTCCTGGCACCGCCACCAGAGGATGGGTGTTCCCGCCGAACTCATGCCCGGCAGGCCTACTGCAAAACTGATCGCCTCAGCGATCAGCGGTCGTCCTCCCTTTGCAGGTCGGACAGAAACTTCTCGTCGTCGCGGCTCAACCAGCCGCGTGCCCGCGCCGCCTCGATCAAGTCGGGGCGTTTCCTGAGCGTCACCGCCAGCGACTGCCTGCGGCGCCACCGCAAAATATTGGCGTGGTGCCCGGACAACAGCACCTCCGGCACCGCCTCGCCCTCGTAAACCTCGGGCCGCGTGTAATGCGGGCAGTCCAGCAGTCCGGACAAGTGCTCGTTGAACGAATCCTGCACAGCGGACTCATCATCGTTCAACACGCCGGGCAGCAGCCTGACCACGGCATCCATGACCGCCATCGCCGCAATTTCGCCGCCGGACAGCACGAAATCACCCAGCGAGAGCTCCTGCGTCACCCAGCGGTCGATGAACCGCTGGTCGATGCCCTCGTAGCGGCCGCATACCAATATGGCCCCCGAACCGCGCGCCATCGACTGCGCGATGGACTGGTCGAAGCGGCGGCCCTGGGGAGAGAGCAGGATCACTTCCGTCTCCGGCAACCCCGCCTTCGCACGCCCTTCCAGCGCCGCGCGGACGGCTTTCTCGAGCGGCTCGACCCGCATCACCATGCCCGGGCCGCCCCCGTAGGGGCGATCGTCGACCGTGCGGTGCACGTCGACGGTGAAATCCCTCGGATTCCACCGGTGCAAGGCCCATCGTCCCTGGGCATGCGCCCGGCCGGTCACGCCCAGCTCGCTGACGGCGTCGAACATCGCGCCGAACAGCGTCACTACGTCGAACCGCAGCGCCCCGCTCATGGCCGGCCCTCAGAAACCTTCCGGCCAGTCGGTGTCGATGCGGCGCGCGTCCAAATCCACGTTGCGCACATAAGCCTCGACGAAGGGCACCAGCGTTTCCCGTTGCCGGCCCTTCGCATCCAGCAGGGGCTGGGACGACTCACCCAGGGCCACCGGCACGACGAGCGCCACGTGCAACACCGCATGGGCACCATTGTCGCTGACATGCGACACCGAACCCAGCAAGCGGTCCTCGCCGTTCTCTCCCTTGCCGATCAACTCGCAGCCGATCAGGTCTACCCAGTAGAACTCGCCTTCGGCAAGGGGAGGAAATTCACTGCGGGGCACCAACACGGTCCACCCCTTCCACGCCTGGGCCTGATCACGATCAGTGACGCCGGACCACATGGCTGTCACCGACGCACCGTGCCGCTTGGCAGAGAGGACCTCGACGCGCCGGATTTCCCTGCCCTTGCGCAACCACCAGGAGCGGGTGCCCAGCAAGGCATCGGACTGCGCCGAATACGGCTGAATCTTGAGTCCGCCGCGGATTCCGTAGGCTTCCGTCACATGCCCGACCTCGACGAGGTCGGCGGGATGCTCCCCGGAGGCCGTGGACGCAGTGGACACGGCGATCAAGCAGCCGAAGCGACCTTGGCGCTGTATTGCTTGACGAGGCGGGCCACGGCCGGCGACAGTTGGGCGCCGTGCTTGGTCCAGTGCTCGATGCGGTCGAGCGCGATACGCAGACCTTCTTCACCCTCCGAGGCGACCGGGTTATAGAACCCTACGCGCTCGATGAAGCGTCCATCGCGACGGTTGCGCGAATCGGCAGCAACGAGGTTGTAGAAGGGGCGCTTCTTCGAACCGCCGCGAGACATACGAATCACCACCATAGGTAATCCTTGGAAAAAGGTTAAATAACAAAAGCTATAAAGTATAGCCCGGCACAAGGGCCCTAGCAAGCCAGCATGCGGTAAAGTCCTTCAAAATCAAGGTGTTCGACGATGACTTCCCAACACAATTCGGCTTCATTCGATGAACATACCACCCGGAACCAGAACGCCCGCTTCCGGCACAAGGCACTGGCCGGCCTCCTGGCATTCCTGCTCGGCTGGGCAGGCGCCCATTGGTGGTATCTCGGCCGCCGCCATGGGTGGCTGCCGCTGCTTTTCTCGCTCCTGGCGCTAGGCACGGCCTTCCGCGCCGAGACCTGGTACTTCCACCCGGGATTCTTCCTCTTCCTGATTCCTGCCGTGGCAGGATTCATCGAGGCGCTGGTCATCTGCCTGACGCCGGATGCGAAGTTCGACGCTAAATATAACGCCGGCAGCGACCGCCGCAACGAGTCGGGATGGGGGGCGGTCTTGGTGGCCGCCGCCACATTGGCGATTGGCACAGCCATCTTGATGCTGGGCATCGTGCTGCTGTTCCAAAGCTTTTTCGAGGGGGTCGCCCCGTAAGTCCGGCTAGCCCGTCCTCAATTTTCCATCTTCCCTCCCAGGCAGCCCCGCCGCCCCGAGGCGCGGCTCCGCGGCAACCCGAGCACTACCATCGTGGGGCCCCGACGCTTCGCCGGCCGTGGGCCGCGCTTCCCTGCCCACGGCCCGCGGCGTTGACACCCTCTTGCCCCTCCCTATACTATTCCTTATAGAGGATCAACGTTCCTCATAAAGGAACGAAAGATTCCTATCCGATACTAGAACGACAAGAACGACCACCCCCGGGCTGCCTTCGCCGGCGCATCGAAGCATGCGTGGATGGAAAAGGAGACACCATGAACCGACGCCTCGTCTGCCTGGCCCTGCCTTGCGCGCTGATGGCCTCAACTCCCCTCCAGCCCGCCTTTGCCGAGGGCGTCGACGACTGGCCGAGCCGCCCCGTGCGCATCATCGTCCCCTATGCGGCCGGTGGCGGCTCAGACGCCCTCGGCCGCCTCGTCGCCAAACAACTCTCCGAAACGTTCAAGCAACCCTTCGTGGTGGAAAACCGGGCTGGCGCTGCGGGCACCATAGGCTCGGGCGCCGTCGCGCGCGCAGAGCCCGACGGCTATACGCTCGTCGTCTCGGGCATCGGCTCCCACGTCGTCGCCCCGCTGCTCAACGATGTCGGCTTCGATCCCATTTCCGACTTTACGCATATCGCATTCCTCGGCGGGCCGCCGACCGTCCTGGTCGTGCATCCGAACCAACCCTACAAGAACATCGACGAGTTCGTTGCCTACGCCAGGGCGCGCCCCTCCTCCATCAGCTGGGGTTCGCCGGGACAAGGCACCCACGGCTCCATGATTGGGGAAGCCTTTTCCGCCGCGGCGAAAATAAAAATGGTGGCGGTCAACTACAAAGGCGGCAACCCGGCCATGACGGACCTGCTTGCCGGACACATACCGTCGGCGTTCATGTCTTTCGGGACGGCCACCCCTTATATCCGCTCCGGCAAGCTCCGCGGCCTTGCCATCACGTCGACCCAACGCGCCGCCGGTTTCCCCGACCTCCCCACCTTCACCGAACTCGGCTACCCCGCACTGACCGGGACGACGTGGTTCTCTTTGTCGGGCCCGCCCGGCATGCCTCCCGCCCTCGTCGAACGGCTAAACGCCGAAGTGCGGCGCGCCCTGAAGGCCCCCGAGATAGTCGCGGAAATGCAGCGCCAGAACATGGAAACCCAAGACATGGACGTCGCGGCCTTCAATCGCTACGTGCGATCTGAAATCGAGCACTGGAAACCCTTTATCAAGCCCAGCTCCCCTTGAACCCGGAACAGTCCGGGCAACGCTGCCGCACATCGCCCCCCGGGGGGCAAAGGGTGGGATACGGGCAGTCCAGTCGCTCCCACCTTGGACCCACGATCCACCAGAGCACCGCTGCGCGCGACCGCTCGCTCGTGCCGCACAAACACCGGCGGACGGCCTTGCATTCGAAAAGAGAGACGCATGAACGTAGAGAAACCCATCACCACCGAGCCAGCCGCCATGCAATGGGGGAGCGACTACCTCGCGGCTGTCATTCGCCAACTCGACCTGCGCTTTATCGCCATTAACCCTGGCTCCAGCCTGCGCGGCCTGCACGACAGCCTGGTGAACTATCTCGGCAACGAATCCCCGAAGCTGCTTCTCTGCCTACATGAAGACCATGCGATCGCCATCGCGCACGGTTATGCGAAGGTAACCGGCAAACCCATGGCCGCGGCAGTCCACAGCAATGTCGGCCTGATGCATGCTTCGATGGGCATCTACAACGCATGGTGCGACCGCGTCCCGATGGTCGTCCTGGGCGCCACGGGGCCGGTCGACGCCGTCGAGCGCCGTCCGTGGATAGACTGGCTGCACACCGCGCGCGACCAAGGCAGCTTGGTCCGTCACTTCATCAAGTGGGACGACCAGCCGGCCTCATTGCCCGCCGCCGCCGAATCCCTGGTCCGGGCAAGACTGATCGCCGAAACTGCGCCCCGGGGTCCGGTTTATCTTTGCTTCGACGTGTCGCTACAAGAAAGCAAACTTTCCGGCCCGCTCGAGGTACCTGATCCGTCGATGTACTCCCGGCCCACGCCTGCGTACCCTGAGCCGAGGGCGTTGCGTCGCGTCGCGCAGCTTCTGTCAGAAGCGAAACGCCCCGTCATCATGGCTGGGCGCATCGGCCGCGACATCCGCGATTGGGTGCGGCGGATCGAACTCGCAGAGCGCCTCGGCGCCACAGTGGTATCGGACCTCAAGCAAGGCGCTGCCTTCCCAACCGATCACCCACTGCATGTGGCGTACTCGGTCGGGTCCCGCGGCATGCAGGTGCTGCGGGAGGCCGACGTCGTCATGAGCCTGGATTGGATCGATCCCGCAGGCACTTTCAAGTTGCTCGCAGAGCGTGGCGCTCCCATCAAGGCTCCATATGTGCACTGCTCCCCGGATCAATACTCGCACAATGGGTGGAGCATGGACCATCAGGCGCTCGCGGCGGCCCACACGCACTTTCTGTGCGAGCCGGAGGCCTTGGTCGATGCACTCTTGGAGTTGGACGACGAGGAACGAATCTTTCCTGGCCGAGGCAAGGACCAAGCCGGCCAGCCCCCTTCCTCCCGCGAACCGGCCGCTCCCGTTCCCCCAGATGCCGAGCTGAGCATACGCGTACTGGCCCATGTCTTGCGGGAGGCAACGCGCGATGTCCCCGTCACTTTGATCCGCACGCCATTGGGGTGGTCAAACGATGTCTGGGAGTATCGCCACCCTCTGGACTTCTTGGGCAAGGACGGCGGGGCAGGCATCGGGTCGGGGCCGGGCATGGCCGTTGGCGCGGCTCTGGCGCTCAAAGACAGCGGCCGCCTGCCTTTGGCCGTACTAGGTGATGGCGACTTCATGTTTAGCTCCAGCGCGCTGTGGACGGCTGCCCACTACCGCATTCCGCTGTTAATCGTAGTCGCCAACAATCAGTCGTACTTCAACGACGAAATACATCAAGAACGCATCGCCCGGCAGCGCCACAGGCCCGTGGAAAACAAGGGCATCGCGCAGCGCATGACGGACCCCGAAATCGATATTTCGGCGATCGCACGCGGACAGGGAGCGATTGCCTACGGCCCGGCCCGCAATGCGGGCGAACTTGCCCATGCCATGCGCGACGCCGTCGCTCGCGTCCGCGACGGGGCGCTATGCGTGATCGACGCGCGCGTGCTTCCGGGGTACGAATCCTGACGAACTGAAAGCGCGTCGCGCCCAGGCCGGCATGTCGAATAAGCACACCTATCCATCAATAACTAGGAGGAGACGCCCATGCCCACCACCCCGCCAATCTCCCGCCGTGGGGCCCTATCCGCGCTTGCTGTCTTGACGGTGGCCACAGCAAGCGCCTCATGGGCGGCGGAAGAGGCTTCCTGGCCCAATAAGCAGATCCGCCTCATCGTGCCCTACCCGCCCGGCGGCAGCGCCGACACCCTGGGACGTGCCTTGTCGTTCGCCCTCGGCAAGGCATTCGGGCAAAGCGTGGTGGTAGAGAATCGCGCGGGCGCCTCAGGGATGATCGGCTCGCAAGCAGTGTCCCGCGCCGAGCCGGACGGCTACACGCTCGTGATCTCGGGCATCGGCTCGCACGTGATCGCGCCCAAGCTCACGCCCAGCTCGTTCGACCCCATCAAAGACTTCACGCACATCGCCCTGCTGGGCGGTCCGCCCACGGTATTGGTCGTCAATGCCGAAGGCCCGGTCAAAGACATGCAAGGCTTCATCAGCTACGCGAAGGACAAACCAGGCGGCGTCAGCTGGGGCTCGCCCGGGCAGGGCACCCACGGCTCGCTGATCGGAGAAGCCTTTGCGCAGGCCACCGGCCTGACAATGGTCCAGGCCCCCTACAAAGGCGCCAATGCGGCCGTCACCGACCTCATCGCCAACCAGATCCAGGCCGCCTTCATTACCTTGAGCAGCGCCATGCCTGGGTTGAAATCCGGCCGGCTTCGCGCCATCGCGTTGACTGCGGACTCGCGGCTGGACGACTTCCCCGACGTACCCACCTTCAAAGAATTGGGCTACCCCAGGTTGACGGGAACGACCTGGTTCTCGCTATCGGGCCCGCCCGGCATGCGGGATACCGTGGTAACGCGCATCAATCAAGCCGTGCGCGACGCGCTGCGTACGCCCGAGGTGAGAAAGGAGCTCCGTCAACAGAACATGGTGACCGAGGACATGGATGCTTCGGCCTTCACCCGCTACGTGCAGTCGGAGCTCGAGCATTGGACGCCTTTCCTCACCCCTCTCGAGAAAACGCGGCCCTGATCCGGCGTACCCAGAAGCATCACGAAGGAGTGCATGAATGAACATCGAAAAACCGGTCGTCGCGAAACCGGTCGACTTAGAATGGGGCAGCGACTACTTGGCCGAAGTCATACGCCGGCTCGACCTGCGATACTTGAGCATCAATCCCGGCGCCAGCTTGCGCGGCCTCCACGACAGCCTGGTGAACTACCTAGGCAATGAGAATCCGCAGATGCTGTTGTGCCTGCACGAGGACCATGCGGTCTCCATCGCGCACGGTTATGCGAAAGTGACAGGCAAGCCCATGGGAGTCGTGGTGCACGCCAACGTGGGATTGATGCATGCATCCATGGGTATTTTCAACGCCTGGTGCGACCGGGCCCCCATGGTCGTGATCGGCGCCACGGGCCCGCTGGATGCAGCGGCGCGCCGCCCCTGGATAGACTGGATTCACACGTCGCGGGACCAAGGGGCACTCGTGCGGAACTTCATCAAATGGGACGACCAGCCTGCGTCATTGCCGGCGGCCGCGGAAGCCATGATCCGCGGAGCGCTCATCGCCAATACCGTACCCAAAGGACCGGTATACATCTGCCTCGACGCTGCCCTGCAGGAAGCGCGCATCGACGGGAGCGCGTCGATCCCTGAGCCGGACGATTTCTCCGGCCCGGCCACCCCTTACCCCGATCCAGCCAGCGTGCGCCGCATCGCCGAGCGCCTCTCCGAGTCCAAGAAACCGGTCATATTGGCTGGCAGGGTCTCCCGGGCCGAGGACGCCTGGCAAAAACGAGTCCGGCTGGCAGAACGACTGGGTGCCACGGTGATGACCGATCTGAAGCAGCCTGCCGCATTCCCGACGGATCATCCCTACCATCCCGTGCCTCCAGCATTTTTCATGGGCGAGGAAGGTTGCACGGTCCTGAGGGAAGCAGACATCGTGCTCAGCCTGGACTGGATAGACCTCGGCGGCACGTTGAAAATCGCAGCGAAAAACGGAAGGCTGGGCGCCGGCATTATCCAATGCTCGCCGGATCAATACGCCCACAACGGCTGGAGCATGGATTACCAGTCTCTGGCCCCGACCGACGTTCACCTTCTATGTGACCCCGATGCGCTCGTCGACGCACTGCTCGCCCTCGACGACAAAGAGCGCATCTTCGATCGGTGCGAACGGGCGCCCGTCCGCCCAGCCCATGCCCGCGCCCCTGCTCCCGACGACGGCGCCCCGTTGACGCTGCAAACGCTCGCCCGGTCGCTGCGTGAGGCCACCGAGCACCTCGAGGTCTCCCTGCTGCGCACGCCCTTGGGTTGGCCCGGAGACGCCTGGCACTTCCGCCACCCCCTCGACTTTCTCGGCAAGGATGGCGGCGCAGGCTTGGGATCTGGGCCGGGCATGGCGGTCGGCGGTGCGCTGGCCTTGCAGGGAATGGGACGACTTCCGCTCGCCGTCATAGGAGACGGCGATTTCATGATGGGAGTCAGCGCCGTCTGGACGGCGGCACGCTACCGCATTCCTTTGCTATTCGTCGTCGCCAACAATACGGCGTACTTCAATGATGAGTTGCACCAGGAGAAAGTCGCCCGCACGCGCAATCGCCCCATAGAGAACAAGGCCGTCGGCCAGCATATTGGAGATCCCGACATCGATATTGCCGGCATGGCCCGGTGCCAGGGAGGAGTCGGTCATGGACCGGTACGCACCGTCGGAGAACTGCGCGCCGCGATGAAGCAGGCGATTGCCGAGGTCCAGGCGGGCCGGGTTTGCGTCATCGATGCCCGCGTCGTGCCCGGATATGATTCACTCACGGCCAAAGGATTGCTACGCGAGGTCAAGCAAGCAGAGCATTGAGACGGCATTGCAAGCCCCCTCGTTCCTAGCCATGTCCATCCTGCTCGCCTAGAACAAGGGCATCTGCCGCCCGTCCTCCGGAAGCGGCCCGCCGCGGCTGCGCGCCGGCGGCCGGAACAATCCAGTCTCGAGCACGATGCGACGCTGCGACAAGCCCAGTTTGCGGGCGGCGCGGTGGAAACGCTGGCGGACCAGGTCGGCCCATATGCCCTGCCCCCGCATGCGATCGCCGAAGCGCGGATCGTTGAGCCTGCCGCCGCGCAGGTCTTCAATGCAGTGCAAGACCTTCCCCCTGCGATCGGGAAAGTGGGCCTCCAGCCATTGCGCGAACACGGCCTTGACCTCCCAGGGCAGCCTGAGCATGGTGTAGAAGGCCGCTTGTGCGCCGGCCTCGGCCGCGGCCTCCAGCACGTGCTCGATCTGGTCGTCGGTAATGAACGGAATGACCGGTGCCAGCGATACTCCTACCGGCACGCCCGCCGAACTCAGCTCCCTGACGATTTCGACACGTCGCCATGGCGCCGCGGCACGCGGCTCCAGCGTGCGGGCCACCCGCGCGTCCAGCGTGGGGATGGTGACGTAGACCGCGACGAGATCGAGCTCGGCAAGCTTGGCGAGGATGTCGAGATCCCGCGTGACGGCGCTGCCCTTGGTCACCAGGGACACGGGGTGCCGGGTGTCCAGCAGCAGCTCCAGCAATCCGCGGGTCAGCTTCCACTGGCGCTCGATGGGCTGGTAGGCATCGGTGGCGGAACCGATATTGACCACGTCCACCCGATAGCCGGGACGCGAGAGCTCGGCCCGCAACGCCTCGACGGCATTGACCTTGGCGACCAGCTTGGTCTCGAAATCGAGACCTGGAGACCAGCCAAGGTAGGCATGCGTCGGACGGGCGAAACAGTACACGCAACCGTGCTCGCAGCCGCGATAGGGGTTGATCGCGCGGTCGAAGGGAATGTCAGGGGAATCGTTGCGGGACAGGATCGTGCGCGCTCGTTCGACGGCAACTTCGGTCTTGGCCCCGGCCGGCGTTCCTGCGGGAGGAGCCCAGCCATCGTCCACCGCCTCTCGTTCCAGGGTTTCGAAGCGATGCCTGACATTGGCCACGGCGCCCCGACCGCGCCGGGGTGCCAGGGGTGGTTGCGGGAGCAAAGCGGGCGGCGAAGTGTCATCGTCCATGCTAATACTGTACAAACATACAGTATCTGACACAATTGGACGAATAAAAAATATTTTCCTATAAAAATTATAATTTCTATAATTAATTAGAAATTATGAGACCTCTTCCATGCATCCACTCTCGCTACCGCCCCAACCTCCCCTTCCGTTTCCCACCGCCCAGGACTACGAACAAACCGTCCTGCAATGGGCACGCGAGGTGGATCCGGTGCACCTGCGTGCGCGCGACCTGAGCTACGGCCCCGATACCCAACACCGCTACGACGTGTTTGGCGCCGAAGGCATGCGGGACGCCCCGGTGCTCGTTTTCTGGCATGGAGGAGGATGGACCAACGGCTACAAGGAGTACGCGCACTTCATGGCCGAGGCGATCGTCCGGCGCGGGTTTCTGTTCATTACGCCCACCTATAGGCTGGCGCCAGGGCATCGCCTGCCCGCCGCCTTCGACGACGCTGTCCGGCTTCTTGCCGAACTGCATCGAACCGTCGGTCAATGGGGCGGGGATCGCCAGAACCTGTATCTGGCCGGACACTCCGCTGGCGGAGGCATTGCCGCCATGGCGGCACTGCGGCGAGACGCCCTGGACCAAGCGGGGGTGCCGCCTGATGCCGTCCGTGCTTGCCTGCCGATCAGCGGCGTCATGGATTTGCACCACCCTTGCCCCCAGCCAGGCAGCCTCGAGGAGCGGGTGTACACCACGCTGCTCGAGCACCCGTCCCACGACTCCTTGATGAGCGCAATCAGCTGGACCACCGGCAATCGCGTTCCCATGCTCTCCAGCTACGGGGAACGGGATAGCTCGCGCGTGATCAGCGCCAATACGCGCATGCACGAGCTATTGAAGCGCCAGCCGGCGCCCGCCCGGCTCAAGGAGTGGAAAGGCCTGGATCACTTCGACACCCACAAGGTGCTGGCAGACCCCGCCCACGAGTGGTATGAGGACCTCGAAGCGCTCTTCGCGCAGACCCGCCGCTAGTCCGCTGCCTGGCGCCGTCCGGGGCCGGGCGTGGCCATCCCCCACCTTGGGGGAAGCCTGCAAAGGGCCGGGCGACGGCTAGCGCTATTCGGCAAAGCGCTCGGCCAACACTTGTGCCGTCCGCATCAAGTGGCTGCGCAGTAGTTCGCAGGCCAAGCCCGCGTTGCGATCCAGCGCGGCTTCCATCAACTGCGCATGTTCGCTCAATACGTCATCGGCAAGCTGTTGGGGCGACGACGGATATGCGAGCCGGATCCGGCGATAACGTTCCGAGTGATCGATCAATTGCTCACCGATGCGCATTAGCCACTTTGAACGGGCGGCGCTCAGGAGCGCTGCATGGAATCCCCGATGGGCCGTCTCCCAGAGCTCCACCGCGACGAGATCGTTCGGATCCTGGGGCAAGCGAGCCCGGGTCAACTTGTAATAGGCGGCCGCCAGGCCAGCGCCCCAATCATCATCCCCATGCTCGATGGCATCCTGCAGCAGCAGCGTCTCGATGGCGGTGCGGGCATGCATCAAATCCAGCAAGTCTTCCTTGGACAAGGGAGAAACGCTGAAGCCGCGTTGGCCGTCGTTGCTGATCAATCCTTCGCCCGAGAGCTGCATCAGGGCTTCCCGTATCGGACTGATGCCGAGCTCATAACGCTGCTGCAAGGATTGCAGCCTGAGCTTCTGGCCGGGGGCCAACACGCCGGCGATCACGTCGGCACGCAGATATTGATACGCCCGCTCGGACATGGTTTCCGAAGGCGCCTTCGCGCCAAGCACCCGGGCCTTGGCAGGCGTTTCGTTCGATTGCATGCACCCCCTCCGACGCGAACGGAAAATATACGAACTGAGCTTATTCATAAATTCTAGCTCAGGAATGTTTCACCCTTGGATCGAGCGATACAGGGTTTCCCCCTAAATTCACAAGACTCTAAATAATTTATATTTTTTCAACTTCTTATATTTTAGCATCTTCATATAAATTCCTTGCCAGGCCCTGAGGGATCGCCCATGCTCGATTTCGCCAAACGCACCACACTTGCCGCCGTCGCGGCCCTTTCCTTCGCCATGCCGTCCGCTGCGGTAGTGGCTGCCGGCTATCCCGAAAAGCCGATCAAGATCGTCGTCGCCTACCCTGCCGGGGGCGATAGCGACGTCCTCGCCCGCTGGATAGGCGAAAAACTCACCGCCAAGTGGGGCCAGCCGGTCGTCGTCGAAAATCGCAGCGGCGCAGCCGGTTCCATAGGAAGCGCCTACGTGGCCCGGTCTCCCGCAGACGGCTACACGCTGCTACTCGCGCCCAACACGCTGGCCATCGTGCCGCACGTCCTCAAGCCTGGCACCGGCGCGCAATACAACGCTCAAGCCGACTTCACGCCCATCGTCGAAATCGGCACGCAGTCGCTGTTTCTGGCGAGCTCGCAGCAATCCGGCGTGGCATCCGTCAAGGAAATGGTCGAAGCGGTGAAGGCCGGTAGGTTGCAGAGTTACGCCAGCCCCGGCTCCGGGTCGCCCATGCATATCCTGGCGGAGCTCTTCGACAAGGCAGCGGGAACGCGCATCACGCAGATCCCGTATCGCGGCAGCGCGCCCGCCATCGTGGACTTGGTGGGCGGACAGGTTCCGCTGATGTACACGACGCTCGGACCCATCGTCTCCTACGTCGCTGAGGGCAAGCTCCGCCTGCTGGCCGTCGCCGACGCGCAGCGGTCGCCCTTCGCTCCCGACGTGCCCACCTTCACCGAGCTAGGCTACAAGAATGTCGAAGTCGGAGCCTGGCAGGCTCTCCTCGGGCCACGCGGTCTCCCGGCCGACGTGGTCCAAAAGCTCAACGCAGCCGTCAACGAGATCATCAAGATGCCGGACATCGTCTCCCGGACCCAAGTGATGGGCCTCACGCTCACCGGCGGCGCGCCGGAGACCTTGGCCCGGCGCATCGCTGCCGAAGACACGCGCTACGCCCGCCTCATCAAAGAATTCGGCATCCAGGCGAACTAAGAAGCACCGCTATCCCCGGCGTCAGCGCTTTGCGGGCTGACGCTGCCACCCTCCCCGTGCCCGGCGCGGGCACGCATTCCTTTGGAAGACAACATGTTCAAGGTCGGTCAAACCACCATGAAGCGGTATGCCTTTGCCTGCCTGTTGGCCGGCATGGGAGCCGCCCACGCCCAAACCACCGGCGTCACCGTGTACGGCGTCGCCGACATGGGTTTCGTGCACGAAAGCGGTGCCGCCGATGGCTCGCGCAACAAGCTCACCAGCGGCATGATGTCCGGGTCGCGCCTGGGCTTCCGCGGACACGAGGACCTCGGTTCAGGATTGAGCGCGTTCTTCACGCTGGAAGCCGGCATCCTCATGGACACTGGCATGTCCGGCCAAGGCGGAACCTTGTTCGGCCGGCAGGCGCTGGTCGGGCTGGGATCGCCCTACGGCCGGGTGAGCCTAGGTCGCCAATACACCACGGTGGCCGTTGCGCAGGTCGAGTTCGACCCGTTCTCGACCGGCATGGCCGGTACCTCCGCCAACCTGATCTCGGCAGGCGGTCGCGGCGGCAACAACCGCGCCGACAATACAGTCAAGTACAACTCGCCTACGCTGTACGGCTTGGAGCTGGAAGCCTCCTACGCCCCGGGCGAAACGACGAACGGCAGCACCAACGACCAGTATGGCGCCTCCCTGGGTTACGCGCAGGGGGCATTCCGCGGGAAGATTGCTTACGCCAACGCCAAGGATGCGAACGGTCCAGGCAGGGATGCCAAGGAAACGTTCCTGGGCGTGCGCTACGACTTCGGTCCGGTAATCGGCTATCTAAACTACGTCATCAACCGGGGCGCCATCGTCCCCGGCACGCCGAATTACAAATCGCAGGACATTTTGGTCGGCGCCGTGGTGCCCATGGGCCGCGGGCGCGTGATTCTTTCCTACATCAACAAAGACGACCGCACGGCCGACGATTTCGACGCGCAACAGTATGCGATCGGCTACGTCTACGCGCTGTCCAAGCGCACTAGCCTGTACGCGTCGTATGCCTACATCCACAATAAGGCCGCCAACACCTCCCCCACGGGCTTCTATCGGGTGTGGAACGCCAATGACGTGGGCAACCTGACCGCGGGCAACCGCGCGTTCAGCTTCGGCATCAATCACCAATTCTGATCCGATGGCCGCCCCGGAGCGGGGCACCTCCAGGGAATGCCCTGCGGAACAGCGCGGCGGTCCGCGGGGTGGACCCCGGCCCCCCCGGTTTACACTGGCACCCATGAGTGCCTTATTGCTGACGCCGGAACAGCGGCAGATCGTCTCGCAGAGCAGCAGATTCCTGCTCATCGAAGCCGTGGCCGGTTCCGGCAAGACCACCACGCTGGCGCATTGCGTGGCGTACCGCGAGCGCCAAGGAACGCCGGCCGAGGAAATCCTGGCACTGGTGTTCACCGATGCCGCCGAGCAGGTTTTCCGCCGCCGCCTTGCCGAGGCAGGGGCCTCCCGCGCCGTGGGCGTAGCCACGTATTCGGCATTTGCGCGCACGATATTCCAAGCCTGGCAGGCGCAAGGATTGATTGAAGGCGCCGAGGTGTACCTGGGCAATGCCGAAGCAATGCGCCCCTACGTCTTCGAGGCAATCGAGGAAGCCGCCGCCGACCCCCGCGCCGACCGAGACTACGCCTACGACCTGACCAACCTGCACGCGGAAATCGTCATCAACCAGCTCTCGCGCCTCAAGGGAACCTTGGCGCTCGCCCGCCATGCCGACGCATCGGACGCGGAACTGGCCGAAGAGCTCGACCTGCCGCGGGGACTGGTGTCCATCTGCCGCACTTACGAGCGCTTGCGCCGACTCGAGGCCGGCCACTTCGCCTTCCAGAGCGAACATGACCTGGTCACCGACGTGCTCGCGGTCTGCGACGAGTTACCCGACGTCGTCGCTCTACCCTGCCCCGCCCTCATCGCGGCAGACGAATGGCATGACGCCAATGCTGCCCACATCACCCTGCTGCGCCGCCTCACAGGACCGGGCACCCGCATCATCGCGGCGGGCGACAAGGAACAAGTCGTCCACGCCTGGAACGGCGCCGACCCGCGCTACATGGGTGCGGCCTTCGAAGAGGCGTTTCCCGGCACCCGGCGACTGCCGCTGAGCCGGTCGTTCCGCTGTGGCCCCACGCTGGGCGCCTGCGCGCAGGCGCTCACGTCGCAAGAGTTCCTGTCCGGACGCCAAGGCGACACGGAGGTGGAAATCGTCCACTACGACGGCAGCGCAGAGGATGGCGCCGCCAAAGTCGCGGACCAACTGGCGCGGGTGGCATCGGCCGGCGGCGGGCGTGACCTGGCCAATTGCGCCGTCATCTTGCGCGACGCCCACCAAAGCATCGCGCTGGAAAACGCGTTGATCGCCCGCGACGTCCCCTACGTCACCGAAGGCTGTCCCAGCTATTTCGACCGGATCGAGATACTCATGCTGCGCGGCATTCTCCATATTGCGCGGGGCTCAATGGCTCCGGTGCGCGACCGGCGCGAGGTCGGGGCCGTATTGCGCGCGCTGGGGCTATTCGCAGGCCTGACCCATACCGAAAAGGAGTGGGCGGAGGCGGAGCGCACGATCGCGACCGATCCCGACACCATCCGCTATTTCTACAGCGGCCAATTGAGCCGCACGTCCGAAACGCAAGAAGCCGTCGACCCGGCGACGCGCCGCTGGCGCGCCCGCTTCGCCGACGTATGCAATGACCTGATCGCACGGGCCGCGCACGTCCCTGCCGGCGAACTGCTCGCCCTGGCCGCCGAAGCGCTGCAGCTCGTTTCCGTGACTCGCAGGCTCTTCGTGCACAAGCAGGACGCCCATGCGGTCTCCGCCTCCATCGACGGGTTCATCGGC
Source organism: uncultured Pigmentiphaga sp. (assembly GCF_937950555.1). Classification (NCBI taxonomy): domain Bacteria; kingdom Pseudomonadati; phylum Pseudomonadota; class Betaproteobacteria; order Burkholderiales; family Alcaligenaceae; genus Pigmentiphaga; species uncultured Pigmentiphaga sp. The sequence continues at coordinate 41,105 of NZ_CALFCW010000030.1, read as the reverse complement.
TATGCCCGCTTGACCGCGCTCGACGCGGCGGGCTTGCTCGACCACCTGCACCAGGCGCAGAAGCGCGCCGGCACGCTCAAGCAACGCCAATACGCCGTGACGCTCACGACGGCGCGGGCAGCCAAGGGCAAGGAGTGGCGCTACGTCCACATTCCCTTCGTGGCCGACGGCGAGTTTCCGCAGGCACAGGCCGAGCCCGGAGAAGAACGGAGGCTGTTCTATGTCGCGATCACGCGAACCAGCGACCAGCTGTTTCTCTACACTCCGGCGGGAAAAGAAAGTCATTTCATGCGCGCGCTCGACCTCCCCGCTGCGCGGCGCGCGGCGCTTGCATCCCCCGTCGTGCCACCAAGCCGGCCCCGCATCTACCTGGATGTGCCCTACGCAGAGAAAGACGCGGCCAAACAGCTGGGCGCGCAGTGGGACAACGTGCAGAGGAAATGGTGGATATCGGCCGCGATGCCGAAACGGCCTTTCAGTAAATGGCTGCCGTCCGATGACGACGGCGGCCGATCATGAAACAATCGGCAGTACCCGCCAGCACTTCCGCATAGCATCATGCAGGAACGACCGCCATCGCCGCATCCCAGCCCCCTCGTCAGGGGTTTGGCGCTGCTTGCGGCGGCGCTGTGCTTGGCGCTAGGCATCGTTGGCATCTTTGTGCCGGGGCTGCCGACGACGGTATTCATCTTGCTGGCGGCTTGGTTCGCTGCTCGCGGCTCGCCCCGCTTGCTGGCATGGATGGAAAATCACCCCCTGTTCGGACCGATGATCCGCAACTGGCGCACACAGGGTGCGGTCAGCCGCCGGGCGAAGTGGAGCGCAACGCTCATGATGGGCGCATGCGCCGCGCTGCTGTTCATCACGCCTGCCCCGCCCTGGGCCGCAATTCTCGCCACCGGCTTCATGGCGGCGGTTGCGATTTGGTTGTGGATGCGACCGGAACCCCTGGGCGACCACTCACCCACCGAACGTCGTCGCGACGATGCTTCCGGAAACCGCACTTGACGATTTGTTACCTCACCATGCCTGCGGCGGCAGTCTGGTTCGTCGCCTCGTCGATCAGGATGAACGCGCCGGTAGCCGGTATGTCGTCGTAGCGATCAAGGGCGAGCGCATCGCGCGTAGCCAGCTCCACGCGACCAATGTCGTTCATCGCAAAAGGCGCCTCGTTCCCAGGAATCTCTCCCAACTCATGGATGTCCCGCCGCGACAGCACGCCCTTGATCTTGGCAGAGGTCAGGCGGGTGCCGTGCTTCAACAGGTATTTGCGTGCCGGGTTCAAAGGCTGCGTGTCCAGCCAGCATAGGTCGGCCTGGAACTGCCGCGACACCGTGGCCGGCGCGGACTCATGCACCAGCACGTCTCCACGCGAAGCATCCACGTCTTCATTGAGCACGATGGTGATCGAATCCCCCGCTACGGCATGGTCGACCTGCCCGCCGTAAACCACCAGCGACTTCACCGTGGCCGTCACGCCGGAGGGCTGGATCTGCACGCGATCACCGACGCGCACGGACCCGCTCGCGACCTGCCCCATGTACCCGCGGAAATCATCGGCCCGGTCCCCACCATGGCGCGCGACCATCTGGACCGGAAAGCGGAAGGCCTTGGCCGGTGCATCAGCCCGCACCTCCAGGCGCTCGAGCAGCTCCAGCAAAGCCGGACCGTCGTACCATGGCGTGCGTGCCGACTTGCCCACGACGTTGTCGCCGGTGAGCGCCGAAAGCGGCAGGATGTGGAAACCCGCAATCCCCAGCTTGGCCGCCAGCACGCCGTAAGCATCGCGGATGCGCTCGAACGCGGACTGGCTCCAATCCACGAGATCCATCTTGTTCACCGCCACGACGATGTGGCGGATGCCGAGCAAATGGGCAAGCGTGCTGTGCCGCTTGGTTTGGGTCAACAGCTGGCCGTCCGCGACGCGCGTCGCATCGATCAAGATGACGGCGACGTCGGCGGTCGATGCGCCCGTCACCATATTCCGCGTGTACTGCTCATGGCCGGGCGCATCGGCAATGATGAATTTGCGCGCTGGCGTCGAGAAATATCGATACGCCACATCGATGGTGATGCCTTGCTCCCGTTCAGCCTCCAGGCCGTCGGTGAGCAGCGACAGGTCGATGGTATTGCCTACCGTGCGCTTGTACTTGGCGCGCGAAATGGCATCAAGCTGGTCGGCGAACACCCCTTTGCTGTCGTAGAGCAGCCGCCCGATCAGCGTCGACTTGCCGTCATCCACGGAACCGGCCGTGATCAAGCGCAACACTCCGTTGTCGGCGGCGGAGAAAAATTCGGGATCGGTCATGACGTTCATCAGAAATATCCTTCCTTCTTGCGGCGCTCCATCGAAGCCTCCGAGGTCTGGTCATCCATGCGCGTGGCGCCCCGCTCGGTGATGTCCGTCACCGCGGTCTCGGCGATGATGGCCTGCGGGTCGGCAGCCTCGGACGCCACCGGGCAGGTGCACGAAATGTCGCCCACGGTACGGAATCGGACCGACAGGTTCTCCACGCGCTCGCCTTCGCGCGGCGGCGTCAACGGCGTCACCGGCACCAGGAGGCCGTTGCGCCGGACCACGTCGCGCCGATGCGCGTAATAGATCGAGGGCAGCGCCAGGTTCTCGCGCGCGATGTATTGCCACACGTCGAGCTCGGTCCAGTTGGAGATCGGAAATACCCGCATGTTCTCCCCGGCGTGCACCCGGGTGTTGTAGAGGTTCCAGAGCTCCGGCCGCTGCGCCTTCGGATTCCATTGGCCGAACTCGTCGCGGAACGAAAAAATGCGTTCCTTGGCGCGCGCCTTCTCTTCATCGCGCCGCGCACCCCCTATGCAGGCGTCGAAACCGAATTCCTCGATGGCCTCGAGCAGCGTGACGGCCTGGGCCGCATTGCGCGAATCGGTTTCCTTGCGCAGCACGACGGTGCCGCGCCGGATGGAGTCCTCCACGCTGCGCACGATCAACGCTTCGCCCAGCTCGGCCGCGCGTGCGTCGCGGAATGCGATGACTTCGTCGAAGTTGTGCCCGGTATCGATGTGCATCAGCGGAAATGGAAACTTACCGGGCCTGAATGCCTTTTCCGCCAGCCTGAGCAGCACGCAGGAATCCTTGCCTCCGGAAAACAGCAGCACTGGCCGGGCGCATTCGGCCGCGACTTCGCGCATGATGAAGATAGCTTCTGATTCCAGCCAATCGAGATGGCTGCGCGTAGTGTTCGAGATGGCGGGCATGGTTCAGGCTGATGACTTGGTTGTAACGACGGAGACCGGAATGGCCGACAGGTTGCCGGCATGCAAGCCGCATTCTTTGGAGTCGGACGACTCCCACCACCAGCGGCCGGCGCGCAAGTCCTCGCCTGGCCGGATGGCGCGGGTACAGGGCTCGCACCCGATGGAGGGATAACCGCGGTCGTGGAGCGGGTTGTAGGGAATGTCGAAGGCGCGAATGACGGCCCAGACTTCCTCGTGGGTCCAAAGCGCGAGCGGGTTGTATTTATGCAAGCCAAATACCGGGTCGTGCTCGTCGAGCGGCAATTCCCCGCGCGTCACGGCCTGTTCGCGCCGCTGGCCCGTGATCCACGCGCTGCGGCCCGCCAGCACTCCGCGCAGCGGCTCGACCTTTCGGATTTCGCAACAGGCCTTGCGCAGCGCCACGCTTTCATAGAATGCGTTCTGGCCGTGCGTGCTGACGTACTTTTCGACCGCCGCCGGATCCGGGCGGACGACGTGAATGGAGCGACCATAGCGCTCAGCGATGCGATCGACCATCGCCACGGTCTCGGTATTGAGCCGCCCCGTGTCGAGCGTAAAAATGTCGATCGACAGGTCGTTCTCGAAGACGGCATGCGTGAGCACCATGTCTTCGGCGGCCAGCGAGGAGGCGAGCGCCACGTCGGCATGCGAGCGGGCGACCTGCGCCAAGCGCTCCACCAGTTCGCTCCACCGCGGCGCAATTGAAGAAGAGGTAGCGGTCATTCCTGGACGGGATCCCATTTGTCAGGTGAGGAACACCTGGGCATTGCGCGGCTTCACCAAGAGTGCCTCGCCGCCTTTCAGGTCGAGCTGCCGGAACACCTCGGCGGGCAGTTGGACCTCGATCGGTTCATTCGACCCCTGGCGGGTCAATTCGAGATAAGCACTCGGGCCAGACAGGTAGGCACGGTTGAAGATCGTCACCAGGCCGACATCGCCTTCGCTGTATCGCTGCACGTCGAACTCGTGCGGCCGCACGTAGGCGGTGGCGTTGGCGTGTTGGGCATCAGCCAGCTCGGGCGTGGGAATGGCCAAACCGTCTACATGCAGGACGCCCGCGTGGGCTTTGCCGCGGAACTGGTTCACGTCGCCTAGGAACCCGTAGACGAAGGGCGTGGCCGGCCGCTCCCAGACTTCCGTCGGGGTCCCGACCTGCTCGATGCGGCCGGCATTCATCAGCACCACGCGATCCGCCACTTCCAGGGCCTCCTCCTGGTCGTGCGTCACGAACACGCTGGCCACGTGCAGCTCATCGTGCAGGCGGCGCAGCCACCGCCGCAGCTCCTTGCGCACTTTCGCATCGAGCGCGCCGAACGGCTCATCGAGCAAGAGCACGCGCGGTTCGACCGCCAGCGCGCGCGCCAACGCGATACGCTGGCGCTGGCCGCCAGATAGCTGCGACGGATAACGGTCGGCCAGCCAATCGAGCTGGACCAGGTTGAGCAGGCGGTGGACCTTCTCCCTGATCTGTTCCTCCGAAGGGCGCTGGCTGCGAGGCTTGACGCGCAAGCCGAACGCCACGTTCTCGAACACCGTCATGTGGCGAAAGAGCGCGTAGTGCTGGAACACGAATCCGACCTGGCGTTCGCGCACGTGCACGTCGGTGGCGTCCTCACCGGAAAAATAGACGCTGCCCTCGTCGGGCGTCTCCAATCCCGCGATGATGCGCAACAGGGTAGTCTTGCCGCAGCCGGACGGCCCGAGCAGGGCCACCAACTCTCCTGACTCGATATGCAGCGACACGTCCTTGAGGGCTTGGAAACTCCCGAAACGCTTGGATAGATTGCGGACTTCAATACTCATGTTTTCGTTCCCTGCGGCGATCAGCCGGCCGCCTTCAATTGCAGCGGCACGGCGCCTGGAAATTCGGAGGCTGGCTGGTCGTCGACCAGCTTGGCGCTGCGCCATTCAACCACGCTCTTGAGAATGAGGGTCACGAGCGCCAGCAACGCGAGCACCGAGGCTACGGCGAACGACGCCTGGTACGCATACTCGTTGTAGAGAATCTCGACGTGCAGCGGGATGGTGTTGGTCAGGCCGCGCACGTGACCCGACACGACCGAAACGGCACCGAACTCGCCCATGGCCCGCGCATTGCACAGAATGACCCCGTAAAGCAGGCCCCATTTTATGTTGGGCAGCGTCACCCGCCAGAACATCTGCCAGCCCGACGCCCCCAGCGTCAGCGCCGCCTGCTCCTCCTCGCTTCCCTGCGCCTGCATGAGAGGGATCAACTCGCGGGCGATGAAGGGAAAGGTCACGAATAGCGTCGCCAGCACCACGCCGGGAACGGCATAGACGATCTTGACGTCGTGGGCCTGCAAGAAAGGCCCCAGCCAGCCGTGCGTGCCGAAAAGCAGGACGTAGATGAGGCCGGCCACGACCGGCGAGACGGAGAACGGCAGGTCGATGAGTGTCACCAACACCTGCTTGCCGCGGAAGCGGAACTTGGTAATCGCCCACGCTGCGGCTACGCCGAGCAGCAGGTTCAACGGGACGGAAATGCCAGCGACCGTCAGCGTCAAGCGAATGGCAGCCAGGGCGTCGGGCTCTACCAACGCCTCGACATAGAGCTCCCAGCCCTTCTTGAACGCCTCGGCGAACACGGCCGCCAGCGGCAGCAGCAAGAACAACCCCAAGAATCCGAGCGATCCAATGAGCAGCAAGCTCCTGACCCACGGCGGCTCGCTCAAGTGAGGGGATGACCGTGCAATCACGCTCATGGCGCCCTCCCCGCCCCACGCCTGGCCTGCCACCATTGCAGCAGGTTGATGACCAGCAGCATCACGAACGCCAGCATCAACATGACCATGGCGATGGCCGCGGCACCCGCATAGTCATACTGCTCCAGCTTGGTGATGATGAGCAGCGGCGTAATTTCCGACACCATGGGCATGTTGCCCGCGATGAACACTACCGATCCGTACTCCCCCACCGCGCGCGCGAACGCCAGCGCAAAGCCCGTGAGCAACGCCGGCATGATGGTAGGAAGCAGCACGCGAACGAAGGTTTGCGAGCGGCTTGCGCCGAGGCTCGCGGCCGCTTCCTCGAGCTCGCGCTCGGCATCTTCGAGCACGGGCTGCACAGTCCTGACGACGAAGGGCAAGCCGATGAATATCAGTGCGACGACGACGCCCAGCGGCGTGTAGGCGACCTTGACGCCGAGCGGTTCGAGCCAGCGGCCCATCCATCCGTTGGACGCATAAAGCGCCGTGAGGGAAATGCCTGCAACGGCGGTAGGCAAGGCAAAGGGCAGATCGACCAGCGCATCGACAATGCGCTTGCCCGGGAAATCATAGCGAACGAGCGTCCACGAAACGGCCAGGCCCGCCACCAGGTTGACCAGCGCGGCAACCAATGCAGCACCAAAGGTGAGCCGGTAGGAAGCGACCACGCGCGGCGCACTCACGGCGCCCCAAAAAGCGTCCCAGGACAGCGTCGCGCTCTTGAAGAACAGGGTCGAAAGCGGAATCAATACGATGAGGCTCAGGTAGAACACCGTGAACCCCATGCTTAGCCCGAACCCGGGCAGGATGCCGTACCGATTCGCACGCCGCGGTTGCGGCCGGGCCGTGCTCAGCGCCCCGAGGGTAGAAGTGGAAGACATGGACTGCCGAATATCACTGAATGCTCGAAACGGCGGCCCCGTTTCTGCGAGCCGCCGTCGCCTCGTTTCCTCCAACTTGGCTACGTCACCTCAACGCTTGCCCGGTTGGTAGAGTTGGTCGAAGGTTCCACCATCCTCGAAGTGCGTTTTCTGGGCCTTCTGCCATCCCCCGAAGACATCGTCGATCGTGATGAGGTTCACTTTCGGGAACGCCGACGCATATTTGGCTGCTACGGCGGGATCGCGCGGGCGGTAATGATTCTTCGCGATGATTTCCTGCGCTTCCGGCGTATACAGGTATTCCAGATAAGCTTGCGCGGCCTGGCGCGTACCCTTCTTGTCGACGTTCTTGTCCACCAATGCCACGGGTGGCTCGCAGAGGATGGAGAGCGAGGGAGCGACAATGTCGAACTTGTCCGGACCGAGTTCCTTCAGCGACAGCAGGGCTTCGTTCTCCCAAGCCAGCAGCACGTCGCCCTGGCCGCGCTCGACGAAGGTCGTGGTCGCGCCGCGCGCGCCGCTGTCGAGCACCGGCACGTGCTTGAAGAGTTCGGCAATGAACTCACGCGCCTTGGCTTCGTTGCCGCCCGGCTGTTGCAGGGCATAGGCCCACGCGGCGAGATAGTTCCAGCGGGCGCCGCCGGAAGTCTTGGGATTGGGCGTGATCACCGACACGCCGGGCTTGATCAGATCGCCCCAATCCTTGATCCCCTTGGGATTGCCCTTGCGCACGAGGAAGACGATGGTGGACGTATAAGGCGAGCTGTTCTGCGGCAGACGCTTTTGCCAGTCGGCGGGAAGCAACTTGCCGTGTTCGTGCAATGCATCGATGTCATAGGCGAGCGCCAGCGTCACCACGTCGGCATCGAGGCCGTCAATGACGGCGCGCGCTTGCTTGCCGGACCCACCGTGGGACTGGCGGATCGTGACGTCGATGCCGGTCTTCTTCTTGTAAGCGGCCGAGAATGCCTTGTCCAGGTCTTTATAGAGCTCGCGTGTCGGGTCGTACGAAACGTTCAGCAGTGTCTGCTTCTGCTGCGCGGCGGCGGGCCACGCGGCCATGGCCGCCAGCGCCAGTACGGCTACGCCCAGATTTCTTCCCGACAACCAACCCATGCTCGGCTCCAATGAATTTGAAGGAGGTGGAATGGTCGGACAAAAGCCCGGGTGTAGGGAACGATATCTTTGCTGGTTGCTTATTCCGCGCCGATATAAACCGGCACGGACATAGAACCAGGTTTCCGTTATGAACCCGCGCTAGTAGGAAATATTCAATTCTTCGTTCTCTTTTTCGCGCCCGCGACGGAACATGGGCGGTCGTCTGCGTACGCAGCCGCTGCAGGAGGACTGTCTTGAATTTCCAGCAACTACGCTCGGTGCGCGAGGCACTGCGCCGTAATTTCAACCTCACGGAAGTCGCGAACACCCTCTATACGTCGCAGCCCGGCGTCAGCCGGCAGATACGCGAATTGGAAGACGAATTAGGCACGGCCATCTTCGAGCGCGCGGGCAAACGCTTGACCGGCCTGACCGAACCAGGGAAGGAAATCGTCAAGATCATCGACCGGCTGCTGCTGGAACAGGAGAACCTCAAGCGCGCCGCGCAGGATTTCAGCATTCGAAACCAGGGCCGGTTATCCATCGCCACGACCCACACCCAGGCTCGGTACGCCCTGCCCGTCGTGATCCAGGCATTCCGTCGCCGCTTCCCGCAAGTGCACCTCAATCTGCAGCAGGGATCGCCGCAGCACATCGCCGAATGGGTGGCCAACGGGCAGGCTGACATCGGCATCGCAACCGAAGGACTCGCGCAGGACATCCGGCTCGTGACCTTTCCCGGCTACCGTTGGAGCCACATCATCGTTGCGCCCCCAGGCCATCCGTTGCTGGACATCGTACAGCCCTCGCTGGAGGCCCTCGCGCGCCACCCCATCGTCACTTATGACACGGGCCTGACCGGGCGTCCACACATCGACCAGGCCTTCGCCAGCGCCGGCATCGAGCCAAACATCGTGCTGACCGCCATGGATGCCGACGTCATCAAGACCTATGTCGCGGCGGGGCTAGGCATTGGAATCATCGCCGCGATGGCATACGACAGCAACGAGGATGCAAAGCTGCGGGCAATCCCGGCGGACCACCTTTTTGTATCGAACATGACGCGGGTCGCCGTGCGCCGGGGAGCCTTGCTACGCAATTTCGCCGTCGCGTTCATCGAAATGTTTGCGCCTCACCTGGACCAAGAAACCATCACGGCCCAACGGCAGGACGGCGCTGCCACGCACTACGCGGCCGAAGCGGTCGATGCCTGACAACGAAGAAGCCCAGTCGAAGCGCAGCAGGCACCGCCCCTCTCGTCAGTTCAGGGTACCGTTCTTGCCCCCCGCGCTGAAGCGGCCGGCGCCGATCAACGCGATGACTAGGCCCCCGAACAAGTAAAGACCTTGGAGCTCCAAGGCCCAGGCCCCGTTCTTGGTAACGGAGAAAATTTGGTTGCTGTGCGCCAGGGCTATCGCCACCACCATGTTGATGGCCACGAGCAACCCGCCCACGCGGGCGTACAAGCCGACGAGCAGGAGGATGGGCGCCACGACTTCACCCACGTAGACGAAATACCCGAGCGCCGTGGGTAAATGATGCGAGGCAAGCAAGCTTTTGACGAAACCGATGCCGCCGATGACTTTGGGGATGCCATGCATCAGCATGAGCACCCCAATGGTTACGCGAAGCAGGAGTTTGCCGAGATCGTCTGCGGTCTGGAGCATGTGTTGCGCATGGAGTAGAGGACGAAGTCTCGCATTACATCATATGTCCATGGCGCAAGCACTGCTGGCGAGGCCGCAGCAGCGGCCTCGTCGGATTTTCATTACTGCTTGTTCGGCTGCGGCGTAATACGCAAATAGGGCCGCACAGCCTTATAGCCCTTGGGGAATTTTTGCTTGATGACTTCCGGATCCTGCAGCGTCGGCACGATGATCACGTCATCGCCGTCCTTCCAGTTCACGGGCGTGGCCACGCTGTAATTGTCCGTCAGCTGCAACGAGTCGATCACGCGCAGGATTTCATCGAAATTGCGGCCGGTACTGGCGGGATACGTAATGGTGAGCCGCACCTTCTTGGCAGGATCGATGATGAACACGGAACGCACCGTAGCCGTCGCACTGGCGTTGGGGTGGATCATGTCGTACAGCGTCGAGACCTTGCGGTCGGCATCGGCCAGGATGGGGAAATTCACGGTGCAGTTCTGGGTTTCGTTGATGTCCCCGATCCACTTCTGGTGGGAATCGACCGGATCGACCGACAGCGCCAGCACCTTCACGTTGCGCTTGGCGAATTCGTCTGCCAGCTTTGCCGTGTAACCCAATTCCGTGGTGCATACCGGCGTGAAATCGGCCGGGTGGGAGAACAGCACGCCCCAGCTATCGCCAAGGTACTCATAGAAACGAATACGGCCGATCGAAGAATCCTGTTCGAAATCGGGCGCGGTATCGCCCAGACGCAGTGCAGCCATGGCAGCCTCCTCTCCAAATGTGCAAATTCCGAAACAGAGATTTTGGTCCTCCAACCCGGGGGCGGGAACGACCAATTACACATATTCTTATATCTACCCAGAATAAGATATGGGTTAATGCTTATTTCTGGGTATAAGCCCTTGTCGACCGACCATAAAAACTGCGGTAATTAACAAACGCGAAATTGTTTGTTCCCAGTAATGAGCCTCGTCGTCATCATGTGCTCATGCGACTGCAACCTTTGATCGTCCCCGGCTGGAACAACTCCGGCCCCACACACTGGCAAAGCCTTTGGGAAGCCTGTTTACCCCGCGCAGTACGCGTACAGCAGCGGGATTGGACTTCCCCCAACGTCCATGAGTGGACTTGTGCCCTGGCCGCCGCCATCGAAGCGGCACCCCGGCCGCCACTCCTCATCGCTCACAGCCTCGGCTGCATCACGGTATGCCACCTGCCGCTACGCATTCGGGAAAAAGTGGCGGGGGCGCTGCTCGGCGCGCCGGCCGACGTGGAGCGGGAAGGCGCGCCGGAGGCGCTGCGGTCGTTCTGCCCCATACCGATGCAGACGCTCCCGTTCCAGAGTGTGGTCGTGGCAAGTACCAACGATCCTTATTGTTCGTTGGAACGGGCTCGAGAATTTGCGCAAGCCTGGGGCAGCAGGTTCGAGCAGATCGAAAACGGCGGTCACATCAACGCCGACTCGGGCTTCGGCGCATGGCCGCACGGACTGAAGCTGCTTGCCGCGCTGAGGCGGCGGGCACACTGGAGAATCCCGATCGCGCCGTGCCGCACGCCGCCCCTGCCTCCTCCGCATTCGGCTGGGCCGCAACACCGCTCGCCGCACCGCGCCTCGCACTGAACGCCGCGCCGGCGTCAGAACGCATCCGCCGGCATGGCGAGCGTGCTCGTCGCCCCATGGAGGATTTCGCGGCGCAAGGCCTCTACGCGCGGCAACAGGTGCGCACAATAGAACCGCGCCGAGGCGAGCTTGGCCGGGTAGAAGTCGTCGACGTCGCCCTTGGCGATCTTGCGCTGGGCGGCAAGCGCCGCGCGGGCCATCTGCCATCCCCCATGGGCATAGCCCGCCAGCATCAGGTAGGGCACGCTGCCCGCATAGACTTCGCGCACGTCGCCTCGGTAGCGCTCGGCCACGAAGCGCACTACGTCCTCGTAGGCGCCCACCGCCTCGGCCAACTGCGTGCGCAATTCGCTCAAGCTGCCTTCGGCGTCCAGCTCGGCGAGGGTTTCGCGCATCAGCCCGATGATGGCCATGGCCACGGCGCCGCCGTCGCGCGCCGTCTTGCGGCCGACCAAATCATTGGCCTGGATGGCGGTGGTGCCCTCGTATATCGAGAGAATGCGCGCGTCACGGTAATACTGCGCAGCCCCCGTCTCCTCGATGAAGCCCATGCCGCCGTGCACCTGGATGCCCAACGACGCGACCTCCACCGCCATCTCGGTCGCAAAGCCCTTCACGATGGGAACCATATACTCGTAGAAGGCCTGGTTGCGCCGGCGCACTTCCGCATCGGGGTGCCGGTGCGCGAAATCGTGCGCGCCGGCCGCCACGTACGCCACCGCCCGGGCCGCCTCAGTCAGGGTGCGCATGGTAAGCAACATGCGGCGCACGTCGGGATGATGGACGATGGCCACCGGCCCGGCGGACCCCTCCACGGCGCGGCTCTGGACGCGCTCCTTGGCATAGGCGGCCGCATGCCGATAGGCACGCTCGGCCAAGGCAACCCCCTGGATGCCCACGGCGAACCGGGCCGCGTTCATCATGATGAACATGGTCTCCAGCCCGCGATTGACCTCTCCGATGAGGTAACCCACCGCGCCTGCACCCACCTCGCCCTTGCCCTCGCCGTAGAGCAGGACGGCGGTCGGGCTGGCCTTGATGCCCAGCTTGTGCTCGATGGATGCGCACCAGACATCATTGCGCTTGCCCAGCGAACCGTCGTCGTTGACGAGGAACTTGGGCACGATGAATAGCGACAACCCCTTCACGCCTTCCGGGGCGTCCGGAACCCTGGCCAGCACCATGTGCACAATGTTCTGTGCCATGTCGTGCTCGCCATACGTGATGAAGATTTTTTGCCCGAACAAGCGGTAAGTGCCGTCGGCCTGGGGTACCGCCCGCGTCCGCACCAGCGAAAGGTCCGAACCTGCCTGTGGCTCGGTCAGGTTCATGGTGCCCGTCCATGAGCCGTCGATCATGGAGGGAATGAACCGGCGCTTTTGCTCTTCGCTGCCGGCCGCCAGCAACACTTCGATGGCGCCGTCCGTGAGCAATGGGCACAGGGCGAACGCCAGGCAGGCCGCGTTGAGATTCTCCATGCACGGGGTCGCCACGAGCTTGGGCAGGCCTTGGCCGCCGTACTCAATGGGGTGTTGAAGCCCTTGCCAGCCGCCCCCGACGAAACTGCGAAACGCCTCCTTGAAGCCCGGCGACGACGTCACGATGCCGTCGCTCCAGGAAGGCGGCCGAAGGTCGCCGTCGCGGTTCAGCGGCGCGATCACGTCTTCGAGCAGCTTGGCGTTCTCGTCCAGGATCGCATCGACCAACTCCGGGCTGGCTTCCTCGCCGCCGGGCAATTGACGCACCTTCTCCAAGCCGGCCAATTCGTGAAGCACGAATCGAATGTCCCGCAAGGGAGCAGCATAAGCCATGGAAACCTCCGGTCGAAAACTCACCGAGGCCGCGCGAGAAACCGGCTGGAAGCGCCGTCGCGCGGCCCGCCCCGGGAACGCCGCGGGGCGGGCCTCACCCACGCCCGCCGGTCCCTCGGGGACGCATGGTCGCGTCTAGGGCTAGAGTGCGTTGGTCAGTTCGGGTACGGCAGTGAACAAATCCGCCACCAAGCCGTAGTCGGCCACGCCGAAGATGGGTGCTTCGGGATCCTTGTTGATCGCCACGATCACCTTGGAATCCTTCATCCCGGCCAAATGCTGGATGGCGCCCGATATCCCCACGGCGATGTACAGCTGCGGGGCCACGATCTTGCCGGTTTGCCCGACCTGCCAGTCGTTGGGGGCATAGCCGGCGTCCACCGCGGCACGGGATGCGCCCATCGCCGCGCCGAGCTTGTCGGCCAGCGGCTCGAGCAACTTGAAGTTCTCGGCACTGCCCATGCCGCGTCCGCCCGACACCACCACCTTGGCCGCAGTCAGTTCAGGCCGGTCGGTCTTGGCCACCTCACGGCCCACGAACGAAGACTTGCCGCTATCGCCCACGGCCTGCACGTTCTCCACGGCGGCCGAACCGCCAGTGGCCCCGGCCGCATCGAACGCCGTGGTGCGAACGGTGATTACTTTGACCGGGTCCGAGGACTGCACCGTCGCGACGGCGTTGCCCGCGTAGATGGGCCGCTCGAAAGTGTCGGCGGACTCGATGCCGATGATGTCCGAGACCTGTGCAACGTCCAGCTTCGCGGCCACGCGCGGCGCCACGTTCTTGCCGTAGGCCGTGGCGGGGAAAAGAATGTGGCTGTATCCCTGGGCGACCGCCAACACCTGCGCGGCCACGTTCTCGGCCAACCCTTCGGCCAGCGGCGCGCCATCGGCCGCCAGCACCTTGGCCACACCCGCCACCTGGGCCGCTGCCTGAACCGCGCCGGCCACGCCGGAGCCGGCCACCAGGACGTGCACCTCGCCGCCCAGGCGTTGCGCCGCCGTAATCGTATTCAGCGTCGAGCCACGCAGCTGGGCATTGTCATGTTCCGCTACGACGAGTATCGCCATCTTTACACCACCTTCGCTTCGTTCTTGAGTTTGTCGACCAGCTCGGCCACGTCGGCCACTTTCACGCCCGCCTTGCGCGCAGGCGGCTCGGTGACCTTTAACGTCTTCAGGCGCGGCTTGACGTCCACGCCCAGGTCTTCAGGCTTGACCGTGTCCAAGGGCTTCTTCTTGGCCTTCATGATGTTGGGCAGGGTCACGTACCGCGGTTCGTTGAGCCGCAGGTCCGTGGTCACCACCGCAGGCAGCGCGAGCGCCACCGTCTCGAGGCCGCCGTCCACTTCACGGGTCACCGTGGCCTTGCCGTCGGCCAGTTCCAGCTTGCTGGCAAAGGTCGCCTGGGGCCAATCGAGCAACGCGGCCAGCATCTGGCCGGTCTGGTTCGCATCGTCGTCGATGGCCTGCTTGCCGAGTATCACGAGTTGCGGCTGCTCTTTGTCGACCAGGGCCTTGAGCAGCTTGGCCACCGCCAGCGGCTGCAGCTCTTCCTGGGTTTCGACCAGGATTGCCCTATCGGCGCCGATCGCCATGGCCGTGCGCAGGGTTTCCTGGCACTGTGCGACGCCGCACGACACCGCCACGATCTCGGTCACGACGCCCTTTTCCTTCAAGCGCGTCGCTTCCTCCACCGCGATTTCGTCGAACGGGTTCATCGACATTTTCACGTTCGCGATGTCCACGCCTGTCTGATCCGACTTCACCCGGACCTTCACATTGTAGTCAACCACTCGTTTGACTGGCACTAACACCTTCATATGCTTGCAACCTCGTTTAAGTGAACCGGCTTAGCCAGGCGCGACCGCAGGCGACTCCGCGTGCGGAACAGGCAATCGTTTGATTATAGGGAATCGGACGGCGCCGCTTTTCTCGCGGGGATACGGGTAAATACGGACCTCGCGGGGTGGTGCCATTGGCCGGCACGCCCAGTGCCGTGCTCGGCGCTCATATGCCGGCCAGCGCGCGGATGTGGGCGGTCACGCTGCGGCCCAGCGCGGACAAGTTGTAACCGCCCTCCAGGCAGCTCACCACGCGCGCACCGTGGCGGCGCGCCAATTCAGAGAGCTGCTCGGTCATCCACGCGTAATCTGCCTCGACGAGCCCCAGGCGCCCGAGGTCATCCTCCCGGTGCGCGTCGAACCCGGCCGACACCAGCACCAGTTGCGGCCGAAACGCATCCAGCCGCGGCATCCACTTGGAAGATACCAAATCGCGTATGGCCGAACCCTCCGTGTAGGCCGCCACGGGCTCGTTGAGCATATTGCTCCCCAACGGCTCGAGGCCGCTGAAGGGATAAAACGGATGCTGGAAGAATCCGCACATCAGGATGCGCTCGTCGCCCGCCAGCGCGGCTTCGGTGCCATTGCCGTGATGAACATCGAAATCCACGATCGCCACGCGCTCCAAGCCGTGCCTGGCAATGGCATGGCGCGCCGCGATCGCCACGTTGTTGAGCAGGCAGAAACCCATCGCGCGATCGGGGCAGGCGTGATGGCCCGGAGGGCGCACGGCGCAGAACGCGGCCTCGCCCTCGCCCGCCAAGACGGCGTCCACGGCCGCAACCGCCGCGCCCGCGGCATGCAGCGCAGCAACGTAGGAATAGGGATTCATTGCCGTATCGGGATCGAGTTCGACGTACCCCTGACTCGGCGCGCGCGCCGCAAGCGACGCCAGATACTCGGCCGTATGCACCCGCAGCAGCGCTTCCTGGGTAGCGCGCGGCGCCTCACGCTCAAGCAAGTGGGCCGCCACGCCGGAGGCCAGCAGCTGGTCCGAGATCGCATCCAGCCGCGCCGGGCACTCCGGATGCCCCGCCCCCATCTCGTGCTGCTTGCAGGCCGGATGCGTAAAGATAAGCGTCGCCATGGGCTCCATTATGCGCTCGACTTGCATCGAAACCGAACAGTCGGCAGCATCATGCTATCGATATCGCTTCGACGGAAATCTTACGCGTGAACCCGCAACGCCGCTTCCTGCAAACTCGCCGATCCGGCGCCCTCTTGCTCGCCATGCTCGGCCTTTGGGGCTGTGGTACGAAACCACCCACGCCGGCCGCCGCGCCGGCTCCCGCGGCATCTGCGCGTCCCGCACCGGGGCTTGCGCATGCGATCGCCGGTCCCTTGCAGGACAGCTCCCCACCGCCAGCCGCCGTTCCCGTACCGCTCCCTGCCACCGGCCCGGCGCCGGGCACCGCCGTCGAACCAGCGCCCGGGCCGGCCGCAGGCCAGATTCCGCAACCGGACCCCAAGCGGGTGTTCGCAGCCGAGATGGCGAGCCGCGGCCTCGACCCGGCCGAAGTCGCCACCCTGCTCGAGCGTGCCCGATACTCCGAGACCATCGCCAGACTCGTACTGCCGCCCGCATCCCCCACCATGCGCAGCTGGCCCCGTTATCGCTCGCGGTTCGTCGAGAGCCGGCGCATCCGGGAAGGAATCGCCTTCCAAGAAGCGCACGCCCGTACGCTGGCGCTCGCCGAAGCGCGCTACGGCGTTCCGGCATCCATCATCGTAAGCGTCATCGGCGTAGAGACCTTTTACGGTCGCATTACCGGTAACTTCCGCGTCATCGACGCCTTGTCGACGCTGGCTTTCCACTACCCACCCCAGGCGCGCACCGACCGCAGCACCTTCTTTCGCGAGCAGCTCGCGCAGTTCCTGGTCTGGTGCAAGGAAACCGGCCAGGACCCGCTGGCAGTGAAAGGGTCTTATGCGGGCGCGATAGGCCTGCCGCAATTCATGCCCGGCAGCCTGCGCAAGTTCGCCGTCGATGGCGATGGGGATGGCCGCATCGACCTATTGGGCAGTCCAGCGGATGCCATACTTTCCGTCGCCAACTTCCTGGTCGAGCACGGCTGGCGGCGCGAGCAACCGGTATTCCTGCCCATCTCGCTACCCGCCGACCCCGCAGCGCTCGTCGACGGAGGCCTTAAGCCCACGCTCACCTGGGAACAGTTGCGTGCTGCCGGCGCCCGCGCGCCCAGCGTCCCCGGCATGTCGGACGAATGGCAAAGCTGGCCGCTCGGCGTGATCGATCTTTACGATGGCGCCACCGGCACGACCGAATACCGCGTGGCTGCACCGAATTTCTTTGTCCTGACCGAATACAACCGGAGCTATTTCTACGCCGCCTCGGTCACCGACCTGGCCGTGGAGCTGGAGCGCCGGAACCGCGTGGCAAGCCGGCTACGCGTCGGTCAGTTGAATACGCCGGTCGATAAATAACGGTCGCCACGGTCGCAAACGATGAAAACGATGGTGGCATTCTCGACGGTTTCAGCAACTTTCAGCGCCGCCACCAGGGCCCCTGCCGACGAAATCCCGCCGAAGATGCCCTCCTCGGCCGCCAGGCGCCGCGCCATGGCTTCGGCCTCGGCCTGAGAGACGTACTCAAGGCGATCGACCGCGCTGGGATCGTAGATCTTGGGCAGGTACGCCTGCGGCCATTTGCGTATGCCAGGGATCTGCGAGCCCTCCGAGGGCTGTGCGCCCACAACCTGGATGCCGGGATTGCGGCCCTTGAGATAGCGCGAGACGCCCATGATCGTGCCGGTCGTGCCCATGGCACTCACGAAATGTGTGATTTGCCCGTCGGTGTCGCGCCAGATTTCGGGCCCGGTCGTTTCGACGTGCGCCTGCGGATTGTCCGGATTCGCGAACTGGTCCAGGACTTTGCCCTTGCCCTCGGCCTGCATTTTCATCGCGAGGTCGCGGGCATATTCCATGCCGCCCTCCGACGCAGGCGTGAGGATCAATTCCGCGCCATAGGCCGTCATCGCCGCGCGCCGCTCCAGGGAAAGGTTGTCTGGCATGATGAGAATCATGCGATAGCCCCGAATGGCAGCCACCAGCGCCAGCGCAATGCCTGTGTTGCCGCTGGTGGCCTCGATCAGCGTATCGCCGGGCTTGATCTCGCCCCGCGCCTCGGCGCGCGCAATCATGGAGAGCGCGGGACGGTCCTTGACGGAACCAGCCGGATTATTGCCTTCCAGCTTCGCGAGGATGACGTTGCCGCGCGCGGCGTTGCCCTCGCCCGGGATGCGCTGTAGGCGGACCAGCGGCGTATTGCCTATGGTCTGTTCAATGGTGGGATAGCTTTTCATGCGCCCCATCATAATCCAGCCGAAGAATTTAATTCCTTTTACCCTTACTTCCCGGAGGAATATTGATCATCATCGCAGGCCCCGCGCCGCCCTGCCGATCGAGGGTCAATCCCGCCGCGCGCAGCTTCTGCAGGCGTTTCTCCCCTAGGCCTCGTACGCGCTCGGCTAGGTCCTGGAAAGATGAAAACGGACCGCCCCGGCGACGCTCCTGCACGATGGCGGCAGCTGTCTTGGGGCCGACGCCCCGCACGGCTTCGAGCTGGCTCTGGGTGGCGGTATTCACGTCTACCGCGCCGGCGGCGGCGACCGCCCCGAACCCCAGCCCCGCAGCGAGGGCGACGCGGCCGGCATAGCGGCGCGCCCCGCGCAAGCGGAATGGCCGGGGATCGGGCTCGGCCCGAGTGGGATCGAGAAATGGATTCATGGTCGGACTCCGTGCAATATTGCAGGTGGCCGGACGGCCACCCTGCATCCGGCTCGCGTTCCGGACACTGCAAGCTTGCTCCTCGCACGCACGTCCAGGCGCACGCGCGAACTCCGAAGTCCTAGCGGGAAAACGCGTAGCGGGCGTGCCTGCCCGCTCAGGACACCATGCCGCGCAGCTCCCGGATGTATTCCGACACCCCTGCCTGCACGTCGCGCATCGGTGCGGTGAAACCGGCCGCGCGCAACTTGGTGACGTCGGCCTGGGTGTAGCTCTGGTAGCGCCCCTTCAAATCCTCGGGAAACTCGATGTAGCGGATCAGGCCTTGCGCGACGAGTTCCGCCAGCGGCAACGGTGCCTCCCCACGCTCCTGGCGCAGCGTGTTGACCACCGCCATGGCCACGTCATTGAAAGGCTGTGCCCGCCCCGTCCCGCAGTTGAACACTCCAGAAACGGGATGGTCGAGGAAATGCAGGTTGACGGCGACCACGTCGTGCACCGAGATGAAATCCCGCTGCTGCTCTCCGTCGCCATAGCCGTCCCACCCGCCGAACAGGCGCACGTGTCCCTCCTTGAGGAACTGGTTCATGTTGTGGAATGCCACCGAGGCCATGCGCCCCTTGTGCTGTTCCCGCGGGCCATACACGTTGAAATAGCGCAGGCCGGTCACAGGTGCGGTGAGCGAGCCCAGCCTGCGCCGCAACACCTGGTCGAACAAGAACTTGGAATAGCCGTAGACGTTCAGCGGCTTTTCGTTCGCAGGATCTTCCGCATACACCGGCCCGGCGCCGTACACTGCCGCCGACGAGGCATACAGGAAAGGAATCCTGGCCTGCTGCGCATATTCGAACAGCTCGAGCGTGACGCGGTAATTGTTGTCCATCATGTACTGGCCATTGCGCTCAGTGGTGTCCGAGCACGCGCCTTGGTGCAGGATGGCGTCGACCTTGGGCAGCCTTCCCTCGGCAACCCGCCGGCGGAAATCGTTCTTGTCCAGGTAGTCGGCAATGTCGCAGTCGACGAGGTTGACGAATTTGTCGCCTTCGAGCAGGTCGTCGACCGCGATGATGTCGCGCTCGCCGCGGGCGTTCAGGCCCTTGACCAAATTGCTGCCGATGAATCCGGCCGCTCCCGTTACGATGATCATGGCAAAACCCTCTGCTAGGCCGCAACGCCGGCGCGCAATTCCGCCGGGGTCACGATCGATGTACCCAACTTGCCGACCACGATGCCGCCTGCCAGGTTGGCCCATCGCATGGCCGTGTGCAAGTCCAGGCCGGCGGCGCGCATGACCGCCAGCGTAGCGATGACGGTGTCTCCGGCACCCGATACGTCGAAGACTTCCCTGGCCTGCGCATCCACGTGGTCCCTGCCTTCGGCCGTGTACAAGGTCATGCCGTGTTCCGAACGCGTCACCAGCAGCGCGTCCAGGTCCAAGGCCGTGCGCAAGTGCTGCGCGCGCTCGGTCAGTTGCGCTTCGTCGCGCCAACGCCCGACCGCCTCGCGCATTTCGGACTGGTTGGGCGTCACCAGGGTAGCACCCCTATACCGGCTGTAGTCGTCGCCCTTGGGATCGACTAGCACGACGGCGCCACGAGCCCGCGCAAGCGCAATCAAATCCTGGACTTCGGTCAGCACGCCCTTGGCATAGTCGGAAAATACGACCACGTCGTGGTCCGCCAGGTGCACGGCCACCCGGGCGGCCAGTTCGGCCAGCACGCCGCGGGTCGGATACTGTTCGAAGTCCACCCGCAGCAATTGCTGCTGCCTGCCCAGCACGCGCATCTTCATCGTAGTGGGCACGGCGGCGTCCGTCACGAGGTCCGCGATGACGCCATCGCCCTCGCACAAGCGCGCGATGACGCGCCCGGACTCATCGTCCCCGACGACGCCGACGAGGGTAACCCGGGCCCCGAGCGCGGCGGCGTTGCGCGCCACGTTGGCAGCCCCGCCCAGCCTGTCTTCGCTGCGCGACACGTGCACGACCGGCACCGGCGCCTCGGGAGAAATACGGTGAACTTCGCCGAACCAATAACGGTCCAGCATCACGTCCCCGACCACCAGCACGCGCGCGGCGGCGCGCTGGGCATCGGAGGGAAATGCGCCCATGGCTGCCCCGGTCATTCGAGGCCCCCCTGCGTCGCCGGGGAGGTGCCGGAGCAATCCAGCAGGCGGCGCCTCCGTGTCCGCTCCGCATTCTCGGGAGCGCCCTTCAGGGCGTAATGGGGGCCATGTCTATCCATCGAGTTCTTCCAGCCGTTTAGGCGCGTAAGTATCCCAAGCGTTGCAGCCGGGGCATTGCCAATGAAACCGCTTCGCCTTGAAGCCGCATGCCTGGCAGGCATAACGATCCAAGCGTTGCGTATGCTTTTGTATCAGGCTGCGCATCAGCACAGCATCATCCGCCGGCGTCCACGGCGATGCGGCCTCGGACTGCGGATTGTTGAGCGTCACGACGTTGGCCGCCGCCTGCTGCCCCGCCGCCGCTTGGGCCGTCTTCTCGCCGCTCACCTGGGCTTCCAGCAGGCGATCGAGCCCCAATAGCGAGGGATTGCGCTGGAGCGCGGCGCGCGCGAAATTCCATGCCTGGTTCAAGCCGCGCTGGCGGCGCAAGGCCTGGAAAATGGCATTGAACAAATCCAGCGAGGGATAGCGGGCGTAGTGCGCCTGGAGTTTCTCCAAGCCTTCGTTGAGCGTCCCCCGCGCCTCGTGGTTCGCGAGGAACGGTTCGGCCACCAGGCCGGCGTATTCGGGATGGGAGGAAAGCACCGACTCCAAGTGGAGCAGCTGCGTGCGCAAATCCCCTTCCCGCTTGGCCAAGTCGGCCCGCATCATCGACACGCGGACGTGCGGCGAATCGCCGCTACCGCGCGCCGCCTGGATCGACGCATGGGTGGCGGCGTCCAGCGCGGCATATGCACCTTCGAGATCGCCCGATGCGATCGCGGCGGCCGCCGCCTCGCAGTGGAAATGGACAGCCTGCGGCACGGGCTCGTCGATCAACCCCTGCAAGGCCTGGACCGCCTGGATCGCACGGGGCCAGTCCCGCTCGGTTTCGTGGATGCGGATCAGCGCCCGCAACGCATCGGGGGCAAAACGCGTGCCCTTGAGTTGGTCGAAAGCCGCCTCGGCGCGGTCCAGCATGCCAGCGCGCAGATAGTCTTGCGCCAGCTCGTGCAAAGCTTGCTCCCGCTGGTTGTCCGGAAGGTCGGCGCGCTGCAGCAGGTTCTGGTGCACCCGTATGGCGCGTTCGATTTCGCCCCGGCGGCGAAACAAACTGCCGAGCGCAAAATGCAGCTCTATGGTCTCCGGATCGAGCTTGGCGACTTCGATGAAGGCATCGATGGCCCGGTCGTGCTGTTCATTCAGCAGAAAATTGAGGCCGCGAAAATAAGAATCCGGCACGCTGCGATGCTCGGAAAGCATCTGGCGGATATCTACGCGAGCCGCGATCCAGCCCAATCCAAATAACAAGGGGATGGCGATCAGCCACCAGGGTTCGAAATCCACGTCGTAACGGCCTTACAAGGGAGTCGAGGGGAGCACCGCGTCCGGTGACGGCGGGGCGTCTGCCGAGGCAGCGCCCTGCCCGGCCGCCCTGAGCTGCTCGACTTCTCGCTTGAGCGCAGCCATCTCGCGCCGCCGCCGAAGCACGCCCGGCACGGTCAACAACAAGCCGAAGATGGCGCCTACCACGAAGCTCGCCAACATGACCACGATCAACGGCACTTCGCTGATGAGGTGATTGGCAAAGAAATACACATTCACCCGGTCGGTATTCTTGAGCGCGAACAGCAGGACTACCACGAATACCACGAGCCGCAGTGCCCAGACGAGATATCGCATGTCGAAACTCCAGGTGGCAGAGGAATTGGAATTGTAATTGAGCCCATCCCCGGCGCACCTCGCATGCCTGCCCCAGGCCGGAATCCGCACCGCGCCCGCGCACATGGGGGGATGGATATGCGGACAAAGAAAAACCCCGCCGAGGCGGGGTGGTTCCATTGCGGGCCGCACGGCCGGTTGGGTCAACGGCTGGAAGGCTCCTGAGCGGCGATGTCTACCCGCTCACGCAATTCCTTGCCGGCCTTGAAATGCGGCACCCGTTTCTCGGGCACGAGCACCTTTTCTCCGGATTTGGGATTGCGCCCGATGCGCGGCGGACGCTTGGACAGCGAAAAACTACCGAAACCGCGAATCTCGATTCGCTGCCCTTCCGAAAGGGATTGGGCCATAGCGTCGAGAATGGTCTTGACGGCGTAATCGGCATCTTTGGCGACTAGCTGCGGATACCGGGCGGCCAATCGGGCGATCAACTCGGATTTCGTCATGGAGTTCTCGGACCTCATGCGAACTGCCAATGGCGCGAACTACAAGGCTTTGCTTCGAAAGAACAAAGCCCCCCTCGAAAGAACGCCGTTCCCCCATGGGCCTCAGAGCACTCCAGGCTTACCAGGCCTGGCCGGGCCCGCCAGCCACTCGTCGCCGCCCCATGGAGCGGCGACGCGGCCGACAGGGGCGGAAATTACCCGTTTTCGCGCTGATCGAGCTTGGCCTTCAGCAGAGCGCCCAGGTTGGTGGTACCCGAAGAGGCGCTGGCGTCGGACATGCGCTGGATGGCCTCGGCCGTCTCGGCGTTGTCCTTGGCCTTGATGGACAGTTGGATCGAGCGGGTCTTGCGATCGATGTTCAGGATCATCGCCTCGATGTTGTCGCCGGCGTTCAGGACGGTGGTAGCGTCTTCCACGCGGCCCGAGGAGATCTCGGAAGCGCGCAGGTAGCCTTCGACGTCGACCGAGAGGGTCACGACCGCGCCCTTGGGTTCGACCGACTTCACCGTACCTTGGACGATGGCGCCCTTGTCATGGGTAGCGACGAAATTGTTGAACGGATCGCCTTCCAGCTGCTTGATGCCCAGCGAGATGCGTTCTTTCTCGGTATCGATGCCGAGCACCACGGCCTCGACCTCGTCGCCCTTCTTGAAGTTGCGCACGGCCTCTTCGCCGGGCTCGCTCCACGACAGGTCGGACAGGTGCACCAGGCCGTCGATGCCGCCAGGCAGGCCCACGAACACGCCGAAGTCGGTGATCGACTTGATGGCACCGCGGACCTTGTCGCCGCGCTTGTGGTTGATCGCGAACTCTTCCCACGGGTTGGGACGGCACTGCTTCATGCCCAGCGAGATGCGGCGACGATCCTCGTCGATCTCGAGCACCATGACTTCCACTTCGTCGCCCAGGGTGACGACCTTCTTGGGATCCACGTTCTTGTTGGTCCAGTCCATCTCGGATACGTGGACCAAGCCTTCGATGCCGGCTTCCACCTCGACGAACGCACCGTAGTCGGTCAGGTTGGTCACCTTGCCGAACAGGCGGGTGCCTTGCGGATAGCGGCGAGCCAGGCCGACCCACGGATCTTCGCCCAGCTGCTTGACGCCCAGCGAGACGCGGTTCTTTTCCTGGTCGAACTTGAGGACCTTGGCCTGGATTTCCTGGCCGACGGACAGGACCTCCGACGGGTGGCGCACGCGGCGCCATGCGAGGTCGGTGATGTGCAGCAGGCCATCGATGCCGCCGAGGTCGACGAACGCACCGTAGTCGGTGATGTTCTTGACGATGCCGTTGACGATGGCACCTTCGTGCAGGGTCTCGAGCAGCTTCTGGCGCTCCTCGCCCATGTTGGCCTCGAGCACGGCGCGGCGCGACAGCACGACGTTGTTGCGCTTGCGGTCGAGCTTGATGACCTTGAATTCGAGGGTCTTGCCTTCGTACGGGGTGGTGTCCTTGACGGGACGCAGGTCGACCAGCGAGCCGGGCAAGAAGGCGCGGATGCCGTTGGTCATGACAGTCAGGCCACCCTTGACCTTGCCGGTGATGGTGCCGGTGACGAGCTCGCCGGACTCCAGGGCCTTCTCGAGCTGCAGCCATGCCGCCAGGCGCTTGGCGCGGTCGCGGGACAGCACGGTGTCGCCGTAACCGTTCTCGAGCGCATCAATGGCGACCGAAACGAAATCGCCTTCGGAAACCTCGAGCTCGCCCTTGTCGTCGAGGAACTCCTCGATGGGGATCAAGGCCTCGGACTTCAGGCCGGCATTGACCACGACATAGTTATGGTCGATGCGCACCACCTCGGCGGTGATGACTTCGCCGGATTTCATCTCCTGGCGCTTGATGCTTTCTTCGAACAGGGCGGCAAAGCTTTCTTCGCCGGCAAGATTTTGGGAAACCGAAGACATGTATGTGTTACCGGGTTACGCACCTCATGGGGGCGGCCGAGACATTCGACCTGACACCGCACCAATCGGTGGAGTTGCAAAACCTCATAGCTGAGGGCCTACACGTTCTGGCAGCGCCTTCAGGCGCCAGCCAAGGATGCGCGCTCCTGCCACCACGCAAGAACCTGCGCCACCGTCTCGTCAATCGATAAGTGGGAGGAGTCCAGCACCAACGCATCCGGCGCCGCGGCCAAAGGCGCCGTGGCCCGTTGCGTATCGCGTGCATCGCGCGCTTCCAAATCACGCAAAAGGGTTAAGAGGTTAGCCGAAAACCCCTTTTCGATCAACTGTTTATAGCGTCGCTCGGCCCGCGCCTCCACGCTCGCTACTAGGAATATTTTGAGGTCAGCGTCCGGGAACACAACGGTTCCCATGTCGCGCCCGTCCGCCACCAGCCCGGGAGGCTGCCGGAAAGCACGCTGCCGGTCGAGCAGCGCAGCCCGCACCGGCGCCAGGGCGGCGACCTGGGAGGCGAGATTGCCCACCTCCTCGCGACGGATGTCCTCGCTCACATTTCGCCCCGCCAGGCTCACGCCTGTGGCACCGAAGCACACGTCCAGCTCCGCCGCCACCCGGGCAGCCCCTTCCACGTCGGCGGGCGACACGCCCTGTTCCAGGCAGGCCAGGGCCGTGAGCCGGTACAACGCCCCGCTGTCGAGCATGTGCCACCCCAGGTGCGCGGCAACCCGCGCAGCAACGGTCCCCTTGCCGGAAGCGGTAGGGCCGTCAATGGCGATTACGGGAACCGTCTTGGCCGTCATTCAAAAAACCTATCAATAGTTTTAAATCGATCAACTGGCGTATTTAGACCACAGCAATCAAAATACGAACCATTCTCATCAACAAAAAGGAACGCGGCAATGGCCAAGACCCTGGCTTTCGGCGGCCTGCACCTCGTCACCTCCTTCAGCGTGGCCTACATTATCACCGGCAGCGTCGCCATCAGCGGCGCGGTGACCTTTGTCGAACCCGCGGTCAATACGGTCGCGCATTTTTTCTTCGACAAATTCTGGGAGCGACGCCACGCCTCCCCCACCTCCGTGCCGACGCCCGCGGCCGGTCAAGCTCAGGCCTCCACCAATCCGGCGTAGACGTCGAAATAGGTCGGAAAAGTCTTGCTGACGCAACCCGGGTCCAAGATGCGGACGGCAACCGGCCCGAACGCGGCCAGCGAGAAGCACATGGCCATCCGGTGGTCGTCCCAGGTACCGATCTCGGCAGGCCGCCACGACGCGGGCGGCGTGACCGTCAGGCTGTCCGGCGTGGACTGCACCGTCGCGCCGAGCTTGGAGAGCTCGGTCTCCATGGCATGGATGCGGTCGGTTTCCTTGACGCGCCAGCTGGCGATGTTGCGCAGCCTGCAAGGCCCGTCCGCATAAAGGGCGAGCACCGCGGCCGTCATGGCAGCATCGGGAATCAAATTGAAATCGGCATCGAACGCTTTCAAGCGCCCGCCTTCGGCGACCTTGACACCCCGCGTCTCGATCCAATCGGCGCCCATCTCGACCTGCGCCCCCATCGCCTCCAGCGTGTGGGCGAACGCTACGTCTCCCTGGATGCTGTCCCGGCCTACGCCCGTCACCCGCACCGGCCCGCCCCCGATGGCGCCCAACGCCAAGAAATAGGAAGCGGAAGAGGCATCCCCCTCCACCAGCATCTGCCCGGGCGATCGGTAAACCGCGGAGGCAGGGACGACGAACCTTTGCCACCCGTCCCGCTCGACCGTCACGCCGAAACGCCGCATCAGGTTCAGGGTCATGTCCACATAAGGCTTGGAGATGAGTTCGCCCTCGACCTGGATGACGAAATCCCGGCCTGCGCTACGGGTCGCCAACGGGGCGGCCAGCAGCAGCGCCGTCAGGAACTGGCTCGAAACCGAACCATTGACTTTGACCGGACGCGACAGATTCAGCTCGCCCCAGCCTATCGAAAGCGGCGGATACCCTTCCTTTCCCTGGTAGGCCACGCAAGCGCCCAGCATGCGCAGCGCATCGACCAGGTCGCCGATCGGGCGCTCGTGCATGCGCGGCACGCCGTGCAGCAGGTAATGCCCGCCCATCATCGCCAAAGCCGCCGTCAGCGGACGGATCGCCGTTCCGGCGTTACCCATGAAGAGGTCGGCACGCCCCACGTGAAAACGTCCGCATCCTTCGACCAGCACCTCATCGGGGCGCTCGCCTTGGGTAATGTTCACCCCCAGCGTGCGCAGCGCCGCCAACATGACCCGCGTGTCGTCCGAATCGAGGAGGCCCGTGACCCGGGTCCTCCCTTCGGCCAGCGCCGCCAACAGCAATACCCGGTTGGAAATACTCTTGGAACCGGGCAGGCTCACCGTGCCCCGCGCGTTGCGGACAGGGGCCAAGTCAAGGTAAGGCGTTGGGTGGGAAGCGTCGGTCATGCACTCATTCCGTCATGTCTTGAGATTCGGGCTGGGCGGCCCGCCACGAGCGCCTCGCCTCGGACACATCGCGCAGCATGGCCTCGAGGGCCGCGCCGTCGTTGCGGAGCATCGCGGCCTCGAACTCGTCCAGCGCCCGCCGCACGGCGGCGGTCTCCCGGATCATCGCATCGCGGTTCGCGAGGAAAATGTCGCGCCACATGGCAGGCGACCCGCCCGCGATGCGTGTGAAATCGCGGAACCCGCTTCCCGCCAGGTCCAGCCGCAGCGCCGCATCGGATGCGGCCAGCACTTGCGCCATGTACGCGAAGGCCAGCAAGTGCGGAACGTGGCTGACCGAGGCCAGCACGGTGTCGTGTTCATCGGCCGACATGATACGCACCAGCGCGCCGCAGTACCCCCAGGCCTGCTCGACCAGCGCAACGGCCGGGCGCGGATTCTCGGGCAAGGGGGTGAGGATCACCGTCCGGCCATCATATAGCTCGGGGAACGCTGCCGAGGGGCCGCTACGCTCGCTGCCAGCGATAGGATGACCGGGCACGAATTGGCCGATGCGGCTGCCGAGTGACGCGCGGGCCGCGCGAATCACGTCCATCTTGGTACTGCCCGCATCGGTCACGACGGTTCGTTCGCCCAGATGCGGCGCGAGCGCATCCAGCGTCGCACCGGTGGCGCCCACCGGCACCGCCAAGAAGACGAGATCGGCCCGCGCGGCCTGCTCAATCGAAACCGCGCGGTCCACGAGGCCGAGTTTGAGCGCGTCGTCGAGCGAAGATTCGTGCCGGCCGACGCCCCAGACTTCGCCGACCTGGCCGGCGCGCCGCAGCGCGGCGGCGAAGGAGCCACCGATCAACCCGACTCCAACCACCGCCAGCACCGGCAACAAGGGCGAGGGGCTGCGGTCTCCCGGTACGGCCGGCGACATGGATGCCACCCTGCTCAAGGCGACACGGGGTATGACCCGAGCACCTTGAAAAAGGCCACCCGAGCCTGCAGCGCATCCAGCGCCTTGGCGACGTGGGGATCTTGGCGGTGCCCCTCGATGTCGACGTAAAAGTAGTATTCCCACTGCCCGGTACGGGCAGGCCGCGATTCGAAGCGCGTCATCGAAACGCCGTTCTCGGCGAGCGGCGCCAGCATCCGATAGACGGCCCCCGCCTCATTGGGCACGGCCAAGATCAGGCTGGTCTTGTCGCGGCCGGACGGCGACGTCTCCTGGTGGCCAATGGCAAGAAAGCGCGTGCGGTTGTGCGGATCATCCTGGATGCCGGCCGCGACGATCTGGAGCCCCCAGCGCTTGGCCGCCTGCTCGCTCGCGATGGCGGCAACGGTCGGATCCTCGGACGCGAGGCGGGCAGCCTCCGCGTTGCTGGCGGCCGAGGCGCGGGCCAGGCCCGGATGATGGTCGGATAGCCAGCCCTGGCACTGCGCCAGCGACTGCGGATGGGACCGGATGACGGTCACGCCGTCCAAGGTGCCGCTACGGGTCATGAGGCACTGCACGACCGGCACTGAGCGCTCGCCGATGACCTTCACCGGCGAAGTGAGCAGCAGGTCCAGCGTCCGGTTGACGGCGCCTTCGTTGGAGTTTTCCAGCGGCACGATGCCGAAATCGGCGCGGCGGGTTTCGACCGAGCGGAAGACCTCGTCGATCGTGCCGCATGCAATGGGCTCGATCGCATGGCCGAAGTGCGCCAGCATGGCCTGCTCGGAATACGTGCCCTGGGGGCCGAGGTAGGCCACCCGCGCCGGCTGTTCCAGCGCCCGGCAGGCCGACATGATCTCGCCCCAAATGGCCGACAAGGCCTCGCCCGGCAGCGGACCGCGGTTCAGCTCCTGCAGCCGCCGGATGACCTGCGCTTCGCGCTCGGGCCTGAAAACGACGCCGGCATGGTGCTCCTTCGCCCGTCCGACTTCCTGCGCCGTGCGGGCGCGCTCGGACAACAGGTCCAGGATCTGCGCATCGATGGCGTCGATACGCTCGCGGAGCGGCGCCAACTTCTTTTGCAGATCATCCATGGGTGCGCTCGAACTCCTTCATGAACTCGACCAGGGCGCGCACGCCCTCGATGGGCATGGCGTTGTAAATGGAAGCGCGCATGCCGCCCACGCTCTTGTGCCCCTTGAGTTGCAGCAGGCGCGCCTCTTCGGCGGCCTTCAGGAAAGGAGCGTTCAGCGCGTCGTCGTGCAACATGAACGGCACGTTCATGCGCGACCGCACCGGCCGGTGCACCGTGTTGCGATAGAAGTCCGTGCCGTCCAGGTAGTCGTAGAGCAGCTTGGCCTTGGCCACATTGAGCTTTTCCATCTCGGCCACGCCGCCCTGCTCCTTGAGCCACTTGAACACCAGCCCGGCGATGTAGATCGCATACGTCGGCGGCGTATTGAACCGCGAGCGTTCTTTCGCGACGATCGCGTAATCGAATGCCGAGGGACAGATGGGCAGCGCATGGCCCAGCAGGTCCTTGCGGACGATGACGATGGTCAACCCGGCCGGGCCGATGTTCTTCTGCGCACCGGCATAGATGAGCCCCGCGCGGCGTACATCCATCGGCCGCGACAGGATGTGCGACGAGGCGTCCACGGTCAGGACGGCCTCGGGAGCCCCGAGCGCGGCGAGGTCGGGCCAATCCATGAACTCGACGCCGCCTATGGTCTCGTTGCTGCACAGGTGGACGTAGCTCGCCTGTGGGCGCACCCGCCAAGACGCCGGATCGGGCATGTAGGTCCACGGCCCCTGCTCCACGCCGTCCAGCACCGCCGGGCCTTCGGCGCTTGCCGCCATGGCCACATCGCCGTACCGAAGGGCTTCCTTGAAAGACTTCGTCGACCACGACCCGTTGACCACGTAGTCGGCCGCATGGGCTTGGCGACGCCCGATCAGGTTGAGCGGAACGATGGCGTTCTCGCCTATGCCTCCCCCTTGCAGGAAAAGGACGGCGTAATCGTCTGGAACCGACAGCAGCTCGCGCAAGTCGGCCTCGGCCTCGTCGCAAATCTGCTCGAACTGCTTGCCGCGATGGCTCATCTCCATCACGGACATCCCGCTGCCGCGCCAGTCCAGCATTTCGGCCGCAGCCTGCCGCAGTACGGGCTCGGGAAGAACGGCCGGACCGGCCGAGAAGTTATAGGGTCGAGTCATGGCTGCTGCCTCATTCAGCCTCATTGGAAGGCGGAGCTCCAGTGTCGGCGCCGTTCTCCTGCTCTTCGGTATCAGATTCCACCACGCGCTGGACGCCCGACAAACGGGTGCCTTCGTCGATGTTGATCAGCGTCACGCCTTGCGTCGCCCGCCCCATTTCGCGGATCTCGCTCACGCGGGTGCGCACCAGCACGCCGCCCGTGGTGATGAGCATGATTTCGTCGGTAGGATCGACCAGCACCGCCCCGACGACCTTGCCATTGCGCTCGGTCGTCTGGATGGCGATCATGCCCTTGGTTCCGCGGCCGTGGCGCGTGTATTCGCTGATCGGCGTGCGCTTGCCATAGCCGTTCTCGGTGGCGGTCAACACGCTTTGCGTCTCGTTCTCGGCCACCAGCAGCGCGATGACGCTGTGCGACTCTTCCAGCATCATCCCGCGCACCCCGCGCGCCGTGCGCCCCATGGGCCGCACGTCGTTTTCGTCGAAGCGCACCGCCTTGCCCGCATCCGAGAACAGCATCACGTCATGCTTGCCGTCGGTGAGCGAGGCGCCGATCAGGTAATCGCCCTCGTCCAGGTCGACGGCGATGATGCCGGCCTTGCGCGGATTGGAGAACTCCGACAACGGCGTCTTCTTCACCGTGCCTTTGGCGGTGGCCATGAAGACGTAGTGATCCTCGCTGTACGACTTGACGGTCAGCACCACGGTGATTTTCTCGCCCTCGGAAAGCGGGAACATGTTCACGATGGGCTTGCCGCGGGAATTGCGCGTGCCTTGCGGCACCTCCCAGACCTTGAGCCAGTAGACCCTGCCGCGGTTGCTGAAGCAAAGGATGGAATCGTGCGTGTTGGCGATGAAGAGCTGGTCGATCCAGTCGTCTTCCTTCGTCGCCGTCGCCTGCTTGCCGCGCCCGCCGCGCTTCTGCGCCCGGTATTCCGACAGCGGCTGGCTCTTGATGTAGCCAGCGTGCGACAGCGTGACCACCATGTCGGTGGGGGTGATCAGGTCTTCGGTCTCGAGCTCGGTCGCATTCAGCTCGATGTGCGAGCGGCGCGTGTCCTTGGCATCGGTGCCGAATTCCGCCTTCAACGCCGTCAGCTCGTCGGCAATGATGGCCGTGACGCGCTCGGGCTTGGCAAGAATGTCGAGCAGGTCGGCAATATTGGCCATGACATCCTTGTACTCGCCGACGATCTTGTCCTGCTCCAGGCCGGTCAGGCGCTGCAGCCGCATGTTCAGGATTTCCTGGGCCTGGACGTCGCTGAGGCGATAGAGCCCGTCGTCCTGCATGCCGTAATTCGCGGGCAGCCCGTCGGGGCGGTAGGCGTCGCGCCCTCCCGGCGTGTCGGCTGCGGCGCGGGTGAGCATTTCGCGCACGAGCGAGGAGTCCCACGAACGCGCCATCAGCTCCTGGCGGGCGATGGGAGGCGTCGGGGCAGCCTTGATGATGGCGATGAATTCGTCGATGTTGGCCAGCGCCACCGCGAGCCCTTCCAGCACGTGGCCGCGTTCGCGGGCCTTGCGTAACTGGAATACCGTGCGCCGGGTCACGACCTCGCGACGGTGCGACAGGAAATGCTCCACCATCTGCTTGAGGTTGAGCAGGCGGGGCTGGCCGTCGACCAATGCCACCAGGTTCATCCCGAAGGTGTCCTGGAGCTGCGTGTTCTTGTACAGGTTGTTGAGCACGACCTCGGGCACTTCGCCGCGCTTGAGCTCGATCACCACGCGCATGCCTTCCTTGTCGGACTCGTCGCGGATGTCGGAGATGCCCTCGATCTTCTTCTCGTTGACGAGCTCGGCGATGCGCTCGAGCAGCGAGCGCTTGTTCACCTGGTAGGGGATCTCGTCGATCACGATCGCCTGCCGCCCGCCCTTTTCGATGTCCTCGAAATGGGTCTTGGCGCGCATGACCACGCGGCCGCGGCCGGTGCGATAACCTTCGCGAACCCCGGATATGCCGTAGATGATGCCGCCGGTGGGGAAATCGGGCGCGGGAATGATTTCGATCAGCTCGTCGACGGTGCAGGCCGGATTGCGCAGGCAATACAGGCAGCCGTCCACCACTTCCGCCAGGTTATGCGGAGGGATGTTGGTGGCCATGCCCACGGCAATGCCAGAGCTGCCGTTGACCAAAAGGTTGGGCAGGCGGGTCGGCAGCAGCAAGGGCTCTTTCTCGCTGCCATCGTAGTTGGGTCCGAAATCGACGGTTTCCTGGTCGATGTCGGCCAGCAGCTCATGGGCGATCTTGGACAGGCGGACCTCGGTATAGCGCATGGCCGCCGCGCCATCGCCGTCCACCGAGCCGAAGTTGCCCTGACCGTCCACCAGCATGTAGCGCAGCGAGAACGGCTGGGCCATGCGGACGATGGTGTCGTACACCGCCTGGTCACCGTGGGGGTGGTATTTACCGATGACGTCCCCGACGATGCGGGCCGACTTCTTGTAGGGTCGATTCCAGTCGTTGTTCAGTTCGTGCATCGCGTAGAGCACGCGCCGGTGCACGGGCTTCAGACCGTCCCGCACATCGGGAAGCGCGCGTCCCACGATTACGCTCATGGCGTAATCGAGGTAGCTGCGACGCATCTCTTCTTCGAGAGAGATCGGTAGTGTTTCCTTGGCGAAGGAATCCATGGGCAAGCTGCATCAAGAAGTGTTTTCGCGCCCCGTACCGCTGAGACCCGGTCGGCCGGCGGGCGGCGAATAACCGGACGGCAGCCTGGATCCCAGGGGGAAATTCCCCCGCGAACGAGCGTCGGACGAAGCTAAAGAGTTTAGCACCCGCCCCGACCCATGCTGTAATAAACGCCCCGTCCCCCTCACTGCTGCATGGAACCCGTCACGTTATTGCTGCCCGATTGGGTCATCCCCGTCGAACCGGCCCAGACGGCGCTCGCCGGACACGGCGTCGCCGTGCGCGCCGGCAGGATCCTGGACATCGCCCCGCACGAGCAGCTGCTGGCGCTCCACCCAGGCGCCGAGGCCCGGCCGCTGCCCGGTTGCGCGCTCCTGCCAGGATTCGTCAATCTCCACACCCATGCCGCCATGAGCCTGCTGCGCGGCGCCGGGGACGACATGCCCCTCATGGCCTGGCTCCGGGAACGCATCTGGCCGCTGGAAAGCAAGCTGATGTCCCCCGAGTTCGTCTATGAGGGCAGCGTGCTCGCCTTCGCGGAAATGCTCGCGGGAGGCACGACCTGCTGCGCCGACATGTATTTCTATCCGGAAGAAGTCGCGCGCGCGGCGCTCTCGGTCGGCATACGCGCCGCCGTGGGCGGAGCGGTGCTCGAGGTGCCCGGCGCCCCTCCCGCCGAGGACATGCTGGCCAAGGCGCTGGCCGCGCGCGAGCAATATCGGGATGAAGCCTCCCTGCGCTTCATGCTGGCGCCGCACGCCCCCTACACCGTGGGCGACGACATGCTCAAGCGCCTTGCAGCGCTCGCCGAGGAAGCCGACCTGGTCATTGCCATGCATCTGCACGAAACGCGCCAGGAAGTCGAGGACGCTGTGGCCCGGCTCGGGATGCGCCCGACAGAGCGGTTGGCGCAGCTGGGAGTGCTCTCCCCGCGGCTGATAGCCGTCCACGGCGTCCACCTCGACGCGGGCGACATCCAGCTGCTGGCCAGCCACGGCGTCAGCGTGGCACATTGCCCCGCCTCTAACCTGAAGCTGGCCAGCGGCATGGCGCCGCTGGCGCAATTGGACGCGGCCGGGGTGAACATAGGCATCGGGACGGACGGGGCGGCCAGCAATAACCGCCTCGACATGCTCTCGGAATTGCGCCTGGCGGCAATCCTGGCCAAAGGCGCGAGCGGCGATGCCAGCGCGATGCCGGCGCACCGGACCCTTCATGCGGCCACGCTGGGCGGTGCCAAAGCCCTGGGATGGGATGCGGAGATCGGCTCCATCGCGGTCGGCAAGTACGCGGACCTGGTCGCGATCCGGCTTGACACGGCGCGGCTTGCGCCGGTATTTGATCCAATTTCCCACGTCGTATATGCGGCCGGCCGCGAGGACGTGGAAGAGGTTTGGGTGAATGGTCACTCAGTTGCGAAAAAACTACAAGCAACAAAATCGCCATCAAAAAGCGAACTCGAACGGATAATGTCGCGGATATCGCAGTGGCGCATGCGCGCATCCAGTGTGATTTCTGGCACAAACACTTACTTATCCCAGGAGTAAGTGGCATGGCTGAACTACCGCAATGCTATACTGGACCTGTATATCCATGTTTGCGGCGGGGGTTCGCTGCGAGTTTCATTTCAAGCTAAGAGGAGAAACATGAACAAACGCTCCAAAATTGGAATCTCTCTGGCGCTCGCCTTCGCTGCCGTATCGGCCTCGGGCGTGGCCTCCGCACAAACCGGCAAAGCAAACGACAACTGGCGTTCCGCCTTCGGCGTGCAAGTGAAGAACTCCACCGGCCTGTGCTGGCGCAACGGGTTCTGGACCCCCGCCACGGCCGATCCGTCCTGCGATGGCGCGCTGAAGGTCGCTGCTCCGGCCCCGGCCCCGGCTCCCCGTCCGGCTCCTCCCGCTCCTAAGCCCGCCCCCGCTCCGGTCCCGGTCAGCGAAAAGGTGACCTACTCGGCTGACGCCTTCTTCGATTTCGACAAGGCTGTGGTCAAGCCTGAAGCCAAGGCGAAGCTGGACGAGCTGGTCAACCAAATCCGCGGCATCAACCTCGAAGTCGTGATCGCCGTCGGCCACACCGACTCCATCGGTTCCGAGGCCTACAACCAACGCCTGTCGGTCCGCCGTGCCGAAGCCGTCAAGGCTTACCTGGTCAGCAAGGGCATCGAAGCCAACCGTATCTACACGGAAGGCAAGGGTGAGAAGCAGCCCATCGCCGACAACAAGACTGCCGCCGGCCGCGCGAAGAACCGCCGCGTGGAAGTCGAAGTGGTTGGTACGCGCACTCGATAAGCAGCACCCGCCTGGTATTCCAGCCGGTTTCCAGCGGTGACAGCCGCTGGCTCGAAACCCCGCAGGTAAGTGACTGCGGGGTTTTTTCATTGGAGCCTGTCATGACGACTACCGCCCACGACTCTCAAACCGTCAATGCCGATGCAGCCGAGCTGGCGAAATTCAGCGCGTTGGCTTCGCGCTGGTGGGATCCCGAAAGCGAATTCAAGCCCCTCCATGCCATTAATCCACTGCGCCTGGAGTGGATCAGCCAAACTGCGCACGGACTTGGTAACAAAACCATACTCGACGTCGGATGCGGCGGCGGCATATTGGCCGAAAGCATGGCTGCCCGGGGCGCAACCGTCACCGGCATCGACCTCGCGGAAAGATCGCTGAAGGTCGCCAAACTCCACAGCCTGGAAACGGGCGTGAAAGTGGATTACAGGAATATCAGCGTGGAGCAGCTGGCAGCCGAGCAGCCCGGGTCTTTCGATATCGTGACCTGCATGGAATTGCTGGAACACGTGCCGGATCCGGAATCGGTCATTCATGCCTGCGCCAGTTTGGTCAAACCGAGCGGCCACGTGTTTTTCTCCACGCTGAACCGCAATCTCAAATCATTTGCATTTGCGATTCTCGGTGCGGAATATGTGCTGGGCCTCGTTCCGCGGGGAACGCACAGCTACGACCATTTCATCAAACCGAGCGAACTGATTGGTGCTGCCCGCCGCGCCGGCCTCGAAGCTCTGGCGATCAAGGGCCTGGAATACAACCCCCTGACCAAGACCTACAAACTGAGCAACGACACTAGCGTGAACTACTTGGTGGCGATGATCCGCTCATGAAACCGCTCGTCCTTTTCGACTTCGACGGCACACTGGCCGACACCGCCCCCGACCTGGCCGCCGCAGCCAACCAGCAGCGGCTCCGCCGCGGCCAGCCGCCGCTGCCGTACGAGCAGCTGCGTCCCATTGCCTCGCAAGGTGCCCGCGGACTGCTCCGCGTCGCGCTGGGCCTCACGCCCGCATCCCCCGGATACGAGGAGGCCAAGCAGCAGTTTCTCGACGACTACGCGGCCAACATTGCCGTCCATACCGTCCTCTTCCCAGGCGTGGAAAAGCTACTGGCCGATCTCATGGACGGAGGATGGTCCTGGGGCATCGTCACCAACAAAGCGACGCGCTTTACCAAGCCGCTGGTCCGCCACCTCGCGCTCGAACAACATAGCCGCGTCGTCGTCTGCGGCGACACGACCCCCTATTCCAAACCGCACCCCGAGCCGTTGCTGCATGCCGCCCGGCTGGCCGGCGTGGCGCCCGAGCGTTGCCTCTACATAGGCGATGACCAGCGGGACATCGTGGCCGGCAAAGCGGCAGGCATGAAAACCATCGCCACCGCCTATGGGTACTGCGGAGACCTCGCGCCGCCCGAGGCCTGGGGGGCCGATGCCGTGGTAGGTTCGGTGCCCGAACTGCTGCCCGTCATCCGCCGGCTGTCGCCGGTATAAGACGTGCGGCCGAACCGTCGCCACATCCCAGCCCCCCGAGAAAGAAAACCCTCTTGAAAGCGGGGCTTCGGCCCCCATATGGGCTACAATCCTCCATACGGGGCCGTACCGGTTTCGACGGGGGTCACGAAGCAGCACAGGGCATGTCGAGCACCAGTAAGCTCGTAAAACCACTGGAAATCAAATAAACGCCAACGACGAGCGTTTCGCTCTCGCCGCTTAAACGGTGAGCCGCTGCACCGATCTGTCCTTGGGTCGGGCGGAGGAAGGGCAACCTTCCTAAGGATCCCTGCCTAGGGCCATACTCCCCGAAGCAGCCTGCATCCTGAACCGCAGCAGCGTCATTGACAAGGACTCGGCATGGACTGGGGTCACACGGTTCATGCTTAAACTACGTGAATCGCCGCGTGCCGGCCTGTCGGTTGGCTAAGCCCGCGGTTAAATCCAAATAAATCGACTACACATGTAGAACTGTCTGTAGAGGGCTTCCGGACGCGGGTTCAATTCCCGCCGGCTCCACCAATAATGAAACCCCAACCGCTCTCGGTTGGGGTTTTTTCTTGCCCGATCGCGCCGGTTCCCGCGTGTTGTTGGGGGCTCCTGCGGAAGCCTGCGGACTTCGCCGGTCAGCCTCCCAGCCCGTTCCGGGCCACATTCCACTCTCTCTTAGCCAT
Organism: uncultured Pigmentiphaga sp.; assembly: GCF_937950555.1. Classification (NCBI taxonomy): domain Bacteria; kingdom Pseudomonadati; phylum Pseudomonadota; class Betaproteobacteria; order Burkholderiales; family Alcaligenaceae; genus Pigmentiphaga; species uncultured Pigmentiphaga sp. Next base: position 3,572 of record NZ_CALFCW010000030.1, on the reverse strand, counting down.
TCCTCGCTCCGACCTCGCTCCCTGAAAGTTGCCCGAAGTCCGCAAGGGCCACAAGTCAGCGCCATACAGATCAAAGGGTTACGCGCGGACGAATCAAGCGGTTGGATTGCAGCATCGGGGGGCGAAGGACACGCTGCGGGTGCGTTTCGTCGGTAGTTATCGAGAACTACCGACATGTCGCAACGCGAAAGTACGTGCTTGGATGGTGGCTAAGATAAGGAACCTCTTGTCAGGACAATGTCCGGACGAGTACAATAAAGGAATCCAATATCAGTCCGGAGGGGCACCATGAGCACCCTGAATCTTTCCAAGACCGAACGCATTGACGTTCGTGCCAGCACGCCGGTCAAGCAGCTGCTTCAAGAAGCCGCACGCGCCTGCCACAAGAACGTCAGCGAGTTCCTGCTCGACGCGGGCGTGACGGCGGCCGCGCAGACGCTGGCGGATCGTCGCCAGTTCGTGCTGGACGACACACAGTGGCAGGCCTTCCAGGAGGCGCTGGACCGCCCGGTGCAAAGCAAGCCGCGTCTGAAGAAGTTGCTGCGTGAACCTGGGGTGCTGGATTGAGCAATGACTACTCGCCCGTTCGCAAGCTGGCTGCAACGGATCAGGTCGATGCGTTCGACTGCGGCCAGGCCGCGCTGAACCAGTTCCTGCAGCGCTACGCGCTCGTCAACCAGAAGGCCAACAGCGCGCAGACCTATGTCTGCTGCCAGGGTGACGTGGTGGTCGGCTTCTACAGCCTAGCCGTTGGTAGCGTCGATCCGGAAGCCACGCCGTCGAGAGTGATGAAGGGGCTGGCGCGCCACCCGGTGCCGGTCATGATCCTGGCCCGGCTCGCCGTGGACAAGGAGCATCAGCGTAAAGGTCTGGGCCAGGCCTTGCTCAAGGATGCACTGCTGCGCACCGCACAGGCCGCCGACATTGCGGGTATCCGCTGCCTGTTGGTCCATGCCAAGGACGACGCAGCACGGCAGTGGTACGAATCGTGGGAATTCGAGCCCAGCCCGACTGATCCGTACCATCTGTTCCTGATGCTCAAGGATCTCAAAGGCATGTTGAGCTGAGGTGGTGTCTCCACCTCAGAGTCCGACTCTCTCCCGCTGCTCATCCCACAGCGCTGGCGGATCAACCGCCAGATCAAACAGCGTGACGTGGTTCGGCAATTCGTCGTCCAGGATGGCCGCCACGATGTCGGGTGCCAGCGTGGTCAGGTTGACCATCCGGCTGACGTAGCTGTTGTCGATCCCCTCCCGCGTGGCGATTTCCTTCAAGGACTTCGCTTCCCCCGATTCCAGCATCGCCAGCCAGCGGTGACCCCTGGCCAGCGCCAATTGAATGGAGGTCGGTGCCACGTCCCATGGTCTGACCGGTGCAGTCTCACCGTTCGGGAGGGTGACCAGCTTGCGGCCGCTGCGCCGCTTGATCTGGATCGGCACAGACAGAGTTAGCCGGCCATCACTCGCCTCAACGATGTCCGGCTCGCCAGTTTTCTGGATGCGGATGTCGCTCATGCCAACGCCTCCGCTTGTTGCTCGACCGGCTCGGGACGCAGTTCAAGCACCAGCCGCTCGATGCCGTTGGCGCGCAATCGCACCTCGAGGTCATTGGGCGACACGATCACCTTCTCGACCAGCAATTTCACGATCCGGGTCTGCTCCGCCGGGAACAGTTGATCCCAAATCGCGTCGAGTCGGGTCATGGCCACGGTGATCTTGGCCTCGTCCAGCGTTGGGTCGAGCTTGATCGCTTGCGGCAGCATGTCGCCGAGCAGATTCGGGGCACGCAGGATGGCACGCAGTTGGTCGAGCACCGCCGACTCAAGTTCTGAGGCGGGCAATCGCGGCAGACCCGAGGCACCCGCGTGTTCCTTGGCGTCGCGCTGGGGCACGTAGTAGCGGTAGCGACGGCCATTCTTCTTGGTGGTGTGCCACGGCGACAGTGCGCGACCGTCGTTGCCGAACACGATGCCCTTGAGCAGATAGGGAACCTTTGCCCGCGTCGTGTTGCCCCGCACTCGGCCATTCGTCTCCAGGATCGCGTGGACGCTGTCCCACAATTCGCGGCTGATGATGGGCGGGTGTTCGGCCTGGTACCACTGGTCCTTGTGCCGCTGGGAGGTGGCCAATGATCGAGACCTTGCTCGGCGGCCTCCTCGGCGGGGCCTTCCGTCTCGCGCCGGAGATCCTCAAGTGGCTGGACCGCAAGGGCGAGCGCAGCCATGAACTCGCCATGCAGGACCGGCTGCTTGCGTTCGAGAAGCTGCGCGGCGCCCAGCGGATGACCGAGATCGGCGCCGGGGCCGATGCCGCCTGGAACGTGGGGGCCCTCGAGACCTTGCGCGAGGCGGTGGCGGCGCAGGGCCGAACCTCGGGCGTGAAGTGGGCCGATGCGCTGTCCACCACGGTCAGGCCCGTGGTCACCTACCTCTTCGTGCTGATGTATGCCGGGGTGAAACTCTCGACCTTCGTCGGCTCGGTGCAGTCGGGCGTGGGGTTCGGGCCAGCGTTGCTCGCAGCTTGGTCGGAGGCAGATCAGGCCTTGCTCGCAGGCATCCTGAACTACAGGTTCCTGAATCGCACCCTGGAAAAGGGGCTGCGGTGATGGGGCGGTCGGACGAACGTGTGATCCGCGTGCCGCCCCAAGCCATTGAGCTTGCAAAGCGCTTCGAGGGCTTTCACCGCGTTCCAAAGCACGATCCCAACCGGGCCTATCCGTACATCTGCTCGGCAGGATATCCGACGATCGGCTACGGCCATCTCTGCGACCCCAAGCATCCGCCGATCACGGAGGCAGAAGCCGAGGTCTATCTGGCGCGCGATCTGCAGACGGCACTGACGGCGACGCTGCGCTACTGCCCGGTACTGGCCACTGAGCCGGAGGCGCGGCTCGCGGCCATCGTTGACTTCACGTTCAACCTTGGCGCGGGGCGGTTGCAGACGTCGACGCTGCGACGGCGCATTAACCAGCGGGACTGGTCTTCTGCTGGGCAGGAACTGCGGCGATGGGTCTATAGCGGTGGAAAAGTACTGCCGGGACTGGTCACACGGCGTGAGGCTGAAGCCGCTTGGCTGCTCAACGCCGCATGAACCAGAGATTCAACTGAATCAAATCCCGGGCTGCAACTCCACCTGCACCTCTCGCGATTTGCCGGCCCGCTCCACGGACAAGACTACGACATCGCCGACCTTCCTGTCGTCGAGCCGGGCGAGCAGCTTGGCCACATCGTCGATCGCCGTGCCGTCGATGCGAACGATGCGGTCGCCGGGCACGATGCCTTGTGGGGTAATCTCGACCCCAGCGAGCCCGGCTTTGTGCGCTGCCGAGCCGGGGGTGACACGCAGCACGAACACGCCCTTGCTTCCCGTCAGCGCAAGCAGGCGCTGATTGAGCTGTTCGTCCACCTCGATGCCAAGCGCCGGGCGGATGTATTTGCCGGTCTTGATGAGTTGCGGCACTACCCGCATGACGGTGTCCACCGGCACGGCAAAACCGATCCCGGCCGAGGCGCCGGAGGGGCTGTAGATCGCCGTGTTGATGCCGATAAGCCGACCGGCCGAATCGAGCAGGGG